>JBJMIG010000096.1:0-60693 GCA_045806965.1 Labedaea sp. | reverse complement strand
GGCGCGACACCCTCACCACCGCCGGAATCACGCACAAGCGCACCCGCCCCTACCGGCCCCAGACCAACGGCAAAGTCGAACGGTTCAACCGCACCCTGCTCGACGAATGGGCCTACGCCCGCCCCTACCGATCCGAGACCGAGCGACGCCAAGCACTGCCACAGTGGCTCCACACCTACAATCACCACCGCGGCCACACCGCACTCAACGGCAAACCACCCGCCAGCCGCGTCCCCAACCTCTCAGGTCAGTACATCTAGAGCAACGTGTAGTTGAGCTGCGCGCACACCCGGGCAAGGGGCAGGTCGAGGCCGGGGTAGTCGAGCGGCAGGAGCAGGTCCGGGCTGGTGGGCAGGGCGCCCGCGGCCGGCGGATCCCACAGGCAGACCGCGGGGTCACCGGCGTCCATGGAGGAGCGGTACCAGAGACCGTCCAGGTCGGGGTGGGCCTCCCGGATGGCGCGCGCCCATGCCTGGGTGACGAGCTTTGGTCCGGTGCTGATCTCCTGCGAAGCGCCGGCCCTGGTCGGCCACAGCCCGGTGAGATCGAGCAGCCGCATGGTCCGGCGCGGGCGCAGCACGACGAGATGCGGCCGGCGGGTGCTGCGATCCACCGTGGAGGTTGCCTGGAACACCTCGGCCACGCTGGTCCGCACCGACAGTCCGAAGTAGAGGATGCCGTGCTCGCGGTTGCCCGCCACGGCCTCGAGCGGCTGCGGATCGAACCGGCCGTGCGGCAGCGGGCCGGAGTAGCGGAAGACGTTCCAGCGCTGCCGGTGCCGGCCGCCGGCGGCGAAGATGCGGACCAGGCGGGTGCCGCCGTGCACCGCGACGATGTCCTCGGTGGAGCGGAGCAGGGTGCGCAGGGCGGCGGGTCCGGGTGGCTGAGGGAGCCGGGCCATCGTCAGGCGGGGGTTCCCAGCGTCGAGGCGAGCGCGGCGACAATCGTGGGGTCGCCGCCGGCCAGCAGCCACTGCCGCGGCGTGGCCGGCGCGTTGTCCAGCGACAGGTCCGGCTGCGGTGTGGTCATGAAGGCGGCCAGCACCAGCGCGGGCTGGTCGTCCGGCACGGCGGCGAGCACGGCGTCGAGCCCGGGGACCACCCCGGCCCTGGTGAACTGCCAGGCGGGCAACCGCCAGCCGCCCCGGTCCTTCCAGCCGCACAGCCGGCCGGCGGCCAACCGGTGCCGGATCCGGCTGGTGTCTACTCCGACCGCGCGGGCCGCGTCGGCCACGCTGAGTGCCGAGTCGCGCAGCACCGCCTGCGCGGCGACCGTCCTGGCCCGGTGATCGATCTCGCTGCGCCGCCTCGGCGCGAGGTCGAGCCCCACGTCGGTCAGCGCGTCGCGCTGCTCGTCGGTGAAGTAGTCCGCCGGATCCGGATCGGCGGGGGACAGCTTGCGGGCGGCATCCTCGACCAGGGTGAGGAACCGGTCGGGGTCGACCCGCAGGCCGGCCTTGGCGAGCACGGTCTTGAGCGAGGCGGTCACCCGCCCATACTAGCTCGTGCGTGCGCCCTCGTGCGCTGACCCGAGCCAAACTCCAGCCCGGCGAGGCCGGAGGCGGTTTCGGTGCAACGCCCGGCGGGACATCCTCCGTCCTTGCCGCATGAAGCGGGATGCGGCGTGGTGGCTGCGGATTGCCGTACCGGTTGTACTGGTGTCGGCGCTGGGGGTTGGCCTGGTCGGGGCCGGCGCGTTCGACGGGAATGGCGCCGGCGGCGACCGGCGGGCCGATCGGATCGGCGCACCGGGAATCAGCCTGGTGGCGTTCGACGGCTGCGCCTCGGCGCTTGAGCAGCTGCGCGGCGCGGCGCTGCCCCTGGTCGGACCGTACGGCCTCGCCGGCGGGGCCGGCTATGCCATCGAAGACGTTGCCGTGGTGCCCAAGGCCGCGGCCGGTGGGGTGGCGGCGCCGGAGCGCAACGCCGAGTCGAGCCCGACCGACGCGGGCGCCAAGCAGCAGCCGGCGCCCGACCACTCCTCGACGAACACCCACGAGACCGGGGTCGACGAGCCGGACATCGTGAAGACCGACGGCAAGCGCCTGATCTCCATCGCGGACGGCCGGCTGCGCGTGGTCGACGTGGCGTCCAGGACCATGACGGCCACCGTCGCGCTGCCCCAGAGCCCGGCCACCCAGCTGCTGATCAGCGGGGACCGGGCGCTCGTGGTCACCGCCGCGCCGGTGAGTGGCGGCGTGCGCAAGGGCAGTCCGCCGATCGTGGACAACCCGAACCCCGACCCGCCGATCGGCGACGGCTTCGACGCGCAGTCCCAGCTCGTACTGGTGGACCTGACCGGCGCCGGGAAGGTGCTCGGCACGCTGTCGGTCGAGGGCGGCTATCTCGACGCGCGCCAGGTCGGTTCGGTGGCCAGGGTGGTGGTGCGCTCGGGGCCGCGGCTGCGGTTCGTCTACCCGGATGGCGTCCGGTCGCCCGACGAGGCGATCCTGCGCAACCGGGACGTGGTGCGCGGATCGTCGCTTTCGGACTGGCTGCCGCGCTATGAGTTGGAGCAGAACGGATCGCGCAGCTCCGGTCAGCTGGTCGAGTGCACCGCGGTGACTCATCCGGCGCACTACACCGGCGCGTCGATGCTCACCGTGCTCACGGTCGACCTGGTCAAGGAGCTCGGCGTCGGCGATCCGGTGTCCATCGTGGCCGACGGGGACACCGTGTACGGCACCGGAACCAGCCTCTACGTCGCGGACGACCACAGCCTGCACGGCAAGCCCGGCGGCTTCGCGCCACCGCAGGGCGGGCGCACCGAGGTGTACCAGTTCGACATCTCGCGGCCGGGCAAGCCCGACTACGTCGCCTCCGGCGAGGTGGCCGGCACGCTGCTGAACCAGTACTCGCTCTCCGAGTACGCCGGGCGGCTGCGCATCGCCACCACGGCAAGCCAACCCGGACCGTGCTGCGACCAGCCGGGCAAGGCGGAGAGCGCGGTGACCGTGTTGGCCCGCAACGGCGACGCGCTCGCACAGGTCGGCCGGGTCGGCGGACTCGGTGTCGGCGAACGGATCTACGCGGTGCGCTTCATCGGTCCGGTCGGCTACGTGGTCACCTTCCGGCAGACCGACCCGCTGTACACCGTGGACCTGTCCAATCCGGCGCAGCCGAAGGTCGCCGGCGAGCTGAAGATCACCGGGTTCTCGGCGTACCTGCATCCGGCCGGGGACAGCCGGCTGATCGGCGTCGGCCAGGAGGCGACCGAGCAGGGCAGGCGGACCGGCACCCAGGTGTCCCTTTTCGACACCGGAAACTTGGCCGCGGCCCGCCGGGTGGCCCAGTACCAGCTACCCGGCGGGTCGTCCGAAGTGGAGTTCGATCCGCACGCCTTCCTTTACTGGCCCGAAAAGGGTCTGCTGGTGCTGCCGATCAACCAGCAATCGCAGGGGGAGGCGACACAACCCGCCTCCGGCGCGCTGGTGCTGCGACTGTCCGGCGACTCGTTCACCGAGGTTGGCATGGTCAGCCATCCGGCCGGCGGAACCGGGTACCCGGACCGGTCCGTGCGTCGCGCGCTGGTGATCGGCGACGAGCTGTGGACCGTGTCCGGGTCCGGGGTCCTGGTGAGCGATCTGGCCAAGCTGGGTCAGCGCGCCTGGCTGCCGTTCACCTGACGTCCGGCAGAGCCGCCGCGCCGTTGTCGGTCTGCTGCGGTGCCGAGCTGGACTGGGTGGGGCGCATGGTATCCATCAACTCACGGGCCAGCCCCAGCCCGGTGCCGCCGAGCGAGAGCGCCTTGGTGAGCATGTCGGACACCCCGTCCGCGCCGTTGAACACCACCATTCGGTCCACGTTGGCGAACGCCTGCGCGCCGGCCGCCACGATCTCCGGCCATTTCTCGGCAAGCTGTTGGGCGATAACGGCTTCCTGGTTGGTGGCGAGCGCGTCGGCTCGTGCCAGGATGGCCTTGCCCTCGGCCAGACCGCGAGCCTCGACGGCTTGTGCCTTGGCGAGGCCCTTGGCCTTGGCGGCATCCGCGGCGGCCAGTCCTCTGGCCTTGGTCGCGTCCGCCTCGGCCAGACCGGTGGCTCTGGTCGCCGTGGCCGCCGCCTCGGCCTTGGTCGTCGCGGCGTGTGCGGCCGCATCCGCCTCGGCGGTCACCCGGGTGGCATCGGCCACGGCGCGCAGCTCGGTCTGCCGGGCTTCGGCCTGCGCGCGGGCGATCTGCGCGTCGCGCTCGGCGTCGGCCCGGGTCCTGGTCTCGTATGCCTTGGCGTCGGCCGGTTTGCGCACCTGAGCCTGCAACCGCCGCTCGGCCAGCTCCGCCTCGAGCTCGGCGGCCCTGGTCTCCTGAACCACCACCTCCTGCCGGGCGGTCGCTTCGGAGAGCGGCCCGGCCTGCATGGCCTTCGCCTTGGCCTGGTCGACGTCGGCCTGGAAGCCGGCCTGGTGGATCTGGCTTTCCCTTACCGCGGCCGCCTTCTTGGTGTTGGCCACCTGCTCGGCCTCGGTCGCCTCCTGGTCGGACCGCGCCTCGGCGATGCGCGCCGCGGAGGCGACCGCGGCGGCGCGCGGCTTGCCCAGGTTGGCGATGTAACCGGAGGCGTCATCGACCTCCTGGATCTGCATGGAGTCCACGACCAGACCCAGCTTGACCATCTCGGTGGCCGACGAGCTGCGCACCTCCGCGGTGAGCCGCTCCCGGTCCCGAATCAGCTCCTCGACGGTGAGCGCGCCGAGAATCGAGCGCAGGTGACCGGCGAACACGCTGTGGATCCGGGTGTCCATGGCCTCCTGCTGGTCCAGAAACCGGCGGGCGGCATTGGCGATCGACGAGAAGTCGTCGCCTACCTTGTAGATCACCACGCCGCGGACGTGCACCGGAATCCCCTGGTTGGTCACGCAGGACACGGCTATCTCCGACGACCGAGTGTCCAACGACATCCGCCGCGCGGTCTGGAAACCGGGCAGGACCAGCGCGCCCTTGCCGGTGACGATCTTGAAGCCCATGCTGTCGTCGGTGCTGTGCGCGAACCGCGCGCCGAGCCCGGAGATGATGAGCGCCTCATTGGGTTCCGCCACCCGCCACAGGGCGCGGAGCAGAACGAACAGCACGAACAGGATGACAACGCTGCCACCGATGGCAAACAAGATGTTGTCGGACATGGCTTCTCTCCCGGGAAGTCGTGAGGCGCGAACGCCTGCGCGGTTAAACCTCGCCGACCAGACTTCCCGGCACACCTGAACGGAAAGCTAGACCTCAAATCCGTGGCGCGCCAGAGGTTTCGCCACCTATCCGAGTGACGCCCATCTCCGTACGTACACCGCGCGCGGTTCGGTGAAGTCGACCACGAACACCTGGGTGCCGATCTCGATGGTTTCGGAGGGATCAGCCGGGTAGGCGTAGAACGCCTCGACGCCGCCACGCACCGGCAGCAACACCTCGCCAACCAGCCCCGGCCCGATCCGGCCGGTGACCCGTCCCCGACTGCCGATCATGAGCCGAGCATAGGCGTTCGGGCTGCCCGCAGTGGGTGAGCCTGCGGGCAGCGCCGGGTCGGTTCGCTCAGTTGCCGACGTCGATCACGACGCGGGTCGGCGCGGCGAGGGTGAACACCCGCACCCACGACTGGAAGCGGGTGCCGAGCCCGATGGTCAACGTGGCCTCGAAGTCGCCGGTGATCGCGACCGCCATCACGTTGTGCAGATTCCTGGTACGGAACTTCTGCGGGCCGGTGTAGGTCGGGTTGCCGTTCTGATCGTGCGCGGCGGCCGGAACGACCGGCACCTCGATGAAGAACTCGCCGGTGAGCCAGACGATCTCGCCGGAGGCGTCCGAGATCAACTCATCGACCTGCCGATAACTGACCCCGGGCTGCGGGCCGGACAGGTCGAGCACGACCCGGTCGAAACCCGGGTTCAGACCGGTGCGAATGCCGGTCAGTACCGGAGTTGAGGGCTGCGCGGCGGGCGAGACCGCCGCAACGGCGGCTACGGTGCCGATCAGCGTGATCAGGATGGCGATGAGCGCGGTCAGTCCGCGTCTCAGTGGTGTGGTCATCTCCAGGACCTCCTGCCGGTTCGAGATTTGGCGGTGGATCCCAGCGCTGGGTGCTTAACCAGACGTGCGGGGTCCGACCTGGTTGCGTCGCGCCGGCCGATGTGCCGAATCCGGGTAGTTTCGTCGGTATGGAAAGCCGGGACTCGGTGGACGATCGCCTTGAGCGCTGGCTGCCCGCGCTGCCGTCGCTCGACCCCGACATCGAGGCGGTGGTGACCAGGATGGCATTTCTGGTCCGGCACCTTGGCAAGGTCAAGGAGCGCAGCCTCGCCGAGTACGACCTCCAGGACTTCGAGTTCTCCACGCTGCGCGCGCTGGCGGTGCGCGGTGGGCGGGCGGTGCCCTCGGAGCTGGTCGCCGAGCTGCGGGTGTCGCCGGCCGCGATGACCGGCCGGTTGGATTCGTTGCAGCAAAGGGGTTATGTACACCGTCAACAGTCCAGTGTGGATCGGCGCAGGGTGGATGTGGAGCTTACCGAGTCCGGCTCGCTGGCGTGGCGCGCGGCGCTGGACGCGGTCGGACGGGAGGAGCGGCGCATCCTCGGCGCGCTGCCGCCGGCCGACCGCAGGCAGCTCTCCGACCTGCTGCGCCGGTTGCTCGTGGTCGCCGAGCAGCCGGAACCACGGGAGCCGCTGGACCGCCGGCCGTGACCACCCGCGAGGCCGGACGCGGTGCCGCGCGCGAGGGCGTCGATCCGCGCCGCTGGTGAGCGTTCCTGGTCACCTTCCCGGCGGCGTCATGGTGCCGCTGGCGATCCGTGACCTGATGGCGGCCGGCCGCTGACGTTGGAAGTTTCCGTAAAACCTTGCTATTTGGTAAGTAACTATTACGCTACGGCTGGTGATCTCCCAGGTTCCCTGCACCCAACCGGGAAGGACTTCCGTCGTATGAGAACCGCTCTGCTCCGCTCGCTCGTCACCGGCACGGTCGCGGCCGCCGCGCTGCTGCTGACCACGGTCACCGCGCACGCCTCGGTGGACAAGGAAAACGACCCGGTCGAGTCCGTCAGCCCGTCCGGCGGATTCTCGATCCTGGTCACCAAACTGACCCACGCGGAGGCAACCTCCCGGCTGCGCTCGTCCAACATCACCTGGTCGTCGAGCGGCGGCTGTAGTAACCGCAACAACTCGACCTGCACCTCGTTCGACCAGGTCAACCTGGCCACTATCCAGGGCGCCCAGACCCTCAGGTCGGCCAGCGGCTGCGCGCTGAACGTCACCGGCGGCACCGAGACCGGTCACGCCAGCGGCACCTACAGCCACTGGAACGGCTACAAGCTCGACATGAGCCTGAGCAGTTGCCTGACCGGCTACATCCAGCGCAACTTCGCCTCGATCGGCGGCAGCAAGTGGCAGTCCGGCGCCGGGAATATCTACTTCCTTGAGGGAAACCACTGGGACATAACGTATTTCAACTGCGGCGGCTGCTGACCCGCCACCGGATCGGCAGGCTCTTGATTCCGTTCTGAAAGTTGGACCGGAGCCGAACCGGTTCGCCCGCCGGCTCGACCTCGTCAAGGAGGTCGAGCACGGCGGCGAACATGGCCCGCAACTGCACCCTGGCCAGGTGCGCGCCGAGGCAGAAGTGCGGGCCGTGGCCGAAGGTCAGGTGGTCGTTGGGGGAGCGGCGCGGGCAGAACGTGTCCGGCTCGTCGAACACCGACTCGTCCCGGTTGGCGGCGGAGAACCAGACCACCACCTTGTCGCCGGCCCGAATCCGCACGCCGGCCAGATCGGTGTCCACCGTGGCCGTTCGCCGGAAATGCATCACCGGGGTCCACCAGCGCAGCATCTCCTCCACCGCAGCGGGAAGTAGGGCGGGATCTGCCCGCAGCGCGCGCTGCGCGTCCGGGTTGGACAGTAGCGCCAGCATCCCTCCTGGCAGCCCGTTGCGCAGAGTCTCGTTGCCCGCCACGGAGAACAGCCAGAAGAGGTTCTCGAACTCCTCGATGCCGACCCGTCCGCCGGAGTCGTCAACGTGTCGCATCAGGTTGCTCATCACGTCGTCGCCCGGGTTGCGCCGCTTGTACTCGCCGAGCTCGTGCGCATAGGCGTAGAGGTCCGGCATCCCTTCTCTGGTCCGGGGATCCGGCATCCGCCCGGTGGCGTCCGGTACCGGACGCAGCGCGATCGCCCGGCGCGCGAGCTCGGTCGAGCCGGCGCCGGCCCGCGCACTCGCCGCGTACTCCGGGTCCTGGTAGCCGATCACCCGGTTGCTCCAGTCGAACATCAGCCAGCGATCCTGCGCCGGCACCCCGAACACCTCGGCCAGGGTGAGCAGCGGGAGGTCCGCGGCGACGTCCTTGGCGAAGTCGCACTCGCCCCGCTCGACCACCGCGGCGACCAGATCCCTTGCCCAGCCGGCGATCCGGTGCTCGAGGCGGGCGATCGTCCGTGGCGTGAACGCGGCGGCGAGCAGGCCGCGCAGCCGGGAGTGCTCCGGCGGATCCAGGTTGAGCATCATCCGGCGGACGTAGCCGAGCGCCGCAGGTGTGGCCGGATCGCGAATCTGGGTGGCGCCGAGCTGCGAGGAGAACACGGCGGGCGTCCGCAGCACCCGCCGGACGTCGGCATGCCGCAGCACCGCCCAGAATCCGGGGCCGGCCGGCCAGCTGTCCACGGCGGGTTCCGCCATCCAGCCGACCGGCGCGTCGGCCCGCAGCCGGGCCAGCGCCGCGTACGGGACGCCGGTCAGGTAGGTGTCCGGGTTCATCACGACGGCGGAGTCGGAGCTCATGGCAGCCATTGTGTCCTGCGGTGCGTGGCAGGATCGCAGCGTGGATGAGCTGATCGGACATCACCGAACTGTCGTGAGTGGCGGGTCGGTGAAGGCGGTGCGCGGCGGCAGCGGCGGTCCGGTCCTGGTGCTGCTGCACGGGCTCGGCGGCACCGGCGCGGTCTGGCAGGGCGTTGCCGACCTGCTTCCCGGGTGCTGGCCGGGCAGCTGGGTGATCCCCGACCTGCCCGGGCACGGCAGGTCGGACGCGCTGGCGCGCTACACCTTCGGCGGCCTCGCCGCCGCGGTGGCCGGCGTGCTCGAGCCCGGCCGTCCGCACGCGGTGCTCGGCCACTCGCTCGGCGGGGTGGTCGGCCTGGTGCTGGCCAGCGGCTGGTTCGGGGTGCCGGTCTCGGCGGTGTGTGGGCTGGGGATCAAGGTGCGCTGGTCGGCCGAGGAGCTGGCCAAGGCGGCCGAGCTGGCCAGCCGGCCGGGCCGGGTGTTCCCCACCAGGGCCGAGGCCGCCGACCGGGCGCTGCGGGTGGCCGGGCTGTCCGGCCTGCTGCCGCCCGACTCGCCACTGGTCGACCCCGGCCTGTTGGAGACCGGCGACGGCTGGCGGCTGGCCCTCGATCCGGCCGCCTTCGCGGTCGGCGCGCCGGACCTGCCCGGCCTGCTCGCCGCCAGCCGGGCCACGGTGACCCTCGCGGCCGGCGAGTACGACCCGATGTCGCCCCAGGATCACCTGCGCGCCCTCTGCGCCGACCCGGTGGTGCTGCCGGGGCTCGGCCACAACGCCCACGTCGAGAGCCCCGCCGCGATGGTTGCGCTGTTGGACCGGCTCCATGGCTGAGCTGCATCTCAGCTTCATCTGCTCCGGCAACATCTGCCGTTCGCCGATGGCCGCCCTGGTGTTCGGCGACCACCTGCGCCGGGCCGGGCTGGCCGAGCGGGTACGGGTGAGCAGCGCCGGCATCGGACCGTGGCACGTAGGCGATCCGGCCGACTCGAGGGCGGTGCGCACGCTGGCCGAGGGCGGATACCCGACCGGACACGTCGCGGCCCAGGTCGACGAGCACCACCTGGCCGCGGACCTGTTGCTGGCCATGGACGCCGGCCACGAGCACGCGCTGCGCGACCTGCTCGAGCATCAGGGTCAGGCGCCGGAGCGGGTTCGGCTGCTGCGCTCTTTCGACCCCGCCGCCGCGGGTGACCTGGACGTTCCCGATCCGTACTACGGCGGCAGGCATGGCTTCACCGAGGTGCTCACCATGATCGAGTCGGCGGTACCCGGCCTGCTCGACTGGGTGTGCGAGCGCCTCGGCCCGTGATGGCCGCGCATCCGGCCGCACTGGCGGTCGCCGAGCTCACCGGGCACTGCGCGACGGCCGTCCGGCCGCTCGGCGGACAGCTGTTCACCGTGCGACTGGCCGGTGGCGAGTCGGTCGTGGCCAAGCGCCATGACGAACCGAGCGCGGTGCGGGCCGAGACCGCGTCGCTCGCCTGGCTGGCCGAACCCGGCGTGGTACGACTGCCCGACGTGCTCGGCAGCGACGACCACTGGCTGGTGCTGACCCTGGTGGCCGAGGGGGTACCGAGCGGGCCGGCCGCGGCCGCGCTCGGCCGGGCGCTCGCCGCGCTGCACCAGTCCGGCGCCCCGGCGTTCGGCGCCGCACCGCCCGGTGGGCCGGTACAGGCCTGGATCGGCACCGCCGAGATGCGCAACGAGCCGAACCCGCTCTGGCCGTCCTGGTACGCGGAGCACCGGCTGGAGCCCTACCTCCGGCTGGCCGTGGACGCTGGGTACCTGGATGGGCCGTCCGCCCAGGTCATCGGCGAGGTCTGCGGGCGCGTCGAGGAGCTCGCCGGTGCGCCGGAGCGGCCCGCCCGGCTGCACGGCGACCTCTGGTCCGGCAACGTGCTCTGGGCCGGCGAGCAGGCCTGGTTGATCGATCCCGCGGCGCACGGCGGGCACCGGGAGACCGACCTGGCCATGCTCGCGCTGTTCGGCTGCCCGGAGTTGGACCGGATTGTGGCCGCCTACCGCGAGGCGACGCCCTTGGCCGAGGGCTGGCGTGCCCGGGTGCCGCTGCACCAGCTCTTCCCGCTGCTGGTGCACACGGTGCTGTTCGGCGGCGGCTACGCCGCTCGGGCCGCCGCGGCCGCCAGGGCCGCGCTGACCGCGTGACTACCCGACGCCGAGCAGATCCACGACGAAGATCAGCGTCTCGCCGGGCTTGATCACGCCGCCCGCCCCGCGGTCGCCGTAGGCCAGGTGCGGCGGGATGACCAGGCGGCGCCGGCCGCCGACCTTCATGCCGGCCACGCCGCGGTCCCAGCCGGCGATCACCTTGCCGCCGCCGAGCGGGAAGCTGAACGGCTGGCCACGGTTCCAGGAGGCGTCGAACTCCTTGCCGGAGGCGTGCGACACACCGACGTAGTGCACGGTCACGGTCTGCCCGGAGGTGGCCTCAGCGCCCTCCCCGACGGTGACGTCCTCGACGACCAGGTCGGCCGGGGGCGTGCCGGCTCCGGCGTCGACGTTGGGCCTCTCGAGTGCCATGCGGTGTTCTCCTCTGCGCGTCGGTGCTCGACAACCCTATCCAGCGCGAGGGTGGTGGCGGGCAGGTGGCGTGGCGATATCAGCCGGCCCCGGACCGTGGCGACGATCCTCCGGTGCGACGCGGGATCGACGAGAAGGTACCCACCTTTGGGTCAAATCCCGCTGGAAAGAGACTAAGGGGTATAGAAATTCGCGACATTCCCACTCACACTCTGGCCATGCCGTCTTGTCCGGTTTGACGACCTCAGGCCGACCGACCGGCTGGATTGAGGTGATCGACCATGTTGACCAGCGTGCCGTTGATCGATCATGTCTGGGACTCCGTCGGTATTTGGCTCAAGGCGCTGCTCATCGCGGCCATATCCACCATTCTGCTGGCCAAGAGCGTCAAGTACGTCAACCAGGACGAGTTGGGCCTGCGGCACCTGCGTGGCAAGGTGCGCCGCACCGCGCAGCCCATCCGGCCGGGCTGGGCCTTCCATGTGCCGTTCGTCGGCGGCGTGTTGAAGCGCTCCGCGTTGCCCCAGACCTGGCAGCTCAACGTGCAGGTGCCGAGGGACGGCCGCACCTGGGACACCCACTACTCGATCACCTTCGTGGTCAACCCGGACCTGCTCTACCAGTCCTGGTACGGCCACCAGGACCCGGACGAGTACCTGCGCACCGCGTGCACGTCGCAGCTCTGGCACACGCTCAAGCACGCCGACGCGACACCGGAGGAGGTGGACCACCTCGAGGTGGAGAGCCGGGTGCTAGAGCCGGCGGGTCAGGCGCTCGAGCTGATCGGGGTCCGCCTGCTCGAGCTCCGCCACCGGTGGACCGCCGAGACCACCGCGTCCCAGCTCGGCACCGCGATCCGGGACGCCCGGCCGGGCGCCGGCGTGCAGGTGGCCGCCGTGTCCGCGCTCAGTGGCAACGGCGACGGCAACGGTTCTGTCCACCTGCTGGAGCCCGATCCCAGCTGAGCGGGACAGCCACCGGGACCGCTCGCCGGACTGGGCGGCGGTGGCTGCGGTCGCGCCATCGGACGCCGGGCAAGACCGGTCATCGTCGTCTCCTTCCGATGAGTTTTCCGCTGACCTTCGTCTCAACGGGGACAGTCGGAATCGAGAAGGGACATCGTGATGACGGCCGAACGGCGCCATCCCCAGCTGAGCGCATTGGATCTGTTCGTGGGGGAGTGGCGAGTCGAGGCGGTGCTGGACACAACGGTGGTCGGTACCGCGAGGTCGGTGTTCGAATGGCAGGACGGGGGCGCGTTCCTGCGGCAGACCACCGAATCCGCGCCGCCGGCTAGTGAATGGGCGCGGCACGCCCCGTCCGCCACCACCTGGATCATCGGGCTGGACGACTCGGCCGGGGAGCTCACCATGCTCTACGACGACTCTCGTGGCGTGCAGCGGGTCTACCGCATGGCCATGGCCGGCGGGGCATGGACGATCTGGCGGAACAGCCCGGGATTTCACCAACGGTTCACCGGGACGTTCGGCGCGGGCGGCCGCACGATCACCGGCCACTGGGCGCAGTCCCCGAACGGCGTCGAGTGGGAAAAGGACTTCGACCTGAACTATACGAAAGTCGGCTAGCCACACGATTCCCACATTCGCATTATGTGGAATTGGCCGGTGCTACATCGGCCGTCGCTATTGGTCGACCCCGTCGGCCGTGAACTGGTACTTCCCAGCATCGGCATTGGCTGCGACAATTGTCGGACCTCAACTTTAGGGACGGGTGACTACCCGGAGGTGGTAGGTAGTGCTAACGTGTCGCCGACCCTCGAGCTGGTCACCAGACGCGGGCAAAACGCTCCCCCCGGTCAGACCCTTCGTCTTGCCACGCATCCTTCAGGACGGCCAGTGTGAGAATCCAACCGCGCCGGCAGATCGTCGACATCTGGCGATCGGTGATCCGAGCTTCGTTCCAGGAAGGTACCTGGGTATGGGGCGGCCGCGACGACCGCAACTCCATCAGCGACGCGGAGCAGCTGCTCTGCCTGTTGTACCCGGCGACCGAGTTGACCAACCTCGCGTTGGACCGGCCGGACGACATGGCCGAGGACGTAGCCAAAGCCCTTGAGCCGCTGGGGGATCCGAGCACGATCCCGCAGCGGCTGGTCGACGTGCTGGTGGACTACATCACGTTCTACACCGACGATCGCGGGCAACCGAACTTCGCCGGCGGTAGCTACGTGCGCACCGCGTCCTACGCCGGCGGTCCGGACGCCTCCGGGACCGAGTCGCTCACCGAGGACCAACGCGAGATCGGCGTCGTCGACTCCTATTCCATGTCGGTCACGCTGTGCCTGGCCGCGCTGGGCTTCCTGGCGGTGTTCAAGCCGCTGACCCTGTTGCGCCGCAAGCCGACGCTGACCGAGCGGGTCGACGAGCTCGAACACGCCTTCAGCAAGCGGCTGACCTGCGCCATGATCGGTCTGCTGCGCAGCTTCGTGGTGAACACGGTCGGCTCCTCGGATCCGGCACACGCCGTGATGCTCAAGATGATGAACCAGAACGACGCGCTGGACGAGGTCGTGCTCGACAACCTGCGCAACCGGCTGGCCAGGGTGCGGGCTCGGTTGCTCGACGACGTCCGGATCGGCGTGGCCGGCGAGGTCGGGCTGAGCGAGGAAGCCCGGCTCTTCGAGTGCGGCTGGGGTTGGGGCATCGTGCGCAACTCCGCGAACGTTCCGGTGGTCCTCGGTGACTCCGGTTTCGACGAGCAGCCGGTCATCACCAAGCAGGAGGGCGTCGCCGATCCACGGCCGTATCTGTACTCGACGGTGGTGGCGTTGGACGGCATCAACGACCTTCGCTCGCAGCGCACCCGCGAGCTCGGCCTGCTCAACGACGAGCAGCGCCGGCTGAACGAGGCCCTTCAGCTGCGCGGTGACCTCACCCAGCGGTACTGGGGCACGATCGCCCGGTTCGGTGACCAGAAGTGGCCGCTGGAGGACATCCCGTGGCAGACCTCGGACAGCGAGGAGTCGGACTACTTCAGTCTGCTGGTGTCCGCGGTGCTGGTGCAGGACCTGCAGAACCGCGAGGCGACCGACGACGACCTGAACCGCCTGGTGCTGATCTTCGAGGCGCTGGCCCAGCGCGGCCGGATCACCCGCCGGGTGATGCAGCAGGACGCCTCGGTCGCCATGCACGTGCCCGGCGTGCAGATGCGGCTGGGTGGCAGCGAACGGATGGGCCAGCAGCTCTTCTGGAGCGTGGCGGACTTCGCTCCGCTGCTGCTCAAGCGCGCGGTCCAGTCCGCCCGGCTCTCCGCCAACGTCGACGCCCGCGACCAGCTCATGCGGCTGGCCGAGGCGGCGATGGACCACCTGCTGCTGCGCAAGATCAGTCAGGGGCCGGCGAGCGGACTCTGGGACGACCCGAGCAAGGTGCTGTTTCCGCACGGCGAGCGCAAGCCGCAGGACAAGCCGTCCTGGTACCTCACCGAGCGGGTGGTCGAGGCACTTGTCGCCGCGGCCCGCACGTTCGCCGATCCGCCGCTGCGCAGTACCCAGGTGAAGTCGCGTGCGCTCGACCTGCTGCACGAGGCGGACCACCTGCTCAACCAGGAGATGCTGGAAAGCGGCGCGGATGAGACCCCGGTGCGGCAGGCCGAGCTGTCCAGTATCGAGGCCACCCTGGCCAGGGCCAGGCGCCTGCTGGTCCGGCAGCCCGGCACGGCAAACGCGCTGGCCAACGAGGCCCTGCGCCGGCTGGACCAGCTGACCGTCGCTCATCTCGACGCGATCAGGAGCATCTAGCCATGCTGGTCTTCGCGGCATCGGACAAGGGCGGCACCGGCAGATCGGTGACCAGCTGCAACATCGCCTTCCATCTGGCGCAGCGCAAGAACGTGGCCTACCTGGACTTCGACTTCGGCTCGCCGACCGCGGGCGCGATCTTCCAGATGGCCAAGGTGGAACGCGGCGTCGACGGCGGCGGCGGCCTGCACTCGTTCGTCGCGGGCGATGCCAGCGACCCGCGCCAGGTCGACGTGTTCCAGAACTCCAGCCGTACCCACCTGCGCGCCTCGGCCGCGGGCAACGGACGGCTGGTGCTCTTCCCCGGCGACCGCGGCGGTGCGGAGTTCTCCAGCACCCCCAAGCGGGTTGAGCGCTGCGTCGAGCTTTTCGTGAAGCTGGACGGCGAGTTCGACGTCTGCTTCGTCGACCTCAGCGCGGGGCGGTCGCACGCGGTGGCCATGGCACTCAAGGCGACCGCGGAGGACGTGCTGCGGTCGACCACGTCGCGCTGGCTGGTCTATCACCGGTGGACCCAACAGCACATCGTGGCCGCGCACAGCCTGGTGTTCGACGGTCGCGGGATGCTCGACGTCGGCGGGAACAGCGGGCACGACCGGGACGAGCTGCTCGACTCCGTCCGGTTTGTCCGCACCGCCGTGCCCAACCTGAACTCCGCGTTGGTGACCGACAGCGCGCCTCAGGCGACCTGGCTCCGGGCCTGCGACTCGGAGCTGAAGAAGTTGGCCAACCGGCTGAAGCTCGGTTGGAGCCGAACCCTTGGCAGCACGCCCATGGAGCCGATCCTGCAGTGGCGCGAGCAGGTCATCGCCGATGCCGACGTGTCCGCGAACATCGCCAAGGTGGAAACCGTGACGGCGTTCCGCGAACTGGCCGACAAGCTGATCGACGACACCTGGTGGGAAAAGTTGTGAGCGCCAGGGAAACCGCCGTCTACAGCGAGGCGACCGAGCAGGCCCCACCCCGGCAGGTGCAGCTCGCCCACCTGTCCATCGAGGTCGGTCACTTCTACATGGACGACCTGCTCAACGGCGAGGACCGGATTCATGCGCAGTTCAGCCGCGTGATCCCATGGATCGAGGCGGCGAAGGCCGGCGCCCGGGCGGAGTTCGGCGACACCAAGGCCCGGATCAGCACCTGCTTCCTCACCGATGACTACTTCGGCGGGGACGCCAAGCCAGGGGACATCCTCCCGAAGCTGCTGCGGATTGCCGAGGACTGTGGGGTCGGCATCGACTACATCGCCAGGGAGGCCGGCTGCCACGTGGCCAACGGCGTGCCACTTGCCGAGCTCACCGCCGCGATGCTGCTGCCGGAACCTCCGGTCGGCACCAACGGATCTCGTCCGCCGCTTCATGAGACCGGCTGGCTGTGCAACGGCGAGCGTTCCATGGACGGCGACGTCGATCAGGCCATGCAGGTCAAGGTGTGGCGCCCGCCGGTGGAGTTCGGCAAGCGCGAGCACTCGATCTTCGTCGATGTCGAGCTGTGGAAGGACACCACGGAACGGCGGGACGGGCAGTTGGCGCCCAAGCGCACCTGGTCCTGCCCGTTCCTCGCGGCGGTGTGGCACCTGATGCGGCTCGGCATGCTGCGTTTCAAGGGCGAGCCGGTGGCCCAGCCGCAGCCGTGGCCGGCCGACACCGACTGGCCGGAGACCTGGGAGGAAATGCCCGCGGTCATCCAGCTCAACCAGCGGGCGGCGCCGTTCTCGGCCTACCGCACCACCTCGATCCTGCCGCACACCTACGTCGCCATCGAGAACGCGGTGCACGTCATTCTCAACCACCTTGACCTGGACCAGGCGGTGATCAACCAGGTGATCAGCCGCGGGCTCGACGAGGGCGTCGTCGTGCCCGCACAGGTCACCCGCCGGGTGTCGCACGTCTTCATCCAGGAACCGGAGAATCCCGGTGCGCGGGGGACGCCCGATGCTGATCTTGGGTGAGGTTCACACCTGCCTGCTGCGCAGCTCCAACCGGTTGAGCCGGCAGGCGGTCATCGACCTGCTGGGAATCAAGCCAGGGCAACAGGTGCTGGTCAGCGAGCGCCCGGTGAACCGCTCCGTCTCGCCGGAGGTGCTGGTCGGCGTGGACTGCCGGCTGGCCACCGACCCGCAGGTCAAGGCGCGCGGCATCGGCACGGTCGCGGTGCACGCCGTGGTGACCGGCGGCCTGGTGCTCCAGTCCTCGGCCCGGTCGCACGTCGCGCGCGCCGAGGCGAACCAGCGCAAGGCCTGGTCGGCCTACGCGGCTCGGCCGGGGGTGATCGACGCGATCAGCAAGGCGAGTGTGGCGCAACTCGCCCAGGGCCACCGCAACGACGTCGTGGACAGCACCTTGCTCGATCTCGGCTCGGTCAGCGAGTACCTGATCGGCCGGATCCAGCGTCGTCCGCAGCTCGACCACAAGATCACCATTCGGTTCCGGCCGACCAGGCTGCGTTGGACCGCGACGGTTGGCGACTGGGCCGAGTCGACCGTGCGGTTGCACGTGGACAGCGAGGTGCTGCGCACGGTTGAGCTGGTGTTGCCGGAGCGGCTGATGCCCTACGCCGAGCGGTTCTGCGAGGACCTCGCGCTCCACGACTGGCTGATCACCGCGCTCGGCGCCGCCGTGGACCTGGCCGACCGGGAGTTGGCCGAGGGCTCCAACCCGATCAAGATCCTGGCTGCCGCGCTCGAGCGGCTGATTCACCTCTGGATGCCCGGCGCACACGTGGATCCGACCATGCGGCCGTTGTGGGACGGGCTGGAGAGCCGACCCGGGTTCACCTTGCAGTGGAACGCCCAGGTGGCCAGGATTCGTGACCTGCTCCAGATCCGCACGCTCGAGGCTTTGCAGCACACGCCGCGACAAGACGCGAGCTGGTAGCGCTCAGATCCGGAACCAGCGGTGCACCAGCAGCGCGAAGAACACACTCAGGGAGACCGCGCTGACATAGCTCTCCGCGACCAGCACCACCTGTGCCGGGCCGGACAGCCCCTCGGAGCCCTGCGGATCCAGATAGTTGGTCAGGCTGATGTACACGCCGTGCCAGATCGAGCCCGGCACGGTCAGCGCCACCGCGAAGGTGAACACGGCGAGCTGGGCACCGACCCAGGCGAGCAGCCAGTACGGCTTGTAGCCGTAGCCGCACAGGATCCAGGACAGCCCGACCAGGCCCTTGCGCACCGTGAACCGGCGGGCCTGCTGCGTGGCCCTGATCCTGGCGTAGAGGCAGCGGTCCCGCGCCGCATTGTCACTGAGCAGCAAGTAGATTCCGGCGGCCCGCTCAAAGGCGAGCGCGGCGTGCAGCGGCAGGCCCTCCGCCCGGCACTCCTCGCCGATGCCCTCGAAGATCCGGGCCAGCCGGCCGTTCTGTGCCTGGGTGAGCCGCAGCGGCCCGCGGGACTCGACCTCGGCGGCGAGCAGCCGGGTGATCAACGCGCGCTCGTCCTTGGCCTCGTAGAGGTGGGCGAACACCAGGCTCTCCCGATTGCGCGTGCCGGGCGGTTGGTAGCGGTCCAGGATGTCGGCGGCGTAGCGCTCGAACTGGTCGAGCAGCTCGGCCTCCTTGGCCCGCAGGGCGCCCTCCTCCTCGGCGGTCTCCAGCAGCTCGAGGTAGCTGTCGACCCGACGGGTGATGGCGATGGTGATCGAGTCGACGAACGGCGAGTGATCCGGAGGATTGGATGACATGGGGCGGTGGCCGGCGCCGCCTCAGCGCGCGACCGGCCAGCCGGCGGCGGCGGACCGGGCGGACGCGGGTCGACCGGACTCTATCCGGCTGTGGATCATGGCCCCATTATCATCTGTTTCGCCGGGCGTCGAATGCGCCATTCGGGTGGTATTCGTACCGGAATTGTGCGGCCGGTTGGCCGACTCACGCATCCGATTCGTCGCCAAATGGTCGGCGGTGTCCGGCCCGGCTCCGAACCTTCCGCTTGGGTTCCAACCGGCCCGGCGCTGCCTCGTTCGTGCCGGGCACATGCACCTCGACCTGGCCAGGAACCATTCCGCCGCGCGGGTCCGATGGCCGCAGGGTGGCGCCTTCCCACTGTCTGGGAACAACTGCTCGTACACGTTTCGTCACACCGGGCCCGCCGATGCGTATTATGGGCCATGTGTGGGGTAAAATCAGGCCGACTCCGCGAGATGACTATGACCCGGTCCGCCGCCAGTCGGATGGTGGCGATGTCGATATCCGGATAGCAAGATCGACCGACCTATTGGATGTGGCAGCCCTCGACGTGGAATTCGGCGGCCTCACTTACCCATACTTCGTTATTCGCCAGTTGTTTGATGTGCACCCGAACTGCTGGCTGGTTGCCGATCATTCGGACGGCTTGGTCGGATACGCACTCGGAGTTCCAGGTCTGGATCGGGAGACCGGCTGGTTGCTCGGACATGTGGTGAGTGCGGATTATCGCCGGCGGGGATACGGCAGGTCACTGGCATTGTCCTCGCTGCGCATCATGGCGTCCGCCGGAGTGCGCCAGGTTTGCCTCACCGTGAAACCGTCCAACACGGTGGCCATCACGCTCTACCGCAAGATCGGCTTCGGCCTGGGTGACCTACACGCGGACTATCTGGGTCCAGGAGAAGACCGGATGATCATGTGTGTCAACCTCGCGTAGCTCAGGTTCGCCGACGGTGTGGCCCGTGCCTCAAGGATTGACGACAAAATGCCCGGCTCGGCGCGACCGCTGGATATCGGGTGGCGGAATTCGCATGACACCGCACCCGCGGTGGCGGGCCGCGCACCTACCCGGCGGGCAGCGTCAGATGACGGAGTTGCGCCGGAGGATCGATATGGCGCGCACGGTGGCGTAGCCGCGCCATTCGAGCGCGGCAGCAGGCGAGTAGCTCCCGAAGTCGACCCGCCAGCCACCGTCGGCCTGTTGCCCGGCGGTCAGCCGGCGCAACTCCGCGTCGATGATCTCCGGGGTGAACAGGGTGCGCGCCGGCCGGTCAGGGGCCGGCGCGAAGTCCAATGGGCGGATCGACTCGTCGTCGGCGCCGCCGGCCACGTGCACCAGGCCGTCACCGGGGATGAACCGGCCGAGCCGGGGGAGCAGTTCGGCCGCCCGCGGATGGGTTTCGTACACCGCGTCGAGGAACTGGATCGCGAAGCACAATGCGATGGCGTGCGGAGCCGTCTCGATCGCGGCGATGGCCTCGAGGCAGTAGCGAGTCGCCGTCTCCAGCCAGAGGTGGCCCGCGACCGCCGGGTCATGAACGGCGACCCGGTGTGCGGCGCCGGCGGCGAACGCGGTGCTCTGCAGGGTGGAGACCGAAGGATCGGCCCGCGCCCAAAATGGTGCGCAGCCGGCATCGTCGTCGACCGCGAGCGCGAACGGAAGGCCGCCGTCGGGCAACGTGGCCGCCGCCAACCAGTCGCACAGCTCGACCGCCCGGGGGGTAGTGACCGGGGCGATCTCCTCGAAGACCTCGAACGCGTGCAACGCGCCGGCCGGCTGACTCTCGGGAGCGCGCAGATCGGGCTCGAGCCCCCAGCCGTAGCCGCCGTCCGGGTTGCGGTGACCGTCGACCGCGGCCAGTACGGCACCCGTGTCGGACTCGTCGAGGAGCAGCGCCAGGCGGCGCCGGTCGAGGAGCCGGCCATGGTTGGCCATGAAGGACCGCGCCGCGGAAAGATCGACTGTCATGCCCCCATCCTGGCGAAGTCCCGACCGGCGGTCTTGAACATTCCGGCACCGGCACCGGGACCGCCGTACTTACGGCGCAAGGTGACATTCCGCTTGTAGAAGCCAGGAATGTCACCTTGCGCTGTGCGGAGCCGGCGGCAAGCGAGCTACCAGCCCCGGGCGCGCCACTCGCCGAGCTTCGGACGCTCGGCTCCGAGCGTGGAGTCGTCGCCATGGCCCGGGTAGAACCACGTGTCGTCGGGAAGTTCGCCGAAGACGCGGGATTCGAGGTCGTCCATCAGGCTGGTGAAGTTGTCCGGACTCGTGGTCCGCCCCGGACCGCCGGGGAAGAGCGAGTCGCCGGTGAAGAGGTGAGGGTAGGTGTCGGGGTCCCGGTACAGGAGGGCAAGGGAACCGGGAGTGTGCCCGCGCAGGTGGATGGCGGTCAACGTCAGCTTGCCGAGCTGGATCTGGTCACCGTGGGTCACCAGGGAATCCGGCGGGACGGGCAGCGGGTCGGCGTCGTCGGGGTGGGCCAGGGTATTCGCGCCGTAGGCGCCCGCGACCGCGCCGAGCGCCTGCCAGTGATCGGGATGTTGGTGGGTGGTAAGGATGGTTCGCAGGGTCGGGCGCTCGTCGGTGTGGCCGACGAGGTCCGAGATGCGCTCCGGGTCCGCCGCGGCGTCGATGAGTAACGCCTCGTTCGTGGCGCGGCAAACCAGCAGGTAAGCGTTGTTGTCGTAGAGGCCTACCGAGATCTTGGTGATGGTGAGGCCGGTGAGGGTACGGCGGCTGGCGGGGCCGCCCGGGTCGACATGGCCGGTGTACTCGTCGACGATCTGCACGGTGGCTGACAGTAGTCTACGGGGAACGTACAGCTCCACTTAAGCAAGCTCACAGGTTTGCGTCATAGCTTCGCCGGGAAGAGACATGGTGACGGACTGTTCCCGAGAACCTGTGAGATTGTGCCGAATCAGCCTGCGACTCCGCCTGGGTCGTCCCCGCGCAAGATCAGCTGGGACCTCCTCCGTGTGGTTGCCGTGTGCTCCGTTGTGCTGCAGCACATCACCCATCAGGCGCCGATCAACCACCCGGAGCTCGGCCCCTACCCGTTCGTGCTGCCGTTGCAGTTCGGCGCGAGCACCCTCATGGTCATTTCCGCCTACTTCGTCTGCGTCACGGTCCGTCGCGGAGACACCGGGAAATGGCTGGCCAAGCGGCTGGCCAGGGTGCTGCCCGCCTACGTCGTCGCGGTGCTGGCGACCTACCTGGTGAGCCGCCTGGCCACCGCCGCGTTCAACCACTACCACTTCCACGGCCCACTCGGCCTGCTGTTCGGCGACCCCGTCCCGGACGGCGGCGGTGGGTCGGCCCTCCCCTGGTACCTGCCAAGCCTTCAGGACCTGGTCGGCAACCTCCTCATGGTGCAGGCCTGGTCACCAAGCCTGCACTGGATCGATGCCTCCTACTGGACGCTGCCGGCGCAGGTCATGGCGTTCACCTGTGCCGCGCTCCTGTGGCGGCGTGGCCGGTGGAGCGGCCACCGGTTGCCGGCGCTGCTCTGGACGCTGGTGGTCGTGCCACTGGTCATCCGGTTCCTCTGGCGCGGGGACGATGCGGCGCAGTGGATCAAGTCGGCGTTCGACGGGCTGGCCATGCACCGGGTGGCGCTGTTCGGCGCCGGGGTGGCGATCTGGCTCTGGTCGGCCAAGCGGATGTCCGGTTGGCACCTCGGTGCCTACCTGGTCGCGGTCCTGGTCGCGCAGGACGCGCACGCCTACTTCACCGACACCCAGTCCACCGTGGCCTTCGGGGTGATCCTGCTGGCCATCGTGGCGGCGGCGGGCGGCCCGGACTGGAACGTCGGACCGGTACGCCGGCTGGCCCCGGTGATCACCTTCCTCGCGGGCATCTCCTACGGGTTGTACCTGGTCAACCAGGAACTCGGCTTCGTGCTCGCCCGGTTGCTCCTCGACCAGGGTGTCGGTGCCTGGTGGCGGGTGATCATCTGCTCGGCCGTCGCGATTCTGCTCGGCTGGCTGATGACCAGGCTGGTCGAGCGGCCGGCCAACCAGTGGCTCACCACGCCGGCCGCGGCTCGGGCGATCGCCGCTCAGCCCCAGGACGGCAGTTCGGGCAGGTCCCCGTTGAGCCCCGTGCCCTTGCCGCGCCCGGCGAGCCAGGCGAGCATGTCCGGCGCCGGTCCGCTGATCTCGGTCGAGTTGGCCGTGGCCACCGGTACCAGGATCTCCCAGCTGCGCTGACCGCCGTCCGGAAGTTCGGCCCGCACCCACACCGCAACGCCGTCCTCGCGGTGGGCGTGCGGGTACACGGCGGTCTCCAGCATCGGTTCGAGGTGCTCGTCCGGGACGTCCGCGAAGCCGAAGCCGGTGTCCAGGTCGACCATGTGCACCCAGACCTCGAACAGCCGCATCAGCGCGACGCTGCCGGCCGGGAACACCCGCCCGGTGCGGTGCGCCACGTTCGCGCGCCAGTCCGCGCCGGTCATCCGGTCGGCGGCCAGATCGAACCGGTCGCAGGCGGCGAGCAGGTCTTCGCGAATCACCTGGGCGAGCCGCTGCGCGCCCTCCTCGATGTCCGCGTCCCGGTCCGCCCTGCTGGCGTACATCGGATGCTCGATCCCGGTACGCGCCCAGGTCATCAGGTTGACCAGGGCGTCGGCGTTGCGGGCGAGGTGGGTCACCAGGTGTGCCCTGGTCCAGCCGGATAGCAGGCTCGGCTGGGTGATCTCCCGGTCACCCAGCTGGGCGACTTCGTCGCGAAGCGCGTCGGTAGCCTCCCGAACCGCGACCAGCGCTCGGGTGGCACGCTCCAGTGCCGTTCGTTCGGCAGAGCTACGCTGGACGGGTACGGAGTCGTGCTTCACCGAGGTGTCCGGTGTGGTGCTTGATCCGGTCATACCGACTTCCCCGCGTGATCGGTCGTGAAAGTGAGTCGAGCCATAGCTTGGGATTCGGACAGCCTAGGGAACTTTGGCTGTCACGGGAACCGCCTGGCGGGTAGCAGTCGGTCACGGTATGAGTATCGGACCGGAATTGTCGGTGCTCCGACCTAGCATTGGCGCCGCCATCGGTGTAGCTCCGTCCGGCTGCCCGAGCTCAGCAAGTCGCCCGATCGAAGGGAAATCAGTGGCCGACCGCCTCGTCGTCCGCGGTGCCAGGGAGCACAATCTGCGCGGCGTCGATCTCGACCTGCCAAGAGACAGCCTGATCGTGTTCACCGGCCTCTCCGGCTCCGGCAAGTCCAGCCTGGCCTTCGACACCATCTTCGCCGAGGGCCAGCGCCGCTACGTCGAGTCGCTGTCCGCCTACGCCCGCCAGTTCCTCGGCCAGATGGACAAGCCGGACGTGGACTTCATCGAGGGACTCTCGCCTGCGGTGTCCATCGACCAGAAGTCCACCAGCCGCAACCCGCGTTCCACGGTCGGCACCATCACCGAGGTCTACGACTACCTGCGGCTGCTCTACGCGCGGGCCGGCAAGGCGCACTGCCCGACCTGCGGCGAGGCGATCAGCAAGCAGACCCCGCAGCAGATCGTCGACCAGGTGCTGGCGATGGAGTCCGGGGTGCGGTTCCAGGTGCTCGCCCCGGTGGTTCGCGGGCGCAAGGGGGAGTACGTCGACCTGTTCGCCCAGCTGCAGTCGCAGGGCTACTCGCGCGTGCGGGTGGACGGGGTGGTGCACTCGCTCACCGAAGCGCCCAAGCTGAAGAAGCAGGAGAAGCACGAGATCGCCGTGGTGATCGACCGGCTTCAGGTCAAGACGAGCGCCAAGCAGCGCCTCACCGACTCGGTGGAGACCGCACTGCGGCTGGCCGACGGGCTGGTCGAGCTGGAGTTCGTGGACCTGCCGGACAACGACCCGCACCGCATTCGCGGCTTCTCGGAGAACCTGGCCTGCCCGAACGGCCACCCGCTGGCCATCGAGGACCTCGAGCCGCGGTCCTTCTCCTTCAACTCGCCCTACGGCGCCTGCCAGGAGTGCACCGGCATCGGCGTCAAGAAGGAGGTCGATCCCGAGCTGGTGGTGCCGGACGAGGAGCTCTCGCTGGCCGACGGGGCGATCGCACCCTGGGCCGGCGGGCAGAGCGCGGAGTACTTCGAGCGGCTGCTCACCTCGCTCGGTGAGGCCGTCGGCTTCCGGGTGGACACCCCGTGGCGGCGGCTGCCGGCCAAGGCGCAGAAGGCCGTGCTGCACGGGACCGGCGAGCAGGTACACGTCCGGTACAAGAACCGGTACGGCCGGGAACGCTCGTACTACGCCGCCTACGAGGGGGTGATCCCGTTCCTGGAGCGCCGGCTCGACCAGACCGATTCGGAGTACATGCGGGAGAAGTACGAGGGCTACATGCGCGAGGTGCCCTGCCCCGGCTGTCAGGGCACCCGGCTCAAGCCGGAGATCCTCGCGGTCACCCTTGAGCACGCGGTACAGGGCGCGCGATCCATCGCCGAGGTGTGCGCGCTGAGCGTCCGGGACTGCGCGGAGTTCCTGGAGGGGCTCTCGCTCGGCCACCGCGAGAAGATGATCGCCGGTGCGGTGCTCAAGGAGATCCAGGCGCGGCTGCGGTTCCTGCTCGACGTCGGGCTCGACTATCTGTCGCTGGACCGCGCCTCCGGCACCCTGTCCGGTGGCGAGGCGCAGCGGATCCGGCTGGCCACCCAGATCGGCTCCGGCCTGGTCGGGGTGCTCTACGTGCTGGACGAGCCCTCGATCGGCCTGCACCAGCGGGACAACCACCGGCTCATCGAGACGCTGACCCGGCTGCGCGATCTCGGCAACACACTGATCGTGGTGGAGCACGACGAGGAGACCATCCGCACCGCGGACTGGATCGTGGACATCGGGCCGGGCGCGGGAGAGCACGGCGGCGAGATCGTGCACAGCGGCTCCTTCAAGGCTCTGCTCGCCAACAAGCGCTCGCTGACCGGGGCCTACCTGGCCCGGCGCGAGGCGATCCCGCTGCCGCTGATGCGCCGGCCGGTCGATCGCAAGCGGGTGCTCACCGTGGTCGGCGCGCGCGAGCACAACCTGCGCACCATCGACGTGGCGTTCCCGTTGGGCTGCCTGGTCTCGGTGACCGGGGTTTCCGGCTCCGGAAAGTCCACCCTGGTCAACGACATTCTGGCCACGGTGCTGGCCAACAAGCTCAACGGCGCGCGCCAGGTGCCCGGTCGGCACAGCCGGGTGCGCGGCCTGGAGAAGGTGGACAAGCTGGTCCGGGTCGACCAGTCGCCGATCGGCCGCACGCCGCGGTCCAACCCGGCCACCTACACCGGGGTGTTCGACAACATCCGCAAGCTGTTCGCGGCCACCACCGAGGCGAAGGTGCGCGGCTACCAGCCGGGCCGCTTCTCGTTCAACGTCAAGGGCGGCCGGTGCGAGGCGTGCGCGGGCGACGGCACCATCAAGATCGAGATGAACTTCCTGCCGGACGTGTATGTGCCGTGCGAGGTGTGCAAGGGGGCCAGGTACAACCGGGAGACCCTTGAGGTGCACTACAAGGGGAAGACCATCTCCGAGGTGCTGGACATGCCGATCGAGGAGGCCGAGGGGTTCTTCGAGCCGATCAAGGCGATCCACCGGCACCTGCGGACGCTGGTGGATGTCGGGCTGGGCTACGTCCGGCTCGGCCAGCCGGCGCCGACCCTGTCCGGCGGCGAGGCCCAGCGAGTGAAGTTGGCCAGCGAGCTGCAGAAGCGGTCCACCGGCAAGACGGTGTACATCCTGGACGAGCCGACCACCGGGTTGCATTTCGAGGACATCCGCAAGCTGCTCGGTCTGATCAACGGTTTGGTGGACAAGGGAAACACCGTGATCGTGATCGAGCACAACCTCGATGTGATCAAGACCTCGGACTGGGTCATCGACATGGGCCCGGAAGGCGGCTACGGCGGGGGCACCATCATCGCCGAGGGCACGCCCGAACAACTGGCCGATGTCCCGGAGAGTTACACCGGCCAGTTCCTCGGTCATCTGCTGGCCGAGCAGTCCGAAGCGGCCGCCGGCTGAACGATCCGGTTCACCCGCGAGTCGCGCGCTCAGGCAACTGAGTCGCGCGCTCAGGCAACTCCAGTTGCGCGTTCAGGCAACCGAGTTCCCCGCGTCTCGGCGGAACTCGTACGTGACGCTGGTCAGCGACTCGGAGAGCTCCCACAGCCGGCGGGCGGTGTTCTCGTCTCGGGAAGCGGCGTTCGAGCCGACGATCTTGGGGTGGCCGCGCTGCTCGAAGAGGCCGTCGGGACCGATGTAGCTGCCGCTGGCGAGGTCGGGCACGGCGGCCGCGTACAGGGTCGGCAGGGCACCCATCGCGGCGGACTGGGCGATGATGCGGTTGCCGAACGCCATGATGGCGTCCTGGATCGACTCGGTGTGCGAATGCAGGCTGGTGGCGGCGTAGCCGGGGTGGGCGGCCATCGCCTTCACCGCCGAGCCCGCGCTGGCCAGCCGGCGGGCGAGCTCATAGGTGAAGAGCAGGTTGGCGAGCTTGGACTGGCCGTAGGCCGACCAGCGCTGGTAGCGGGCCCGCTCCCAGTTCAGGTCGTCAAGGCGGATCTTGCCCATGCGGTGGGCGGCGCTGGCCACGGTCACCACGCGATCGCGGACCCGGTCGAGCAGCAGGCCGGTGAGGGCGAAGTGGCCGAGATGGTTGGTCCCGAACTGCATTTCGAAGCCGTCCGCGGTACGCCGCAAGGGGAGCGCCATCACCCCGGCGTTGTTGATCAGGACATCGACCGGGTCCGACAGCGCCGAGGCGAACGCGCGCACCGAGGTCAGGTCGGCCAGGTCGAGTGAGCGCACCTCCACCGTGCCAGGCATCGCCGCGGCGGCCGCCTCGCCCTTGGCGACGTTGCGGCACGCGATGATCACCCGTGCGCCGGCCCTGGCCAGGCCGGTGGCGGTGACCGCGCCGATCCCGCTGTTCGCGCCGGTGATCATCACGGTCCGGCCGGTCTGGTCCGGAATGTTTACTGCTGCCCACTTCGCCATGCGGCCAGCCTAGCGGCGCCGCACCGGCCGGCGAAGGTGGTGCGCGCCGGCGGCGAAAAGATTCTGTGAAACCGGGTGAACCGCTCCCGGCGACGGCTCGTGTGCATGGTGACGAACAAGGCGGGAGGTTGGCCCCATGATCCGCACCCGAGTCGTGGCCGCGGCCGCCGGGCTGCTGGCGCTTTCGGCGCTGCCGGCCTGCGGAGTCAACCCCCAGTCCGTGCCGGGGAAGGCGGTGCCGGCGGCCCAGCCGGACTCGGCCGGGGTGACGCTGGCCGTCGCGGACGACGGCACCCTCGGCTCCGTGGTCATCGACCAGAACGGCCACACGCTCTACCGCTTCGACCGGGACAAGTCCACACCGAGCACGTCCAACTGCAACGACGCCTGCGCCAAGTCCTGGCCGCCGGTGATCGTCAGGGACGCCGGCGAGGTCCAACTGGCCGACGTGGACAAGAACCTGGTCGGCACGATGGCCCGCAAGGACGGCCGCACCCAGCTCACGCTCGGCGGTTGGCCGCTGTACCGGTACGCGGAGGATCGCAAGGCGGGCGACCTCAACGGCCAGGGCGTCGGCGGAACCTGGTTCGCGTCGACCCCGCAGGGAAAGAAGGCGCAGGCCGCCGCGCCGGCCCCGGTGCCGGATGCCGGCGGTTACTGAAAGGCCCCGCCGGGCGGGATCGCACCAACCCCTTCCGCGCCCCGCCCGGCGGACCAGACACGAAGGGTGGACATGGGTCATGGACCGGTCCAGTACTGTTCTCGCCGACTATGGTGTCCGAATCATCCGGGCAGGTGAGGGCAGGCGTGACGTTTCCAGGCTTGCGGTCGCGCCGGCAGCGCGGCGGTGCGCGGGAACAGCGTGCGCCAGGCGAGGATCTGATCCGTTTCCTGTACGAGGAGCACGGCCGAAGCGTGCTGGCCTACGCCACCCGGTTGACCGGGGACCGGGCCGCCGCGGAGGACGTCGTACAGGAGACGCTGCTCCGCGCCTGGAAGCACGCCGATGATCTCGGCAACGACAGCAAGGGCTCGGTGCGTGGCTGGCTGCTCACCGTCGCCCGCAACATCGTCACCGACCGGGCAAGGGCCAGGGCGTCCCGACCGCAGGAGGTCGGGGAGCCGGTCGACGTGCCGGCCGTCGAGCGGGATCACGCCGAGCAGGTCGTCAACCAGATGGCCGTGCTCGGTGCCCTGGACAAGCTCACCGCCGAGCACCGGGAGGTGCTTGTCGAGATGTACTACCGCGGCCGCACGGTCACCGAGACCGCCAAGGTCCTTGGCATTCCTCCCGGTACCGTGAAATCACGGTCCTATCACGCCATGCGCACGCTGCGAGCGGTGCTCTCGGGAGCAAGGGAGGTGCCGGGATGAGCTCGATCGAGCACGATCGCTCGCTGTTGGGCGCCTACGCCCTCGGCACCCTCGATCCTCGCGAAACCCAGTTGGTGCACGACCACCTGGCCGGGTGTGCCCAGTGTCGGCAGGACTTCGCCGAACTGGTCGACCTGCGGACCGCGATGGACGAGGTTCCGCCCGAGGCGTTCCTCGACGGTCCCCCGGACGGGGGCGACCTGCTGCTGCGGCGCACCCTGCGCGCGGCTCGCGCGGACTTCGGCGGCTCCGCCGGGTTGTTCGCCGCGCCGGCCCGGCCGAGCATGCTGCGCCGTGGCCTGGTGGCCGCGTCCATCGTGGTGCTCGCCGCGGTGGCGCTCGGTGCCGGCGTGCTGGTCGGCCGGCAGACCGCACCCGGCGGCGGAGTGGCCCAGCCGGGCCAGGTGACCACACTTCCGACGCCGAACAGCGAGCACCGCGACGGGGTCGACCAGGCGACCGGGGCACGGCTCTCGGTGGACATGGTGAAGCAGGCCGGCTGGGTGCGGGTGCACGCGGTCGCCGGCGGCATTCCGGCTGGCGAGCCGTGTCAACTGCTGGTCGTGCCGCGCTCCGGCGCACCCATCCTGGCCGGCAGTTGGCTGGTGTCCGAGGCGGGCGAGCGCAATGGCACCACGCTGGACGGCTCGGCACTTGTCGATCCGAACCAGGTGCGCTCGATCGAGGTGGTCACCACGAGCGGGAAGAAGTTCGTGTCGGTGTCGCTGTGACGGATGGTGGTTGGGGGTCCCGGTTGTCCGCCCGGTTGTCATTGCACGAGTACCGGTTCGACAGCGTGTGGTCGGTCGAGGCGCCCCCGGCTCCGGTGTTCGGCGCCCTGGTGGACCTGGCCAGTTGGCCGCGGTGGTGGCCCGACGTTCGCGCCGTGGACCGGGTCGACGCGAACACCGCCGAGCTGACCTGCCGTTCGACACTGCCCTTCGCGCTGGTGTTCCGGGTGCACCGGGCCGAACAGGACGAGCGGGCCGGGCGGCTGCGCGTGGAGTTGACCGGGGACCTCGAGGGCTACTGCGTCGGTGTGGTGGCACCCGAGCGGCCGCGTCGGGCGCGCCTGCTGATCTCTCAGCAGGTCGTGGTGAACAAGGGCCTGCTGCGCGTGTTCGCCCCGGTGGCCCGACCGCTGTTTCGGGCCAACCACGCCGCGATGATGCGCCGGGGACAGCGCGGGCTGCGGCGCTACCTGACCGGGCCGCCGCACGGCAGCCGATGACCGTTCGGGCACCGCGTGCGGTCCAGAGTGGACTGCCCCGAGTTGTGCGGGGTGCACAGCGGCCGGCCGGCGCATTCTTGCCGTTCGAGGGCAAAACGAGCATGGTGACGCCATGGCAACGGTGCGACGCGTCGATCCGGTCGCCCCGGCCGGGGAGGACGCCGGGCTGGTCGAGGCGTTGCGCCAGCGGCTGGACCGCATCGCCGACCGGTGGGTGGCGGACATCGTGGCGAAGAACTCCGCCTACCTGGACACGGCGCTGGTGTCGCTGCCGGACCTGCGCCGCTCCTGCCGGGACAACCTGGACGCCGTCCTGTTGCTGCTCGCCGGCGAACCCGGCGCCGAGCCGTACGCCGTGATCCGATCCAGTGCCCGCCGCCAGGCCGAGCGCGGCGTGCCGCTCGACTCGGTGCTGCGCTCCTACCGGCTGGCCGGTCTCGCCGTGTGGCAGGAGCTGGCGGACTGCGCGGGCGGCGAGACGCCCCCCGATTCGGCCCTGCTGGACGTGGCGAGCTCGCTCTGGCTGGTCATCGACGAGGTGTCCGCCGAGTTCGCCACCTGCTACCACTACCACCGCACCGAGGTCGAGCTGCTGCGGATGGCCGAGCAGCGCAGGCGGGCCATGGTGGACGAGCTGCTGCGCGGCCGCGGCCGGGAGCCGGCCTTTCTCGAGGAGGCGGCGGTGAAGCTGGATCTGCCGGCGGACGGCGCCTACCTGGTGTTCGCCGTCGAACCGAGCACCACCGGACGCCCCGGGGTTGAGATGCCGGCCGAGACGCTGGCCGCGGGCGGGTTCCGCTCGGTCTGGCAGGTCAGCGGTGAGGTGCTGGTCGGGCTCGTGGCGATGGCGGAGCCAGCCCAGGAGGCGGTGCTGCGCCGGCTGCGGCCGGCGATGCGCGGCCGCGGTGGGGTCGGGCCGGTGGTGACCGGGCTCGGCCAGGTGGACGAGGGCTATCAGCTCGCCTCGATCGCGCTGGCCACGCTGCCGGCCGGCGTGCCGGGTCTGGCCACGCTGGAGGACCGCCTGCCGGAGGCGCTCCTGGTCCGCTCGCCCGACCTGGCCGACATGCTGGTCCGCGAGCTGCTCGGGCCGGTGCTCGACCTGCCGGGAAGGGAGGGCAAGCATCTGCTCAACACGTTGGCCGTGTGGATCGACACGAACTGCTCGGTGGCACACACCGCGACCCGCCTGTACTGCCACCGCAACACCGTGCTGAACCGGCTGAACCGGCTGGAGAGCTTGCTCGGCCGCCCGCTGAAGGGCCGGGCGACGTTCGTCGCGCTGTCCCTCGCCCTCACCGCCTGGGAGCTCGGGCAGGTCCGGTCCGCGAGCGAGCGGGGTCGGCCCCGGTGAGAAGCACCATGCAGGACGCGCCGCTGACCGTGGCCCGGATGCTGCGGTACGGCTCGACCGTGCACGCGGACAGCCAGGTGGCCACCTGGATCGGCGGCGGGGCCCGCTACCGGTCCTACGGCGCGCTGGGATTGCGGGCCGCCCAGCTGGCCAACGCGCTGCGTGGCCTCGGCGTCACCGGCGACCAGCGGGTCGGCACGTTCATGTGGAACAACGCCGAGCACCTCGAGGCCTACTTGGCGGTGCCGGCGATGGGCGCCGTGCTGCACACCATCAACCTGCGGTTCTCCAAGCACCAGCTGGTCTACACCATCAACCACGCCGAGGACCGGGTGATCCTGGTCAACGAGACGGCCTTGCCACGGTTCGCCGAGCTGCTGCCCGAGCTGCCCGGCGTGGAGCACGTGGTGGTGGTCGGCAACGGGACGGTCAGCCCGATGCGCAGCGCCGGCAAGCTCACCCATGACTACGAGGAGCTGCTCGCCGCGCAGTCCGACCGGCACGAGTGGCCGGATCCGGACGAGCACAGCGCGGCCGCGCTCTGCTACACCAGCGGCACCACCGGCGAGCCGAAGGGCGTCGCCTACAGCCACCGGTCGATCTTCCTGCACAGCCTTGCGGTGAACACGCCGGCGGCGCACGGCATGAGCCCGCACGACGTGCTGTTGCCGCTGGTGCCGATGTTCCATGTCAACGCATGGGGGATGCCCTACGCGGCGTTCCTGGCCGGGTCCGGGCAGCTGCTGCCGGACCGGTTCCTCCAGCCGGAGGCGCTGGTCGAGATGATCGCCGCGGAGCGCCCGACCCTGGCCGCCGCGGTGACCACCACCTGGTCCGCGGTGCTCGAAGAGCTGCGCACCCGGCCCGCCGACGTCTCCTCGCTGCGCATGGTGCTCGCCGGCGGCGCCGCCTGCCCGCCCGCGCTGATCCAGGAGTTCGAGGAGCGCCACGGGGTGCGGGTGGTGCAGGGGTGGGGGATGACCGAGACCTCGCCGATCGCCACGGTGGCGCACCCGCCGGCCCGGGTCAGCGGCCCGGACGCCTGGCCGTACCGGATCAGTCAGGGCCGGCTGCTGCCCTCGCTCGAGGCCCGGCTGATTGGCGTGGACGGCCGGCCGGTGCCCAACGACGGCAAGAGCGTCGGCGAGCTGGAGATCCGCGGCCCGTGGATCGCCAGCTCCTACTACCGTCCGGAGCCGGCCGACCGGGACGCGCAGTCCCGCTTCGTCGCGGGCTGGTTGCGCACCGGCGACATCGGCACGCTCAGCCCGGACGGCTATCTGACGCTGACCGACCGGGCCAAGGACGTGATCCGGTCCGGCGACGAGTGGATCTCCTCGGTGGAGTTGGAGAGCCAGCTGATGACCCACCCCGCGGTGGCCGAGGCGGCGGTGATCGCGGTGCCGGACCTGCGCTGGCAGGAACGACCGCTGGCCGCCGTGGTGTTCGAGGCCGGCCGCTCGGCGGAGGTGGCCGAGCTGCGCGACTTCCTGGCCGGCCGGGTCGACTGGTGGCAGGTGCCGGAACGGTGGAGCGTCATCCCCGAGGTGCCCAAGACCAGTGTGGGCAAGTTCGACAAGAAGGAGCTGCGCCGGCGCTACGCGGCCGGCTCACTCGACGTCACGGTATTGGAATGACCCCGGGTTGGAGTGAGAGCCGGCCAGAAGCCGACCGCGGCAAGGGCGAGCACGGCGAGCAGGAGCGGTGCCGGCGAATCGTCCACCGCGTCGTCGCCCACCGGTCTTGCACCACCCCCGGTCGTGTCGAAACCTGGCCGACACGGTAGCCAACGTCTGGGTGTAGTGGGCTTTCTTCCCCGGAAGAAGCCCACTACACCCCTTACCCCCCTACCGTGGACCCGGTGGCGCGCTCCTGGTCCCCGGTGGACTCGTCGCCCTCGTCGTGCTGTTCCGCGTCGTGCTCGTCGAGCATGGTGGTTTCGTCGAACGGTTCCTCGCCGGCGAGCACCCGGTCGGCCCGCTCCCGGTCGAACTCCTGGGTCCAGGTGCCGACCAACACGGTGGCCACCGCGTTGCCGGCGAAGTTGGTCAGCGCCCTGGCCTCGGACATGAACCGGTCGATGCCGACGATCAGGCCGACTCCGCTGACCAGGTCCGGCCGGTGCGCCTGGAGGCCGCCGGCCAGTGTGGCCAGGCCGGCACCGGTGACCCCGGCAGCGCCCTTGGACGCAATGATCATGAACAACAGCAGGGAGATCTGCTCGCCGACGGACAGCGGCGCGCCCTTGGCGCTGGCAATGAACAGCGTGGCCATGGTCAGGTAGATGGCCGTTCCGTCCAGGTTGAACGAGTAGCCGGTCGGCACCGTGATGCCGACCACCGGGCGGCCGACGCCGAGGTGCTCCATCTTGGCGATCAGCCGGGGGAGCGCGACCTCGGAGGACGAGGTGGACAGGATCAGCAGGAACTCCCGGCCCAGATACCGAACCAGGGCAAGGAGACTCACCCTGGCCACGGCCCACAGGATGGTGCCGAGCACGCCGAACACGAAGATCAAGCAGGTCAGGTAGAAGCCGAGCATGATCACCGCGAGGCTCCGCAGCGCGCTCCATCCGGTTGCCCCGACCACCGCGGCGATCGCACCGAACGCGCCGACCGGCGCCACCCACATGATCATGGCCAGAATCTTGAACACCAGACGCTGGATGTGTTCGATGCCGCGCAGGATCGGCGCACCCGCGCCCCGCATGGCCTGTAGTGCGAACCCGGTGAGCAGTGCGACCAGCAGCGTCTGCAGCACATTGTTCGAGGTGAGCGCGGAGAGCAGGGTGGTGGGAATGATGCCGAGGAGGAAGTCGACGGTGTTCTGGGCCGGCGCGCTCGGCGGGGTGCCCTGCTTGAGCCCGCCGCCCGGCTGAAGCAGGTTGCCGACGACCAGTCCGATGAACAGCGCGACCGTGGACATGATCATGAAGTAGCCGATGGCCAGGGCGCCGACCTTGCCGACCGTGGCGGCCTTGGCCACCTTGCCGATGCCGAGCACGATGGTGCAGAAGATGATCGGGCTGATCATCATTTTGATCAGGTTGACGAAGCCGTCGCCCAACGGTTTCAGCGATTTTCCGAAGGCCGGGAACAGCAGCCCGACCGCGATGCCGAGGACCACAGCGGCGATCACCGCCAGGTAGAGCAGGTGGGTTCGATCCCGCCTGGCGGGTTGACTCGTCTCAACTGCGCTGGCCGACACGGCCCGCACTATCCCCCTGGATATGAGCTAGGTCACCGTTGCGTTCATTTCGTTCAGGGACTTCTCGTCCAGCGGCGCCTGACCTCGGTCCGCGCCCCGTCGAGGTTGCCTAGCTCCACCCGGCCTGTCGATCGACGACAGTCGAGGGAGCCGTCCGCGGATTAACAGGTTCGCGGATCGTTCGCGTCGTTTCTGGTCCGGTGGTCGCCGGAAATGTCCGGCACGACGACTGGTCCGGCTGACGCGGCTGACCGACGCGCTCGCGGCGGTCAGCCGTCCGTCGGCACGCGGAGGGCACGCACGCGCCGGGCCAGATCGGCCAAGGTGCTGTCGCGCCGCACCGTCAGCGCGCGCTCCAGCGGCGCGAGCCGGTCCCGGACGCGCCGCGACCCCACCTCCGTCACCAGGTCGAGAGCGCGTCGGGTCGCGGTCGCGCCGTCTCGGAACTCGCCGGCCTCGATCAGCACGGTGGCGAGCACGATCGTGTCGAGCGCGGCGCAGCGCACGTCGTAATCCGGGCGGGTGTCCAGCGCCCGCCTCACCTCGGTCCGGGCCGCGTCGAGGTTGCCCAGCTTCGTCTCGACGCTGGCCAGCAGGCCCGCGCCGGGTCCGTAGAAGGCGAAGAACGGTGTGGACGCCGCCGGCTGGGCCTCGGCGAACAGCGTCCGGGCGAGCGCGAGGTCGGAGCGCGCCCGGTCGCGGTGGTTGACGGCCACGTAGGCTCGGGCGCTCAGGCCGGCCAAGACGGCGCCGGCCTGCGGGTCGGCGCGGTGCGCCCCGATCTGCGCGAGGTGCAGCAGGTGCACCGCGTCGTCGGGGTGTCCGTGGGTTTTCTCCATCGCGGCCGACGCGGCGAGCACGGAGCTGACCTGCGCGTCGTCGCCCTTGGCGAACGTCAGGGACCGGTGCATGTGCCAGCGGCAGTGCTCGCGTAGGCCGACGTCACCGGACGCCCAGCCGGCCAGTCGATGAGCCTCGGAGATGCCGCGTCGCAGCTCGGTCCGCACCTGATCGCTGGCGTCTGCGGTGAGCATCGCCTCGCCCGCACGGGCCGTCGCGACGAGCGCGCCTCGGGCGGCCATACCTCCGGACTCGCGGTCCAGCACGCCGAGCCGGGCGACGGTCGCCGCGTACTGCCGGACGTCTTCGACGCCCACCCGGCCGGGCGGGCGGATGATCATGTCGTGCACCGTCAGCTGCTCGGGCTCGCCGAGCACGGGTGAGCCGACCACGATCGAGCCGGCCAGTGCCAGGAACCTGCGGCGTTCCACGTCCTCGTCCACCTCCTCCGTCTCGTCCAGCGTGGAGGGGTCGACCTCATCGTAGGCGAGTCCCAGCCATCCGCGAGCCACGCCAAGGCCGTCGGCGATCCGGACGAGCACGTCGTAGGCCTGGACCTGGCGTCCGTTGACGATGTCGGAGACCTCCGACTGTGACTGCCGGGTCAGTCTCCCGATTGTCCGTTGCGCTACGCCAGCCGCGACGAGCAGGCGGTAGACGGCCGCGACGTCGCGTCGCGCCAGCGCCTCACGCAAATCGAGGTTCTCCCAGACGGTGGGGCGATCGACTCCGGCACGACGGCCTCCTTCGCGCGTGCCCGACCAGTCGTCCAGAGAGTAGCGCTCCGAACGCGGTGGGTAGCCGACCCGCGCCGGAGTTCGGTGCAGGCGTTCTTCGGCAGTTGCGGGCGGTGGGACGTGCGAGGCAGCCGGGGTCGATCCCGTTGGGCGACCCGAACATTTCGGTCACACTTGACTGCCATGAGCCTTGCCCGGCAGTTGTTGGTGCTTCAGGTGATCATCGTGACCCTGTTGGTGGCCGGCGGCGCGGTGTTCGTCTACCTGGACGTGGCCGGGCACACCGAGGAGGCGGCGCGGGAGAAGGTGACTTCGGTGGCCAGCACGGTGGCCGACGCACCGACCGTGCTCGAAGCGGTGGCCGGCGCCGATCCGACCGCGCGGTTACAGCCGCTCGCGGAAGACGTTCGGGCCGACACCGGAGTGGACTTCGTCACGATCATGAACCCGTCGGGCCGGCGGTGGACCCACCCGAACCCGGTGATGATCGGCGGACAGTTCCTCGGGCACACCGAGCAGGCCCTGGCCGGCGACGTGTTCACCGAGACCTACACGGGCACGCTCGGCCCGTCGGTACGCGCGGTGGTGCCGGTGTTCGACGCCGCCCACACGGTGGTGGCGCTGGTCAGCGTCGGCATCACGGTACGGGCGATCAGCGGGCAGGTGCGCGACCGGCTGGTCCCGCTGCTGGTCGCGGCGGTCATCGCGCTGCTGGTCGGCTGTACCGGGACGTACCTGGTGAGCCGGCGGATCGGCCGGCAGACCCACGGCCTCGCGCCGGCCGAGCTCGGCCGGCGGATCGACTACCACGAAGCGATCCTGCACGCGGTGCGCGAGGGGCTGCTGCTTGTCGACAAGGCCGGCCGGGTGACGCTGTGCAACGACGGTGCGCGGACGCTGCTCGACCTCTCCGGCGACATCGACGGTCGGCGAGTGGCCGAACTCGGGTTGCCGCAACCCTTGGCGGGCAGCCTTTCCGGCGTGGCGCAGGATGAGATCCGGCTGACCGACACCAGGGTGCTCGTGGTGAACTCCGCGCCGGTGCGTTCCGGCGGCGGTACCCAGGGCACCGTGGTGACCCTGCGGGACCACACCGATCTCCAGGCGTTGACCGGCGAGCTGAACTCGGTGCGCGGGTTCGCCGAGTCGCTGCGATCGCAGGCGCACGAGGCGGCGAACCGGCTGCACACCGTGGTCTCGCTGGTGGAACTGGGCCGCAGCCGGGAGGCGGTCGAGTTCGCCACCTCCGAACTCGAGGTCGCCCAGCGGCTCACCGACCGGGTGGTCGGCGCGGTGGCCGAGCCGGTACTCGCGGCGCTGCTGCTCGGCAAGGCGGCCGAGGCCAGCGAGCGCGGCGTGGCGCTGGTGATCACCGACGACACCGAGATCGACGACGCTGTGCTCGGCGGGAACGGCGCCGCCGTCGCACCCCGCGACGTGGTCACCATTCTCGGCAACCTGATCGACAACGCGCTCGATGCCGCGCTCGAGGCCGGCGGCCGGCCGCAGGTGTTCGTCACGGCGCGCACCGATGGTGGCGACCTGGTGCTTCGGGTGGCCGACACCGGGCCCGGTCTCGATCCCGAGCGGGCCGAGGACGCGTTCCATCGCGGCTGGTCGACCAAGAACGGTGCCGGCCGGCTCGGCCGCGGGATCGGGCTCGCCCTCGTGGGACAGGCGGTTCGGCGCAACCGGGGCACGGTCGAGATCGGCACCGACGGGGGGGCGGTTTTCACCGTCCGGTTACCGGTGCGCGCGTGATCCGCGTTCTGGTGGTCGAGGACGACCCGGTCGCCGCCGAGGCGCACCGGCAGTATGTCGAACGGGTCGACGGGTTCACCGTGGTCGGCATCGCGTGCGCCGGGGCCGAGGCGCTGCGCGCGCTGCCGCGGCAGCCGGTCGACCTCGTGCTGCTCGATTTCTACCTGCCGGACGCGCACGGGCTGGACGTCTGCCGGGCCATGCGCGCGGCCGGGCACACCGCCGACGTGATCGCGGTGACCTCGGCGCGGGACCTTGCCGTGGTGCGTGCCGCGGTGTCCGCCGGCGTGGTGCAGTACCTGCTCAAACCGTTCACCTTCGCCGCGATGCGGGACAAGCTGGAGCGCTACGCCCGGTTCCGTGCCGGGGTGGACCGCACCGGTCAGGCCACCGGTCAGTCCGAAGTGGACAGTCTGCTGGCCACCCTGCGCGGAGCCGAGCACCCGGCGCTGCCCAAGGGAATGAGCGCACCGACGCTGGACGCCGTGGTCGCCGTGTTGCGGGCGGCGGCCGGCGGACTGTCCGCCGCGGTGGCCAGCGACGGCATCGGGGTGTCCAGGGTGACCGCCCGCCGCTACCTGGAATACCTGGCGGACAACGGTTTGGCCGTGCGCCGGTTACAGTACGGGCAGGTCGGCCGGCCGGAGCTGTGGTACCACTGGGCCCGCGGCTGACGCGGCCGACGCGGCTGCGCCGGCGCCCGCCGCGACCAGGCCCGGTGCCGGGCGGCTCGAGAGGACGGCGCCGCCGGGGGTGTCGGGCGGTCTGATATTCTGAAGGACGCGACCCGCCCTGCGAGGGGCGGACAAGTGGAGCCCCGCTCCCACCCGAGTCACGCGCCTGTGCGGTGGCCGGGTCCGATCGCGGTGACCGGTGCCGGTGACGGCGCTGGTCACGATGTCCCGGCGCGCCTGCCGGGCCGGTCGGATGCGGGCCCCGTTCGCCATTGGCGACCGGGGTTCGGTGCTGTTCGGGGCCTCATGGAATCAGCCGGGTCGCAACCAGACGTATCCGCATTTGACCCTGTCCTCGGACGGAGGAGGCCCCATCAGCGCTGAGACTCGCATCAATGACCGCATCCGAGTGCCCGAGGTCCGGTTGGTCGGTCCGAATGGCGAGCAGGTCGGAATCGTCCGCATCGAGGACGCGCTCCGGCTCGCTCAGGAGTCGGATCTGGACCTCGTCGAGGTCGCCCCGCAGGCGCGCCCGCCGGTCTGCAAGCTCATGGACTACGGCAAGTTCAAGTACGAGACCGCGCAGAAGGCCCGCGAGTCGCGCCGCAACCAGCAGCTCACCGTGATCAAAGAGCAGAAGCTCCGCCCCAAGATCGACACCCACGACTACGAGACCAAGAAGCGCAACGTGGTCCGGTTCCTCGAGCACGGGAACAAGGTCAAGGTGACGATCATGTTCCGGGGTCGCGAGCAGTCCCGCCCGGAGCTTGGCTTCCGGCTGCTGCAGCGGCTCGCCGACGACGTGGCCGAACTTGGTTTCGTCGAGGCCTCGCCCAAGCAGGACGGCCGTAACATGATCATGGTGTTGGCGCCGCACAAGGTGCAGAAGGCGCGCCAGAAGGCGACCACGCCGAGCGGGGAGTCCGACCCGGAGTAACGCACGCACCGTCCTGTCTCACCCTCGTAGCAGATCAAGGAACCACACATGCCCAAGCAGAAGTCCCACACGGGGATGGGAAAGCGCGTCAAGGTCACCGCGAACGGCAAGCTGCTCCGGCAGCAGGCGGGCCTACGCCACAAGCTGGAGAAGAAGTCGAGTGAGGTGACCCGGCGGCTGTCCGGTGTCACCGAGGTGTCCACGAAGGACCGTCGCCGCGTCAAGCGGCTGCTCGGCCGCTGAATGCGGCCAACCACCATTGACCACCTGGGCGGCTGACGTTCCCGCCCACGAGATCGACAGGACGGACCAGTGGCACGCGTCAAGCGGGCGGTCAACGCCCACAAAAAGCGTCGCACGACTCTCGAACTGGCCAGCGGCTACCGCGGCCAGCGCTCCCGCCTCTACCGCAAGGCGAAGGAGCAGATGCTCCACTCGCTCAACTACGCCTACCGGGACCGCCGGGCGCGCAAGGGTGACTTCCGGCAGCTCTGGATCACCCGGATCAACGCCGCCGCGCGCGAGAACGGCATGACCTACAACCGGTTCATCCAGGGCCTGCGGGTGGCCGGCGTGGAGGTCGACCGCAAGATCCTCGCCGAGCTCGCGGTGAGCGACCCGGCCGCGTTCACCGCTCTGGTCGACATCGCCAGTGACAACGCGCCGGCCCAGGGCAAGGCTTCCTGAGCACCGGCACCAGCCGCCGACGACCCGGGGACCGTCCGCTGTACACCGAGCGGACCCCCCGGGTCGCCGCCGCTCGGCAGCTGGTCAAGCGTTCCGGCCGGGACCGTTCCGGGCGCTTTCTCGCCGAGGGCGCCCAGGCCGTGCGCGAGGCGCTGGTGTTCGGCACCGTGCACGAGCTGTTCGTCACGCCCACCGCGACCGCCCGCAACTCCGGGCTGGTCGAGGCCGCCGCCGAGGCCGGCGTTCCGGTATCCACGATCACCGACCGGGCCGCGGACGGCCTGTCGGTAACCGTTACCCCGCAAGGCATCCTGGCCGTGTGCGAGCAGGTGGACGTGCCGCTCGGCGATGCGCTCGCCAGCGCCCCGAAGCTGGTGGCCGTGCTGGTCGGGGTGGCCGACCCGGGCAACGCCGGCACGGTGACCAGGGTGGCCGACGCGGCCGGGGCCGACGCGGTGATCTTCGCCGGGGACACCGTCGACCCGCACAACGGCAAGTGCGTGCGCGCCTCCACCGGCAGCCTGTTCCACCTGCCCATCACCCGATCGCGTGACATCGGCGCGGCGCTCGCCGCCTGCCGTGCGGCCGGTCTTACCCTGATTGCCGCGGACGGGAACGCCGATGACGGACTCGACACCGCCCCCCTGACCATGCCGGTCGCCTGGGTCTTCGGCAACGAGGCGCACGGCCTTCCCGACGACCTCCGCACGACGGTGGATCACGCCCTGCGCGTCCCCATCTACGGCCATGCCGAAAGCCTCAACCTTGCCGCCGCCGCCGCTGTCTGCCTCTATGCCAGCGCCATCGGACAGCGTCACACGGAGTGATGTACCTACCATGTTGTACTCTCACGTAAGTACATTGGACGGTGCCTTCGAAGGAGGTGCCGAGATGACCGCAGTGACCGTCCGCGAGTTCTCCTACAACCCCAGCGCGATGTTCTCCCGGGTCGAGCAGGGGGAGACCCTCGAGGTGACCCGGCACGGCACGGTGATCGCCGTGCTCACCCCGCCGCCCCGGCATCGCAGCCGCTATGACGAGCTGCTCGCCAATGGCACCATCAACCCGGCTTCTGGCACGGCTGGCCTGACCACCTCCGATCTCGATCAGTACACGCGCATCGAGGTGCCGGACGACGTCGACCCGCTCGCGATCTTGCTCGAGATGCGCGAGGATGAAAGATGATCTATCTGGATTCCTCGGCGCTTGTCACTTTCATCGCGCGCCGGCACCATGTCGTCGCGCTCGACGGTTTTCTCTCCGCTCAGGCGACTCGGACCTGCACCAGCACGATTGGCATGATCGAGACGGTGCGCACCTGCGATCGGCTTGGCAGTTATCCGAACCTGATGGCGCAACTGGTGAAAGACCACGCCGAGATCGAACTGACCAAAACCGTCCGGGACGCCGCGGCGAACCTGCCGCCCGCGGTGCGATCACTCGACGCCGTCCACATCGCGAGCGCGGAAGTGCTCGGCGAGGAGCTGACCGCGTTGGTCACCTACGACAACAGGATGGCCGAGGCGGCTCGCGGCAGCGGGTTGCCGGTTGTCATGCCGGGCCTGGAGTAACCGGTTTCGAACCAGAAGTACCGATCACCTAGGATCGGGCTGCCCGCCGGCTGACGCCGCGGCCGGTGGGCAGGCCGCGTGGCCACCTCAATCCTCAGGAGCTTCAACCAACCATGTCCGGAGCCAACGACTCCTACGATCCCAAGGAGGTCGCGGCGCTCGCTCCCGAGACGTTGCAGGCTGCCGTCGAGAAAGCGCGGGAGGAGTTCTCCGGCGCGACCGACCTCGCCGCGCTGGCCGCGGCCAAGCCCGCGCATCTGGGGGACAAGTCGCCGCTGCTGACCGCCCGCCGGGAGATCGGGGCGCTGCCGCCGCGGGCGCGGGCCGAAGCCGGCAAGCGAGTCAACGAGGCCCAGGCCGCGGTGCGCGCCGTGTTCGACGAGCGAACGGCGCGGCTGCACGCCGAGCGCGACGAGCGGGTGCTGCGCGACGAGCGGGTCGACGTGACCCTGCCATGGGACCGGTTCCCGCGCGGCGCGCGGCACCCGATCACCACGCTGAACGAGCGCATCGCGGACGTGTTCGTCGGCATGGGCTACGAGGTCGCCGAGGGCCCCGAGGTGGAGACCGAGTGGTTCAACTTCGACGCGCTGAACTTCAAGAAGGACCATCCGGCGCGCAGCATGCAGGACACCTTCTACGTCGCGCCGGAGAGCTCCGGCATGGTGCTGCGCGCGCACACCTCACCGGTGCAGATCCGCGCGCTGCTCGAGCGTGACCTGCCGGTGTACGTGGTCTGCCCGGGCCGCACGTTCCGCACCGACGAGTTGGACTCCACCCACACCCCGGTGTTCCACCAGGTCGAGGGCCTCGCCGTGGACAAGGGCCTGACCATGGCGCATCTCAAGGGCACACTCGATGCGTTCGCCAGGGCGATGTTCGGCGACGCCGCCCGGACCCGGCTGCGCCCGTCGTACTTCCCGTTCACCGAGCCGTCCGCCGAACCGGACGTCTGGTTCACCGAGAAGAAGGGTGGCGCCGGCTGGGTCGAGTGGGGCGGCTGCGGCATGGTGCATCCCAACGTGTTGCGCGCCTGCGGGATCGACCCGGACGTCTACTCCGGCTTCGCGTTCGGCATGGGTGTCGAGCGAACCCTCCAGTTCCGCAACGGGATCCCGGACATGCGCGACATGGTCGAGGGCGATGTCCGGTTCACCATGCCGTTCGGAACGGAGGCCTGATGCGGCTCCCAGTCAGCTGGCTGACCGAACACCTCGAGACCGACACGACCCTCACCGCGGAACAGCTCGCGGACGCGTTCGTCCGGGTCGGCATGGAGGTCGAGGAGGTCCGCCCGCTCGGCCCGGTCACCGGCCCGCTCGTGGTCGGCCGGGTGGCCGAGATCGAGGAGCTCACCGGCCTGAAGAAGCCGATGCGCTACTGCACGGTTGAGGTGGCCGAACCGGAGGACGACGACGAGGACGAGGAGCCCCGCACCCGTCAGGTCATCTGCGGTGCCACCAACTTCGTCGAGGGTGACCTGGTCGTGGTGGCGCTGCCGGGCGCGGTCCTGCCGGGCGGGTTCGCCATCGCCGAGCGCAAGTCCTACGGCCGGATCAGCCAGGGAATGATCTGCTCCGCCCGCGAGCTCGGTCTCGGCGATGACCACACCGGCATCCTGGTGCTGCCGCCCGAGGAGGCCGGTGCCGGCGACGACGCGGTCGAGTTGCTCGACCTCGATGACACGGTGATCGAGCTGTCGATCAACCCGGACCGGGGCTACTGCTTCTCCGCGCGCGGACTTTCTCGCGAGCTCGCCTGCGCGTTCGACCTGGCCTACCGCGATCCCGCCGGCATCGACGTGCCAGAGGCGGAGGGTGACTCGATCGGTGTGACCATCGAGGATCCGGAGATCTGCCAGCGTTTCGCGGTGCGCCGGATCACCGGGGTGGATCCGACCGCGCCGACTCCGTGGTGGATTCGGCGCCGGCTGATGCTGGCCGGGGTGCGCTCGATCTCGCTGGCCGTGGACGTGACCAACTACGTCATGCTGGAGACCGGCCAGCCGATGCACGCCTACGACACGCCGTCGCTGCGCGGCCCGATCACGGTGCGCAACGCCCGGCCGGGCGAGAAGCTGACCACCCTTGACGACGTCGATCGGGTGCTGGACCCGGACGACGTGGTGGTGTGTGACGAATCCGGGCCGATCGGCCTCGCCGGCGTGATGGGCGGCGCCAGCACCGAGATCAACTCGGAGAGCACGGACATTCTGCTCGAGGCGGCCATCTGGAACCCGGCGAAGGTGGCCCGCACGGTTCGCCGGCACAAGCTGCCGAGCGAGGCGTCCAAGCGGTTCGAGCGGATGGTGGACCCGGCCCTGCCGCCGGCCGCACTGGAGATCGCCGCCCGGCTGCTGCGCGAGCACGGCGAGGGCACCATTCGGCCGGGTCGTACCGACGAGGGCAACCCGACCGAGCTGCCGGCCATCAGCATGCCGATCGACCTGCCCGATCGAGTGGCCGGCGTGTCGTACGAGCGTGGGGTGACCGCCCGCCGCCTCGGCCAGATCGGCTGCCGGCCGGACGTGGTCTCGGGTACTGACGGCCGGACGATCGTGATCGCCCACCCACCGTCCTGGCGACCCGATCTCGAACAGCCGGCCGACCTGGTGGAGGAGGTGCTGCGGCTGGAGGGCTACGACACCATCCCGTCGGTGCTGCCGGCCGCGCCGCCCGGCACCGGCCTGACCCCGGCCCAACGCCGCCGCCGCACGGTGTCCCGGGCACTCGCCGAGGCGGGCTACGCCGAAGTGCTGCCGTTCCCGTTCGTGTCGCCCGCGGTGTGGGACGCGTTCGGGCTGGCCGAGGACGACAGCAGGCGGCGGACCGTGGCCGTGCTGAACCCGCTTGAGGCCGACCGTGACCAGTTGGCCACGACGCTGCTTCCGGGGCTGCTGGACACCTTGGTGCGCAACGTCTCCCGTGGAGCCCGTGAGGTAGCGCTGTTCCAGGTCGGGCAGGTGGTGCTGCCCAAGGCGGACCCGGTGCCGGTGCCCGAGCTAGCGGTGTCGGAGCCGCCGACCGCCGACCAGCTGGCCGCGATGCACGCCGCGCTTCCGCAACAGCCGGTGCACGTCGCGGTGGTGCTGGCCGGCAACCGGCAGCGCGCCGGCTGGTGGGGGCCCGGCGAGAAGGCGAGCTGGGCGGATGCCGTGCAGGCGGCGCGGATCGTGGCCGAGGCGGCCGGCGCGGCGCTGCGGGTGCGGGCCGGCGAGCTGCTGCCCTGGCATCCCGGCCGGTGTGCCCAGCTCCTGGTCGGGGACTGGCCCGTGGGCCATGCGGGTGAGCTGCACCCGAAGGTGATCGAGGCGCTGGGCCTGCCCAAGGGCACCGTCGCGATGGAGCTGGATCTGGATCTGTTGCCGCTGATCGAGCGGCGCCCGGTGCCTCTCGTCTCGCCCTATCCGCCGGTGTTGCTGGACGTGGCGCTGGTGGTGGACGAGTCGGTGCCCGCGGCCGAGGTGGCCGAGTCGCTGCGGCTGGGTGGCGGTGAGCTGCTCGAGGAGCTGAACCTGTTCGACGTGTACACCGGCGAGCAGGCCGGCGCCGGCAAGCGGTCGCTGGCCTACTCGCTGCGATTCCGCGCGCCGGACCGCACGCTCACCGTCGAGGAGGCCACCGTCGCCCGCGACGCCGCCGTCGCGTCGGCGACCGAACGCAATGGCGCCGCCCTGCGCGGCTGAGCACCCCGAAGGAGCCGGCCGGCGAGAGCGGTTCACAGGTGTTTCAGCGCTTCGCGCTGGGACAGCGGGGACAGTTCCGGGTGCGCGGCGACGAACGCGCGGACCCAGCCGGGCTCGCTCTTGCCGAACTGCCGCAGCGCCCAGCCGATTCCCTTGCGCAGAAAGAAGTCCGGGTCATCAAGGTTGGCCTTGATGGCGTCGGCCAGTAGCTCGGTGTCGGTGTCCGCCTTGGACCCGAGCTGGCAGATGATCGACGTGCGACGCTTCCACCGGTCGGCGTCGCGGCTCCACGCCCGCATCGCCGGGACCAACTCCTCCGGCCGGGCGCGGACCAGCGGTCCGATCCGTCGGTTGGCCACCTCGTCCACGAAGTCCCACCACGCCCCGGTGACGATCAGCTCCTCGTAGAGCGGCAGCAACTCCGGTCCGTGCCAGCGGGTGTAGGGCCGGTACGCGGTCAGGTCCAGCGCGAGGTAGCGCTCCTCCCGGTACTCCGCGCCCCGCCAGAGCTCCAGCACGGTGCGGCGCCACACGTCCATGTCGGACAGCGGGTGCTCGGCGAAGAGCCGCAGGGCGAGCACTTTGCGTTGCGGCCGCTGTACGCCTCGAAACGGCATGGTGGACTTCATGTAGCGCTGCATCTCCGGCGCCTTGGCCGGGTCGGCGAGTTCGGCGAGGCCGGCGCGGATCGCGTCGACCAGTCCGGCGTTGGGCGGTGTCGGCATCCGGTTATCCTGCCGGTCACGATCCGATAAAGCGACGAAGGTCGTGTTCCCAATCGGACGCTTGACAGGCAAGCTCGGCCGGGTGTCGTGGGTCGGCCCAGGTCCACGCCGAGAAATGGGATGAAAAGGGGCAAAGTGAAGAAACTCGTTGCCGCAGTTGCGGCCGTCGGCGCGGTAGTCGGCGGCCTGATCGCGGTGCCGTTCGCGCAAGCCGCACCCTCGAGCCCGAGCGCAACGTCGGACTACACGCCACCGCCGGTCAGTTGGGGAGCCTGCCAGGTCCCGCGACTGATCAGCGCCGGGGCGCAGTGCGGTTTCGTCGAGGTGCCGCTGGACTACGCGAAACCGTCCGGCACCAAGATCAAGTTGGCTGTGTCCCGGGTCCTGCACAAGACGCCGGACTCGCAGGCGCAGGGCCCGATGCTGGTGAACCCGGGCGGCCCCGGTGGCTCCGGGCTGATCTACGCGATCTTCGGTGAGTTCGTTCCGGACAACGGTGGGGACGCCTACGACTGGATCGGCTTCGACCCGCGTGGCGTCGGCTCCAGCCAGCCCGCGCTGAGCTGTATCCCGGACTACGCCGGCTACAACCGGCCGTTCTACGTGCCGATCACGCCGCGCCTTGAGCAGACCTGGCTCCAGCGGTCCAAGGACTACGCGAAGGCCTGCGACACGGCCCAGTCCGCGCTGCTCGACCACCTCAAGACGGTCGACTCCGTGCGCGACATGGACAGCATCCGCAAGGCCCTCGGCGCGCCGCAGATCAACTACTACGGCTTCTCCTACGGCACCTACCTCGGCCAGGTCTACGGCACGATGTTCCCGGACAAGTTCCGCCGGGTGATCTTCGACGGCGTGGTGAACTCGAAGCGCGTCTGGTACGACGCCAACATCGACCAGGACATCGCGTTCAACGCGAACATCAAGGTCTACTTCGACTACCTGGCCAAGAACGACAGCGTCTGGCACCTCGGCAAGACCGGTGGCGACGTGGAGCGGCTGTTCTACAGCGAACAGGCGAAGCTGCTGCGCAGCCCGGCGGCCGGCAAGATCGGCGCCGACGAGTGGACCGACATCTTCCTCTCGGCCGGCTACTACGTGTACGGCTGGGTCGACGTGGGCAACGCGTTCGCCGCCTGGGTGCACGACCACGACGCCGCGCCGCTGATCGATCTGTACGGCGGCCCGCCGTTCGACGACAACGGCTACGCGGTCTACCTCGCCGTGCAGTGCACGGACGTGCAGTGGCCGACCGACTGGAACAAGTGGCGCCGGGACAACTGGACCACGTTCCTCCGCGCTCCGTTCGAGACCTGGGGCAACGCGTGGTTCAACGCGCCGTGCGTGTACTGGAAGGGTGACGTCGGTACTCCGGTTCGGGTCAACGGCAACCGGGTGCACGACGCCCTGCTGATCAGCGAGACGCACGACGCGGCGACCCCGTTCGAGGGAGCGTTGCAGACCCGCCGGGACTTCCCGAACTCGTCCCTGATCGAGGGTGTGGGCGGCACCACGCACGCCGGGTCGCTCTCCGGCGTCGAGTGCACCGACAGCGCGATCGTCGCGTACCTCAAGACCGGCGCGCTGCCGGCTCGCAAGCCGGGCAACCGTTCCGACTTGCTGTGCCCGCCGGTTCCGGCGCCGAGCCCCGAGGGGTTGACCGCGTCGACCACGTCGAGGAAGGCGTCGTCGTCTTCGGGCATCAACTCGGTGGCCGACCTGCACCGGGAGTTCTTCAAGTCCATGCGTCACTGACCCGAACTACTTCGCTGGGCGCCTCGGCCGGAAACGGTCGGGGCGCCCAGCTATGTTGCAGGCGTGCCGGCCAAGATCCTCACCGAACGGGTGTTGAACCGGTCGCTGCTCGAGCGCCAGCTGCTGCTCGGCCGGGTGGACCGCACCGCGGTCGAGGCCGTCGAGCACCTGGTCGGCATGCAGGCGCAGGCGCCGAACGCGCCGTACATCGGCCTGTGGGCGCGGCTGGCCGGGTTCACCACCGACGAGCTCGCCGGGGCGCTCACCGACCGGCGGCTGGTTCGGGCCAGCCTGATGCGCGGCACCATCCACCTGGTCAGCGCCGGGGACTGCCGGGCTATCGGCCCGCACCTGGCCACGATCTTCGAACGGGCGGTGCGGAACACACCTGGCGTGCCGACGGCCGGCGAGCTCGAGGCGGTGCTGGCGACCGCGACCAGGCTGCTGGAGGAGGAGCCAAGAACCCTGGCCGAGCTGCGCGAGCTGCTCGGTTCCGACGGCAACGCCGCGGCGGCTCGGTACCTGCTGCCGCTGGTACACGTGCCGCCGAGGGGTATCTGGGGCGTGGGCGGACGTGCCCGGTTGACCACCGTGCGGGCCTGGCTCGGTCCGGACGCCGGCCAGCGCTCGCGGCTCGCCGCCGTGCTCCGCCGCTACCTCGCCGCGTTCGGCCCGGCCAGCGTGAAGGACATGCAGACCTGGTGCGGGCTGACCGGCCTGCGCGAGGTCGTCGATGAGCTCGGCCCGCAACTGTGCGCCTACCGCGACGAGCACGGGGTCGAGCTGTTCGACCTGCCGGACGCGCCGTTTCCGGATCCGGAAACGCCGGCCCCGGTGCGCCTGCTGCCCGAGTACGACAACTGCCTGCGCTCGCACACCGATCGCGGGCGGGTCATGAGCGCGGCGAACCGGGCCGCGCTGTTCGCCACCAAGAACGACGCGCCGATGCCGGCCTTCCTGGTTGACGGCTTCGTTCGCGGTACCTGGAAGTTGACGCGCGTTCGCGACAGGGCCACCGTGCTGGTCCGGCCGTTCGCCGAGCTGTCCGGGAAGGAGACCGCCGCGGTGCGGCGGGAGGCCGAGGCGCTGCTCGACTTCGCCGCTGCGGCGGCCGCGACTCGCGAGGTTCGCTTCGGTCCGAGCTGACCGGCGTGCCCGGTTGCGGCCGACCGCGAGCGGCGGAACGTCACCCGCATCCGGCTCTACCCGCGGAATGTCACCTTGCGCTGGATCGGTCCCCGCCGAGCCGTGCCCACCATGAACACGGTTGAGTGAACTTGCAGTAGCGTGCATAATCATCCACATGACCTACAGGGTGGCGGTGGCCGGGGCGAGTGGGTACGCTGGCGGCGAGCTGCTCCGGCTGCTCCTCGGTCACCCCGGCGTCGAGATCGGCACCCTGACCGCCGGCGGCAGCGCCGGAACCTCGCTGGGACAGCACCACCCGCACCTCGTCCCGCTGGCCGGCCGGGTGCTCGCCGACACCACGCCGGATATCCTCGCCGGCCACGACGTCGTGTTCCTCGCGCTGCCGCACGGCCATTCCGCCGAGCTGGCCGCCCGGCTCCGGCCGGACGTGCTGGTCGTCGACTGCGGCGCCGATCACCGGCTGGCCAACCCGCAGGACTGGCGGCGCTGGTACGGCGGCGAGCATGCCGGCAGCTGGCCCTACGGCCTGCCGGAACTGCCGGGTGCGCGGGACGCGCTGCGCGGCGCCCGGCGGATCGCGGTGCCCGGTTGCTACCCGACCGCCGCGACCCTCGCCCTCGCCCCCGCGCTGGTCGCCGAGCTGGTCGAGCCCGACGTGGTGGTGGTCGCGGTGAGCGGGACGTCGGGTGCCGGGCGCAGCCTCAAGCCGAACCTGCTCGGCTCCGAGGTGATGGGCTCGGCCAGCGCTTACGCGGTCGGCGGGCGGCACCGGCACACCCCGGAGATCGCGCAGAACCTCGGCCGGGTGGCGAACGCTCCGGTCACCGTGTCCTTCACCCCGGTGCTGGCGCCGATGCCGCGCGGCATTCTGGCCACCTGCTCCGCTGCGCTCCGGCCCGGAGTGGACCTCGAGGCGGCCCGCCGGGCGTACCAGAAGTTCTGTCAGGACGAGCCGTTCGTGCACCTGCTCCCGGACGGGGCTTGGCCGGCCACCGCGTCGGTCCTTGGCGCCAACGCGGCGCAGCTACAGCTCGCCGTCGACCCGGACGCGTGCCGGCTGGTCGTGGTGGCCGCCATCGACAACCTGACCAAGGGCACCGCGGGCGCCGCCGTGCAGTGCATGAACCTCGCCGTCGGGCTGCCCGAGACGACCGGCCTGAGCAACGTCGGAGTGGCTCCGTGAGCGAGGAGATGTCATGAGCGTGACCTTGGCGAACGGATTCCGGGCGGCCGGAGTCGCCGCCGGGCTGAAGGCGAGCGGCGGCCTCGACGTGGCCCTCGTGGTCAACGACGGGCCGTCCGACGTGGCCGCCGCGGTGTTCACGGCCAACCGCTGTAAGGCCAACCCCGTGCTGTGGAGCGAGCGGGTGATCGCCGGCGGCCGGGCCAGGGCGGTGGTGCTGAACTCCGGTGGGGCCAACTGCTACACCGGCCCGGAGGGCTTCCAGAACACCCACTCCTGCGCCGAGCTGACCGCGAAGTCGCTCGGCGTCGGCGCGGTCGACGTGGTGGTCTGCTCCACCGGGCTGATCGGCGAGCAGCTCGACCGGCCCGCGTTGCTCGCCGGCATCGAGCACGCCGCGACGGCACTGTCCACGGCCGGCGGGGCGGACGCCGCGACCGCGATCATGACGACCGACACCAGGGCCAAGCAGAGCGCGCGATCCGGCGCCGGTTGGACCGTCGGCGGCATGGCCAAGGGCGCGGGCATGCTCGCCCCGGCGCTGGCCACCATGCTGGTGGTGCTGACCACCGACGCCGACGTGGACGCCGAGACCGCCGACGCGGCCCTGCGCGAGGCCTGCCGGCTGACCTTCGACCGGCTGGACTCCGACGGCTGCATGTCCACCAACGACACCGTGCTGCTGATGTGCAGCGGCGCATCGGGAGCGGCACCGGATCGGGCGGAGTTCACCGAGGTGCTCCGCGAGGTCTGCCACGATCTTGCCCAGCAGCTGCTCTCCGACGCGGAGGGTGCCGAGCACGACATCGCCATCGAGGTGGTCCGGGCCGGGAACGAGGACGACGCGGTCGAGGTCGGCCGGGCCATCGCGCGGAGCAACCTGTTCAAGTGCGCGGTGTTCGGAAATGATCCCAACTGGGGCCGCATCCTGGCCGCGGTCGGCACCACCGGGGCGGCCTTCGATCCGTCTACTTTGGACGTCGCGATGAACGGCGTGTGGATCTGCCGCGACGGCGGGCCGGGGGAGTCGCGGGACAAGGTGGACCTGACCTCCCGGGCGGTGAGCGTGACCGTCGACCTCAAGGCCGGCGAGGCGGCGGCCACGATCTGGACCAACGATCTGACCAACGCCTACGTGCACGAGAACAGCGCCTACTCGACATGACCACCGATGCGGCGCAACGGAAAGCGGCTGTGCTGATCGAGGCATTGCCGTGGCTGCAACGGTTCCACGGCAGCACGGTGGTGGTGAAGTACGGCGGCAACGCCATGGTGGACGACAAGCTGAAAGCGGCTTTCGCGCAGGACATGGTGTTCCTCAAGCTGGTCGGCCTGCACCCGGTCGTGGTGCACGGCGGCGGGCCGCAGATCACCGCGATGCTCAGCCGGCTCGGCATTCCCGGTGAGTTCAAGGCCGGGCTGCGGGTCACCTCGCCGGAAACCATGGACGTGGTGCGAATGGTGCTCACCGGTCAGGTGAGCCGTGAGCTGGTCGGGCTGATCAACGCGCACGGTCCGTACGCGGTAGGCATCTCGGGCGAGGACGCGCATCTGTTCACCGCCGAGCGGCGTACCGCGACGGTGTCCGGTGAGCCGGTGGACCTCGGCCTGGTCGGCGACGTGGTGCGGGTGAACCCGGAAGCGGTTCGCGACATCATGAACGCCGGCCGGATTCCGGTGGTGTCCACCGTGGCCCCGGATGTCAACGGGGTGGCGCACAACGTGAACGCGGACACCGCCGCGGCCGCGCTGGCCGTCGCGCTGCGGGCGGAGAAGCTGGTCGTGCTGACCGATGTCGAGGGCCTGTACGCGGACTGGCCGGACCGCTCCTCGTTGCTGCCCGTGGTTCGCGGTGCGCAGCTCGAGACGCTGCTGCCCACTCTGGACAGTGGGATGATCCCGAAGATGGAGGCCTGCCTGCACGCCGTCCGCGGGGGCGTGCCGGGGGCGCATGTGATCGACGGGCGGCTGGCGCATGCCGTGCTGCTCGAGGTGTTCACCAGCCACGGTGTCGGCACGATGGTGCTGCCCGACCAGGAGGACCAATGATCGCGTCCAATGCGGATGGACAGGAGCGCTGGCGGTCGGCGTTGATGAACAACTACGGCACCCCGGCGCTGAGCCTGGTTCGCGGCGAAGGCGCCTACGTGTGGGATGCCGACGGCAACCGCTATCTCGACCTGGTCGGCGGCATCGCGGTCAACGCGCTCGGTCACGCGCACCCGGCCGTGCTGGCCGCGGTGACCAAGCAGATCGGCGTCCTGGCGCACACCTCGAATCTCTACGTCAACCCGGTCACCGTCGAGCTGGCCGAGGCCCTGCTGGAGGTCGCGGGCCTGACCGGCCGGGCGAAGGTGCTGTTCTGCAACTCGGGCGCGGAGGCGGTCGAGGCGGCGCTCAAGCTGACCAGGCTGACCGGGCGCACCAAGCTGGTCGCCTGTGCGGGCGCCTTCCACGGGCGGACCATGGGGGCACTCACGCTCACCGGGCAACCGGGCAAGCGGGATCCGTTCCACCCGCTGCTACCCGACGTCGAGCACGTTCCGTTCGGGCACGTCGAGGCGCTCGAGTCCGCCGTGGACGGGCACACCGCGGCGGTGTTCCTCGAGCCGGTCCTCGGCGAGGGTGGGGTGGTTCCGGCACCGGACGGCTACCTCCAGGCCGCCAGGGAGATCACCGCCCGGTCCGGCGCGCTGCTGGTGCTCGACGAGGTGCAGACCGGGATCGGCCGGCTGGGCACCTGGTTCGCCTTCCAGCAGGCCGGCATCGTGCCGGACGTGCTGACGCTGGCGAAGGGTCTCGGCGGCGGGCTGCCGCTCGGGGCGTGCATCGGCGTCGGGCCGGCCGCCGACCTGTTCGGGCCCGGGAAGCACGGCAGCACCTTCGCCGGCAACCCGGTCTCCTGCGCGGCCGGGCTCGCGGTACTGCGCACCATCGCCGCGGACGGGCTCTGCGAGCACGCCGCCGCCATGGGCAAGGACCTCGCCGCCGGCGTCGAACAGCTCGGCCACCCGCTGATCGCCGGGGTCCGCGGGACCGGCCTGCTGCTCGGCATCGCGCTGCGCGAGCCGGTGTCCGCCGCTGTGGCCAAGGCGGCCGAGAAGTCCGGTTACCTGGTGAACAACGTCGCGCCGGACACCATCCGGCTGGCCCCGCCGCTGATCATCGAGGATCATCAGGTCGAGCAGTTCCTCAACGCACTCCCGGCCGCCCTGGATGCGGTGAGCTGAGCATGGTTCGGCACTTTCTGCGGGACGACGACCTTTTGCCGGACGAGCAGGCCGAGGTGCTCGACCGGGCCGCGACGATGAAGCGCGATCCGCTCGGCTGCCGCGTGCTGGCCGGAAAGTCGGTGGCGACGATCTTCGAGAAGAACTCGACCCGCACCAGGCTCGCCTTCGAGGTCGGCATCGTCCAGCTCGGCGGCCAGCCGGTGGTGATCGACGGGCGCACCATGCAGCTCGGCCGGGAGGAGACCATCGAGGACACCTCGCGGGTGCTCTCGCGCTACGTCGACGTGGTGGTCTGGCGGACCTACGCCCAGGCCAGGATCGAGGCGATGGCGTCGGCGTCACGCGTCCCGGTGGTCAACGCGCTGACCAACGAGTTCCACCCCTGCCAGGTGCTCGCCGACCTGCAGACCATTCGTGAGCGGCACGGCCGGCTCGCCGGGCTCACGGTGACCTACCTCGGCGACGGCGGCAACAACATGGCCCACTCCCTGCTGCTCGGTGGTGCGACCGCGGGGCTGCACGTCCGGGTGGCCACCCCGGACGGGTTCGCGCCGGAGGCCGGCCTGGTGCTCGATGCCAAGCACCGGGCCGAGGACACCGGCGGCAGCGTGACCCTGCTGACCGATCCGCGGGCCGCGGTGGACGGGGCGGACGTGCTGGTCACCGACGCCTGGACGTCGATGGGGCAGGAGAACGACGGCAAGGACCGGATCACCCCGTTCCGGGGGCTACAGGTCAACGCCGAGTTGCTGGCCAGGGCGGCGCCGGGTGCGATCGTGCTGCACTGCCTGCCAGCGCATCGCGGCCGGGAGATCACCGACGAGGTGCTCGACGGGCCGGCCAGCGCGGTCTGGGACGAGGCGGAGAACCGGCTGCACGCCCAGAAGGCGCTGCTGGCCTGGTTGCTGGAGCAGCCGTGACGACCCGGCGGCGGACACTGCTCGGCGGGGCCGGCATCGACACGGTCGCGTCGACCCGGGTGGCCCGGCAGGCGCGGATCGTCGAGTTGGTCGCCTCGATGGGCATCCGCAGCCAGCCGGAGCTGGCGAAACTCCTTGCTGGAGAAGGGATCGACGTCACTCAGGCGACCCTGTCAAGGGATCTCGACGAGTTGGGCGCGGTCAAGCTGCGGGGTGCTGACGGGGGCGTGCCGGTTTACGTGATCCCGGAGGACGGCAGCCCGGTGCGGGGCGTGCAGGGCGGCGTCTCCCGATTGACCAGGCTGCTCGGCGAGCTGCTGGTCTCCGCGGACTGTTCGGCCAACCTCACCGTGCTGCGCACCCCGCCGGGTGCCGCGCAGTTCCTGGCCAGCGCGATCGACCGGTCCGCGCTGCACGAGGTGGTCGGCACCATCGCCGGCGACGACACCGTTCTGGTGATCGTCCGAGAACCGTTAACGGGCAAGGAGTTGGCCGACCGCTTCACCGGCATGGCCACCCGGGTGTCCACGACAGACTTCAAGGAAGGTGAGGAATGAGCGAGAGGATCGTGCTGGCCTACTCCGGCGGGCTGGACACATCGGTGGCGATCGGGTGGATCGCCGAGGAGACCGGTGCCGAGGTGGTCGCGGTGGCGGTGGACGTTGGCCAGGGCGGCGAGGACCTGGACACCATCCGCAAGCGGGCGCTGGACTGCGGCGCGGTCGAGGCCGTGGTCACCGACGCCCGCGACGAGTTCGCCGAGCAGTACTGCCTGCCGGCGCTGCGGGCCAACGCGCTCTACATGGACCGCTACCCGCTGGTCTCAGCGCTGTCCCGGCCACTGATCGCCAAGCACCTGGTCGCGGCGGCCAAGTACCACGGCGCCGGCTGCGTCGCGCACGGTTGCACCGGCAAGGGCAACGACCAGGTGCGCTTTGAGGTCGGCATCGGGGCCCTGGCCCCCGACCTGACGGTGCTCGCACCGGTCCGGGACTACGCCTGGACACGGGAGAAGGCCATCTCCTGGGCCGAGGACCGGCAGCTGCCGATCGACCAGTCGAAGAGGTCGCCGTACTCGGTCGACCAGAACGTGTGGGGCCGTGCGGTGGAAACCGGCTTCCTGGAGGACATCTGGAACGCGCCGATCGAGGACGTCTACGCCTACACCGCGGACCCGGCCCAGCCGCGCGACCCGGAGCAGCTGGTGATCGCGTTCGAGGCCGGGGTGCCGGTCGCCATCGACGGCGAGAGCTGCACCGTGCTCACGGCCATCCAGGAGCTGAACCGGCGGGCCGGCGCACACGGTGTCGGGCGGCTCGACACGGTTGAGGACCGGCTGGTCGGCATCAAGTCGCGCGAGGTCTATGAGGCGCCGGGAGCGATCGCGTTGATCACCGCGCACCAGGAGCTGGAGAGCGTCACGGTGGAGCGGGACCTGGCCCGGTTCAAGCGCCAGGTCGAGCAGCGCTGGGGCGAGCTGGTGTACGACGGGCTGTGGTTCTCGCCGCTCAAGGTCGCCCTCGACAGCTTCGTCGACAAGACCCAGGAGCCGGTCAGCGGCGAGATCCGGCTGACCTTGCACGGCGGGCGCGCGGTGCCGACCGGGCGGCGCAGCGAGCAGTCGCTCTACGACTTCAACCTGGCCACCTACGACGAGGGCGACTCCTTCGACCAGTCGCTGGCCAAGGGCTTCGTGCAACTCTGGGGCCTGCCGAGCAGGATCGCCGCCAAGCGGGACCAGTATTCGTGAGCAGCCAGTTGTGGGGCGGCCGGTTCAGCTCGGGCCCGGCCGAGGCGATGGCCGCCCTGTCCCGCTCGACCCAGTTCGACTGGCGGCTCGCCCAGTACGACATCGCCGGCTCCCGGGCGCACGCCCGGGTGCTGCACCGGGCGAAGCTGCTCACCGACGACGAGCTCAGCGCCATGTTGGCGGCACTGGACACGCTCCGCGCCGATGTCGACGCCGGCCGGTTCGCTCCCGCGCCGGCCGACGAGGACGTGCACTCCGCGCTGGAACGCGGACTACTCGATCGGGCCGGCGCCGACCTGGGCGGCAAGCTCCGCGCCGGCCGGTCCCGCAATGACCAGATCGCCACGCTGTTCCGCATGTGGTTGCGCGACGCGGCCCGGCGGGTCGGCGCGGGCGTTCTCGACGTGGCCGACGCCATGGTGGCTCAGGCCCGGCGCCACCCGGACGCGCCGCTGCCCGGGCGTACCCATCTCCAGCATGCGCAACCCGTGCTGCTCGCCCACCACTTGCTGGCCCACGTCCAGTCGCTGTTGCGGGACGTGGACCGGTTGCGGGACTGGGACAAGCGGGCCGCGGTGTCCGCGTACGGCTCCGGGGCCCTGGCCGGCTCCTCCCTCGGGCTCGATCCCGCCTCGGTAGCGGCCGAGTTGGGCTTCGACGCCGCCGCGGAGAACTCCATCGACGGCACCGCGTCTCGCGACTTCGCCGCGGAGATCGCGTTCTGCCTGGCGATGCTCGGGATCAACCTGTCCAGGATCGCCGAGGAAGTGATCATCTGGACCACCGCCGAGTTCGGCTACGCCACCCTGCACGACGCCTGGGCCACCGGCAGCTCGATCATGCCGCAGAAGAAGAATCCCGACGTCGCGGAGCTGACCAGGGGCAAGTCCGGCCGGCTGATCGGCAACCTGACCGGCCTGCTCGCCACGCTGAAAGCCCAGCCGTTGGCTTACAACCGGGATCTCCAGGAGGACAAGGAGCCGCTGTTCGACTCGGTGGACCAGCTCGAGTTGCTGCTGCCCGCGCTCGCCGGTCTGCTCGGCACCCTGACCTTCCACACGGAGCGCATGGCCGCGCTCGCCCCGGCCGGCTTCACACTCGCCACCGACATCGCGGAGTGGCTGGTTCGCCAGGGCATCCCGTTCCGGGTGGCGCACGAGGCGGCCGGAGCGTGCGTGCGGCTCGCCGAAGATGGCGGCGTCGGCCTCGACGACTTGACCGACGAGCAGCTCGCTGGTGTGCACCCCGCGCTCACCCCCGAGTTGCGTAGTGTGCTGACCGTGACCGGTTCCCTCGCATCCCGCGATGCCCTCGGCGGTACCGCCCCCGATCGCGTCGCAGAACAACTCGAACGGGTTGTTGGCCGCATCGCCAACGCGCGCGCATGGACCCGGTGACGAATCTGCTGACCCGGGCCGAACTGGCCATTGACCCGGTGGAGGCGGCGCGGCGGTTACTCGGCTGCCTGCTGGAGTCGGAGACGCCGGAGGGGATCGTCCGGGTTCGGCTCACCGAGGTGGAGGCCTATCGCGGCGGCGACGACCCGGCCTCGCACTGCTACCGCGGCCGGACCGCCCGCAACGAGGTGATGTTCGGCCCGGCCGGCCACCTCTACGTGTACTTCGTCTACGGCATGCACTTCTGCGCCAACGTGGTCGCGCTCACCGACGGGGTGCCGGGCGCGGTGCTGCTCAGGGCCGGCGAGGTGGTGTCCGGAGTGGACCTCGCGACGAGCCGCCGACCGGGCGCACGAAGCCGCACCGAGCTGGCCAAGGGACCGGCCCGGCTGACCGGAGTGCTCGGCCTCGACCGCGGGCACAACGGCATCGACCTCACCCAAGCCGGCTCTGCGGTGCGGCTGCTCGCCGGGGAGCCGGTCCCCGAGGAGGAGATCGTGGTCGGCCCTCGGGTCGGCGTGGCCGTCGCGATCGATGTGCCGTGGCGCTTCTGGCTGGCCGGCTCGCCGACCGTGAGCACCTACCGGCGCGGCGGCACCCGCCGGCGGTCCCCCTAGGTGGCCGGAGCCAACCGGGCCGGCGCAAAACGTTGGCCGGAACGATCTTCGCCGGATACCGTGCGGTCCGTGCAGCTCACCTCGCTGATCCCGCAGCCCCGCTCCTACGCCGAGGGCGCGTTGGTCGAGGGTGCCGAGCGGATGCTGTTCATCAGCGGCCAGGTACCGGAGACCGCGTCCGGTGAGGTTCCGGCGGACTTCGCGGCCCAGGCCAGGCTCGCCTGGCGCAACGTGCTCGGCGTGCTCGACGCCGCCGGGATGTCCGTGGCGAACCTGGTCAAGGTGACGATCTTCCTGTCCGACCGGCGATATCGGGAGACCAGCGCCGAGGTCCGGCACGAGGTCCTCGGCGAGCACCGACCGGCGTTGACGGTCATCGTCACCGGCATCTTCGACGCGGCGTGGCTGCTCGAGATCGAGGCGGTCGCCGCGTCCTGACCTGGGGGCGGAAGAATGGGAACCGTGAGCGAGCACATTCTCGACGAGCTGTCCTGGCGCGGACTGATCGCGCAGTCGACCGATCTCGAGGCCTTGCGCCGGGATCTCGACCGCGGCCCGCTCACGCTCTATGCCGGATTCGACCCGACCGGCCCGAGCCTGCACGCCGGGCACATGGTCCCGCTGCTCGCGCTGCGTCGGTTCCAGCGCGCCGGGCATCGCCCGATCGTGCTCGCCGGCGGTGCCACCGGCATGGTCGGCGACCCGCGTGAGGTCGGCGAGCGCGCCATGCAGTCGCTGGACACGGTGGCCGAGTGGACCGAGCGGATTCGCGGCCAGCTCGAGCGGTTCGTCGACTTCGACGCCTCGCCGACCGGCGCGCTGGTGGAGAACAACCTCACCTGGACGGCGAACCTGCCGGTCACCACGTTCCTGCGCGAGGTCGGCAAGCACTTCTCGGTCAACGTGATGCTCGCCAGGGACACGATCCGGCGGCGGCTCGAGTCCGACGGCATCTCCTACACCGAGTTCAGCTACATGTTGTTGCAGGCCTACGACTTTCTTCAGCTGTTGGAACGGCACGGGTGCCGGCTCCAGCTCGGTGGCGCGGACCAGTGGGGCAACATCGTCGCCGGCGTCGACCTGATCCGCCGGGTCGCCGGCGGCACCGCGCACGCGCTGACCCTTCCGCTGGTCACCGACGCCGAGGGGCGCAAGTTCGGCAAGTCCACCGGCGGCGGGAACATCTGGCTGGATCCGGCCATGACCTCGCCGTACGCCTGGTACCAGTACTTCGTCAACGTGGCTGACGACGACGCGCTGCGTTACCTGCGCATGTTCACCTTCCTGTCCCGCGACGAGATCGAGGACCTGGCCGGGACCACCGAGCAGAGTCCGCGGCTGCGCGCGGCGCAGCGCAGGCTGGCCGAGGAGTTCACCACGCTTGTGCACGGTGAGCGGGAGACCGCTCAGGTGGTCGCGGCCAGCCAGGCGCTGTTCGGCCGGGGGGAGTTGCGCGACCTCGACCCGGCCACGCTGGACGCCGCGATGGCCGAGGCGCCGACCGGAACCGCGCGGCTGACGGAGGCGCCGACCATCGTCGACCTGCTGGTCACCTCGGGTCTGGCGGCGAGCCGGGGCGCGGCGCGGCGCACCGTCAACGAGGGCGGGGCGTACGTGAACAACGCCAAGGTCGCCGAGGAGGACTGGCGGCCGGGCCAGGAGGACCTGCTGCATGGCAAGTGGCTGGTGCTGCGGCGGGGGAAGCGGAACACCGCCGGTGTCGAGGTACTCGGCTGAGCAGGGCTCTGACCAGTGCCATCCCCGTTAGGGGGTACCGGTTTGACCCTGCCAACGACGACCGTGTAACTTAGCAATCGCTGGTGCGGAACGGGCCCGAAAGGGGACCGGGCGCTGGCAAGGGTCGCGAACCAAGCTCCCACGCAGGTGGTAGAGTGGGCGACCGTTGGCTCGGAGGCGATTCGAGCCGCAGATAACTTAGGCAGTAACAAGCCCCTGGATCATGCTTTTGGGCGTGTGATGGGTGTGCGTGTGTTGTTTGAGAACTCAACAGTGTGCCGAATGTGAGCTTGTAGATGTTTGGTTGAAACCCTTTGTGGGTTTCTTTGAGTTGGAGTCAGGTTTTTTTGGAGAGTTTGATCCTGGCTCAGGACGAACGCTGGCGGCGTGCTTAACACATGCAAGTCGAACGGGATCATCGCTTTCGGGTGGTGGTTTAGTGGCGAACGGGTGAGTAACACGTGGGTAATCTGCCCTGCACTC
>JBJMIG010000095.1:0-27217 GCA_045806965.1 Labedaea sp. | reverse complement strand
GGCCGGCCCCACCGGGGCCGGCCCACCTCTCATGCCATCAACCTATCGAACATGCTGTGGTATTCAGGCTGATCGCCGTCGGTCTGGCGTTGGTACTGCCAGTCCGAGTGGCCGTGAACCCCACATCCTGGATGGTCTGACCTGGGTTTATCACCGCGTTCCAGCTCGCGTTCTGAGCCGGCACCCGGTTTTGGTCCTGTGTCACCACCCCGTTCCAGAGCTGAGTGACCTGCTGGCCGTTGGCGAAGGTGAACCGCTCGGTCCAGTTGGTGATCGGAACGGATCCGGTATTGGTGATGTTCTGCGACACCTGGAACCCGGTGTCCCACTGGTTCGTCACGGTGTAGGTGACCCGGCAACTGGTCGGCGGGTTGTCACCGTGGGTGAAGAACACGTTGCTCGGCAGCTCGGCCCTCGGGATATCGGCGTTGCGGGAGATGATGTCGCCGAGGTTGCTGCGGAAGTCGATCCCGTAGGTGTTGCGAATGAAGGTCAGTCCGGGGTCGTTTCCGAAGAAGAACCGGTCACCGTCACGCAGGCGGGTGAACTCGCGGGTCCACATCGCCCGTTGCAACGGGCCGAACTCGGAGCCGGCCACGTGCTTCTCAGCAACCATGCCGACGAACGCTTCCACGTTGTTCACATTGTTGCCGTAGATGGCGGCCAGCCGGGCGGCTATCGGAGTCCGGCGGGTGATGTCGGACACCACGGTCGTCGCCCGTACGTCGTCGGCCGGGTCGATGACCGTGTTGAACGGGTCGCGCAGCTGGGTGAAGTCCAGGCTGTTCGGGGTGTTGACGCCGGTCCCCGCCGGGAAGGTCTGGCTCGCCTCACCGGTGATCTGGGTGAACGAGGTCACCGCGGGCAGCCCGTAGGCCTGACGCATCTGGTTGTAGGTCGGCATGCCGTGGTCACGGGCCCGCTCGATGTCGATCGCACCGAGGTCGGTCACGCCGTTGAAGCACTGCGGCAGGGTCGGGCCGTCGAGGCAATCCGGGTTGGTGGTGTTCGGCACCTTGAACAACACGCTGCGCAGCTGGTTGTCGATCATCTCGTCGTTGCTGTACTGCGCCTCGGCGCCGATGGCCTCCGCGAGCGGGCCGAGCTGCAGGTTCGGCACCAGGTCGGGGTTGAAGAAGCCCTTGTTCAGCGGGATCACGATGGCGACCTCGCCGCCGTCCTGCGTGACCTCGAGGCCCTGCGCCTCGAACGCGTCGAGCTGCGCCTGCGTGTAGGTGTCGGCCTCCGCCTCGATCTCCATCTCGCCGTGGATCTGGCTGTGCGCCCGGTATCCGACGGTGGCGAACTCGTTGCTCAAGGTCGCGTCGACGTTGTTCTTGTAGCCGGAGTAGGCGGGAATGCTGACGCCCATCGCCGGCAACCACTCGTTGTAGGTGATGAACTGCTGCTCGGCGATGACCACCCGGCGGGCGATCTGGAACTTGTCCTCCTCGCTCAGCGAGGCCGGCAGCGACGCGACGATCCGGTTGTGTTCGCGGGCGAACAGGGTGTGCGTGGTGGTGAGGAAGAGGTTCTCGTTGGCCCGCACGTCACCGGCCACCATGGCGCTGTTCGGGTTGGCCAGCAGGATGCCGTCGACGTCCATCGCCGGCGCGGCGGCCGCGTTGCCCCGCGCGGTCTTGCGCGGCAGGTAGTTGTTCTGCAGCAACAGCCGGGCGCTGTTGTTGGTCGGGTTGCCGTCTACCGAACCCTCGCGCAGCCAGTCCAGCCTCGTGGGCGAACTGCTGTACACCGAAGCCGAGTCGATGTAGTTGCTCTCGGTGTTGATCTGCTGGCGGGGGTTTGTCGCCCCGGTGCCGGAGGCGGCCGCCGAGCGCTGCATCGCGATGGTGCCGAGGTCGTTGCGGAACTGCTCGAGCGGATCGGCCGCGTTGAACGGGATGTTCTCGTTCTCGGTGCCGCTCTGCCGCAGGCCGAACGTGTGGTCCAGGAACTGGCCCCAGGTCCAACCCCAGGCGTCCAGCTGACGGCTGGAGAAGATGTTCTGCGCCACGTCGCTGAATACCCGGTTGCTGATCATGCGGGCATTCGGGCCGGCGACCGGTTGGCTGCGGCCGTCGGCGTAGCGTGCCGCCGCGACCCGGGCGTACGGCCGGCCGGACTGGCCCCAGGCCGGGTTGGCCGCGTTGTTGCCGCTGCCGTCAAGACTCTGAATGGCGAACGGTACCGCCGCTGTCGCCGAGCCCCCCATGACAAGCACCTGCGCGATCGCGAGCAGGACAGCCGCGAAGACGATGAGTAACGGATTCCGTCGAGAACGGAATTGAAGCTTCACGTCATTCCCCTCCGTCAGCAATCACCGCCGAGCCGCCGGCTGTGGGTACATCCGGCGAATCGGCGACAAAGGGACAGTTGTAAAAGAAGCAGGAAAGTGCAGGGTGCGAAGCTCGCCGAAAGGCCAACCGCGCTCTGATTCGCTCGCTTGCCCAGCCTGCTAGTAGCCCAGCTGTTTCGACAAACGACAATATTGAGGCGAGGCCCCGCCACGGGACACATTTTTCGGCACCTGCGGCAATCCTGGACCGCGTCCAAACTACGGTCAATACCGGCACCGCACCCGTTACCCTTGGGGGCCAGGCCCGGGCTATTGGCGGTAATCGTCCGGTGCTCTGACAACGCTGTCTGCGACGGCTCCGCCCGGATGACAAAACCGGCCGAACGGTTCGTCCGACCGGGCGAAGTCGGTGGTCATGGGCTTCCCTATGGATCGACCAGCCTGCAAGGATGGGTTATTGACAACGTTGTCACTCCTTTCCTGCAAGGGGTCCCCATGCACCGGTCACCGGCAGTCGTGACCCTTCTGGCCGCCGCCGCCACCACACTCGCCCTCGTCATGCCCCCGGCCACGGTCAGCCTGGCCGCCGGCGCCCAGGTCGTGATCGACGACCCGGCCCAGTACGTCGACCCGTTCGTCGGCACCCAGCCGGGCGGACCGGACTTCGGCCACGGGGGCGGTGCCGGAAACACCTTCCCCGGCGCCGACGCGCCGTTCGGCATGCTCCAGTGGAGCCCGGACACGGTGCTGCACCAGCACGGCGGCTACCACTACGACGACAACCGGATCAAGGGGTTCAGCCTGACCCACCTGTCCGGGCCCGGCTGCAGCGACTTCGGCAACGTGCCGTTCATGCCCGCGCTCGGCACCAGCCCGGTCAGCTCGAGCACCTTCTCGCACGCCAACGAGTCCGCCTCGCCCGGCTACTACTCGGTCGGCTTCGACAACGGCGTGCGCACCGAACTCACCACGACCACCCGCTCCGGGATGATCAGGATCAGCTACCCGGCCGGAGCGCAGGCCACGCTCTCGGTGGACGCGGCGAAGGCGTTCAACTCGGCCACCGGCACCATCACGATCAACGGCAACACGCTGTCCGGGTTCACCGACAGCGGCGGGTTCTGCGGCGCCGGCAACCGCTACCGGCTGCACTTCTACGCCGTGTTCGACCGGCCGTTCACCAGCGCCGGGGTGGTCGGCGCGAACGGCAAGGTGGACACCTCGAGGAGCACCATCGAGGGCAGCAGCGTCGGCACCGTGCCGGCTGCGCCGAAGACCGCCGCGTCCCAGGCCGGCGTGGACACCAGGAAAGGGCCGGCACCCGAGGCCACCATCGGCGCGGCGGATGCGCAACCGCTGGCCGCCGCGGCGTTCGTCTCGTTCGACACCAGCGCGAGCCGGACGGTGACCGCGCGGGTGGGCGTCTCCTTCGTCAGCGTCGACGGGGCCAGGGCCAACCTGGAGACCGAGCAGGGCACCCGCGGCTTCGACGCGGTGCGCGACGGCGCCCGCTCGGCGTGGAACGGGCTGCTCGGCCGGGTCGCGGTGTCCGGCGGCACCGACACCCAGCGCCGGGTGCTGTACTCCAACCTGTACCACTCGCTGTTGCACCCCAACGTGTTCAGCGACACCGACGGCCGGTACATGGGGTTCGACGCGCGGCTGCACAACACCGCGGCCGGGCACACCCAGTACGCCGACTACTCCGGCTGGGACGTGTACCGCTCGCAGGAGCAACTCGTCGCGCTGCTCGCCCCCGCGGAGGCGTCGGACATCGCCCAGTCGGCGATCAACCAGGCCACCCAGGGCGGCTACCTGGACCGGTGGACCGTGGCCAACGGCGGCACCGGGGTGATGAACGGCGACCCGTTGTCGATCATCATCGCGAACATGTACGCCTTCGGCGCCACCAACTTCGACACCCAGGCCGGACTCCAGCGGATGGTCACCGGCAGTCGCGACGGCCGGCAGCGGCCCGGGTTCGCGCAGTACGAGTCGATGGGCTACATCCCGCCGGGCACCGGTGGGGTGTGGGGCTCGGCGGCCACGACGCTGGAGTACACCAGCGCGGACTTCGCGGTGTCCGCGTTCGCCGGCCGCATCGGGGACAGCACCACCGCCGAGCTCTACCTGCGCCGGGCACAGTACTGGCGGGACCTGTTCGAGTCGGGAAACAAGTACCTGCAACCCAGGAACACGGACGCTACTTTCCCATCGTTCAGCCCGACCCAGCAAAACGAATACGTCGAGGGAAACGCCGCGCAGTACACCTGGATGGTGCCGTTCAACTATCGCGGGTTGTTCGACGCGATGGGCGGGAATGCCGCGGTGCTCCCTCGGTTGGACGCATTCTTTGCCGAGCTGAACGCCGGGCCGGCCAAGCCGAACGCCTACCTCGGAAACGAGCCGAGCCTGGAGACCCCGTGGGCCTACGCCTACGCCGGTGCGCCGTACAAGACGCAGGACGTGGTGCGCCGGGCGCTGACCTCGATCTTCAAGGCGGCACCGAACGGCTACGTCGGCAACGACGACCTCGGGCAGATGTCCTCCTGGGCGGTGTGGGCCGCGCTCGGGATGTACCCGGAGGTGCCGGGACGGGCCGAGTTGGTGCTGGCCAGCCCGCAGTTCCCGGCGATCACGATCACCAGGGGCAACGGCGTGGTGATCAACGTCAGCGCACCGAACGCCTCGGACACCGTGAAGTACGTGCAGAGCCTCACCGTGAACGGCGCCGCGTCCACCCGGCCGTGGCTGCCCGAGTCGATGGTGACCGGCGGCGGGACGGTGCAGTTCACCCTGTCCGCCACGGCGAACACCGGCTGGGGCGCCGGGCCCGGCGATGCCCCGCCCTCGTTCGAGGTCGGGCCGACTCCGGCCCGGGCTGGCACGATCACCGGTCTGGCCGGAAAGTGCGTCGACGTCAATGGCGGCAGCACGGCCAACGACACCAAGATCCAGATTTGGGACTGCAACGGATCCGCCGGGCAGGCCTGGACGCTGGCCTCGGACGGGAGCGTTCGCGCGTTCGGCAACAAGTGCATCGACATCGACCACAGCGGCCGGGCCAATGGCACCAAGATCCATTTGTGGGACTGCAACGGAACCGGCGCCCAGCAGTGGTGGCCGCGACCGGGCGGGGCGCTGGTGAACCCGCCGTCCGGCAAGTGCCTTGACGTGCCTAACAGCACTACCACGAACGGCACGCAACTACAGCTCTTCATGTGCAACGGAACGGGGGCGCAGACCTGGCGGCTGCCCTGACGCGTTGGTGCACACTGGCGGCCATGACCGAGGACCCCTACCTGTGGCTCGAGGACGTCACCGGCGAGGACGCGCTGGCCTGGGTGCGGGCCCGCAACGCCGAGTCGGTGGCGGACCTGACCAGCTCCGCCCGGTTCACCGAGCTCAAGGCGGAGTTGCGTCAGGTGCTCGACGCCGATGACCGGATCCCCTATCCGCGCAGGCGGGGCGCGCACCTCTACAACTTCTGGCAGGACGCGGCGCACCCAAGGGGACTGTGGCGGCGGACCACGCTCGAGGAGTACCGCCGGGAGGCGCCGGACTGGCAGGTCGTCCTCGATGTGGACGCGCTCGCCGAGGCGGAGGGCGAGAACTGGGTCTGGCAGGGCGCGAGCGTGCTGTGCCCGGATCACCGGCTGGCGCTGGTCGAGCTGTCCCGGGGTGGCGCGGACGCCGCGGTGGTCCGGGAGTTCGACCTCGTCCGCCGCGAGTTCGTGGCCGGCGGCTTCGAGCTCGCGGAGGCCAAGAGCCGGGTCAGCTGGATCGACGCGGACCGGATCTTCGTCGGCACCGACTTCGGCGAGGGCACCCTGACCGCGTCGGGCTATCCGCGCGTCGTCAAGGAGTGGCGCCGGGGCACCCCACTCGAGCAGGCGCGGACCGTGTTCGAAGGTAAGCCGGACGACGTCTCGGTGAGCGGCTCGCACGACCACACCGAGGGCTTCGAACGCGACTGGATCCACCGCGGCCTGGACTTCTGGCGCAGCGAACGGTTTCTGCGCGGCTCCGACGGCGAGCTCACCAAGATCGCGGTGCCGGACGACGCGCGGATCGACGCGCACCGCGAGTGGTTGTTGGTCACCACCCGGTCGGCATGGGAGGTCGGGAACACCACCTACCCCGCCGGGGCGCTGTTGGCCGCCAGGCTGGACGACTTCCTGGCCGGGTCGCGCGACCTGACCGTGTTGTTCGAGCCGGACGAGCGCAGTGCGCTCAGCTACCACGTCTGGACCCGGCACCATCTGATCGTCGCGTCGCTGGTGGACGTGCGCAGCCGGCTGGAGCTGTACACGCCTGGCCCGGACGGCTGGCGGCGAGAGCCCCTCGGCGGCGTACCGGAACTGGCCGAGGCGGACATCGTCGGCACCGATCCGGACGACAGCGACGAGTACTTCCTCGACCTCAGCGGCTTCACCCTGCCCTCGACGCTGCGCCGGGGCGAGGTCGGCGGTGAGGTGGTGACCGTCAAAGAAGCACCGGAGTTCTTCGACGCGGCCGCGGTGACGGTGCGGCAGCACTTCGCCACTTCGGCGGACGGCACCCGGGTGCCCTACTTCGTGGTCGGCACCGACACCGGCGCTGCGGTGCCCACGCTGCTCTACGGCTACGGCGGCTACGAGATCTCCCTGACCCCCAGCTACAGCGGCACGATCGGCCGAGGCTGGCTGGCTCGCGGCGGAACCTATGTGGTGGCCAACATCCGGGGCGGCGGAGAGTACGGGCCGCGCTGGCACCAGTCGGTGCTCAAGGCGAACCGGTTCCGGGTCTACGAGGATTTCGTCGCGGTGGCAAGGGATCTGGTCGATCGCGGGATCACCACCCGGGGTCAGCTCGGGATTCAGGGCGGCAGCAACGGCGGCCTGCTGATGGGAGTGATGCTCACCGCCCACCCCGAGCTGTTCGGCGCGGTGGTGGCCCAGGTCCCATTGCTGGACATGCGCCGCTACCACCGGCTGCTCGCCGGTGCGTCCTGGATGGCCGAGTACGGCGACCCGGACGACCCGGCCGAATGGGCCTTCATCAAGGAGTACTCGCCGTACCACAATGTCCACTCTGACCGGCCGTACCCGCCCGCGCTGTTCATCACGTCCACCCGGGACGACCGGGTGCACCCGGCGCACGCCCGCAAGATGGTGGCCCGGTTGCGCGAGCTCGGCCACGAGGTGGCGTACTACGAGAACATCGAGGGCGGGCACGGTGCCGCGGCGGACAACGAGCAGCTCGCGTTCAAGCTCGCGCTGGTCTACGAGTTCCTGTGGCGCCGTTTGACGTCGCGAGTCGCGCGCCCGGGCAACTGAGTTACGCGCCAGGGCAACTGAGTTACGCGCTCACGGCGATGACCGGTAACCGTTGCGGGTGTAGGTCAGGCTGAACGAGCCGCGGTTGGCGAAGTAGACCGAGACCAGGTAGGCCGGATCGGTGGCGAGCATGCCTCGGGGCAGGTCGCCCCCGTCGTCGTGGTCGTCCCAACCCCACGGCGCGTTCGCCGCGTTGTCCTGCCCGTTGTCGCCGCGGAACGTGCCGAAGCCGGCATAGGTGAGGGGATCGTCGCGGCGCGCCCACATGCCGCCCGCGGCGAACACGTCGCCGAGCCGGTAGGCCACCGAGCGGTCGTTGCCGCTGGACGGAACCTCGGCGGTGCTCGCGTTCGGAACGTAGACGACACCGTCGCCGCCGGGGAACTCGGCGCCGTTCCAGTTGTGCGCTCCGTGTCCCTTGGCCTCCTGCGACGTGGTCGGATGCGGCAGGCCGCCAACGTCTTGGGTCAGCACCGGGCCGTCGACGCTCTCCCGCCCGCTGGTGAACGTGCTGCCGGCCGGCACGTAGGAGAAGAAGTCGCTGTGCGCCACGGTGACCATCGCCTCGAGCCGGCCGAAGGTGGTGCCGTCCTTGCGCACCGTCAACAGCACGCCCTCCATGTCGTTCTCGTGCGTGAACTGGCCGAGCGGGTCGGGGAAGTCCTCCCAGTCGCGCGGGTGGTAGAGGCCGTAGACCAGAAACCAGTGGGTGGCGGTCTCCACCACCGAGTAGTAGGCGAAGCCGGTGAGCCGGGCCAGGCTGTCGTCCTGGTGCTCCCAGTTGTTCAGGGTGTCCCACTCCGTGTCGTAGTCGATCTTCGTGAGGTAGTCCGCGTCGTAGTCGCTTGAGTCGGTGTCCTGGAAGTGGACTGGCGCCCAGCGCAACGCCAGCTCGGCGTCGCTCGGTGCGGCCGTGGCCGGGACGGGGCTCACCAGGGTCAGCGTCACGCCGGTGAGCAGCGCGGCGCCGGTGGCGGTGAGACGGTGCAGCAGGGTCATGTGGCACGCCTTCCAACTCGGTGACAGAGCCACACATGTACGTACCATCGCCAGATGGACACCCGCGAGCGCTCGGTTGAACAGGCCAGGTCGCTGCTCGCCGGCGCGAGCCGGATCGTGGCGCTGACCGGAGCGGGCATCTCGACCGAGTCGGGCATCCCGGACTTTCGCGGCCCCAACGGGCTGTGGACCCGGAATCCGGCCGCGGAGAAACTCTTCGACCTGCGCTCCTATCTAAGCGATCCGGATGTCCGGCGGCGCTCCTGGCAGGCCAGGGCCGAGCACACCGCCTGGCACGCCGAGCCCAACGCCGCGCATCGTGCGCTGGTCGACCTCGAGCGCACCGGCCGGTTGCACGCCCTGGTCACGCAGAACATCGACGGCCTGCACCAGCGCGCCGGCTCCAGCCCGGCGCTGGTGATCGAACTGCACGGCACCATCTTCGACACCCTGTGCCTGACCTGCGCGGACCGCCGGCCGATGCGCGAAGCGCTCGACCGGGTCGCGGCCGGCGAGACCGACCCGGCCTGCCTCGCGTGCGGCGGCATCCTGAAGTCGGCGACCATCTCGTTTGGACAGTCGCTGGACGTCGCGGTGCTGACCAGGGCCCGGGACGCCGCCCGCTCCGCCGATCTGCTTCTGGTCGCCGGCAGCTCCCTCACCGTGCAGCCCGCCGCCGGTCTGGTCGGGCTCGCCGCTCGCGCCGGCGCCACCGTCGTCGTCTGCAACGGCTCCGAGACCCCCTATGACGCGATGGCCGCGGTGATCCTGCGGGAGCCGTTGGGCTCGACTCTTCCCGCCCTCGTCTAGCACATCCGGGTCACCGAGCCGACCTTCCGACCGCCACCTAGTCGAGCAACGAGGCGGGACGCACGGCCGCGTGGCCGAACCGGCCGCGGGCCTGGTCCGCGGCCGCGTCGGCGTCCCGCCAGCCACGCTCCGGCGCGTCAAGGGCGAGCTGCTCGCCACCGTCCTCGCCGAGCTGCTCGACCCGCACCCCGATCAGCCGGATCGCACCCGGTGGAGTCTGCTCGTCCAACAGCTGGCCGGCGGTCCGGTAGATCTCCTGGGTCACGTCGGTGGCCACCGGCAGCGTGCGCGATCGGGTGATCGTGGTGAAGTCGCCGAACCGCACCTTGATCGAGACCGTTCGGCCGCGCAGACTCCGCTTGCGCAGGCCGGCCGCGGTGCGCTCGGCGAGCCGCAGCAACTCGCGCTTGACCACGTCCCGGTCGCCCTGGTCGACCTCGAACGTCTCCTCAGCGCCGATCGACTTCTCCGCCACCTCGGCATGCACGCCGCGGTCGTCGTGCCCGTTGGCCAGCGCGTGCAGGTGCTCGGCGGCGGCCACCCCGATGGTGCGGCGCAGCCGGGACAGCGGCGTCGCGGCCACGTCGGCGATCCGCTCGAGGCCGACCGCGAGCAGCCGTTCCGCGGTGCGCTCGCCGACCCCCCACAGCGCCGACACCGGCAGTGGGTGCAGGAAGTTCAGCACCTCTCCCCTCGGCACCACGACCATCCCGTCCGGCTTGGCGAGGCCCGAGGCCAGCTTGGCCACGAACTTGGTCGGCGCCACCCCGACCGAGCAGGTCAGGTCGTGCTCGGCGCGGACCCGCGCGCGCAGTGCGGCGCCGATCCCGGCCGGACTCAGGCGCAGCCTGCGCAGCGCGCCGGAGACGTCCAGGAACGCCTCGTCCAGGCTGAGCGGCTCGACCAGCGGGGTGAGCTCGCGGAACGCGGCCATCACCGCGCGGGAGACCTCGGCGTACGTGCCGGGGTTCGGCGGCAGGAACACCGCCTGCGGGCACAGCCGGCGAGCCCGGGCGGCTGGCATGGCCGAGCGCACGCCGAAGGTGCGGGCCGGGTAGTTCGCGGCCAAGATCACTCCGCGCAGCCCGCCGCCGGCCACCACCACCGGCTGATCGCGCAGCTCCGGCCGGGTGCGCAGCTCGACGGAGGCGTAGAAGGCATCCATGTCCACGTGCAGGATCGAACAGCCGGCGTCGTCCGGCCAGCCGTCCTCGCCCGCCCGGTATCTGTCGACCAGTCCGCGCGGCAGCTCACCACTGCGCCCCACGATGCTCAGCTTGGCAGACCGGACCGACACTCAGCCGGCGCGGCGGGCGATCGCGTGCAGGCGGGTCGCCAGATCGCGCAGCGGGGCCAGGGTCGCCACCCGGAGCTCGAGCTCGGCCAGCGCGGTCGGGTCGAGCTCGAGCACCGAGCCGGGCACCAGGTCGGTGAGCACGCCGCTGCCCTGGACCAGCTCGACCGCCAGCCCCGCGTCGGTGAGCAGCCGGCGCAGGCCCTCAAGGTCGAACCGGCGCAGCAGTGCCTCGCCCGGGAGCTGGCCGGCCGGGTCGTCGAGCAGGCCCCGGGCGTCGGTTAACCGGCCGGCCATGGCGCGGTGCAGCACGGCGGCGAAGCGGTTGGCCACGAGGACCGAGACCGCGCCGGCCGGAGCGAGCGCCTCGGCCAGCGCGGCCACGGTGTTCTTCGGGTCCTCCACCACCTCGAGCAGGCCGTGCGCCAGCACCAGGTCGGCGCCGGCCGGGGCGACCAGCGTGGCGAGGACGTCGGCGTCGCCCTGGACCGCGGTGATCCGGGCGGACACGCCGGCCTCGTCCGCCCGGCGATACAGCGTGGCCAGCGCGTTGGGGCTCGGGTCGACGACGGTCACCACGCACCCGGCCGCGGCGAGCGGCACGGCCAGGGTTCCGCTGCCCCCGCCCACGTCAAGCACCCGTGGCGGGTCACCGGCCCGGCGCTGCCGCGCGGCGGTCAACTCGGCGTCAAGTGCGCGGCGAACGGCGTCCAGTCGCATGGGCAGAGCGTAGGACCGTAGGGTTCTCTGCGTGCGAACGGTCGCGGTGCTCAGCCTGAAAGGTGGCGTCGGCAAGACCACCGTCGTGCTTGGCCTCGCCTCGGCGGCCATGCGGCGGGGGATCCGCACGCTGGTGGCCGACCTCGACCCGCAGTGCAACGCGACCGCGACGCTCGATCCTGGGCCGACCGAGGCGACGTTGGCGGACGTACTCGAGACGCCGAGGGCCATGGTGCTGCGCGAGGCCATCGCGCCCAGCGCGTGGAAGGGCGACGTGGACGTGCTGGTCGGCTCCGAGGAGTTGGAGACGCTCAACGACCCGGATCCCGGCTCGCGCCGGCTCGGCAAGCTCGGCCGGGCGCTGGCCGAGCTCAGCACGCTGCTCGACGACGGGGAGCTGCCCTACCAGCTGGTGCTGCTGGACTGTCCGCCATCACTCGGTCGGCTGACCCGTTCGGCGCTGGTCGCCGCGGACGGCGCGGTGCTGGTCACCGAGCCGACGATGTTCGCGGTGGCCGGCGCGACCCGGGCGTTCGACGCGGTCCAGGACACCCGCGCTGAGCAGAACCCCGACCTGGTGGCGCTCGGTGTGGTGGTCAACCGGGTGCGGCCGCACTCCTATGAGCACCAGTACCGCATCGCGGAGCTGCGGGAGAGCTTCGGCTCGCTGGTCATGCCGGTGGCCCTGCCGGACCGGCTCGCGGTGCAGCAGGCGCAGGGCGCGTGCACCCCGATCCATCAGTGGCCGACACCGGGCGCGCGCGAGGTGGCGCTGGCGTTCAACCTGCTGCTGGCCCGGATGCTGCGCACCGGCGGCCGCGGCCGGCACCAGGCGTCGAGCGCGCAGGCGGATGACGAGTACGACGCGGAGGACGAGACCGACGACGATTGATCGGCTCCGCGCCGCCGGTCTCGACGCCGGGGCCACCAGGGCATCGTGATGGTCACCGGGCAGCGCCGCCAGCCGACGCGCGGGACGTAGCGCACCGGCCGGGCTCCGGCAGTCACGGCGGGCTGGATCGTCGACTTGTTAGCCTGTGCGGATGTTCGAGCGCGCCGCGTCGGCTGACTGATGCCCGAGGGCGACACCGTGTTCCAGACCGCCAAGCGACTGGGGACGGCGCTGGCCGGGACACCGTTGGTGCGCGGCGAGATCAGGCACCCCCGACTCTCCACGGTCGATCTCGCCGGCCGGCAGGTGCTCGGCACCCGCAGCGTCGGCAAGCACCTGTTCGTCCGGTTCGACCGGGACCTGAGCCTGCACAACCACCTTGGCATGGACGGTTCCTGGCGGTTCGTCGGTCCCGGTGCCCGGCTGGGCCACCAGGCCCGCGTGGTGCTCGCGGTCCCGTCCACGGTGGCCGTCGGGGTCAACCTGCACCAGCTTGCCCTGGTGCCGACCCCCGAGGAGCACCGGCTCGTCGCCCATCTCGGTCCCGACCTGCTCGACCCGGACTGGTCCGCGGCCCTCGAGCAGGAGGCCGCCGACCGGCTCGGCCGCGACCCCGGCCGCGAGATCGGCCAGGCCCTGCTCGACCAGAGGCTGGTTGCCGGCGTCGGCAACGTCTACAAGTCCGAGGTGTGCTTCCTGCTCGGCGTGTCCCCGTGGACACCGGTGTCCGACGTTGACCTTCGGCGCGCGGTCACGCTCAGCCACGATCTGCTGCTGCGCAACGTCTCGTCCTTCGACCGGAACACCACCGGCGACTCGCGGCGCGACCGCCGGCTCTGGGTCTACGGCCGGACCAGGACCGGCTGCCTGCGCTGCGGCACCAGCATTCGGACCGCCGGCCAGGGCGCCGACCTCCGCGAGCGGGTGACCTACTACTGCCCGACCTGCCAACCGGGTCCGCACCCGACCGCCTGAGGCGCACTCAGCAGAGGATCCGGCAGGTTTCGGTGGTCGTGGTGACCGGCGGGGCCGTGGTGGTCGTCGGATCCGGATTGGTGGTCGTGGTCGGCGGGGTGGTTGTCGTGGTGGTCCTGCTGCTCGAGGACGGCCGCTTGCTCGTGCTCTTCGTGGTGGTCGTGCTCTTTGCGGTGGTCACCGTCGTGGGGACGGTCGCCGGCGTGCCGGTGAGCCGGGCGCTCGAGTGGTCCGGGTTGGCGGCCACCGGTTCTGGGGCCAGGACGTCGTTCGGCGTGATGTTGGCGGTGCCGGTCACCGGCGGAGGTGGCGACCCGATCACGCCCTGAGCGAACAGCGCGGCCGCGATGGCGCCGACGAGCGCACCTGTGGCCAGCCGTCCGTGATCGCTCAGCGCCGTGCGCACCTGGTATCCCCGATCTCACAGGGTGTGAGAGACGCCGCACCTTACCATCGCCCAATCGGGTGACGGGGGAGATCGCGAAAAAGACGTTGTCGCCCGGCCCGACAACGCATAAATTCGGTAGTACACGAGAAAGGAGGTGGTCCACAGGTGAATTCACATGGGACTCGTGAGGTGGCTGTCCGCTAGGACCACCGACCGGACAACATGGTTGGGCCGGCCCAAGCACACGGCTGACACCGGTGTTCCGGTGCCGTAGGCGCGGGCGTGTGGTCGGCGAATACCAGGCAGTCACCCAGCCCCCGGAGCTCCCCGGGAACTAGTCCTCCCTGGGGTCCGGGTTCCTGGCAAGCCAGGTACCCGGGTCATGGTTCCGGGGGCTGTTTACTGCCAACGCCGCTCGTCCCGGCCGGCTACGTCCGGTCCAGGTCCGCCAGCCGCTGCTCGGCCAGTTGCACCTGCCGCCACGCCTGACCGGCCTGCCGCTCGGCTTCCTTGACCGCCCGGCGGGCCAAGCCGACCAGACCTCGGGCCCGCTTCTCCTTCGTCTCCGCCGCGTCCAGCTCCTCGCCGAGCCGCTTCACCTCCGCCGCCGCCTCAGCCTCGGCCGCCTCGGCGTCGGCCAGTGAACGCTCGTCCTCGGCCCGCGCCGCTTCGGCTTCCTTGACCGCCGCCCGCGCCTCGTCCAAGGCCTCCCTGGCCCGCGCAAGCCGGGTCTCGTCGGCGGATCGCCGCTCGCCACCGGGAGCCTTCTCCTTGCGTCCCGCGGATTTCCCCGCCGCCTTGCCGCCCGCCCGCTCGGCCCGCGGGTCACCGCCGACCGGCAGCGAGGGCCAGCCGGACATCGGCGCGAACCCCTTGGCCGAGGTCAGGCAGCCGGATACCAGCGCGCCGCCGGCCTCCTCGTCGGCCACCGCCCTGGCGAGGATGTCCTCGAGCTCACGCAGCACCGACTCGCTCAGGCCGGGCTCGTTGCGCTGCTCGGCCCGCCGAACCAGCGCGCCGATCAGGTCGGTCCGCCGCTGCCCGAGCGACTTCAGCTCCGCCCCGTTCAGCTCCTGGTGTGCCCGGCGCAGCGCGTCGCCGAGCCCGGCCAGCTCCGCGACCTGGTCCTGGTCGGTGCGCGCCAACTGGTTCGCCACCCAGGCCGCCGTCGTCGGTTTGGCCAGCTTCTCGATCCGGGCGGCCGCGTCCGCCTCCCCGGCCGCCCGGGTGACCCTGGCCAGCTCCTTGCGCCGCGCGATGAAGTCCTCCCGGGGCGCGCCATACAGCTCGCGGATCGCCGCATCAAGATCGGTTCGAGGCACCCTTACATCATCCAGGACGCCGGGTGACACGATGACCCGGTGAGCTACTCGCGCCTGGTGCGGCGCGCCCTGTTTCGGCTGGGCGGCGGCGACCCGGAGGTCGCGCACACCAGGACGGTCGCGGCGCTGCGCCGGCTCGGGCGTTGGCCGGGTGCGGTGGCGGCACTGGCCCGTTACTTCGGCCCGGCCGCCCCGCGCACCGTGTTCGGGATCCGGTTTCCGAACCCGGTCGGGCTCGCCGCGGGTATGGACAAGGACGGCACCGCGCTGACCGCGTGGCCCGCGCTCGGCTTCGGCTTCGTCGAGGTCGGCACGGTGACGCGGCACGGGCAGCCGGGAAACCCGCGGCCGCGGCTGTTCCGGCTGCCGGACAGCGAGGCGATCATCAACCGGATGGGGTTCAACAACGCCGGCGCCGAGGCGCTGGCCGCCCGGCTGCGTGCCGTTGGGCCGCTTCGCGTGCCGTTGGGGATCAGCCTGGGCAAGTCCCGGGTCACTCCGGTCGGCGACGCGGTTGACGACTACCTCGCGGCGTTTCGCACGCTGTGCCACTACGGCGACTACTTCGCGATCAACGTCAGCTCGCCGAACACGCCGGGCCTGCGCGCACTGCAGGACCGGGCCGCGCTGGACGAACTGCTCGGCGCGCTGCGCCACGAGGCGACCGTCAAGTTGCTCGTCAAGATCGCCCCGGACCTGACCGATCACGCGATCGCGGACCTGCTCGAGGTGTGCGTGGCGCACGCGGTCGACGGGGTGATCGCCACCAACACCACCGTCGGCCGCGCCGGCCTGGCCCCGGCCGACGAGCGGCTCGGCGCGGAGACCGGCGGGCTGAGCGGCCGCCCGCTCGGCGCGCGGGCGCTCGAGGTGGTGACGTTCGTGGCCCGGGAGACCGGCGGCGGGCTGCCGATCATCGGCGTCGGCGGCATCCTCGACGTGTCCGACGCACTGCGCATGTTCGACGCCGGGGCCAGCCTGATCCAGCTCTACACCGGCCTGATCTACCGCGGGCCCGGGCTGGTGCGCCGGATCAGCCGCGCGTCAGCGCTCCGGAGATAGCTCGCGCAGCGCGAGCGCGAGACCGGCGAGATGCTCGGTGGCCTCGGTGAGATCGCGCTTGGGCTCGCCGAGGGTGCTGGCCGCCAACACCCGGCCGGCCGCGGCCAGCAGGCTGCAGTAGCCGTCCACACCCTCATCGAGCTGCTTGCGCAGCCGGCGAACCGCGTCCGCCAGCGGACCGCGCTCCAGATGCGGGGCGTGATCGCGGGCCCGCTCGACGGCGTGCAACTGGGCGGCGACCTGGCGCAGCACCAGCGCGGCGTCGGCGCCGGTCTGACGGGTGTGCTCGACCGACTCGGCTGGCACCGCACCTGCGCGGGTGATCTGGGCGAGCAGCTCGGTCAGCGTGCTCTCCGCGTCCGCCAGCCGCTCCATGGGAGTCCTGGCCGCCGAGCTCTTCGGCGGCAGGACACGCACCGCCCGGGCGGCGGTACCGAAGGTCACGGCCGGCTCCACCGCATCGATCGCGTCCCGCTGCGCGGCCAGCCGGCCCATCCGCAGCCCGGCGCGAACCGCGAAGGTGCCGCTGATCAACGCCAGGACGATCCCGACGACCACCGCCTCGTTGTTCGGGTCGTCGGTGATCCCGAGGAACGAGGACACGGCGAGGAGCATGCCGATCACCGAGATCAACGCCCACACGGTGGCCCACCGGCCGGCCCAGACCCGGCGCCGTTCCAGCCGGGCCCGGCGGCGTTCCAGTTGAACGCCCGGGTCGCCGTGCCGGGCCACCGCGTTCTGCACCTGCGTGACCATAGGTCCGCGGAGCTGCTCGGCCAGCGCCATCAGCCGGCGTAGCTCTCTGGCGTACCCCATGATCCACCCCCGCCTACGCGGGGTCCGCCTTCTGTTCCTGGGCAACCCGCTTGGCGATCTCGGCCTGGATGCTCGACGCCGGGCCCCCGGACGCCGCCGACGAGCCGGCCGAGTTGTTGCCGGCGGTCACCTGCGGGGCCACCGAGCCGCCCCGCATCGAGGCGCGGATCTGCTCCAGCCGGGACTGGCCGGCCATCTCCGTGGTCGACGCCTGGACCTCCATCATGCGGCCCTGCACCGAGTTCTGGGCGAGCTCCGCGGACCCGATCGCGGTCGCGTACCGCTTCTCGATCTTGTCCCGGACCTCCTCGAGCGACGGCACGTTGCCCGGCGCGGCCAGCTCGCTCATCTGGTTGAGCGAGCGGGACACCTGCTCCTGCATCTTGGCCTGCTCGAGCTGGCTGAGCAGCTTGGTGCGCTCGGCCAGCTTGTTCTGCAACACCATGGCATTGCGCTCAACCTGGGTCTTGGCCTGGCCGGCCGCCTGTAGCGCCTGGTCGTGCAGCGTCTTGAGGTCCTCGATGGACTGCTCCGCGGTGACCAGCTGGGTGGCGAAGGACTGGGCGGCGTTCTCGAACTGCGTCGCCTTCTGCTCGTCGCCCTTGGCCCGCGCCTCGTCGGCGAGCACAAGCGCCTGCCGGGCCGAGGCCTGTAGCTTCTCCACCTCGCCGAGCTGGCGGTTCAGCTTCATCTCCAGCTGCCGCTGGTTGCCGATCACGGCGGCGGCCTGCTGCGAGAGCGCTTGGTGTTGCCGCTGCGCCTCCTCGATGGCCTGCTGGATTTGTACCTTGGGGTCGGCGTGCTCGTCGATCTTCGACGAGAACGCCGCCATCAGGTACTTCCAGAACTTCACGAACGGGTTGGCCATCTCCTCCGCCTGCCTTCGTCGGTGCCTAACGACTTTCGCCGCTGCTGCTGACCCGGTTTGGTAAGAGCAACGCCCCGTCGTCGCTGTGGGTTCCATCGTTCCAGGTACGCCCCCCTGGTTTCCACCGCACCCCGAAGAAATCAGGGATGGCCCTGACCGGCGCCCGCCGACCCTGAGCCACCCTCCGGGTCGCGGCGCAGGCGCACCTCGATCAGACCGGCCCGCAACCCGGCCAACCTGCTGGTCAGCTCGCCGGCGGGGCAGCGTCAACGGCCGGCCGGGCCATCGCCGGGGCCGCGGGCGGACCAGCCGATCCGCCGATCGACTCGCCGATCGACATCGTGGCGATCAGCTCGACCAACTCGGCCCTGGCCTGCTCCAACCCGGTCACCGCGGCGGCCATGCGGCCGAGCGGCCGCTCGCGGCTCGCCCGCAACCGCGCGCTCGCGGCGTTCTCAGGGTCCTGATGCGGAAGCTGCGGCCGGCATCAGGCGGCGAACACGGCCCCGGCCATCGGGCCGGTGATCGAGGTCTCCATCCGGTGGCTCAGCACGGGCTGGATGCGCAGGTCGGCCAGGTTCTCCCCGATCACGGCCGGGATCAGCCGGCCGGCCTCGACCGAGGCCCGGGGGCCGGACTCGCGCGCCTCGTCCACCCGGCCGGACGGCTCGACCGGCTCGGGACGGGGCGGCACCGCGTCGTCGACCGCGGTGAACGCGCCGAGGTCGGTGGCCACGTTGTACAGCAGTTCGGACAGCGGCAGGTCAAGGGCGTCGCAGATGGCCGCGAGCAGCTCGCTGGAGGCCTCCTTGCGGCCCCGTTCGACCTCCGAGAGGTAACCGAGGCTCACCCGAGCGGAGCGGGAGACCTCGCGCAACGTACGCCGCTGGTTGGTGCGGGCGTGGCGAAGCCGATCACCGATGGCTTCGCGCAGCAGCACGGTCATCGCGCGCCTCCCTTCATCCGGCGGGCCCGGTCAACACAAGGACCACGTTACCGAGACGGTGCACCCGCCCGCAGCGGCATTGCCGACCGTCCGCCAAGGGCGAACGAGCAGCGGGCTGTCCATGTTCCCAAAACCTGCGCGCAGATCGCTCAACTTCCGGTTGACCCCGGCTGGATTCGGCCGAGGAGCAGCTCAAGCGCGGCCGCGACGGAGGCCGCCCGCACCGCGTGCCGGTCCCCGGTCAGGGCGAGGGTGCGCACGGTCGTGCCGCCCGCGCCGGCCAGCCCGACGTGCACCGTGCCGGGCGGCATGCCGTCCTGCGGGTCCGGCCCGGCCACCCCGGTGAGTCCGAGACCCCAGCTCGCCTGACACCGATGCCGGGCGCCGGCGGCCAGCTGGTCGGCGACCAACGGGTGTACCGCGCCGAGCCGGTCGAGCACGCGGCGGTCGACATCGGCCAGGGTGGCCTTCAGCGCGGTGGCGTAGACGACCAGTCCGCCCCGCACCACGGCGCTGGCCCCGGGCACCCCGGTGAGCGTGGCACAGACCAGCCCCGCGGTGAGTGACTCGGCCGTGGCCACGGTCTCGTTCCGTGCGCGCAGCGCGTCGACGACCGACACCACCAGTCCCGGGTCGATGCCGAGGGCCTCGGCCAGCGGGCTCACCCAGGCTCACCGGAGCGGGGTTCGACGGGCCGGGCCCTGCGGCCGGCGGCCCGCAGCCGAACCGCGCGGAACACGTAGTCCAGGCCGGTGACCACGGTGAGCACCAGGGCCACGCCCATGACGATCCAGAGCAACGGGTCGAACGCCTCGGGCAACGGCAACAGGAACAGCCCGATCGCCACGATCTGGGTGAGCGTCTTCCACTTGCCACCCCGGCTGGCCGGGATCACGCCGTAGCGGATCACCCAGAACCGCAGCAGGGTCACACCGATCTCGCGGACCGCGATCACCACGGTCACCCACCACGGCAGGTCGCCGAGCAGGCTCAGCCCGACCAGTGCGGAACCGATCAGCGCCTTGTCCGCGATCGGGTCGGCGATCTTGCCGAAGTCGGTCACCAGGCCGTGCTTGCGGGCCAGCCGCCCGTCCAGGTTGTCGGTGATCGAGGCGACCGCGAACACCAGGGTGGCCACGATCCGCCAGCCGGTCTCGTGCCCTCCCCCGGCGAACAGGGTGATCAGGAAGACCGGCACCAGGACCAGCCGGGACACGGTGAGCACATTGGCCACGTTGACCAGCGGGATCGCCGGCGGCTCGGGCAGACCGGGCTTGACCGGGTCGCCCGCCGCGCTCACAGGATCGCCTCGCAAGCTCGGCGATCCTGCTCAGACACGGTGCTTGACGGTTCGCTCGCACGCTCGCTCACAACGCCACCACCGGAGCCACCACGAGATCGATGCCCACGGTGCCGACCACCTTGCCGCGCACCAGGTCACCGACGGCCAGCCCGGCCGCGTCCGGCAGCAGACACTCGCCGTCCACCTCGGGAGCCTGGTGCTCGGCCCGCCCGGCGCAGTCCGCACCGGCGCGCTCGATCAGCACGACCACCTCGTCACCGACCCGCTCCTCGGCGCGTTGCGCGGTCAGCTGCTCGACCAGCCCCGAGATCCGGCCGACCCGCTCGGCGACGGTGTGCGCCTCGTGCTTGCCGGTCAGCCGCTCGGCCTCGGTGCCGTCCTCGTCCGAGTAGCCGAACACGCCGACCGCGTCCAGCCGCGCCGCGGTCAGGAAGCGCTCCAGCTCGTCGACGTCCGCCTCGGTCTCGCCGGGGAAGCCGACGATCACGTTGCTGCGGATGCCGGCGGCCGGAGCGAGCGACCGAATCCGCCCGATCAGGTCCAGGAAGGACTCGGTCGAGCCGAACCGGCGCATCCGGCGCAGGACGCTCTCGCTGGCGTGCTGGAAGGACATGTCGAAATAGTCGGCGACACCCGCGGTGCCGGCGATCGCCTCGACCAGGCCGGGACGCGTCTCGGCCGGCTGAAGATAGGAGACCCGGACCCGCTCGACCCCGTCGACGGCGGCCAGGCGGGGCAGCAGCGCCTCGAGACCGCCGAGCGTCCTGGGCAGGTCCTTGCCGTATGAGGTCGAGTTCTCGCTGACCAGGAACAGCTCTCGGACGCCCTGCCCGGCCAACCAGCCGGCTTCGGCCAGGATCTCGTCCGGGTGCCGGGAGACGAACGCACCGCGGAAGGACGGTATCGCGCAGAACGAGCAGCGCCGGTCACAGCCGGACGCGATCTTGAGCGGGGCCACCGGCGCGTCGTCCAACCGGCGGCGCAGCACCCGAGGCCCCCAGCCGTGGCCGGGCACCGCGAGCGTCTCGGCCGCGTGCTGCCGGTGCACCGGCGTTATCGGCAGCAGGGTGCGCCGGTCCACCGGCCGGTGCGCCTCGATGGCGTGCCCGCCGAGCACCTCGTCGAGCCGCTGCGCCAGGTCCGGATAGTGGTCGAAGCCGAGCACCGCGGCCGCCTCCGGCAGGCTCTCGGCCAGTTCGGCGCCGTACCGCTCGGCCAGGCAGCCGACCGCGACCACCTTGGCCCCCGAGTCCGCCGCGGCCAGCAGGGTGTCCACCGAGTCCTTTTTGGCCGACTCGACGAACCCGCAGGTGTTCACCACGATCACATCGGCCGCGTCGGCACCGCTGCCGGCGGTGTCGTCACCCCCGGCCTCGACCAGTTGCCAGCCGCCCTCGGCGAGCCGGCCGGCCAGTTCCTCCGAGTCGACCTCGTTCCGCGCGCAACCGAGGGTGAGCAGCGCGACACGACGGGTCAATGGCGGAGTGGGCACGGCTCACAGCGTAACCGTCCGGCCCGGCGTGGCCAGGCCCTACTCGGCGCGGTCCAGGGTGAAGTCGAAGGTGGCCGCGTAGTTGCCGGCCCTGGTGAACTCGACGACCAGCGAGTCCTTCACGCCGAACACCGCGTCACTGTCCAGGTGCTCGTCGCCGGCCGCGAAGATGTGGGTGATCAATGTTCGGTAGCCGGGGGCGACGATCCTGAAGTGGATGTGCGCCGGCCGCATCGGACCCCGGTTGGCGGCGCCGAGCAGCTCGCCGACCGGGCCGTCGTGCGGAATCGGATAGGCCCGCGGGTGCACCGACCAGAACGCGTAGCGACCCCGCGGGTCGGTGCGGATCCGGCCGCGCGCCTGCGGGCCGTCCAGGTCGGGGTACTGCACGTCGTAGTTGCCGGCCTCGTCGGACTGCCAGATGTCGATCGTGGCGTCCGGCACCGGGCTGCCGTCCGGGCCGAGGACCGTGCCACTGACGAAACACCGCTCCCCGGCCGCGCCGCCGGAGATGTCCGCGCCGCTGTCGAACTCCGGGGCGCCATCCACGAAGAACGGGCCGAGCACGGTCGACTCGGTGGCCACCCCCTCGGTCGGGTGGTTGATGTTGATCACCGCCATGGACGCGCCGAGCACGTCGGAGAGCAGGATGAACTCCTGGCGCCGGTCGTCGCACTTCTGCCCGGTCCGGGTGAGGAAGTCGATCGCCGCGGCCCACTCGTCCTCGGTGAGCGAGACATCGGCGAGGAACGCGTGCAGGTGCCGGACCAGGCTCCGCATGATCTCGGCGAAGCGCGGGTCGGCCGCCCCGGCGAAGCTGGCCTCGACCTGGGCGGTCAGTTCGGCGTCCAGTGCGTCCACTCCCCTTCGTAGGCGGCGCCGAGCAGGTCGCGCGCCGTCGCGAGGTCCAGAACGTCGTTCGCGGCGAGCAGGTCCGCAGCCTCGCCCAGCGCCCCGGCGGGCAGTCCGAGCGCGGCCAGCGAGGTCGGCGCGCCGATCTGTTCGGCCAGCTCACGCAGGCCGTCGGAGGCCTTGAGCGCACCGAGCGCGTCGGCCACCCCGGCCAGCTCCGTTTCGCGCAGCGCGGCGGCATAGGGCAACACCACGGCATGGGTGCGGGCGTGCGGCAGACCGAAGGCGCCGCCGAGCACGTGGCAGATCCGGTGGTGCACGGCGGGCCCGACCGCGGCGAGCGCGGTGCCGGCCAGGTAGGCACCGAACAGCGCCTCCGCGCGACCGTCCACGTCCGACGGCTCCCGGACGGCCGCCGGCAGACCGGCGGCGAGTGCCCGGACGCCCGCGTGCGCCACCAGCGTCGTGATCGGGTCGGTGCCGGGCAGGTAGGCCGCACCGACACAGTGCGCGAGCGCGTTCATGCCGCTGGCCGCGGTGATGTCCGGTGGCAGGCCACAAGTCAGCTCCGGGTCGTAGATCACCGCCCGGGGCAACGCGTCCGCCGAGCGCGCGGTTCGCTTGCGCCCGCCGGAGGTGACCCCCCAGGTCGGGGTCAGCTCCGAGCCCGAATAGGTGGTCGGCACCGCCACGATGGGCAGCCGCGACTCGACGGCCACCGCCTTGGCGGTGCCGACCACCGAACCCCCGCCGATGCTCAGCATGCAGTCGGCTCGCGCCTCGTGCACCGCTGTCCGTGCCGCCTCGGCGATCTCCTGTGGCACATGTTCCTCGACGCCGGTGAACACGCCGACCACCCGCGCGCCGAGGGGCCGGGTGAGCTCGGCGGCCAGCGGCTCCGCCCGCTTGGTCGTGAAGACCAGCACCCGCTCGCCTTGGTTGTCCACTTCGGACACCAGTTGCGCGCGGCTGCTACCCGGCCCAAACACCACCCGGCTTGGCAACGTCTCCCGGCGAAACTCGCGCATCACGCGATCCGTTCGAACACGGCGGCGAGGCCCTGGCCGCCGCCGATGCACATGGTCTCCAGGCCGTAGCGCCCATCCCGCCGGTCCAGCTCACGCAGCAGCGTGGTGAGGATGCGGGTGCCGGTGGCACCAACCGGATGGCCGAGCGAGATTCCGGAGCCGTTCACGTTGGTCCGCTCGAAATCGGCCGAGGTGAACTTCCATTCCCTTGTCACCGCGAGAACCTGGGCGGCGAACGCCTCGTTCAGCTCGATCAGGTCGAGGTCGGCCATGGTCAGGTCGGCCATGGCGAGCGCGCGCTCGGTGGCCGGCACCGGCCCGACGCCCATGGTCGAGGGTGGCACCCCGGCCACCGCCCAGGAGACCAGCCGGGCCAGCGGGCGCACCCCGAGCGACTCCGCCCGGTCCATGGTGGTCACCAGGCAGACCGCGGCACCGTCGTTCTGGCCGCTGGAGTTGCCGGCCGTGACCGTCGCATGTGGATCGAGCTTCAACCGAACCGGGCGCAGTGCGGCGAGCGCCTCGAGGCTGGAGTCCGCCCTCGGGTGCTCGTCGCGGTCCACCACGGTCTCGCCGCGCCGGCCGGGCACCGTCACCGGCACGATCTCCTCGGCGAACCGGCCGTCCTCGATCGCGGCCACGGCCCGTCGGTGCGAGGCAAGCGCCAACTCGTCCTGCTCCTCGCGCGGGATGGCGTAGTCCCGGCGGAGGTTCTCCGCCGTCTCCACCATGCCCCCCTCGACCGGGTGGTACGTCCCGCCGGCGGTGGCTCTGGCCCGAGCCAGCCGGTCGTTCAGCGCGACCGCTGGTTCCTTGACGCCCCAACGCATCCCGGCCGTGTAGAACTCCACCTGACTCATGCTTTCCGCCCCGCCGGCCAGCACCACGTCGTTGACCCCGGTCTGGACCCGCATCGCCGCGTCGATCACCGCTTGCAGCCCGGAGCCACACCGGCGGTCCACCTGCAGGCCGGGCACCTCGACCGGCAGTCCGGCGTCCAGCGCGGCGACCCGGCCGAGCGCGGGCGCCTCGCCGTTGGGGTAACACTGACCGAACAACACGTCCTGCACCGCGGCCGGCGGCAGCCCGGTGCGCCGCAACAACTCCCGGATCACGGTTGCGGCCAGCGCGGTCACCGGCACGTCCCGGAACACCCCGCCGAACCGGCCGACCGGGGTCCGGACCGGCTCGCAGATCACCGCGTCACGCATGCTTCGCGCTCTCCTTGCTCTCCCACTGACTGCCGTTCGGGTGGTAGCTCGCGCCCAGCTGGGTGCTGATCTCGCTGGCCGCCTTGAGAATCGCCGGCAGGTAGTCCCGCTCGATCTGCGGCACGCTGACCGAACCCGCCGGGACCGACATGCCGAGCGCCGCGACCACCCCGCCGCCGCTGGCCAGGACCGGCGCGGAGAACGAGCGGACCCCCTCCTCCAGCTCCTGGTCGACGATCTCCCAGCCGCGCTCGCGAACGCTGGCCAGCACCGAGCGCAACCGGGCCGGGTCGGTCTCCGTGCGCGCGGTCAACCGGGGGAACCGGGCGTGCCGCAGGAACGCGTCGATGTCGTTGTCCGGCAGGCCGGCCAGCAGCACCCGGCCGATGGCGCTGGCGAAGGCGGGCAGCCGGGTGCCGGTGAGCAGCAGGTATGCCATGGCCCGCCGGGACGGCACCCGCAGCAGGAACACCGCTTCCTCGCCGTCCAGCGCGGCCAGCGAGCAGGTGTGCCCGGTCAGCTCGGTGACCTCTTCCATGTGCGGCTGAGCCAGCTCGGCGAGGTTGAGCGAGGAGGTGAACGCGTAGCCGAGCGCCAGGACGTGCGGGGTGAGCGTGAACGCCCGGTCCTCCTCGCGCACGTAGCCGAGCCTGGTCAGGGTGAGCACCAGCCGGCGCACGGTCGGCCGGGAGAGCCCGGTGAGCTCGGCGAGCTGGCCGAGGGAGAGCCGGGGATGCTTGTCCGAGAACGCCAGGATCACCGCCAGCCCCCGTTCCAGCGACTGCACGTAGTCCTTGTCCTCGGCCGGTTTCACCGGTGCAGGCTCACATCGTCCGGATTGATCAGATCGGGCGCGGTCCAGCCGTCCAGGTCGTACTCGGCCATGCACTGCTCGGCGAAGCCGCGCATCGCCGACGCGTCGCCGGAGGACTCCGCCGCGAACAGCAACTCGGCGCGCACGCCCTCGTGGTTGCCCGAGTAGTTGCGCTCGTAGAGCTCGTGCCGGCCGCCGAACTCGCTGCCGACCGAGTCCCAGATCAACTTCATCAGCTTGACCCTGGCGACCGCGTCTATCCCGTTGGACCCGCGGACGTACTGGTCGAGGTATGGGCGGAGCTCCGGAACGTGGAACTCCTTGGCGTTGGAGTTGAGGTAGATCAGCCCGCTGCCCAGGTCCTGCATGATGATCTCGCGGACCCTGGGGTAACCGAGCGTCATGAACCAACGATAGGCGAGGCCGTAGTCGAGGTGCGGCAGCACCGCCCCGTCGATCCACTCGTCCGGATGGTTGGCCATCGCGTCGGTCAGCGCCCAGAACATGTTGCGCCAGGCGATCACCTCGCCGACCCGGGTCTGGATACCGCGGAAGTCCTTGGTACCGGTCACTTCCACGCCCTTCATCAGCAGGCCGGCGAGGAAGTCCAGCTTCACCGCGAGCCGGGTGCAGCCGTGAAAGGTGAACCGGTGCAGGAAACCGGATCCGGGGAAGAAGGTGCTGGCCTTGTCCGGGTCGCCGTAGATGAACACGTTCTCCCATGGGATCTTCACCCGGTCCAGAATGAAGATCGTGTCGTTCTCGTCGAACCGGCTGGACAGCGGGTAGTCGAACGGGCTGCCCATCACGTCGGCGTTCATCGCGTAGGAGTGCCGGCAGATCAGCTTCATCCCTGGCACGCCCATGGGTACGGTGCACACCAGGGCGAACTCGCGTTTCTTGATCGGCAGCCCGTAGTGCGCGATGAAGTTGTAATGGGTGATCGCCGATCCGGTGGCGACCACCTTGGCCCCGCTGACGATCAGGCCGTCGTCGCGCTCCTCGTCGACGTGCATGAACACGTCCCGCACCTCGTCCGGCGGCCGGTCGCGGTCCACCGGGGGGTTGATGATCGCGTGGTTCCAGTAGAGAACCTTCTCCTGCGATTCGGTGTACCAGCGGCGCGCGTTGTCCGCGTACGGCTCGTAGAACTCGGAGTTGGCGCCGAGCGTGCCGAGGAAAGCCGCCTTGTAGTCGGGGCTGCGGCCCATCCAGCCGTAGGTCATCCTGGCCCACTCGGCGATCGCGTCCCGGTCGGCGACCAGGTCGGCGGTCGACCTCGGCGTGCGGAAGAACGGGTGGGTGCGGCCGCTGCTGCCGGTGTCGGTCGGCACCGTGACCACGCTCTGCCGGTCCGGATCGTGCAGCGAGTCGTAGAGCCGGGCGGTCATCCGGACCATGTTGCGGAATGCCGGATGCGTGGTGACGTCCGGCACTTTCTCGCCGTAGAGCCAGATCTCCCGGCCGTCGCGCAGGCTCTCGATGTACTCCGCACCGGTCAGCGGCCTGGTGGCGCGAACCTCGCCGTTGGTGCCGGGCGCCTTGTCCTGCTGAGTGCTCACTGGTGCACCATCCTTGTGTCCGACCGTCCATGTGGGAGGGTTCGGGCGCACCTGAGGTCCCCGCCGGGCCATCGCCCTGCTCGCTCGACCGTTGAGGTCCACGATGAGTTCTGCGAGGCCCGGCGGCCCAGGACGCGCGGACTGGCAACAGGGCTGTGCGCCAGAGAGCGCCGATCAGTGAGCGACCGGCAGCCGCGTCCCGGGACCACCGGGTGTCTTCCCACTGCGCCAACAGCGAGGAGACAACGT
>JBJMIG010000094.1:0-5638 GCA_045806965.1 Labedaea sp. | reverse complement strand
GTCGGTCTCGAAGTAGAGCGTTGTCACGTCGTACAACAGCAACGTCGCCGGACCCAGGCCGACATGCTGCGCGCACAGGGCCGCCAGCCGCTCCCGCCACGCATCGGCGGCATACGCGGGCAGGCGCCGCTTGAGGGTCCGATAGGACACTGGCGCGATGCCGGCCTCCTCCAGCACCCGCAGCGAATCGAGCTTGCTGGTCGGCTCGATGATCCGCGCCAGCACCAACTGCCGGAACACCTCGTCGCCCTCGGCCGCGTCGGCGAACCCGAGCCGGTCGTAAGCCCTGCTCAGGGCGTCCCACAGGTGCCCCATCCGCGACGCCGTGACCGGCAACGGGCCGCCCGACTCCGGCGGCGCATCCAGCCCGAGGTCGAGCTCGCCTTGCCCGACCGCGAGCCGTTGACGGGCCACGGTCTTGAGCAACTCCAGCTCGACATCATCGTGCGCCGAACCAATGTGCTCAATGTCCCGTGAGCCCTGACGCGAGGAGTGCACGATCTGCACCGCTCGCGCCCCCCCTCTGTGTCAAGATCAAGTGAGGCAAGATCGGGTCTTGAAACATTGTGCTGAGGGCGAGCGAGGAGTCCGATCCCCAAGTGAGTTCGAGCAGCGAGCAGGTGCCTGATCCGGAGGTTGTGGCGAGGGCGCGGTCGCGGCGGTATTCCGCGTCCTATAAGGCGAAGGTCCTGGCTGAGTACGAGGAGTTGGACAAGGCCGGTAAGGGTGCCCTGTTGCGGCGGGAGGGTTTGTATACGTCGCTGATCTCGGCGTGGCGTGCGCAGCGGGATCAGGGTGGGTTGGCGGCGTTGGGCAAGCCCGCCGGCCGGCCGCAGGCCGATCCGCGGGATCGGGAGAACGTTAAGCTGCGTCAGGAGAACGAGCGGTTGACCGCCGAGTTGCAGAAGGCTCGGACGGTGATCGAGGTGCAGGGAAAGCTCTCCGCGCTGTTGGGTCAGCTCGCGACCGACAGCCCGAACTACGGGAGCGAGCCCGCGCCGTGATCGACGACGCGATCACCGAACTCGCGCCGGTCGTGGGCGTCCGTAAGGCCTGCGCAGCGGCCGGGCGCCCGCAGGCCAGTCACTATCGCCGTCACCGCAGGAGCCCGGTGCCCGAGCGGCCGACACGCAAGCGCAAGCCGCAGCCGCGGGCCCTGAGCGCACCTGAGCGTGCCCAGGTGCGGGCGGTGCTCAACAGCCCGGAGCACGTGGACAAGGCCCCCGGCCACCGTGTACCACGAGTTGCTTGATGCCGGCGTCTATCTGGCCTCGACCTCGACGATGTATCGCATCCTGCGCGAGCACAACGAGGTACACGAGCGGCGTCGCCAGGCCACGCACCCGGCTCGGGTCAAGCCCGAGCTCATCGCCACGAAACCGAATATGTGCTGGTCGTGGGATATCACGAAGTTGCACGGTCCGGCGAAGTGGACCTACTTCTACCTCTATGTGGTCATCGACATCTTCAGCCGCTACGTGGTCGGGTGGCTGCTCGCCGACCGGGAATCGGCCGAGCTGGCCGAGCAGTTGCTCGCCGACACCATCACCAAGCAGGGCATCGACCCCGACCGGCTGACCGTCCACGCCGACAACGGCTCCTCGATGGCATCCAAGCCGGTGGCGTTCCTGCTCGCCGACCTCGGCGTCACCAAGACGCACTCCCGGCCGCACACCTCAAACGACAATCCGTACTCCGAAGCCCAGTTCAAGACGTTGAAGTACCGACCCGACTTCCCCCAGACCTTCGGCAGTCTCGCCGACGCACGGGCGTTCTGCCAGCGCTTCTTCACCTGGTACAACACCGAGCACTACCACTCCGGCATCGGCTACCACCACCCCGTCGACGTCCACTATGGACAATCTGACACGGTGCGCGATGCGCGAGCCGACGTGCTGGCCGCCGCCTACACACGCAACCCCGAGCGGTTCGTGCGCAAACACCCCGAACCACCCGACCTGCCGACCATCGCCTGGATCAACAAACCAGACGAACCAGACACCAAGAAGAGCCACCGGCTGACTCAATAACTCCCTGAACAACCTGCCTCAAAAATCTTGACACGTTCCGCCCCGAGGCAGTCTTCACGGTCCGGACGTACACCACCGAGCCACCTTAGGACCCAGGATTAGTGCGCAGATTCCGCCCACCCCGACAACGAACCCGCAGGTCAGCCAAGCGTGCCGCCGCTCAGGCCCAAATCTTGGCCCAAGTCAGGTTACAACGTGGCACCGATCAAAAAAGCAGCACCGGCGTTCGTGTGCCGTTCGCCACACGGACACGTGGCGAATTGACCGTAACCCTTCGCGACGTTTTCGGATTACGCATGAGCTCCAGCCGCATGATGGCCGTCCTCCCCTATGTTGGCAGCCACCAACTCCAACAGGCAGACGCCGATGTCATACTAAGGATCATCGAACAGTCGATAGACCGGCTGCTGCCAGGAGCACAACCGGTTGTGCTGGACACACGCCGCAGCAAAAAGTTCACCCTGCACTGCCGCAAGAACCGCAGAGATCTTGACGATGCGATCACCGGAGAGGTCGCACGTTACGTGACACATTGGCAGGCAGCGGCCGCGTGATCCCTCCTGCATCGCGCACGGTCCTGCTGTCCACCCACATCGTCGAGGACATCGCGCAAACCTGCCGCCAGGTCGCGATCCTGCGCAGGGGCGAGGTCCGCTTCCGGGGGCACCGTCAAGGAGGTGCTGGCCCGCACCCGAGGCCGGGTATGGTCGGTGACTACCCGCCACGTCCGCCCACCCCCGGGTCTCGTTCGTGTCCGCACTCGCCCACGAGAACGACATCCGGTACCGCGTCGTGGCCGACACCCGGCCCGCCGAGGACGCGCTACCGCTGGAACCCACCCTCGAAGTCGGCTACCTCGCACTCACCGGCCCCGCCGCCACCATGGCCGGATAAGCACGCGATCACATCAGCCTGGTTGGCAAGAATCTCTCCGGCTGCTATGACTATTGAACGTGCGTAGCGCGCGGGGTCAGGGGAGGTTCTGGTGGCGATTCAGGCACAGGATCTGCCGTACAGTCTGGACGCTCAGGCCATTCTCGGGAGGATGTCGTCACCGCAAGCGAAGGCGTTCGCCCACACCTTGCGTGATCAGGCTTTCGAGGTGCCCGCCGGGCCAATTCGTGGCAAGAAGCCGGCGGCCCAGGAAATGATCGACCTCGTCGCGGAGCTGGACAGAATGCGCGACGGCACCATCCGAGACCTGCGGCGAGAACTCGCCAACACCTCTTTGCTCGATTGTCTCACCATGGGGATCCTGCTAGGCCAGGACGACAAAGAATTTAACCAGTTGACCGGATCGCCAAACGCGTTCACTTATGAGATGGAGTTTCTTGCCTCGCTCACCTCGACACTCGAACGCGGCGGGTGGTCCAAGCGCCGGCGGATGGAGGCCGCTTTCAATTCGCTGCGGCTGGCGCGACAGCACCGCATCGCCTCGGAATGGAGAAATACGGCTCGGCGAATCCTCGAGGGCGACGGCACAGTCGCCAGTATGGAGAAGTGGGCCCTACCGGTTCGGCTTGCTACCGAATGGGTGTCCGTTCGCGGTTCCTTCGACACCCGGTACGACTGGGCATACTCGCGAAGACTGGCCGAAAGGATCACGAGCCGCGGCGTGCACCACCCGTCGGTCCAAGCAATCCCGGCCCTGCTGAGCAATGTCCTGGACCGTTGGAGCCGAGCCGTCGGCGAGTTCCGTCGGGAGTTCCTTCGCGTGCTCGGTAAGGAGGAGAGCCAGATCTTCCGCACCGTCAGCCAGCACACGTTGTTGGACGCACCGGGACGTACGCGGTTGACGCGACGCACCGGTGCCTTGCTGGCGAAATCCTGCCAGCGGCTGATACTCATGCCGGAAGACCTGCTAGCCGGTCCATGGCCGTTGGACGCGGGCGAACTCGACGAATGGCTGGCACTGCTCACTCTCGATCCGGCCGATATCGGGAAAAACGTCGACGCCGATGGCGTGTTCGACTCTCCGTTGGTGGGCGCCCCAGTGATCGCGACTCAACGCGGATACCTTGTCGCGCTGTTCCACCTGTTCAGTACGGAGCTCTCCCGGCTACTGGAACGGGTCTTCGCGCGGGCGCCCGGCCTGCACTACTACCGCGCTCGAGGCGAAGAGCTGGAGGAATCCGCGCTCGTGATGCTCGACAACGTCTTTCCCGACGCCACCGTCGTGCACGGTGGAAAATATCGCGGAGACCAGACCGGCGAACTGATCGAAGTGGATGGAATAGTCCTGTGGCACGACATCGCCATCGTGGTGGAAGGAAAGGGTGGCTACCTGAGTGCGCGTTCACGTCGCGGTGACGAAGCCGCCGCGATCGGCGATTACCGTGACACGATCGGCGATGGCTTCTTCCAGGCCGCACGTCTGCTCCGCAGGCTGGAGCGTGACGGGCGTGTGGAACTGGTGGATGGCTCGGGCCGGACGACCACGCTCGACGGTCGCCTGATTCGCCGTGCGTACGTGGTGATTCCGACGGCCGATCAGTTCGGGGGGATCCTGACGGCACTGGATCTCTTCTGGCGTGCGGGTGTGCTGCCGCCGGCATCGATCCCGCTCATCGTCTCGATCCAGCAACTGAACCTGTTGGTCGACCTGCTCAGCACCCCACTGGAGTTCATCGCATACCTGGACTATCGGGAGCAGATCCTCGCCTACCCGGCCATCCAGGTCGCCGACGAAGGAGAGATACTAGGACACTTCGTCGGAGGAAAAGACGTCCTCGCGACGATCTCCGACACGATCAGCAGCTTCAGCTACCAGCAGAGCCGCCCGGAATGGGGGAACCGGCGATCGATCTACTTCATCGGCACGGACGCCCAGCAGACCTACCTGAACCCGTGGATCACGCAGTCCAGTCACGCGGAACTGACCAGAGGCGACACGGCAGGTCTGGAACCGCCACGTCGGCACGCCACGGCACATCGTGCCGAGGTAGAACATTATTTCGCCCGCCGCAACGATCTCCCGACGGCTTCCATCTTGATGCAGCTTCCTAACCTGCCGTGGCGAGACCAGCCACCGCCACGGCCGCGCCGAGGGGAACCGGCGCTCCTGCCGATCGCCGACACCTGCCTGATCGGCTTCGCGTTCGGGGACAAGATCGCTCAGGTGCGCCGGCTGGCCTCCGTGTCGCGGGTCCGCGCGAACATGCGGCATGTCGTCTACCTTCAGATCAAAGAAGACCAGCTCCATTTCCGGCACGCCGAAGCCGGACGGAAACACCCCTTCTTCGGCGACGCCAACAAGCGGCTCACGGACCGATCGCGGCTCGGTGACCAGTCGACATGGTTCGACGATTTCGCCCGCCGTCGGCACGGGAGCCGTCATTCACTCACCGACGTTCAGGCCGAAGAGCGGGACACCCTCATCCGGGCCGGCCTCCCGCAATCCCTGGCCACCGGCGTGTCCCGGCTGGGCCTGGTCAACAGGGTCCTAGGGCGTGTCCTGCAAATGATCTAGCTGCGGATCCGGTTGGATCTTGGGCCATGGTGGGTCGGGGTGAGTTGACTGATCGGGCGTGGGCCCGGATTGAGCCGTTGCTGCCGGTGTCGGGTCGGGGTCGGCGGTGGCGCGATCACCGTCAGGTGATCAACGCGAT
>JBJMIG010000093.1:0-300031 GCA_045806965.1 Labedaea sp. | reverse complement strand
TCATGCTCGCATCCACTATACAACTCTGAAACACCAAACCCCCACACCCCCAATTTGGGGGGTGTGCGGTTGTGGTTGTTTCGCAGCGTTACGGCGGTCATGGCGGAGGGGAAACGCCCGGTCCCATTCCGAACCCGGAAGCTAAGCCCTCCAGCGCCGATGGTACTGCACCCGACAGGATGTGGGAGAGTAGGACACCGCCGAACACCCTTCACCAACAGGGCCCCCCACCAGGGGCCCTGTTTGGTTTGTGCGCGAGTCTCGCGCTCGGGCAAGCGAGTCTCGAGCTCGGGCAACTGAGTTACGCGCTCGGGCAACTGATTTTCGAACTGAAAGTCAGTTGCGGCCCACCTCGCTGGCCGGCTGGCAATTCGGTGGACCGTGGCCGGGTCCCGCGGGCACCCTGTCGAGATGGAAGTCCACGTTCACGACGACATCGGGGAGTTCTGGGCGGTCGCGGCGCCGGTCTATCTCGGCGACCCGGTGCGCCACACGGTCGCCCTGACCGTGATCCGGCGCCTGGTGGATGCGCCGGTCCCGGACGACACGCGTCCGATCCTGCTGACCAGCTGGGACCGGGACCGGATCACGGGTGCCACCATTCGCCTCCCACCGTGGCCGTTGGTCGCGAGCGGCATTCCGGAGCAGGCGATCCACGCGATTGTGGCGGTGCTGCGCGAGCGTGATCCCGAGATGCCCGGCATCAATGGGCCGAGGGACATCGCCGAACCGGTCGCGGCGGCGTGGTCGAAACTGACCGGCGCCCCCGGCAAGGAGACCATGGCCAGCCGGCTCTACCGGCTGGCCCAACTCGATGCGCCCGTCGTTCCCGGCCGGCCGCGCCTTGGCACCGAAGCCGACGTGCCGTTGCTGGCCGGCTGGCGCCGGGCGATGCAGCTCGAGGTCTTCGGTCAGGAGCGGGAGCCCGGCCGGGCCGTGTCCAATGTTCTCCGGATGATGGCGCTCGGCAACGGCCTACTGCTGTGGGAGCGGGACGGTCACATCGTGTCCCACGCCGGGGTCGGCGTGCCGATCCAGGGCATGTCCCGGGTCGGGCCGGTCTACACACCGCCGGAGCAGCGCGGACGCGGCTACGGCTCCGCGGTCACCGCGGCCGCCACCCAGTGGGCGCTCGACGCCGGCGCGGAACATGTCCTGCTGTTCACCGACCTGGCGAACCCGACGTCCAACGCGATCTACCAGCGGATCGGCTACCGCGCGGTCTACGACTCGACCGAGTTGGAGGTTCACGGGTAGCGAACGCCGCTGGCCTATTCTCGGTCGGGTGGTCATTCCCAGGATTCTCGTCGTCGAACCGGACGAGCTGGACCCGCCGGCCCGCTTGGCCGGCTGGCTGAGCGGGGCCGGCGCGGAGTTCGAGATCATGCGGCCGGGCCGGAACCCGCTGCCCGCCGAACCGGACGGCTATGACGGGGTGGTGTGTCTCGGCGGCTCGATGAGTGCCACCGACGACCTGGCGCATCCGTGGCTCGCCGACGTGCGGCGGCTGCTCGCCCGCTCGGTCACCGCCAAGCGACCGGTACTCGCCATCTGCCTCGGCGCGCAGCTGTTGGCCATGGCCACCGGCGGTCGGGTCACCGCCGGCCCGGACGGGCCCGAGGTGGGCGCCTCGCTGGTCGCCAAGCGCGATCTCGCCTGGCGCGACCCGCTGTTCGCCGATCTGCCGTTCATGCCCGACGTGCTCCAGTTCCACACCGACGTGATAGCCGCCCTGCCGGCCAACGCCGAGCTGCTCGCCGCCGCCAACCGCTACCCGAACCAGGCGTTCCGCGTCGGTCCGAGTGCCTACGGGCTCCAGTTCCACATCGAGACCACGCCGGAGATCGTCCTGGACTGGGCCCGGCGCAACCCCGAGGCGGCAAGCCTGGCCAGGCCCGGCGACCTCGAGCCCGCCCGCCTCGCCGAGCTGCACCAGGACATTGAGCAGACCTGGCGCCCGTTCGTCGAACGCTTCGTCCGGCTAGCTGCCGGCGAGCTCGCGCCGGCTGTCCCGGCCCGCCCCGGACTTCCCCTGTACTAGCCGGGTTCCGGTAGCGGCAACGGGCGCAGCGGGACCGGGGTGGACACCACTATCGACGTGGTGGTCTGTCCAAAGAGGAGGAACCGGTCCAGGATCTCCTCCAGCTCGCCGATCGTCGGACCGTGGATCTTCATCAGGAAACAGTCCTCACCGGTGATGCGGTAGCACTCGACCACCTGCGGGGTGTTCCGGGCCGCCTCGGTGATCTTGGGGAGCTGGCCGGGGCCTGGGCGAATCCGAACGATCGCGGTGATCGGCATGCCGATCGCGGCCGGGTCGACATCCATCCGGAAGCCGGCGATGACGCCGAGCCGTTCGAGCCGCTGCACTCGCTCGGTCACCGCGGGCGCGGACATGCCAACCCGGCGGGCCAGTTCCGACATCGACAGCCGCGGGTTGCCGTGCAGCTCGGTGAGCAGCCGCACGTTCACCTCGTCCAATGCCCGAGTTTCCCGCACATCTGTAGGCAACTCGCGCTCCTGACCTTGAAATTGGCATTCCACTCGCGAACGACGCCTTGCAAGATACCGCAGGTGAAGACGACCTCGACAGTGCCGGCGCCTGCCTACTTCGCGGTCAGCGCGATCTTCCACTACCTCGGCCCGGCCCTGGCCGTGTTGCTCTTCGCCCACGTCGGTGTGCTCGGCGTTGCCTGGCTGCGGATCGCGAGCGCGGCCCTGGTGTTCGCAGTCTGGTGCCGGCCCTGGCGCCTGCTCGGCCGGCTCGACCCGGGCCAACGGCTGGTGCTGTCGGTCCTCGGCGCGGTGCTCGCCGCCATGAACACGGTGTTCTACCTGGCCATCGCCCGGTTGCCGCTGGCCATGGTCGGTGCGATCGAGTTCCTCGGCGTGATCGTGCTGGCCGCGGCCGGCGTGCGCTCCCGGCGCAACCTGCTCGCGCTCGCGATGGCCGTCGCCGGCGTGGCCACGCTCACCCAACTGCGGATCGTCGGCGAACCACTCGGCATCGCGTTGGCCTTCGCCAACTGCGTGCTGTTCATGCTGTACGTGATGCTCGGCCATCGAATCGCCAACACCGGTCCGCGCGGCATCGACCAACTCGCCGCGGCGATGCTGGTCGCCGCCTTGGTCGCCACCCCGTTCGGCATCGGCGACGCCGAAACCGCGTTCGGCCACCCGGTATGGCTGCTCGCCGGCGTCGGGATCGGCGTCTGCTCGTCGGTGCTCCCGTACGTGGCCGACCAACTCGCCATGGCGCGGCTGCGCCGGGCCACCTTCGCGATCATGCTGAGCATCCTGCCGGCGACCGCGACCGTCATTGGCATGCTGGTACTCGGTCAGATCCCCACGCCGCGGGACCTGATCGGCGTGGCATTGGTCATCGTCGCGGTGGCGATGCATCATCAGGAGGAGCACGACACATGGAACAAGTCCGGCTGGGCTCGACCGGCCTGCGAATCTCCCGGATCTGCCTCGGCATGATGAGCTTCGGCGACCCAGCAGACCGCAAGTGGTTCCTCGACGAGGCCGGGGCGAAGCCGATCGTCGCGCGGGCGGTGGAGGCCGGCGTCACCTTCTTCGACACCGCGGACATGTACTCGGCCGGGATGAGCGAGCGGATCACCGGGCGGCTGCTCGGCAAGCTCTTCGGCCGGCGCGAGGAGTACGTGCTGGCCACCAAGGTCTACTTCCCGATGGGCTCCGCGGCCAACGACGAAGGCTTGTCCCGCAAGCACATCCTCTCCGCCATCGACGCCTCGCTGGACCGGCTCGGCACCGACTATGTGGACATCTACCAGATTCACCGGTGGGATCCGGAGACGCCGATCGAGGAGACCATGCTGGCGCTGCACGACGTGGTGCGGTCCGGCAAGGCCCGCTACATCGGTGCGTCCAGCATGTTCGCCTGGCAGTTCGCCAAGGCCCAGCACGTCGCGGAAAGCAACGGCTGGACCAGGTTCTCGGCCATGCAGAACTACTACAACCTGCTGTACCGAGAGGAGGAGCGCGAGATGATCCCGCTCTGTCTCGACCAGGGCGTCGGCTGCATCCCGTGGAGCCCGCTCGCCAGGGGCCTACTGGCCGGCAACCGGGACCGCGGCGGCGTCCGGCACACGGTCCGGGCGGACAGCGACGCCTTCGCCGACGTTCTCTACTCCGAGGCCGACTTCGACGTCGTGGACGCGGTCCGCGCGGTCGCCGCCGACCGGGGCCTGCCGCCGGCCCAGATCGCGTTGGCCTGGCTGTTCGGCCGGCCGGGAGTGAGCGCGCCGATCGTCGGCGCGACCAAGCTGGCGCACCTGGATGACGCGATCGCGGCGCTCCAGGTGCGGCTGACCGAGGACGAGGTGGCCCGGCTGGAGGAGCCGTACCGGCCGCACCCGGTGACCGGTCACAGCTGAGCGCGAACCGGCTCGGCCTGGGACTACGGTGGGGGCGATGCCTGATCGTGCCCGCACCGTGCCCTCCGCAGCCAGGTTCGGCCTGACCGATGCCCGGGCCGAGCGGGAACTGCGAGCCGCCGGCTGGTGGGCTGACGGCGGGCCGGTCGGCGCCCGCGACGCGGTGCTTGCCGCGCTGGCCAGGACGCCGGATCCGGACCTGGCACTGCGCGGCATCGGCCGGCTCCGCGAGTCCGATGTAGACGGTTGGCCAGAGCTCGACGAGGCGCTCGCCGCCGATCCGCTGCTGCGTGGCCGGTTGCTCGCCGTGCTCGGCTCGTCGACGGCGCTCGCCGACTTCGTGATCTCCCGACCGGGGGAGTGGCGCCGGCTCGCCGAGAGCGGGCCGCCGCGGTCGGACCACACCTCGGTCCTGCTCGCTGCGGTCGAAGGTCAGCGCGGCGCCGACGCGGTCCGGGTGCTTCGGGCCGGCTACCGCGGGCAGTTGCTCGAGGTGGCCGCGGACGATCTCGGCTGGCTGGTCGAGCCGGAGCTGCCCGCGCCGGGTTTCGACGTGGTCGCCGCCGCGCTGACCGGCCTCGCCGAGGCCGCGCTGCGGGCCGCGCTCGCGGTCGCCGAGGCCGAGGTCGGCGGCGTGGCGCAAGCCCCGCTCGCGGTGATCGCGATGGGCAAGTGCGGCGGCCGGGAACTGAACTACGTCAGCGACGTCGACGTGGTGTTCGTCGGCGAGGGCGATCTCGGCCGCGCCACTCGGGTGGCCAGCACGATGATGCGGGTGGCCGGTGCGGCCTGTTTCGAGGTGGACGCGGCGCTGCGCCCGGAGGGCAAGGCCGGCGCGCTGGTCCGCACGCTCGACGGACATGCGGCCTACTACCGCCGTTGGGCGCGGACCTGGGAGTTCCAGGCGTTGCTGAAAGCCCGGCCGGTGGCCGGGGACGCGGAGCTCGGCGAGCGCTATCTCGAGGTGGTGCGGCCGATGATCTGGGCCGCCGCCGACCGGGAGAACTTCGTCGCCGACGTGCGGGGCATGCGTCGCCGGGTGGAGCAGCACGTGCCGGCCGAACTGGCCGACCGCGAGCTGAAGCTCGGCCGGGGCGGGCTGCGCGACGTCGAGTTCGCGGTGCAGCTGTTGCAGCTCGTGCACGGCCGCGGGGACGAGGCGCTGCGTCTTCGGTCCACGGTGGACGCTCTCGCGGCACTCGGCGCCGGCGGGTATGTCGGCCGGGTGGACGCCGTCGAGCTGACCGACTCCTACCGGTTCCTGCGCACCGTCGAGCATCGGCTGCAGCTGCAACGGTTGCGCCGGACGCACCTGTTCCCGGCGGAACGGGACGACGCGGCGTTGCGCTGGCTGGCCAGGGCGGTGGGCATCCGGCCGGAGGGCGGCCGGGCCGAAGGCGAGGTACTGCTCGCCGAGTTCCGTGCCCAGCTCAACCGGATCCGCCGGCTGCACCAGAAGTTGTTCTACCGCCCGTTGCTCGAGGCCGTGGCCAGGGTGCCAACCGAGGCGCTTCGGCTGACCACGAAGGACGCCCAGGCCCGGATGGCCGCGCTCGGCTATGCCGCACCCGACGGGGCGTTGCAGCACATCCGGGCACTCACCGCCGGAGTGTCGCGCCGCGCGGCCATTCAAACCGCGCTGCTGCCGGTGCTGCTCGAGTTGCTCGCCGATACCCCGGACCCGGACGGCGGCCTGCTGGCCTACCGCCGGGTGTCCGAGGCGCTCGCCGCCACCCCCTGGTATCTGCGGGTGCTGCGCGACGAGGCGGCCGTGGTCGAGCGGCTGGCCACCCTGCTCGGCACCTCGAAGCTGGTGCCGGACCTGATCGTCCGGGCACCCGAGGTGCTGCGCCTGCTGGGCGATCCGGCCGCGCTGGCCAACCGGGATTCGGACGAGGTGGCCAACTCGCTTCGGCAGGCGGTGAACCGGCACAGCTACCTCGGCAACGCGGTGGCCGCGGGCCGATCGTTGCGCCGGCAGGAGTTGCTCCGCATCGCCTGCGCGGACCTGTTGGGGCTGATGGAGATCGAGGCGGTCTGTTCGGCGCTGAGTGCGGTGTGGACCGCGGTGCTGCGGGCCGTTCTCGGCACCGTGATCCGGGCCGAGTCGGTCGCCGCAGGCGGCCGGCGCGCGGACATCGCGGTGATCGGCATGGGCCGGCTCGGCGGAGCTGAGCTCGGCTACGGCTCGGACGCCGACGTGCTGTTCGTGTGCGCGCCGCTAGCCGGGGTGTCCGACTCGGAGGCGGTGGCGTTCGCCGCCCGGGTGGCGCAGAGCGTGCGCAAGCTGCTCAGCGCGCCGAGCCAGGATCCGGCTCTGCACGTGGATGTGGACCTGCGGCCGGAAGGTCGCAACGGGCCCATCGTGCGCACCTTGGAGTCCTATCGTGCCTACTACGCGCAGTGGGCCGAGGTGTGGGAGGCGCAGGCCCTGCTGCGGGCCCGCCCGATCGCCGGCGACGATGCGCTCGGCGAGCGGTTCATCGCCATGATCGATCCGGTCCGCTATCCGGACGGCGGCCTCGATGCCGTACGCAGCCGGGAGATCCGCCGGATCAAGGCCAGGGTGGAGACCGAGCGGTTGCCCCGAGGCGCGGACCCCACGACGCACACCAAACTGGGTCGGGGCGGGTTGGCCGACGTGGAGTGGACCCTCCAGCTGCTGCAACTTCGGCACGCGCACCGGATCCCGGCGCTGCGCACACCATCCACTATGGACGGACTGGCGGTAGCCGATGCGGCCGGGCTGCTCGACACCGCGGATGCGGCCGCGTTGCGGGAGGCGTGGCTGCTGGCCACCCGGGTGCGCAACGCCGCGACGCTGGTCCGTGGCAGGCCGACCGACCAGGTGCCCACCTCCGGCCGGGAACTGGCCGCGGTGGCGAGCGTGCTCGGCCATCCGTTGGACACGGACTCCGGCCAGTTCCTCGACTCCTACCGCCGGACCATGCGGCACGCCAGGGCCGTCGTCGAGCGCGTCTTCTACCAGGACTGAGTGTCGGACCGGTCACAGTGGACCCGTGACGACCACCGGAAGTCAGCTGCGAGACCAAGTTCGGCACCGGCAAGACGTTCCAGACCAACCAGGTGATCAGCAAGCTGGACGGCACCGTGGCGGCCGAGATCACCAGCACGCTCGGCATCATGGACCTGGAGGCGCGCAGGCGGGTGGTCGATCCGCGAGCCGCGTTCGAGCCGGTCGGCGTCGACATCCGGGTGCTCTCCGGAGCCGGCTGAGCCGATTTCGGCCCGCGTCCTCGTCGGGCACCGCGGCGCAGATCGCTGGGACGGATGCCGGATAGTCCCCGGCTGGTGCAGAACTCATCCTGGACGGATGAGGCTCAGCCTGGCCGCGGCTGTCGATGATGCCAGCGTGGACCTGCAAATTCGGGCCGGGACCGCCTGGCACACGCGTACCGCGGCCGAGGTCGCCGAGGGGCTGGCAGTGGATCCGGAGCGGGGGTTGGGCGCCGCCGAGGTGGCCCGGCGGCTCGAGTCCGACGGCCCCAATCTGCTCACCCACGGGAAGCGGGAGACGCCGGCCGCGGCGTTCATTCGCCAGTACCGCGACTTCATGCAGATCGTGCTGCTGGTGGCCGCGGTGGTCAACCTGGTCGTCACCGGCGACATCGGGACCACGGTCGTGCTGGCCGGACTGACCGTGTTCAACGCGGTGGTCGGCCTGCGTCAGGAGGCCAAGGCCGAGGAGAGCGTGCGGGCGTTGGCCCAGATGCTCAAGACCGTGGCACGGGTGCGACGCGACGGGCAGGCCATCGAGGTGTCGGCCGAGGAGATCGTGCCGGGCGATGTGGTGCTGGTTGAGGCGGGCAACCGGATCCCCGCCGACGGTCGAATCACTCTCGCCGCGACGCTGGAGATCGAGGAAGCCGCGCTGACCGGGGAGAGCCTGCCGGTGGGCAAGAGCGCGGAGCCGGTGCCCGGCGACGAGATGCCACTTGGCGACCGGACCTGCATGGCGTTCATGAACACCTCGGTGACCAGGGGCCGGGGCGAGATGATCGTGACCGGCACCGGGATGAACACCGAGATCGGCCACATCGCGCATCTGCTGGCCGCGACGACGGCCGACAAGACGCCGCTGCAGAAGCAGCTGGACAGCCTGTCGAAGATCATCGCCACGATCGCCGCGGTGGCACTGGTCCTCGTCGTGCTGCTCGGGCTGCTTCGGGGGGAGTCCTTCGACACGCTGTTCATCACCGGGGTGGCGCTGGCCGTGGCGGCCATTCCGACCGGCCTGCCCGCGGTGGTGACCGCGCTGCTGTCCCTCGGCACCAGGGAGATCGCCCGGCGCAACGCGATCGTCAAACGCCTGCCCGCGGTGGAGACGCTCGGCTCGACCTCGGTCATCTGCTCGGACAAGACCGGCACACTCACGCTGAACAAGATGACCGCCCGCGAGGTGTTCATCCCCGGCCAGAACCGGTTCACCGTTTCCGGCGAGGGCTACCGGACCGACGGGGAGATCAAACACGTCGGCGGCGAGCACATCGACCTCGATCCCTACCTGCTGCCGATGATCCTGTGCGCGGACGCGGTGCTGGACGGCCCGAACCTGATCGGCGACCCGACCGAGGGTGCGCTGATCGTGCTTGCGGCCAAGAACGGGCTCGACATCGACGAGACCCGGCACACCTATCCCCGGCTGGCCGAGGTCCCCTTCGACTCCGACTACAAGTTCATGGCCACCTTCCACGAGATGACCGGCCCGGACGGCAACCAGGTGGTGCGGTGCTACGTCAAGGGCGCGCCGGATGTGCTGATCGCCCGCGGTGCCTCGTACCGGGCACCGGACGGCACGGTCGTGCCGATCGACGACCAGAACCGGGTTCTCGCGGTCGAGGCCAACGACCGCATCGCCGCGGCCGGCGAGCGGGTCATGGTGGTCGCGCAGCGCGACTTCGACCCGGCGTCGTTCAATCCGGGCGCGGACCTCATCGCGCAGGTGCGCGACCTCACCCTGCTCGCCATGGTCGGCATCGTCGACCCGCCGAGACCGGAGGCGAAGGCCGCGATCGCCGAGTGCCGGGCGGCCGGCATCCGGGTTCGGATGATCACCGGGGACCACGCGACGACGGCCGCCGCGATCGCCAACGAGCTCGGCATCGAGGGCCGGGCCATCACCGGCACCGTGTTCGCGGCCATGAGTGACGAGGAGTTGCTCGCGCAGCTACCGAGGATCGGCGTGATCGCCCGGGTGGCGCCCGAGGACAAACTGCGCCTGGTCCGGCTGCTCAAGCGCAGCGGCGACGTGGTGGCCATGACCGGCGACGGGGTCAACGACGCCCCGGCGCTGAAGGCGGCGGACATCGGGGTGGCGATGGGGATCACCGGCACCGAGGTCTCCAAGGAGGCCGCCGTCATGATCCTCACCGATGACAACTTCGCCACCATCGTCAACTCGGTCGCCTACGGCCGAGGCCTGTACGACAACCTGCTCAAGTACCTGCGGTTCCAGATGGCCACGCTGGTCGCGTACATCGCCATCTTCCTCACCGCCGGGGTGTTCGGCATCGCCGGCGGGATCCCGCTCAATCCGCTTCAGATCCTGTGGATCAACATGGTCGTGGACATTCCGATCGCGATCGCGCTCGGTTTCGACGTGCCGACCCCGGGCCTGATGCGCCGCAAGCCCCGCCCGGTCGGCTCGCCCGTACTGTCCGCGGCGAACTGGGTGCGACTCTCGGTGCAGGGCGCCATCATGACGGCGGGGTCGCTGGTGGCCTACCAGGTCGGCGACGCACGGGGCGGCCCGGTGCTCGGCGCGACCGCCCTGCTGACCACCCTGTCGCTGTTCCACCTGGCCACCGGCCTGCTGTCCCGCGATCAGCACAACAGCATCTTCGACCGCAGCGCCATTCCCGCCGCCACGCAGCTGCGCAGGTACGGCCTGGCGCTACTGGTGATCATCGCGGCAACCACGATCCAGCCGCTTGAACAGCTGCTGAAGACCACCGAGCTGGACCTGGCGCTGTGGTCGGTCTGCGGCGGCCTCGCGCTGACCCTCGTGTTGATCGAGGAGCTGGTCAAGCTGCTGGCAAGGGTGCGTGAGCGGCACGCCACCACCGCCGCGCGGCCCGGACTGCGGCCCTCGCCGGCCTAGGTGCTCAGATCGCCGACAGGGCGAGGGAGGCCGCGTAGCCGACCACGACGAGGGGTCCGGTGAGGACGCCTTCGACCGTGTAGGCCTCGGGGAGCAGGGTGTCGACCAGCATGGCGAGCAGAGCACCGGCGGCGAAGGCCTGGGCGAGGGCACCGGTGCGGGCGCTGGCGGGATCGAGCAGCAGGTAGCCGGCGGCCGCGGCCAGGCCGGAGACCAGGACGACGGCGGACCACATCAGCAGGACGCGGCGCTCGCGCCAGTTGGCCACCTTCAGACCGGCGGAGGAGGACATGCCCTCGGGCAGGTTGGACAGCATCACGCCGCCAAGCAGGGCGATGCTCACCGCGCCCTGTCGTACGGTGAGACCGAGCACGAGTGACTCCGGGACGCCGTCGAGCACCGAGCCGAGGACGATCGCCAGCGGGGAGCCGGCGGCCTGGGCACCGCCGGAGTCCTTACGTCCGCCGCCGCCGCCGCGGGTCAACAGCCAGTCGCCGGTGGCGAACACGGCGGCGCCGACCAGTACCAACAGGCCGACCCAGGCCACGGTGCGCGTCTTGAGTGCCTCCTCGACCAACTCGAACGAGACCGAGCCGATCAGCAGGCCGGTGCCAAGGGCCATGGTCACCGCCAGCACCCTGCTGCTCGGTGCGAGGTGGTAGGCGACGAGGGCGCCGATCAGCAGCGCGGAGGCGCCGACTATTCCCCAGCCGAATGCGGCGAACATGGTTCCGCATTATTCCCCACCGAATGCGGCGAGCATGGTGCCGCATGAGTCCCGCGTCACGCGGGGGGTGCGATGGCCACCCGCGCGACCACGTTGGTTCCGGCGCTCCCCGCCATGATCCCGGCGATGTCGTCGAGCGAGCCGATCGCCGCCCGCCGCCCGGTCTTCGCCACGAACCGGGTCGCGGCCTCGACCTTCGGGCCCATGGACCCGGCCGCGAACTCGTGGCCGGTGAGCTCCTCCGGCGTCACCTGGGTCAGCCGCCGCTGATCCGGCCCCCGCCAGTCCAGATAGACACCGTCCACATCGGTCGCCATGAGGAACAGGTCCGCACCGACCTGCTCGGCGAGCAACTCGCTGGCCAGGTCCTTGTCGATGACCGCCTCGACGCCCGTCAGGCGGGTCGAACCGGCGGCCGGGTACGCCGTGGGAATGCCGCCGCCGCCCGCGCAGATCACCACGGCGCCGCGTTCGAGCAACCAGGCGATCGGCCGGATCTCCAGGATCTCCTTCGGTTCGGGAGAGGGCACCACCCGGCGCCAGGCGGTCCCGTCCGTCCTGAACGTCCAGCCTTTGTCCCTCGCCAGCGCGTCGGCCGCGTCCTTGGAATAGCCAGGGCCGACGAACTTCCTCGGGTCGGCGAAGGCCGGATCGCCCGGCTCCACGGTGATCATGGTGAGCAGGGTGGCCACCTGCCTTTCCGGCGGCAACAGGCTTCTCAGCTCCTGCTGGATCAGGTAGCCGATCATTCCCTGGGTGCCGGCGTCCAGCACGTCCAGCGGATACGGCTCGGTGCCCGGGTACGACTCGGCCTGCAGCGACAGCAGCCCAACCTGCGGGCCGTTGCCGTGCACCACCACGACGCTGTGCTCCTGGGCCAGCGGGGCGATGGCCGCCGCCGCGATCCGCACGTTGTGCCGCTGCACCTCGGTGGTCATCGGGTCCGATCGGCGCAGCAACGCGTTGCCGCCCAACGCGATCACGATGCGCATCACAGCCTCCTTCGACGAGAAGTTCGGGGTCAGCGATAGCTCGGCATGGGTCCGGGCTCGGTCAGCCGGCGCCGCTGCGCGGTGTAGACCGGGATGCCGAGCAGAAGTGCCACGCCGGCAAGGAAGAACGGCGCCCAGTAGCTCCAGAAGGGCTGGCCGATGTTGCGGGAGTACCAGATGAACAGGATGGAGAACACCAGCGAGAGCACGGCGACGACCAGGTCGCGGACGAAGCGCGGGGTCTGCGTGGTCCGGTGGTCGATCACCCGCCACTTGAGCTGCGCCAGCGCCGAGAAGACGTAGGGAATCGCGGCGGTGATGCCGGTCATCAGGACCAGCGTGGTGAACACCGTCTCACCGGTCGAACCGAGGTAGTTGACCAGTACGGCGGCGGATGCCAGCACGGTCGAGGTGACGATGCCGACGGCCGGAACCCCACGCGCCGACATGCGCTGGAACCGTTGCGGGAACAGGCCGTCCCGCGCCGCCGCCAACGGCATCTCGGCGCAGATCATGGTCCAGCCGTTGAGCGCGCCGAACCCGGAGATGATCACCGCGACGGCCATGACGTTGCCCGGCCAGGTGCCGCCGAACATCGCGTTGGCCGCGTCGGAGAACGGCGTGGTGGACGCCGTGAGCACCGAGTTGGACAGAATGCCGAACACGGCGACCAGCGAGAGCAGGTAGACGGCGGCGGTCGCGATCGTGCCGAGGATGGTGGCTCGCGGCACGTTGCGGTCGGGATCGCGCACCTTGGCCGCGGCGACCGCCGCGGTCTCGACGCCGAGGTAGCTGAACAGCGCGATGGCCATTCCGCCGCCGACCGCGGTGATCGTGCTCTCCCCGCTGACGTTCCACGGGGAGAAGTTGGCGGCGTCGATGTAGAACAGCCCGACGACCGACATGAACGCGAGCGCCACGAACTTCACCACGGTGGTGCTCACCTGGATCCAGCCCATGTTCCGGACGCCGGACAGGTTGATCGCCGCCGGAAGCCACAGCCCGACCAGCACCAGCAGCACCGAGAACAGCTTGTTGTGGCCGGTGTTGATGAAGTGTTCGACGTAGAGGACCCAGCCGACCGCGATCGCGGCGTTGCCGGCCCAGGCCGTGATCCAGTAGGACCAGGCGTTGGCGAAGCCGACCCGGTTGCCGAAGGCGACCCGGGCGTAGGCGTACGGCCCGCCGTCCGCCGGCATCCGCCGGGACAGCGCGGCGAACAGCATGGCAAGGGCGAGTGCGCCCACGGTGGTGAGCGCCATCGAGACGAGGCTGATCGGGCCGTAGGCCGCAAGGGAGGCCGGCAGGTTGAAGATCCCGACGCCGATGATCGTGCCCACGATCAGCGCGGTCGCCGTGCCGAGACCGAACTGGCGGGAGCCGGCCTGCCCCGACGCACCGACCGGGCTGCCGGGAATCTCGACCTGATCGGTCATGGCTCACCTCTTCTTGGCGCAGGAGGGGTCATCGGAAGCATCGGTCCCGCGGTGCCGGGACACACCACCCGTCCGGGGTGAGTCGGGTCCCGGCCGGATGTCGGGCGCCTGGCCGAGCCATCGGGCGGCGGTCGTACCCCGTCGCGCCGGGCCGGCGATCCACCTCACCCCGTCTGGGTGGGGGCAAGCGGTACCCGGGGCGAGTAGCCAGGAACTGCGACCCGGGACCGAGGAGGCCACGATGACGCTGGGAGTGCATTCGGAGGTTGGCCGGCTGCGGAAGGTCATGGTCCACCGGCCTGGCCTCGAGCACACCAGGCTCACTCCGTCCAACGCCGAGGAGCTGCTCTTTGACGACGTGCTGTGGGTCAGCCGGGCCAAGATCGAGCACGACGCGTTCTGCGAGGTGATGCGCGAGCGGGGGATAGAGGTCTTCCACGCCGAGCGGCTGCTGGCCGAGGCACTGGTCAAGCCGGAGGTGCGGGACTGGGTCGGCAGCCACATTCTCAACGAACGCGAGATCGGCATCACCGCCGCCCAACGCGCCAACGACTGGGTCCAGACGGCCGACCCGGACTCGGTCGCGGAGTTCCTCATCGGCGGCATCACCAAGGCCGACGTCGAGCGGGATATCGGGCTGGGCTGGGAGTTGGCCGAGCCGACCAGCATGCTGCTGCCGCCGCTGCCGAACTTCCTGTTCCAGCGCGACCCGTCGTGCTGGATCTACGACGGCGTCACGATCAACCCGATGACCAAGCCGGCCCGCAAGCCGGAGACGCTGATCATGGAGATCATCTACCGGTTCCACCCCATGTTCAGCGCCGAGCAGTTCCCGGTCTGGCTTGGCGGGTCCGATGAGGACTGGGGCCGCGCTCACGTCGAGGGCGGCGACGTGCAGCCGATCGGCAACGGCGCCGTCATGATCGGTATGGGCGAACGCACCACGCCCCAGGCGGTGCTGTGGATCGCGCGCTCGCTGTTCCGCGCCGGCTCGGCCGGTCTGGTGCTCGCCGTGCACCTGCCGAAGTCGCGCAGCTACATGCATCTGGACACGGTCATCACCATGTGCGACCGCGATCTGGTCACCCTGTTCCCGCAGGTGATCGGCGGGGCTCGCACCTGGGCGATCCGGCCGGGGGAGTCGCCGGACGATCTGGTGGTCGAGGAGCAGCGGGGATCGCTGCCCGACCTGATGGCGAAAGCCTTGGGAGTAAACGGGATGCGGGTAATCGAAACCGGCGGCGACGAGTTCGGTGCCGAACGCGAGCAGTGGGACGACGGCAACAACGTCGTCGCGCTCGAACCCGGCGTGGTCGTCGCCTACGAGCGCAACACCAGCACGAACACGGCGCTGCGCAAGGCCGGCGTCGAAGTCATCACGATCGAGGGATTCGAGCTGGGCCGGGGACGCGGCGGCTCGCACTGCATGACCTGTCCGCTGCAACGCGACGCCGCGTTCTGACACACGAGGAGCATCCGATGCCGTTCAATCTGAAGAACCGCAACTTTCTCAAGGAAATCGACTTCGAGCCGAAAGAGTTGCGTTACCTGCTGCGGCTCAGCGAGGCGCTCAAGCTGGCGAAGTACGCGGGCACCGAGGTCAAACGCTTGGGGGGCAAGGAGATCGCTCTCATCTTCGAGAAGACATCGACGCGCACCCGATCGTCGTTCGAGGTCGCCGCATTCGACCAGGGTGCCCACGTGACCTACCTGGACCCGTCCGGGACCCAACTCGGGCACAAGGAGTCGATCGCCGACACCGCGGCGGTCCTCGGCCGGATGTACGACGCGATCGAATACCGTGGCAGCCGCCAGATCGACGTCGAGACGCTGGCTCGGCACTCCGGCGTTCCGGTCTACAATGGACTCACCGCGGAGTGGCACCCGACCCAGATGCTGGCGGACTTCCTCACCATGCGCGAGGCCAGCAACAAACCCTACGAGTCCATCGCCTACGCCTACGTCGGCGACTGCCGGTTCAACATGGGTCGCTCGCTGCTGGTCATGGGAGCACTGATGGGCAGCGATGTCCGCCTGGTCGGGCCCAATGAGCTGCATCCGTCCGGCGACGTGGTCGAACTCGCCGCGGAGATCGCCAGCCGCACCGGCGCACGCATCACCGTCACCGACAACGTCGCGGCGGCCGTGTCCGGCGTCGACTTCGTGCACACCGACGTGTGGGTTTCCATGGGCGAGTCCAAGGAGGTGTGGACCGATCGGGTCGGCCTGCTCACGCCGTACCAGGTGAATGCCGCGCTGCTGGACAAGACCGGCAACCCGAGCGTCAAGTTCATGCACTGCCTGCCGGCCTTCCACGACACGAACACCACGGTCGGGCGCGAGATCATGGAACACACCGGCATGTCGTCCGGGTTGGAGGTCACCGGCGAGGTCTTCGACTCGGCCGCCAGCATCGTCTTCGACCAGGCCGAGAACCGGCTGCACACGATCAAGGCGATCCTGGTCGCCACCCTCGGTTAGCGGTACCGACCATGGAGGCTGGGTCGAACCACCCGCGAGTCTCGCGCTCAGGCAAGCGAGTCTCGCGCTCGGGCAACTGAGTCTCGCGCTCAGTTGCCGCAACACCGTCCATTGAGGCCGGATGCGCGACGGGCCGCCAGCGCGGTGCTGGCGGCCCGTGCTCGTGCACAGCTCAGTGTCCGGTTCCCAGGCGAGGCTCAGACGTCGTAGTAGAGCGCGAACTCGTGCGGGTGCGGCCGCAGGCGCAGCGGGTCGATCTCGTGCTCGCGCTTGAAGGCGATCCAGGTGTCGATCACGTCGGGAGTGAAGACGCCGCCTTCGAGCAGGAACTCGTGGTCCTTCTCCAGGCTGTCCAGGACGGCGTTGAGCGAGGCCGGCACCTGCGCGACGTTCACGGCCTCCTCGGGCGGCAACTCGTAGAGGTCCTTGTCGATCGGGGTCGGCGGCTCGATCTTGTTCTTGATCCCGTCGAGGCCGGCCATCATCATCGCGGAGAACGCCAGGTAGGGGTTGCCGGACGAGTCGGGGCAGCGGAACTCGAGGCGCTTGGCCTTGGGGTTGTCGCCGGTGATCGGGATGCGCACGCAGGCCGAGCGGTTGCGCTGCGAGTAGACCAGGTTCACCGGAGCCTCGAAACCGGGCACCAGCCGGTGGTAGGAGTTCACCGTCGGGTTGGTGAACGCCAGCAGGCTCGGTGCGTGGTGCAGCAGCCCACCGATGTAGTGCCGCGCGGTGTCGGACAGGCCCGCGTAGCCGGACTCGTCGTGGAACAGCGGCTCGCCGTCCTTCCACAGCGACTGGTGGGTGTGCATGCCGGAGCCGTTGTCGCCGAACAGCGGCTTGGGCATGAACGTCGCCGTCTTGCCCCGGTCCCAGGCCGTGCCCTTCACGATGTACTTGTACAGCTGGAGATCGTCGGCCGCGTGCAGCAGCGTGTTGAACCGGTAGTTGATCTCCGCCTGGCCGGCGGTGCCCACCTCGTGGTGCGCCTTCTCCACGCTGAACCCGGCGTTGATCAGGTGCAGCACGATCTCGTCACGCAGGTCGGCCTGGTGGTCGGTGGGCGGCACCGGGAAGTAGCCGGCCTTGTACCGGATCTTGTAGCCCTGGTTGTTGCCGCCCTCGTCGGCGCCGGTGTTCCACCAGCCCTCCTCGGCGTCGATCTCGTAGAACGCGCCGTTCTCCGCGCTGTCGAAGCGAACCGAGTCGAAGATGTAGAACTCCGCCTCCGGCCCGAAGTACGCGGTGTCCGCGATTCCCGACTCGCCGAGGTACTGCTCGGCCTTGCGGGCGATGTTGCGCGGGTCGCGGCTGTACGCCTCGCGGGTGAACGGGTCGTGCACGAAGAAGTTGATGATGAGCGTCTTGTTCTCCCGGAACGGGTCGAGCCGGGAGGTGGCGAAGTCGGGCAGCAGCAACATGTCCGACTCGTGGATCTGCTGGAAGCCGCGGACCGACGAGCCGTCGAAGGCCAAGCCCTCGTTGATCGCGTCCTCGTCGAAGAACTGGGCAGGCACGGTGAAGTGCTGCATGATGCCCGGCAGGTCGCAGAACCGGACGTCGACGAACCTCACCTCTTCGTCGGAGATGAAGCTCAGAACCTCGTCGGAAGTGTTGAACACGCTCGTTGGCTCCTTCGATTGCTCTGCTGCTGTGCGTGATGAAGCTATGAGTGCGGTGTTGCCCGGCCATCACCCGAATGTTTCACGGAGGTTAACGACGAGCTGTCCAACCTCGAAGCATGCCAGGTGACCGGGCATCGGTCATCTCGGCTTACGCTGGACGGGTGAGCAGATTGATCGGTTCTTGGCTGTCCGGCCCGAGGGCCGCCCTCGAACCGGCCGAGGAGTCCGGCGAGCCGCAACCCCGACGCTGGCGTGGCGAACGGCTGGGGCTGCCGCAAAGCGGTCCGGGGGCGGTCGCGTCGGTCGGGGCCAAGGTTGCCGCACTGGTTCTCGACGTGGTGCTCGCCGCGCTGGTCGCGGGCCTGTTCACCGCCCCGGAGCTGCCGAGGAACTGGAGCCTGCTGTCCTGGTTCCTGATCAGCGTGGTCTCGATGTCGTTCTTCGGGTTCACCCCGGGGATGCTGGCGCTTGGCATCCGGGCGGTGCGGATGGACGGCTCGGCGATGATCGGACCGGTGCGGGCGATTCCGCGAGCCATCCTGGTCGGAGTGATCATTCCGGCGGCGATCTGGGACGGCGACGGCCGGGGCCTGCACGACAAGGCGGTCGGCACGATCGTGCTGCGGATGCGCTGAGTAGGGAATCTCTCACTATCGGCCACACGGCCGCGCCCGGCCGCACTACTATCCGGCCGACATGGTGACCGACGGAGACCGGCCGGCCGCCAGCCGCGCGGTGTGGCTGGCGGTGGGTCTTGGCGTGCTCGGCGTCGGCACCGGGCTCGCGGCCGCGATCGTCACCCAGGCCGCCGACTCCTGGTCCTACTCCGCCTACGACCCGGTGCCGCTGGACATCGCCGTCGCGGTGCTGTTCTCCGCCATGGGCGCACTGGTCACCTGGCACAAACCGGCCAACCTGGTCGGCTGGGCGATGCTGGTGATCGGCTCGTGGTCCGGTGTCGGCGTGCTGCTCACCGCGCTGACCGGCGCCCTCGACGGACCGGACGCCGCCGGCGTCGCGGTGTTGATGGGCATTCAGTCCTGGTTATGGGCGCCGCCGATCTGGGCCATCTCCACGCTGCTGCCGATGATCTACCCGGACGGCCGGCTGGCCAGCAGGCGCTGGTGGTGGGCGGTGGCGCTGACCCTGGTCGGGCTGGCCAGCTACGAGGTCGGCCTTGCCTTCGCCGACGGCGACTTCGCCGGCCGCTACACCGTGCACAATCCGCTGGCCCGCCCGCAGTGGCAGCCGTTCGCCACGTTCTGTCTGGCCGCGGGGGAGTACCTGCTGCTGACCATGACCGTCGTCGCCGCGGCCGGGCTGGTGTTGCGCTGGCGGCAGGCCGGCGGGGTGCGCCGCCGGCAGCTCGCCCTGGTGCTGATCGTGTTCGCGTTCGGCATCGCCCAGGCGGTGATCCGGGACAACCTGCCCGGCCAGCTCCCGCAGGCACTCGACCGCGGCATCGAGGTGCTGGCGTTCTCCCTGCTGCCGTTGGCGATCGCGGTGGCGATCACCCGGGACCGGCTGTTCGACCTCGATCTCGCGGTGCGCCGGTGGATCGTCGGCGTCGCCATGGGCGCCACGCTGGTCGCCTGCTACGTGGGCGGCTTCGCGATGCTCGCCATGGTGCTGCCGGGCGACACGGTGCCCGGTTCGGTGCTCGCCGTCGCCGTGTCCGCAGTGGTGATCTTTCCGCTGGCCACGTTCCTGATCCGCTGGGTCCGCCGGGTCACCTGGGGTCGCAAGATCGACATCGTGGAGCTCGCCACCGGGCTGGGCCTGCGGATGCGCAACCAGCTCGACGCCACCGAGGTCCCGGCCGCGGTCTGTGAGGAGATCGTCGGCGCGATGCGGCTGCGGATGGCCCGGCTCGAGTTACAGACCGCGGACGGTACCCGGTCACTCGCCCAGGTCGGCACCGCGAGCGGTGCCGGCGTCGGCGTCGATGTCACCTTCGAGCTGTGGCACCTGGGCGAGCGGGTCGGCCGGCTGGTCGTCGGTCCGCCGCGTGGCCGGGTGCACCTCGACGAGACCATCGCCCAGTCGCTGGCCTCGCTGGCCGACCAGATCGCGCCGGTGGTCGCCGCGCTGGGGTTGGACGAGGCGCTGTTGCGCAGCCGGGAGCAGCTGGTCACCGCCCGCGAGGAGGAGCGGCTGCGGTTGTCCCGCGAGCTGCACGACAACGTGGGTCCGACGCTCGCCGGGATTCGGCTGCAGCTCGACGCCGTGCGCGGGGCGCTGCCCGAGGACTTCGCCGGCGCCGAGCTGATGGACCGGGCGGTGCACGGCATCCAGGGTGCGCTGGAGACGCTCCGTCGGGTGGTCTACGACCTGCGGCCACCCGAGCTGGACGCGCTCGGCCTGCCAGGTGCGCTGCGCGAGCTCGCGGTATTCCTGTCCGGTCCGACGCTGCGCGTGGAGACCGCGCTGCCCGACGACGTCGCGGCGCTGTCCAAGACGGTCGAGGTGGCCGCGTACCGGATCGTGGCCGAGGCGCTGACCAACGTTGTCCGGCATGCCAAGGCGACCCGGGCCGAGATCAGCGTCGAGGTCGGCGCCGGGCAGCTCGTGGTTCAGGTCAGCGACGACGGCATCGGCATGCAGCCGGGTGCCACCGGGCACGGCATGGGTATGCGGTTCATGGCGCAACGGGCCCGCGAGATCGCCGGTGACTTCACCTGTCACACCGACGGTTCGGGCACCGCGATCCGGGCCGTGTTTCCGGTGCTCGGCCAGTCCTGACCGGCGGTCGAGCGCCCGGGTGACGCGCTCGCACCGGCCGGTTCGTCAGCGGCGGCGGGTGGCCCGGCCCACGCTGCGCATCTTGGCGCCCTGCGGCATCGGGCCCTTCGGCATTTGCGCGCCCCTGGCGGCCAGCGCGGCCAGCCGCTTCTCCAGCCCGTCGATCTGGGCCGGCTTGAGGTTGTTGGGCAGCTTCATGATCCGCGCCTGGAGCTGGCGCAGCGGGACCTGGTTCTCCTCGTCGCCGACGATCAGGTCGTAGATCGGGGTGTCGCCGACCACCCGCGCGACGCGCTTCTTCTCCTGCGCGAGCAGGATCTTCACCCGGTGCGGGGCGCCCTCAGCGACCAGCACCACGCCGGGCCGGCCGAGCACCCGGTGCACCGCGTCGAGCTGCGTGGTGCCGGCGACCGTCGGGGTGACCTTCCAGCGTCCGCGCATGTTGTCCAGCGCCCAGGCGGCCGCACCCGGCTGGCCCTCCGCCTTGCGGTAGACGTTGCGCTGTACCCGGCGGCCGAAGATGATCACCGCGACGAGCAGCCCGAGCGCGATCCCGATGGGCAGCAGGAGCCAGTGCATGCCGAACAGCGCGCCGATCCCGAACAGCGCGCCGGCGACCACGACGACGGCGCCGAGCATCAACGGGATCAGCGCCTTGTCCTCCTTGCGCTGCATGTTGAACGCCTGGAGGAGCTGCCGGCGCTTGGCCTTGGACTCGGCCTTCTTAGCCTTCTTGGCGTCCTGGGCCGCGCCCTTGTCCTGCTTCTGAGCCATAACCCTCAGGATACTGTGCGCGGGGTTCGCGATTCCTGGGCTTGCCCGCGACGCCGCGCCGGTTGCGGCGAACACGCACCCGGGCCCGTGGCGGTGCCGCGGATCGGCGGCCGGCTCTGTCAGGATGCTGACCATGGGGACGTCAGGCGAGCGGCGCGCCGGGCTCGACCCGGAGCAGCTGGCGGCGGTCCGGGCGCCGCGCGGCCCGGTCTGTGTGCTGGCCGGGGCCGGCACCGGGAAAACCCGCACGATCGTGCACCGGATCGCTCATCTGATCCACGACGGGCATGTCTCGGCCGGTCAGGTGCTCGCGGTCACGTACACCGCGCGGGCGGCCGGCGAGCTGCGCACCCGGCTGCGCGCGCTCGGGGTGCACGGTGCGCAGGCGCGTACCTTCCACGCCGCCGCGCTGCGGCAGCTGCGCTACTTCTGGCCGCGGGTGGTCGGCGGCGAGCCGTGGGGACTGCTCGACGCGAAGCTGCGGATCGTCGGGCAGGCCGCGCAGCGAACCGGCGCCGGCACCGAGGTGGAGGTGCTGCGCGACCTGGCGACCGAGATCGAGTGGGCCAAGGCGTCGCTGGTCGGGCCGGACGACTATCCGGCGGCCGTGGCGCGCGGTCACCGGCAGCCACCGGTGTCATCCGAACAGGTGGCTGCGGTGTATCGCGGCTACGAGTCGCTCAAGACCAGGGCGCACCTGCTCGACTTCGACGACCTGCTGCTGCACACCGCCGCCGTGCTAGACGAGTACCCGCTGATCGCCGAGGAGTTCCGGGACCGGTACCGGTGTTTCGTGGTCGACGAGTTCCAGGACCTCACCCCCCTCCAGCAGCGGGTGCTCGACGCCTGGCTCGGCCGCCGCGACGACCTGACCGTGGTCGGCGACCCGAACCAGACGATCTACTCCTTCGCCGGCGCCACCCCGCGCCCGCTGCTCGACTTCACCCGCCGCTTCCCCGAGGCGACCGTGGTGCGGCTGGAACGCGACTACCGTTCGACGCCCGAGGTGGTCGCGGCCGCGAACCAGCTCATCGCGTCGGCCAGGGACCGGCCGGCCGGTGCCCGGCTGCGGTTGGTCGGCCAGCGCCCCAACGGCCCGCCGCCGCGGTTCGCCGAGTATGACGACGAGCCGGCCGAGGCGACCGCGGTGGTCGACCGGATCCGCGAGCTGGTCGGCGCCGGCACACCGCTGTCCGAAATCGCGGTGCTGTATCGGGTCAACGCCCAGTCGGAGGTGTACGAGCAGGCCCTGTCCCAGGCCGGCATCCCTTACCTGGTGCGCGGCGGCGAGCGGTTCTTCGCCAGGCAGGAGGTCCGCCGGGCGATGGTGGCCCTGCGCAAGGCGGCCGGCGACGCGCCGACCGGGGAGTTGCCGAAGGTGGTGCGGGAGCTGCTCGAGCCGATCGGGTTGACCGCGGACCCGCCTGGTGGCGGCGCCGCAAGGGAGCGCTGGGAGTCCTTGCTCGCGCTGGTCGAGCTGGCCGAGGAGTTGGCCGCCACACTCGGCGACGCCGACCTGGCGCGCTTCGTGGTCGAGCTCGAGCTGCGGGCGCAGGCGCAGCATCCGCCGACCGTCGAGGGCGTGACGCTGGCCTCGCTGCACTCGGTGAAGGGCCTTGAGTGGGACGCGGTGTTCCTGGTCGGGCTGGCCGACGGCACGCTGCCGATCCAGCACGCCGACGGCGACGACGCGGCGATCGAGGAGGAGCGCCGGCTACTCTATGTCGGCGTCACCCGGGCTCGCGAGCACCTGTCGCTGACCTGGGCGCTGGCCAGGGCCGAGGGCGGCAAGCGCCGCCGCAGGCGCAGCCGCTTCCTCTACGGCCTGGTGCCGGACGGCCACCCGGCTGCCAGGGACGTCGGTGCGGGTTCGCGCGCGGCCGGCCGGCCGGCGGCGCGAAACCAGTGCCGGATGTGCGGTTCCCCGCTGATCGGCAGCCAGGCCGTCACAGCCGGCCGGTGCCAGGGCTGTCCGTCCACTGTGGACGAGGAGTTGCTCGGCCGGCTGCGCGACTGGCGTGCCGAGCGGGCCAGGACCCTCCAGGTGCCCGCGTATGTGGTGTTCACCGACGCCACGTTGACCGCGATCGCCGAGCAGCGTCCGGTCGATTCGGCCGCGCTGGTGTCGATCTCCGGTATCGGTGCGGCCAAACTCGACCGGTTCGGCGCCGAAGTGCTTGCGCTCGTAGCTCGCGGCACTACGCAGAGTGAACCGAAGGGTAAGGGGTAACGCTCATGGCGAACTTGTCGAAAAACCTGTTGCACGGGTTCGAGTAAGGGCAATAGCCTGCAAGAAGCCGGGCACAGCAGCCCAAACGAGTTCTCCCCCGACAGAAGGAGGTGGCCAGTGAATACGACCTTGCGAAGCGAGTGCACCCCTGGTTACCCGATGCCCGGGGGCATGGGCGCGTTCACAGCTGCTGGCGAGTCTGCGGTTCACGCTGTCCGTGTGCGGTGGGCGCTGCTTGGGCGCAATGCCGATGCCAAGCGTACCCAGACCGTCATCACCGATGTGCCGGGCTCCCCGTCCGCTCCGTCTCTCGTGCGAAGGACTTGACCAAGCGTCAAGAACCCAGGCTCACGAAGGCCGCGGACTCCGGAAATCGGATCCGCGGCCTTTGTGTTTGTTCGACCTTCAACTGAACGTTTTCGCGACAGAGAAAGGGATCCGGACGTCATGTCTACCGCCACCGTCCCGCTCACCCGCGGGGCACCACCGGACCTGCTGGGTCCACTATGGACCGGAGTGAGCGACCTGCTCGACTCCGCGCCGTCAGCAGGTCTGGACCTTCCATGCCGGTCTAGCGACAACCCCGACCTGTGGTTTGCCGACACCCCCGCCGACTTGGAGCGGGCGAAGGTGCTTTGCCTGGACTGCCCGGTGCGCTCGGAGTGCCTATCCGGAGCACTGGCCAGGCAGGAGCCGTGGGGTGTCTGGGGCGGCGAGATCTTCGAGCGTGGCGCGGTGATCGCGCGCAAGCGGCCCCGAGGCCGGCCACGCAAGGAAGACGTCGCACACGAGGCGGCCGGCCGGGCCGCACGGGCACAGGAGGCAGCTGCGTGAAAACCATGAGCCAGCACCGGGTTTCGCACCTGGCGCATGACCTGCTCGACGAACTGATGACGACCACAAACCCGAAGGGGACCAAGGCGATGCTGCTCTACGAAGATCTGGCCAGAGAACGAATGCGCGAGGCGGAACGAGTCGCACAGGAATTGCGCCTCGTCCGCCGGCTGAGTTCGGTCCGCCGCTGGGAGCGCCTCTCGGCATGGGCCGCCCGGCGCGCCGAGCGCGCCGCCGTTCTCGGCTGACACCAGGAATTCCAGTCAACCAACCCGACGGGCGCCGTTTCATGTCCACGGAATACATCGGTAACACTGCGGTCACCAAAGGTGATCGATCCTCCCGTAGCGTCGTCAAGAGTGGGGAACAAGACCACTCAGGTGGGCCGAACCGGTGCCCGGTTCGGCTCGATCGGCAGCCAGTCCCCGCCTGCTTCCGGTCCGCCGCCCGTGGCGGACCCGCGGCACGGTGGCGACGCACCGCCGGGCCGCCCCAGCCGCCATGCCAGGCGCGACGACACGCGGTTCTCCGAACCCACCATTCGGTACGACCGGCCCGCGACCGGAGGTCCTCGGCGGGAGGTTGGGGACGCGGCCGTCCATGGCCGGGTGTCCGGCCAGCCGCGCGATGCGGAGCGGCCGGCTGGTCCGGTTGGCCGGACCGGGGCCCGGTTCGGGCCGTATTCGCAGCGCTGGGGCCGGGAGTATGAGGATGGGGTCGCGGGCGCGGCGGAGGTTGGGTTGCCGGCGCGAGAGGATGCGGCCGGTCCGGATCTCCTGGGTCGGCGGGCGGACGTGCATCCGGCGCGGCGAGGGGAGGATGAGCTGGCCCTTGAGTCGGAGGTGCTGATCCGGCCGTATGCCAGGACGGGTGGGCGGACCAGACCGGCGGGCGACTTGGCCGTGGAGGCGTTGATTTCCACCCGGCCGGGCCGGGGCGACGATCTCTCGTCCTGGGAGCGGCGGCGGATCGTGGGCTTGTGTGTGCGGCCGCGCTCGGTGGCCGAGGTGGCCGCCTTGCTGGCGATACCGCTTGGTGTCGCTCGAGTTCTGCTGGTCGACATGGTCACCGACGGCCTCGTAACGGTTCACGGCGGCGGCGCGGGCGGATCGCACTCTCCGGATCTGGTGTTGATGCGGCGGGTGCTGTCCGGGCTGCGCCGGTTGTGACACACCCGGCGCGTCCGGGTAATAGGGTCGCCCAATGAGCGAGGAGTCGACGAGCCACACGCATGACGGAATCGACTGGACGACCCGGCTTTCCGCGATGCGGCGGGCGGACGAGATCGACGCCGACGTGCATCACGCGATCGCCGAACGGGTGGTCGGACTGGTCGGCGCCGGTGCGACCTTGGTGGACATCGGACCCGGCGCCGGCGGGATGAGCGCCATGCTGGCGACCGCGCTGATCAAGGCCGGCGGCGGCCGGGTGGTGCTGGTCGATGCCGTGCCGGAACTGCTCGAGGCGGCCCGCTCGCACGTCGGGCTGGCGGTCGCGGGGGTGCCGGGCATCGAGGTGAGCGCCGTCCAGGTGGACGCGGCGAGTGACGCGCTGCCGGACCTGGTGTCCGGTGCGGACCTGGTGTGGGCCTCCCGCGTCGTGCATCACCTCCCTGACCAGCAGCAGGGCATCGCCGGACTGGTGCGCGTGCTGGCTCCCGGCGGCTGGCTGGCGCTCAGCGAGGGCGGTCTCGGTATCCGCTGCCTGCCGTGGGATGTCGGCGTCGGCGAACCGGGGCTGGCGGACCGGCTCGCGGCGGTGCACGACGCCTGGTTCGCGGACATGCGGGCCGGCATGCCCGGTGCGGTCCGGATGCCGTACGGCTGGAACACCGCACTGGCCAACGCCGGACTGGTGGACGTGTCGTCGTCGACCTATCTGACCGACCGCCCGGCCCCGGCCCCGGAGGTGGTTCGGCAGTCGGTGGCGGACTGGTTGAGCTGGTACGCCGCGATGGCCGGCGAGCGGCTCAACCAGCTGGATCAGATCGCGGTGTCCCGGTTGCTCGACCCGGTCGATCCCGCTTACGTCGGCGCTCGTGACGATGTGTTCATCCTCAGAGCGGCGACTGTCCACCTGGGGCGGAAGACCGCGCCCTAACGGTCGGTTTTTGGCTATAGCTACTGACAAGTACGGCGTAGCGTCACGGCTTGTGGCTGATGAGCCCGACGTTCGATGCGCGCGGTGCGGCCGGTCCCGTGCCACCGAGGCGCCGCTCCAGGCGCTGGCCTGGGTCGTCGAGAACGGTGCTCGGGGGCGGCACTGGCTGTGTCCGGCGTGTGCCCGAGCCCACGTGCGCGACATCGAGGGAAAGCTGCCGGACGAGTACTGGTAGTCACCCCCGGTCGGCGAACCCCGGCTGCCAGCGGGTGATCAGCTCGCGCACCGGGAGTTCGGCGTCGAGCTGGCACAGAATTCCGGTGGAGCCGCCGAGCACCCGGTGCAGCATCAGGTACTGCGGCGGCAGGTTCAGCGACCGGCCGGTGCGGAAGTCCTGGCCGCGCAGGTCGCTCACCCGCCCGGCCTGGCGTTGCATCCACCGCCGGGTGAAGTGAAAAGTCTCGTCGCGCAGCGGTTCCACGAACGGAGCCAGATAGGCGTAGACGTGCTCGGCCGGCAGATCGGTGTCGGGGCGGATGAAATGCTCCGCGCGCAGCAGGTCAAGCAGCTCGGCGGATTTTCCGTCGAGGGCCAGCCGCATCATCCGGCCGTGCGTCGTCGGCAGCCCGTTCGGTAGCTGCGCGACGGCGCCGAAATCGATCACACACAACCGGCCGTCCCCAGTCAGCATGAAGTTGCCCGGGTGCGGATCGGCATGCAGCAACCCGGCCCGCCCTGGCGAGGAGTAGTGGAACTCGGCCAGCAGGAAGCCCGCCCGGTCGCGGGTCGGGCGTTCGCCGTCGCGGATGATCGAGGCCAGCGGGGTGCCCTCGGCCCATTCCGTGACGATCACCTTGGGCGCGCTGGCCACCACCCGTGGCACGAGCACGTGCGGGTCGCCGGCGAACGCCTTGGCGAAGGCGCGTTGGTTGTCGGCCTCGACCCGGTAGTCCAACTCCTCGGTCATCCGGTCGGAGAGCTCCTGGAGCAGCGGCTTCACCTCGGCGCCCGGCACCAGCGCCTGGAACAGCCGGGAAAACCGTTGCAGCTGGCGCAGATCGGACCGCAGCGCCTCGTCCGCGCCCGGATACTGCACCTTCACGGCGACCCGGCGGCCGTCGTGCCAGACCGCTCGGTGTACCTGGCCGATGCTGGCCGCGGCCGCGGTGTTGTCCTCGAACTCGGCGAACCGGCCCGCCCAACCGCTGCCGAGCTGTTCGGCCAGCACCCGGTGGGTGGCCTGGATGCTCATCGGCGGCGCGGCGGCCTGCAACTTGGTCAGCGCCTCCCGGTAGGGGGCGGCCAACTCGTCGGGAACCGCGGCCTCGAACACGGAGAGTGCTTGGCCGAACTTCATCGCCCCGCCCTTGAGCTGTCCGAGCACGGCGAACAGTTGCTCGGCATTGCGGGCCGACAATTCCGCGCTTACCTGCTCGGCATTCTGCCCGACCAGGCGTTTTCCCCAGCCCCCAACGGCCCGGCCGGCCACCCCGAGGGGGATGCTGGCCAGCCGCGCGGTGCGTGCGGCTGTCTTTCGTGGCAGCTCAGTCACCAGCCGATTGTCTCCTGATCGTCTCGGATGCGCAGCAACTTCGGGTGGCCGGCCCGGTCAACCTGCTCGGCACGAGCCGCACGGCACGGACACGCGGGGTGCGGCTGCCAGCACCGGTGATGGGTGGTCGCCGAGAAGGGATCGATCTCGACGCTGGTGTTCCAGGTTGCCGGGCGCGCATGTGCGGACGGTGACCAGCCTAGCGCGTCGAGCGCCTGGGCCGCGGCGAATCCGGCGGTCGCCTGGGTGCAGGCCAGGTCGGCGAGCTGCGGGCGCCCGGCCAGCTGCGTGGCGATTCCCGGCCAACACGGGTCGAGCTGGGCGCGGCGCAGGTCGGCGCAGCGCAGGCAACTGGTCAGGCCGGGGATCACCAGTGGACCGACGATGCCGACTCCGTCGCGGATGTGGGCGCTCAGGTGCGGCACGCGGTTCGCGACGAGCTGCTCGACCACCTCGGGATCGGCCACCACGGCGTCGGTGAGCAGCACCAGGCCGGGACGGTTCCGGTCCTGGAACGGGCCGGTCCGCACGGTCCGGTCCACCCGGCGAACCGCGTCCCTGGCGGCCTCGCGGCGCCGCCGACCGACATCGGCGCCCAGGTAACCGGTGCCGACGTCCTCCGGATGCACGGTGCCGGTCGCGGCCACGTGCACCCAGCCGACCCCGGCGGTGGCGAGCAGGCAGGCGAGCGCCACCGCCAACCGGCCCTGCCCGTGCACCGCGACGGCAAGCTCGCGCCGCTGGGCCGGGTGCGCGTCGCGCCGGCCGGCGGCCGCGGTCTCCTCCCCGGCCAGCCGGCCGGGCACCGGGCGCGACGGCGTGGCATCGCGGACCAGATCCCGCGCGGCGAGTGCGCCGAGCAGCTCGCACAGCGCATCCTGGTCGGCCGGATCCGGGCCGAGCGCCTCGAGCAGGTCGGCGGTCGTCCGGTGTCCGGTGAGCCGGCCGATGGCGTGCACGACCGAGTCCGGCAGGCTGCTCACCACCGCGGCGTGCCGGGGATCCAGTCCGATCTGGATCTCGCCCGGCCGCCGGCGCAGCACCTGTAGTCCGGGCCGTACCCGGGGACGTTTGGGCAGTTCATCAGGCATCCGCACAGGGTCGCGCAGGACCCGGTGAGCTGTCGAAAAAGTTGTCCACAGGCCGGTGTGGTCTTCCACATCACAGTCGATTGCGGCTCCCGCGATGTCGGTCCTTGGCCGTACGGTGTGAACCGTGCCCGAACCGCTCGTCGAGGTGCGCAGGAGCAAGCGCCGGACCCGTACCGTCACCGCGTACCGCGAGGGTGACACGCTGGTCGTGCTCATCCCTGCGCGGTTGTCCAAGGCTGAAGAGGCCCACTGGGTCACCGAGATGCAACGCCGTCTGCTCCGTGGCGAGACCAAACGCCGCTCGCCGTCCAAGGCATCCGACGCCGCGCTGCTGGCCAGGTGCGCCGAACTGTCGACCCGTCACCTGAAGGGCAGGGCCGTGCCGACCAGTGTGCGCTGGGTGCCGCCGATGCGCACCCGGTGGGCGTCGTGCACCCCGGCCGACGGCACCATCCGGGTCAGCGAGCGGTTACGCGAGGTCCCCGGTTGGGTGCTGGACTACGTGCTCGTGCACGAGCTCGCCCACCTGCTCGAGTCCGCGCACAATGCCAGGTTTTGGAACCTGGTGCGGGACTACCCGCGCACCGACCGGGCGATGGGGTATCTGGAAGGGCTCTCCGCGGCGGCCGGCTGGGGGATGACCGAGGACTGAGCCGCTACTCCGCTTCGTCCTCGGGCCGCTGCTCCGCTTCGCGCTCGGGCCGCTGCTCCGCCTCCTGGGTGCGCTGGAGCTGGGCGATCGGGTCGTCCTCCAGCGCCGACTGCTGGCCGAGCCGCTCGGCGAAGTCCATCGGGTCGTCCAAATCGGCCGCCGTCGGCACCAGGTCGGGGTGCGCCCAGACGCCGTCCCTGACCTCGATGCCGTGCTGGTCCCCGACCAGCCGCCAGAGCGCCGCGGCCGCGCGCAACCGGCGGGGCCGCAGCTCCAGGCCGACCAGCGTGGCGAAGGTCTGCTCGGCCGGGCCGCCGCTGGCCCGCCGCCTGCGCAACGTCTCGCGCAGCGCGTTCGCCCCGGGCAACCGCTCGGCCACGGCATCCCCGACGACCACGTCGACCCAGCCCTCGACCAATGCCAGCAGCGTCTCCAGCCGGGCCAGCGCGACCTGCTGCTCGGGCGTCGTCTGCGGCTCGAGCATGCCGGAGTTCATCGCCTGCTCGATGGACTGGGGGTTGGTCGGGTCCACCTGCGCGGCGAGCTGCTCAAGCGCCGACGTGTCCACCCGGATGCCGCTGGCGAACTCCTCGACCGTGGCCAGCAGCCGCTGGCGCAGCCACGGGACGTGCGAGAAGAGTCGCTGGTGCGCGGCCTCTCGAGCGGCCAGAAACACCATCACCTCGCTGGCCGGGCGCTCCAGACCCTTGGTGAACTCCTCGATGTTGGCCGGCAGCAACGCAGCGGTGGCGCCCGGGCCGAGCGGCAGGCCGACGTCGGTCGAGGTGAGCACCTCGGAGGCGAGCTGGGCGAGCGCGTTTCCCAGCTGCGAGCCGAACGCCATGCCGCCCATCTGGCCGACCATCGACAGCAGCGGGCCGGCGGCCTGCTTGGCCTCCGCGGGCAGCGCCTCCACCCAGGCGCCGGAGACCCGGCGGGCCACCGGGTCGCACAGCCGCTGCCAGGTCGGCAGGGTGTGCTCCACCCAGTCCCGCGCGGTCCACGCTGTCGCCGAAGTGGCGCCCGCGGGGAGGATCGTCACCGGGTCGAGCCACATCTCGGCCAGGTGCAGCGCATCGGTCACCGCGCCGCTGGCGTCTGCCGCCGAGGTGAACCCCACCTGCCCGCCGAGCCGCTGCATGGCGATCTGCTTCGCCAGGTCGTAGTTGACCGGACCGCCGCTGCCCGTTCCGGCCTGGCTGAGCATCTGGCCGAGCTGGCTGAGCATCTGGCCGAGCTGGTTGAACGCCTCGGCGGGGCTCTCCTCGCCGCCGGACGAGGTCCCGCCGGCATCGCGCTCGGCGGGCTCCTTCTTGCTTCGGTCGTCGTCGGGCGGGCCGAAGCCGAACTGGAACTCGCTCATGTCACCAACGGTACGCGGGACGAGGGCAGGGGACGTGCGGGATCCGCCGTTGGAGAACGAGCCGTACTGTGGCTTTCGTGAGTGACTCCGCGAGCACGGATACCGTCCTTCCCGTGCCCCCAGCCGCCGAACGGCCCAACCCCGGAAACTGGCAGCTGTCCCGGCGCGGCTGGACGGTTCTGCTCAGTTTCCTGGTCGTCATCGCGCTGGGTCTGGTCGGTGCGTTCGTGCAGGTGCCCTATGTGGCCCTTGGCCCGGGTCCGACGTACAACACGCTTGGTGACATCGACGGCACCCAAATCGTGCAGATCTCCGGCCAGCAGACCTTCGCCACCGACGGCCAACTCCGGATGACCACCGTGTCGGTCGACGACCACGTCACGCTGTTCGGTGCCGCCGCGCTCTGGGCGAGCGGCCGGTACGCGCTCGCGCCGCGCGAGGAGTACATCCGGCCCGGCCAGACCGAGCAGCAGGTCGAGCAGGAGAACAAGAAGATGTTCCAGGACTCGCAGAGCAACGCCGAGGTGGCCGCGCTGCGCTACCTCGGCTACCCGGTCAAGGTGCTGGTCCAGGAGGTCACCACCAAGGCGCCGGCCGACGGTGTGGTCGCCCCCGGCGACCGGCTGCTCGAGGTGAACGGCAAGAAGATCGCGGTCCAGGAGGACGTGCGCGCGGCGCTGCAGGGCACCACTCCCGGGCAGAAGATTCCGGTGACCTTCCAGCACGAGTCGGACGCGCCCCGCGACGGCACCATCACGCTGGGCAAGGCCGCGGACTTCGATCCCGACGACCACCGGACCGAGGGCTTCATGGGGCTGTCCCCGATCGACCGCGCGGACGTGCCGTTCAAGACCACGATCCACCTTCAGGACGTGGGCGGGCCGTCGGCCGGACTGATCTTCGCCCTGTCCATTGTGGACAAGCTCACGCCTGGGGAGTTGGAGTCCGGGGCCACCATCGCCGGCACCGGTGAGATCGACGTGAAGGGAAACGTCGCGCCGATCGGCGGCATCCCGTTCAAGATGGTGGCCGCCAGGGAGGCCGGCGCCACCACCTTCCTGGTGCCGGCGGACAACTGCGCGGAGGCGAAGGAGAAGGTTCCGGACGGGTTGCGGCTGATCAAGGTGGACAACTTGACCGGTGCCGTGCACGCGCTCGAGGACGTGAAGGCCGGCCGCCCGGTACCGTCCTGCTGAGGGATCAGGGCCGCAGCGTCGAGAGCAGCGCCCTGGTCAGGTTGGGCGCGAGGTCCGGGCTCTCCATCACCTCGTCGGTGTCGGCCTCGGCGCCGCGCAGCCGCAGGACACAGGTCGACGAACCGTCCCGGAGCACCGCGGCGACCAGCCGGGCCTCGCGGCGCTGCGGGTGTGCCGCGGCCGCCCGGCGCAACTCCTCGGGGCCGTCGCCGTCGTCGGCCGGCAACGCGGCTTCCGCCTCCGGCGGCAGGACCAGGATCTCCTGGGCCAGCACGCAGCCGTGGACCGCGTCCGGCCACACGATTCCGGCGAGGGTCTCGGCGAGGTCGGCCGCCGGCATGGCCTCCTGCGCGACCGGGGTGAGCGGAGCGCTCTGGTCGAGCTGTCCGGCCAGTTCCGGCTGCTTGGCCACGAGCTCGACCGTGGGAACGAGAGCGAACAGTTGCGGTGCCTGGTCCCACCCTCCGGTGGACACGAAATCCTCGACCTCGCGCGCCACGGCACGCAGGTCGTCGGGCGGAGGTGTGGCGGATGACATGGCCCCATCGTCGCATTCGCCGACGAGCGGCCCCGCACGGGAACCTAACGGACCCTGAATACAGTTGGACAACTGGGACAGCCTGTGCCGGCTGCCCGAGGTTCCATGCAAGCGATACAGGAGCGTGCCCCGTGGCCACTCGGCCCCCGATCGGCCTGCCGAAGCTTTCTCGGCGCAGCCGGATATTGCTGATCATCACGGCGACCGTGATCCTGCTGCTGCTCGTCGGTTCCCGTCTGCTCGACACCTACGTCAACCTGCTCTGGTTCGGCGAGGTCGGCTACCGCTCGGTGTTCGGCACCGTGCTGATCACCCGAATCGGCCTGTTCTTCGGCGTCGGCCTGCTGGTCGGCGGCCTGCTCGCGGCGAGCCTGATCGTGGCCTACCGGACCCGCCCGGTATTCGTGCCGGTCTCGGGTGCGGACGACCCCCTGGCCAAGTACCGGTCCACGATCATGCAGCGGGTCCGGCTGTTCGGCATCGGTATCCCGCTGATCGTCGCGCTGATCGCCGGATCGACCGCGCAGGGTGACTGGCAGCTGTTCCAGCTACTGCTGCACGGAGTTCCCTTCGGGGTCACCGATCCCGAGTTCCACAAGGACATCGGGTTCTACGCGTTCACCCTGCCATTCATCAGCTGGCTGATCACGTGGCTGTTCGTCGCCATCGCCATTGCCTTCTTCGGCGGGCTGATCACGCATTACCTGTTCGGCGGGGTGCGCCTGGCCGGACGCGGCGGTCAGTTCTCCGTGCCGGCCCGGATGCAGCTGTCGATCACCGCGGGCATGTTCGTCGTGGTGTACGCGGTGGACTATTTCTTCGAGCGCTACGAGCTGCTGTTCGCCCAGCACGACGGTCTGGTCAGCGGGTTCACCGGGGCGACATACACCGACCTGAACGCGGTGCTGCCGGCCAAGCTCATCCTGATGTTCATCGCCGGATTCTGCGCCGTGGCGTTCTTCGTCGGCGCGTTCGTGCGCAACCTTCAGCTGCCGGCGATCGCGACCGCGTTGCTGATCCTGACCAGCATCCTGATCGGCGCCGCCTGGCCGGCGGTGTTGCAGCAGTTCTCCGTCAAGCCCAACGAGAACGAGAAGGAAGCCACGCCGATCTCGCGCAATATCGACGCGACCAGGCAGGCTTTCGGGCTCACCGACGTCAAGTATCAGGACTACAGCGGCACCTCGACCGCATCCGCCCAGGACATTCGCGGGAAGGCGGAGAATCTCAACACCATCTCCAATGTGCGGCTGCTCGACCCGAGCATTCTGTCGCCCACGTTCACCCAGCTCGAGGGCCGCGAGAACATCTACGGCTACCCGGACAAGCTGGACATCGACCGCTACACGGTGGACGGCAAGACCCAGGACTACATCGTCGCCGCCCGGGAGATCAACACCGATGGGCTCAACGACCAGCAGGGCGGCTGGATCAACCGGCACATGAAGTTCACCCACGGCAATGGTTTCGTCGCCGCGCCGGCCAACACGGTCAACTCGGCGTTGCAGGAGTCGAGTGACCAGGGCGGCTATCCGGTGTTCCGGGTGAGCGACCTGGCCCGGAAGGGCCCGATCAGGGTCGACCAGCCGCGGATCTACTACGGCGAGCTGGCCAAGGGGTACACCATCGTCGGCGGCACGGTCGGGCGCGAGTACGACGCGGCGACCCTCGGCAACTTCCGCTACGACGGCAAGGGCGGGGTGCCCATCGACAACTGGTTCAACCGGCTGGTCTTCGCGGCCAACTTCACCGAGCGCAACATCCTGTTCTCCAGCGGGATCGACGCGGGCTCGAAGATCATGTACAACCGCGACCCCCGGCAGCGGGTCAGCATGGTCGCGCCGTGGTTGACCGTGGACGGCGACCCGTATCCGGCGGTGATCAACGGCAGGATCCAGTGGATCGTGGACGGTTACACCACTCTGGAGAACTACCCGTACGCCCAGCACACCCCGCTCGGCCAGGTGACCACCGACTCGCTCGGCGGATCCGTTGCCCGGCAGGAGAACCGGACGATCAGCTACATCCGCAACTCGGTCAAGGCCACAGTGGACGCCTATGACGGAACCGTGTCGCTGTATTCGATCGACGAGAAGGACCCGGTGCTCAAGTCGTGGATGAGTGTGTTCCCCGGCACGGTCAAGGCGAAGGCGGAGATCCCGGAAGAGCTCAAGCAGCACTTCCGTTACCCCGAGGACCTGTTCAAGGTGCAGCGTGACCTGCTCTCCAAGTACCACGTCGACGACCCCAAGGAGTTCTTCTCCACGCAGACGTTCTGGAACGTGCCGGCCGATCCGACCGAGGAGGGCGGCACCGATGTGAACAGCAATGCGGCCAAGCAGCCGCCGTACTACGTCACGGCCCAGGCACCCGGCCAGGACCGCGCCACGTTCCAGATCACCACCGCGCTCACCCTGCTGAACCGGCAGTTCCTCGCCTCCTGGGTCTCGGTATCGTCGGATCCGCAGGACTACGGGAAGTTCACCGTGCTCAAGCTGCCAACCAGCGGATCGTCCCAAGTCGACGGTCCGGGCCAGGTGCAGACCCGGTTCCAGACCACGCCGAAGTTCACCGAGAACAGAACCCTGTTCCAGAACAACAGCGTGAGCATTAGATTCGGCAATCTGCTGACCCTGCCGGTCGCCGGCGGGCTACTCTACGTCGAGCCGATCTACATTCAGACCAAGAACCAGAACGCGTTCCCGCAGCTGGCCAGGGTACTGGTGTCGTTCGGAAACAAGGTCGGCTTCGCGGAGACCATAGACAAGGCGCTGGACGACGTGTTCGGCGCGGGTACCGGTGATACCGCGACCAAGCCCGAGAACGGCCCGCCGATATCGACGTCGAGCACGCCGAGCACCACGAGCACCCCGCCGGCGGGCGGCGGCACGAGCTCCGAGCTCGACGAGGCGGTCAAGGCTATCGACTCCGCGCTGTTGCACCTCAAGACTTCCGCACAGTCCGGCAGCTTCGCCGAGCAGGGCAAGGCGCTCGAAGAGCTCGACGCCGCGACCAAGCGCTACGAGGCCGCCAAGGCCAAGGCTGGAACCGCGACCAGCACGCCGACCTCGCCGAGCACCACGCCGACACCCACCCCGGGCAGCGGCGGCGGATGACTTGCGTCACGCGGTGGCCACCCGGTTTGGAGCCTGCGGTGGCCACCGCGTATAGTTGTGATTACCAACGCGGGGTGGAGCAGCTCGGTAGCTCGCTGGGCTCATAACCCAGAGGTCGCAGGTTCGAATCCTGTCCCCGCTACCAGTCGAAACGGCCCTCCGGAGACCATCCGGAGGGCCGTTTCGCATGCGTCTGTGGTAGCCATGTGCGGTCGTGGCGGGCTTCCTGGTGTGAGCGCTCATGCCCACGTCGATCCTCCATCGGACGGCGACTGGAGGTGCGGGCTGCCCGCCCGAGGGGTGACTTCCTCAAGGTCTCACTCACTTGGCTGAGCTGACCAGCCGCTCCCGATCCCGCCCAGCACCACCTGGAGCATCCGCAGAACCCGCCCAGCGGACGGTCAACCGGCCCACACCGCCAAAGACCAACGAACCGACCAAGATCATCAGATCAAGATCACGGAAGATCGAGGCGGAACGGCGACCAGGGAAGATCACAACTTCCGGATCACCTTGCACGAGAGACATGATCGTCTGAGCATGCGCAGACTCGCAGCCACGTCGCCCACCAGCAACGACGACTTTCGGGGCGGCACACCGTAAAGCCACCGCGCGGGTGGCCTGCTGCCTTCGGTCGTTGGATAATCTGGCCGCATATTGCCACATCAAAGCATGACTGCTATGGTCGATAGACATTGTCGCGCGCACGTGACAATCGAAATGGGGCTGGGGTTAGTATGAATATGAAAGAAATGCGCTGGGTGCTGGCTTTTGACGGGTCGTGTGGATATTGCCGTGAAGTTTCTCGCGCCGTCTCGCAGGCGTGTGCTGGCAAACTTGAGGTTATGCCTCTCGCGAGTGGAGATGTGCGGAAATGGCGTGAGCAGAGTGTTGCGGACCCGACTCGTCGGACGCCAACGCTGTTGAGGGTGCAGGAAGCCAATGTGCGGGCCTGGACCGGCGCGGGAATGGTGGTGCCACTTACGCGTCATCTAGGCATCCGGTCGACTGTCGCAGTCGTCATAGCCTTGGGGCGAATGCGCCGAAATGCTGATGCGCGCTCGACCGAAGACTCAAATAAGAACATGATAAGTAGGTCGCGTTTCCTCCAATTCGCTGCTGGGATTGTGGCAGCGGGAACAGTGATCGGCGGTACCGCGCGTCCGGCATCCGCGGAGGGCGACACGGCACGGTCCTGGGCCAGGGCGAATGCTGGGCAGCTGCCGACGGAGTATGACGATTTCGCCGGCTACTCGATGGTATATCGTAGGGCGATCTACGCTAAATTGGAAAGCACGCAAAAGCGGCAGCTTTGGCGGGAGCATTTGCGACGCTATGTCGCGACACATTCAAATTTGTCGACCGAGCAGCTCGATCTGGTCAAGCGGGCTTCGAGCATCCTTGCGGACGAGAGCTATGCTGGACTGAATGATGCCAACCGGGCGGAGTTCGACGAACTCAGGGAGGCCTCAATTCAGCTGTTTGGTGCAGCTGAAGCCAGGGCAATCTTCGCCACTCTGGGTCCAGTGGAAGTATCCACTGCTGGTATGGCGAGCGAATGTGAATGCAGTACGGTTTCCGTCTACTGTGGCGGATGCATTTGCATGTATCACGCTTTCGAATGTTATCAAGTGGGAGAATGCGGGTTCTTTTGGAACTACGTATGCGATGGTATGTGCTCAACTGACTGCTAGTATTCCTGGCTCGAAGTCAGATATGACCCGGAGCGTTTACACAGCTGGGTGAAGGCATCGTTCGACACCGGCATGTTCAAGGGGCGAGCCGGCCAAGATGCTGATCCCGGCCGCCGTTCGATCAACCAGATCGCCTGGAACAGCGAACCGCAGGTCAACAGGATGGGACCTGCGGCTCGCTGTCGCGTGGCGAGGGACTCGAACCCGGACCGCGCTGGTCAGCCTCGGGCTTTCGCGCGACCAGCAGGCCAGGGGTGGCTTTGGCATAGGTGATGTTTGGTCGGAAGCTCGTCGTCGCTTGCCGGTGTGAGTCTGGTCCGGGTAGCTCTTCGTGAGGCCCGAGGGACCTCGACTGGCGCGACGCGTCCGGAACCCAAACCGGGCGCCGGTGTGGACGCAAACCTTCCGGGTCCGGCGGCTAGATCGACGTCGCGGGCGTTGCCTGCGCACGGGACTCGCGGTGGCACGGAGTGTCGCTGCCCGGACGGTAGGCGAATGTATGTTCTAATGCTGCGGGTTTTCCTGTCGTGAGAAGGAGAAGGGCAACGTGACCACGAGCGAGGCAGAGTCCGGCGTTGAGCAGCAGGAGGCGGTTGAGGAACCAGCCGCGCAGCCGCGCCGGCGCGGGCGTCCGGCGGGCGGAGCGCGCAAGACGCGGATGGTTGAGCTGACGCTCACCATCACCGGGACGGCCGAGGGGGACTGGCAGGCGGAGCTGACGCAGGCCGGCAAGCGGGTGTTGCAGGGCCTGGCGATTCCGGCTGCCGCGGTGGCGCGGGCGGCGACCGAGCTGCACGAGGACATCGCGAAGGCCATCGACACCGTGCTGGACGAGGCGCGGCAGCAGCACCGGGCGCGGATGGAGCAGCTCGAGGCAGAGCTCGCCAAGGTGCGAGCGGCGCTGGCGGACCTCCAGGAAGACTGACCAGCACCGGTCTCCGCTGTTGTGACAGGTGACGCCGGCTCGGGGCAACCGCGGTCCGAGCCGGCCGGGTCGGGTTGACATTCGCGCCGGGTGGGTTCAGCCGGTGGGCCGCCGGAGTCCGACGGCCCACCGGCTGAGACCGCTGGGCGCACAGTGATCACTGAGGTGATCGAGCGCTGGCCCGGAGGGCGTCCGGAGCGGTCCGCCGCCTCGCGGCGGGGACCTGGCCCAGGTGGCGTGGAAGCGGTGATCGCTGCGCCACCCGGCCGACTCGGAACGGCCGGGGTACCTCGACGAGAACCGCAGTGGCCGGCCGGCACATCCGTGGCTCATCCGGTCGCCGCCCCACCGACAGACTGCCAACCGGCCACTGCAGCTTCTCGTGTGCCAGGCGGATCAGCGGCCTGGCACCACTAGATTTACCCCACCGGGGTCGACTGAGTGCAATGTAAGTGCCCGACTTACTTTTCTGTGTGTGGCGCCTACCAGGCACGATGTCGGAAAGCTCACCCGTCGGATACCCTCCGCGTTCCGTCGTGTTAGCTGGGCGCATGGAGAACCGGGACGCCCCGTATCGGCAGGGCGTTCACGACGCGATGGCAGTTCTCCGGGGGCGATGGACGGTTGCCGTGCTGGCGGCGCTGGCGTTGGGCGAGCGGCAGTACAAGGACCTGAAGTCGTCGATCAACGATGTCGAGGAACGGGTCGGCTGGGTCTCCCACGCCAAGCCGCTGACCGACCGGGTGCTCTCCGACACGTTGCGCCGAGCACAGCAGGACGGGCTGATCGAGCGGCACGCCGAGCCGGGCCGGTTCGGCGGGGTCTGGTACGCCCTTACGCCGATGGGGCGCTCGCTGCTGCGCGCCGTTCGGCCACTGGCCGAGTGGGCCCAGCAGTACCACGACGAGCTGGAGTCTCGCCGGCCGAGCAGCGACGCATCCTAGGCGAGCGGCGGCATCCGTCCGGTGATGGTCACTCCGTGGATGACGCCGAGCGGCGCTCCACGCCCCGGCTCGGCATGACCGCACGCACCTGGTCGCGCCCCGAGTCCTTGGCGGCGAACATGGCGTTGTCCGCCGCGAGCAGGATCTCTTCGAGGTCCGAGCCCGCGTGTGGGAAGTTGGCCACGCCGATCGACGCGCTGAGCCTGAGCGGATCGGTGGGTGTATCGGTGATCTGACCGATCTCCAGGCGCCGGATCCGGGCGCAGATCCGGTCGCCGATCTCGACCGCACGGCTGAGTCCGGTGTCGGGCAACAACACGACGAACTCCTCGCCACCAAAACGGCCGCAGAGGTCGTAGTCGCGAACCTCTTCCCGCATGGCGTCCGCGACCGCGCGCAGCACCTGGTCGCCGACCACATGGCCATACCGCTCGTTGACCAACTTGAAGTGATCGAGATCCACCATCAGCAGGCCCAGTTCCATGCCGTGGCGTTCGGCGCGATGCAACTCGCTGGTCACAAGCGTCTGCCAGCTAGTTGCGTTGAGCAGGCCGGTTTTCTCGTCGGTCGTGGCGGCGTGTTCAAGCTGCCGAATCAGCACGCTGCGGTGCAGCACGTACAGCGGGAGAAATACCAGGACGAGCAGGAATGGCCGCCAGGCAAGCAGTGTGGCGGCGAGGAGGCCCATGCACTGGGCCGCGTACTCGATGCTGTTCTCCTGCCAGCTTCCAAGCAGACTGCCGAGTGATCGGTCCCTTTGCAGGAGCGCGATCGCAATTGCGGCGAGTCCCGAGTTCACCAGCGAAAACGTTGCGACAACCAGCAAGATCCACAGCAGGTCCGCCCCGTGCACAATGTCGAGCACGTTGCCGGGCGCCAGCCAGGTAGCGACGGTGGCGGCGGCCAGGCAGGACAGCACGGCGTTGCTCGCTGAGAACACCACTCGATATGCGTGCATACCGGTGATCCGTCGCCAGCTGCGAACCCACATGTGCCCGTAGAGGACGACCGACGTAGCGACCGCGAGGCTTGGTGCGGTGGACAGCGCGGCCGCGAGAATCCACACGGAACTCAGGTTGACGTGGAGGGTGTCGGAGAAACGCCGGCGCAATCGTTCGACCTGCCGGCTGGCTTCGGCGACGACCACTCCGGCGATCGTCAGCACGGCGAAGTTGGTCAACTCTCGCTCGGTGACCGGGTGCAGGACAATCGCCCACGCGGTGGCCAGGATTGCGATTGCTTCGACTCCGAGCAGGAACACCACGCCTGGTCGGGGCTTCGTCCACAGTTTCCAGTCCGTCATCCGCATGCCACTCTTCCCACTAGCAGCCGGCCTACGGCCGAACTGAGTCGGTGTGCCCATAATGATGGCGCTTGAGTCCCCGGTCGACGCCTCCGTGCCAGGAATGGTCCGGTCGCGGCGTCTAGGCAGCTTCCCCGGGAGGAGGTGTCGGTCGTGACCAAGGACATCTGATGCGACCCGTCGGTTTTCCCACTGTGCTCAGTCGCCGTGTCGTGCAGGTCATCCACCCCGGAGGAGGTGTTGGTCGTGACCAAGGACATCTGATGCGAGGTCTCGGTTTCTCCAGTGTGCTCAGTCGCTGTCCCGGATGGAACCCGGCTTCGGGAGGAGGTGTCGGACGTGACGAAGGACATCTGATGCGACGTCTCGATTTCGCTTATTTGTTCGACCGTCGGATGGTGTGGATCTTGCGTTCGGGAGGAGGTGTTGACGGTGACGAAGGACATCTGATGCGACGCGAGGGATTCGCTTATCTGTTCGACCGTCGAGTGGCGTGGATCTTGCGTTCGGGAGGAGGTGTTGATGGTGACGAAGGACATCTGATGCGACGTCTGGAATTCGCTTGTTTGTTCGACCGCCGATGGATCTTGGACCTGGGAGGAGGTGTTGATTGTGACGAAGGACATCTGATGCGGCGTCTCGGTTTCCCCCGTGTCTTCGCCCGCCGCGTCGTGTGGGTCTGCCGCCCAGGAGGAGGTGTCAGTCGTGACCAAGGACATCTGAGGCGATCTCTCCGAATTCGAGCTCCGCTCGCTCCCGGCGGCCAGGTCGCGCCGGGAGCGGGCAACGGACCGCCACCAGCCACCTACGCAGAGTGCGAGCACCGTTCCTAGTAAACCCGCCGAGGCCACCGCGCGGAAGGGACCAACGACCTGCGCGGCAATGCCCCCCGCAACGATCGCGAGGCCCTGTGAGGTGTACAGACAGGTGGCCGTCCAGCCCATCACCCGGCCGCGCCGGTGATCGGGCACCAGTGCGGGCAGGGCGGCCAGCGCGTGGATCAAATAGGCGGTCGACAGCGCCCCGGACACGGTCCACAGCACGATCGAGGCCAGCAATCCGGGTCCGGCCGCGCACATGATCAGCGGGACGCCGGACACCGCGGCCAAGATGATCACGACGACCGGCGATGCACGCGGCAGGAAGCGGCCCGTCAGCCAACCCCCGATGACACTGCCCAACGGGTCGGCGGCCATCAGCAGGCCGATCCCGATCGAGCCGGCGCCGAGCGTCGTGCCGTACGGTGCGGCCACCCCCTCCGGGACGGCGAAGACGCCGACCACGCACACCAGCGCGATGAGCGGCACCAACTGGCTCTTGCGGATGCCCGCCGCTGTCTCTCGCGGCGGTGCGTCGGCTTCGCCGGCCGAGGGCCTCGGCCGGCGCCGGACCCCGATCAGGATCAGCGCGGCGCTGATCACGAAGGTCATCGCGTTCGCCACGAGCGCGATGTGTGGCTCGACCGCGGCGAGGAGCAGACCCCCGGTGGCGAATCCCAACAGCTGGGCGCTCTGACCGGTGATCTGTCGCAGCGACAGGCCGACCAGGTAGCGGTCGCCCGGCAGGACCTGGGGGAGCACGGCGAGTTGGGCGGCCTTGAACGGCGCGGCGGACATGCTCATCAAGCCGACCAGCACCCACAACGCCGGCAGTGGCAGCGCCGGGATTGCCATGGTGGCGGCGAGTCCGGCACGGAGCAGGTCGGTGACGACCAGGACGCGGCGGCGAGGATAGCGGTCGGCGAAGCCGGAGAGTAGTACGCCGCCGAGGACGGCGGGGGCGAAGGTGAGGGCGTAGGTCAGCGCCGACAACGCGGCCGACGAGGTCTGCCGGAACACCAACAGCGCGAGCGCGACCCGGGCGAGTTGATCACCCAGGATGGACAGCAGCTCGGCGCCCAGGAGCGCACGAAACTCGGCGACGCCGAGCACCTCGCCGAAGCCGGGGCCTCGACTCCTCATCTTCACCACCCAGGAGATCTCGCAGGGCAACCGGCCAACTCCCCATCGTGGCTACGACGCTAAGCCGAGCCCCGAGATCGGGACACCGAGCCTGGTCAATGACCACCCAGATATACTAGCGTGTACACCCTCCGTAATCGATCATGTGGCCGACATCGTCACGAGGGTGTGCACGGTGCGCCAGTTCCGAACGGTGGCCGGGATCTTGATCCGGCGGCCGAAGAGCACCGGCACCGTGGCCCGGCCCATCCCGTTGGGCAGGTGAAAGTAGACGTCCGCGCCGCGCGCCACAGCCTCCTCCGGCGGGTTGCTCAGCTCGGCCACCTGCCCGGTGTCCGGCGCGTCGGTCAGGAAGGCGACGTGCAGGTGGGCGGGATCCGCATCGGGGAACGGATTGCCCTCGACCACGGCGGCCAGTTGGTCGTGGGTGCGGATCACCACCACCGGCGATACCCCGAGCTGCTCGGCGATCGCCGCCTCGAGCGTGGCGCGCAGCTTGTTCGGGCCGAGCCGGCTGGTCAACACCACGTTGCCGCTCTGAATGTAGGTGGCCACGTCGGAGCAGCCGACCGACTCGCAGGTGGTCCGCAGACCGGCCATCGGCACCCGGTTGTGTCCGCCGACGTTGATACCGCGCAGCAGGGCGACGTAGCGAGTGGGCACGGTTCATTGTGAACAACCGGCCGCGAACAGTTGGGCCTGACCCGTCGTACCGCGTCGCCGGTTGGTACTCGAGTACCTCGCGCAGTCCTTCGAGCCGGGTCGGCGCTTTCCCGAGGGAGAGGTGGACGCGGTGCTCCGGGCGTGGTGCGCCGGTGGCCAGGCGGACCATGTGACGGTGCGCCGGTACCTGGTGGACGCCACGGCCCGGCGACGCCGAGCGGGCCGAGCCTACGGAAAGTCCTATCGGGACGTTGCGGGCGCTCGCCGGGTCACGGCCGGAGCACCGGACCTCTTCCTCGGCTCGGAGGGCACCCCTTGGGATGGTCACCGACGCGTGGCCGTGGCCCCGGCCGGCCTACCGGAGCGCCGCGGACATCCGGTTCGGCGACTTCACCTCGGGCTCGCCGCGGTCCGGGCGATCGCCAAGTCCGGACTCGAGCCGAGCGACCTCCCCGGCTGCTCGACGCCGCCGAGGCCGCGATCAACGCCGGAGTTCGGGATGGCTCCGGCGTTCTCGTGCCCGGTTTCGAGTCCGTCGACCATCCGGTGGACGTCGCGCTCGCCAGCACGGTGGGGCCGGCGGCGGGCGACGGCGGTACATACCGGTGGGTGTCCACTCAGGACGGCCCGGACCAGGGCAATGTGGCGGGTGCCGGCGCTCGGCGTTCCTGCCCATGCCTTACCTAAGGGATGCGTTGGCCCATTTGGGTGTCATTGTGGAGACCTTCGAGACGGCGTGCACTTGGGACCGTGCCGCCGAGCCGCACCAGACGGTTCTGGCTGCGACCGGCGTGGCGATTCAGCGACTGTGCAAAGAACCGGGCATCGTCACGTGCAGGCCGACCCAGGTGTACCCGGATGGAGTAGCGCCGTACTTCACGTTGTGGCCAAGGACTCGTCCGGCGCCGAAGTCTCCATGTGGGACGACATCAAGTCGGTCTCAAGTGGGTTGCTGATCCGTCTCGGGCCGACGATCACCCACCAGCAAGCGGCCATCGGCGCTCATATTCGCTGGTACGAAGCCCAACGCCCGGAAATTTTCGGCACCGAGCCACGGTCCGCGAAGAAGTCGTTGGACCCCAGGGCAATCCTGGATCCGGGCGCCCTGTTCCTCTAACTGGGGCAATCATTCGGCCATTCGGGGGGTCGCGGGGCCGGACGAGCCGATCAGCCACAGTGGACAGATTGCCGACCACTGTGGACACCGGGCCTCGCGCGTGGCACGGTGGAGTCGTGTCTGAACTGAATGCGACTGCCGCAGCACTTCTGGGCTTACTGCACGACGGCCCACAGACCGGTGGACAGCTGGTCGCCGCCGCCCGTGACCGATTCGGCTCGTTCTTCAGCGTGACCCGCAGCCAGGTCTATCGCGAGCTTCCGGCGCTGGCCAGCGCCGGGCTGGTGCGCCTCGGCAAGCAGGGCCCGCGATCGAGCCAGCAGTATGTGATCACGGCGGCCGGCAAGAAGGGGTTCAAGGCGTGGCTGGGCGGCGAGCCCGGTCCCGATCACCTTCGCAGCCCGCTGATCCTCCGGTTGGTGCACGCGAGCGCCCTGTCCGTCAAGCAACGAGCGGCGCTGATCGACTCGGCCAAGAAGTACTACGCGGAGGAGGCCGAGGCCGCGAAGGGTGCGGCCAAGTCGGCCGACGACCCCTACGTCAAGGCGGTGGCCGAGTTCGGCGCCGCGCGGGCGCGGGCGGTACTGAAGCTGCTCGACTCCATCCCCACCGGCTGAAAAACGCACGGCCCGTCCGGGTCCGGCACGACGAGACGTCCGGGTTCACGTAACCTCTGAGAACGTGAACCCGGACGTCGCGAACGATCTCAGGGAACTCTCCGCCACGCTGGCCAGCATCGAGGCGGTGATGGACCTCGATGCGCTTCGCAAGCAGATCGGCGAGCTCGAGGAGCAGGCTGCCCGGCCGAACCTGTGGGACGACCCGGAGCAGGCCCAGCAGGTCACCAGCCAGCTCTCGCACAAGCAGGGGGAGCTGCGCCGGGTGATCGAACTTCGGCAGCGGCTCGACGACCTGAACGTGCTCTACGAGCTCGCGGAGGACGAGGACGACGCGTCCAGCCTGGCCGAGGCCGACACCGAGCGGGTCCGGCTGCGCAAGGAGATCGTCTCGCTCGAGGTGCGCACGCTGCTCTCCGGGGAGTACGACGGGCGGGACGCCCTGATGACCATCCGCTCCGAGGCCGGTGGCGTGGACGCGGCCGACTGGGCGGAGATGCTGCTGCGGATGTACCTGCGCTGGGCCGAGCGGCACAACTACGTCACCGAGGTCTACGACACCTCCTATGCGGAGGAGGCCGGCATCCGTTCGGCCACGTTCAAGGTCACCGCGCCCTATGCCTACGGCACCCTGTCCGTCGAGCAGGGCACCCACCGGCTGGTGCGGATCTCGCCGTTCGACAACCAGGGCCGGCGGCAGACCTCCTTCGCCGGCGTCGAGGTGCTCCCGTTCGTCGAGGCGGTCGACCACATCGACGTCCCGGAGAAGGACATCCGCATCGACGTGTTCCGCTCCTCCGGGCCGGGTGGCCAGAGCGTGAACACCACCGACTCGGCGGTGCGCATCACCCACCTGCCCACCGGGATCGTGGTCTCCTGCCAGAACGAGAAGTCGCAGATCCAGAACCGGGCCGCGGCCATGCGGGTGCTCCAGGTCCGGCTGCTCGAGCGCAAACGCCAGGAGGAGCGGGCCGAGATGGACGCGCTGAAGGGCGACGGCGGCACCAGCTGGGGCAACCAGATGCGCTCCTACGTGCTGCACCCGTACCAGATGGTCAAGGACCTGCGCACCGACTTCGAGGTGGGCAACCCCTCGGCCGTGCTGGACGGCGAGATCGACGGCTTCCTCGAGGCCGGGGTTCGTTGGCGCCGTACCCATGCGTAGCCGTTCGGCTACCCGCCGACAAACTCACCCAGCGCGGCCATAGGCAACAAACGGATAACACGGGCGCAGGTAGACTCGCCCCTCGTGATCCGGCTCGAGCATGTATCAAAGGTGTACAAGACCTCGACGCGTCCAGCGTTAGAGGACGTTTCCGTTGAGATGGACAAGGGGGAGTTCGTCTTCCTCATCGGGGCGTCCGGTTCGGGTAAGTCCACCTTCTTGCGGCTGTTGCTGCGCGAGGAGGTGCCGTCGCGGGGCCGGGTCTACGTGGCCAACTTCGACGTGGCCAGGATGGCGCGCCGCCGGGTGCCCCGGCTGCGCCAGTCGATCGGCTGCGTGTTCCAGGACTTCCGGCTGCTCAACAACAAGACCGTCGCGGAGAACGTGGCGTTCGCGCTCGAGGTGATCGGCAAGCCGAGGCCGACCATCCGCAAGGTCGTGCCGGAGGTACTTGAGCTGGTCAACCTGGAGGGCAAGGCGAGTCGGATGCCGCACGAGCTCTCCGGCGGTGAGCAGCAGCGGGTGGCGATTGCCCGCGCGTTCGTGAACCGGCCGCTGATGCTGCTCGCCGACGAGCCGACCGGAAACCTCGACCCGGACACCAGCCAGGACATCATGCTGCTGCTCGAGCGGATCAACCGCACCGGCACCACCGTGGTGATGGCCACGCACGACCACTCGATCGTCGACTCCATGCGACGCCGGGTGGTCGAGCTCGACCTTGGCCGGGTCGCCCGCGACGATGCTCGCGGCGTGTACGGCGTCGGTCGCTGAACCCCTCCCCCTACTCCCCCTAGGACCAAATTCCACGATGCGTGCCAGTTTCGTCATCAGTGAGGTTCTGACCGGTCTCCGGCGGAACGTCACTATGACCATCGCGATGATCCTGACCACGGCGGTCTCCCTTGCCACCTTCGGCGGCGGGCTGCTGTTCGTGCGGATGATCGACAAGACGCAGACGCTGTACAAGGACAAGCTCGAGGTAAGCGTCTACCTGGTGAACGACGTGAGCGCCAACGACGGAGCGTGCGCGAGCGACCCCTGCAAGGGCTTGCACAGCCAGCTCGACTCCGACCCGGCCATCGAGTCGGTCACCTTCGAGAACCGGGACCAGGCGTTCGAGCGGTTCAAGCGGATCTTCGCCGCCCAGCCCGAGCTGGTGAAGCTGGCCCGGCCCGAGGCGCTGCCCGCGTCGTTCCACATCAAGCTGGTGCATCCGGACCGGCCGGACGTGATTCAGCAGACCTACAGCGGCAAGCCCGGCGTGGACAACGTGGTCGACCAGAGTCAGTTCCTGAACGACATCTTCGGGAAGTTCAACCTGATCCGGAACCTGGCGTTCGTGATCGCGCTGGTGATGGCCGTGGCCGCGTTGCTGTTGATCTCGAACACCGTTCAGGTGTCCGCGTTCACCAGACGCACGGAAGTCGGCATCATGCGGCTGGTCGGCGCCACTCGCTGGTACACCCAGCTGCCGTTCCTGCTCGAGGCGGTGGTCACCGGCATGGTCGGGGCGGTGCTCGCGGTGGTGCTGCTGGTGGCGTTCAAGAGCCTGTTCCTGGACGACCTGCTCGGCAGCCTGTCCAACGTGCTCGGCGGCGTCACCACGCTGGACATCCTGCTGGTCTCGCCGTGGCTGCTGCTGACCGCGCTGGCCATCTCGGCCGTCACCGGATATGTGACGCTGCGGCTGTACGTGCGCACGTAGCCTGTAGCGCATGGCGAAGGAGCTCGGCCGCAAGGTGATCGTGTCGAACCGCAAGGCTCGGCACGACTACGCGATCCTGGACACCTACGAGGCCGGGGTCGTGCTCCAGGGCACCGAGGTGAAGAGCCTGCGTGAGGGGCGCGCCTCGCTCAGCGAGGCGTTCGCCACGGTCGACGACGGCGAGGTGTGGCTGCGCAACGTGCACATCCCGGAGTACGTGCAGGGCACCTGGACCAACCACACGCCGCGCCGCACCCGCAAGCTCCTGCTGCACCGCAAGGAAATCCTGCGGCTGATCGGCAAGAGCAAGGAGAGCGGCCTGTCGCTGGTGCCGTTGTCGATGTACTTCAAGGACGGCAAGGTGAAAGTCGAGCTGGCCCTGGCGCGCGGCAAGAAGTCCTACGACAAGCGCCAGGACCTGGCCAAACGGGACGCGCAACGGGAGATCGCCAAGGCCGCCGGGCGGGCCGCCAAGGGCCGCTACTGAGTCCGTGCGGCCGCGTGCTCGCTCAGAGCGAACAGCGGGCGGAAACATCCACGTCCCCACCGGGGTTGAGTGAATAACACTCAATTTTGGAGGGCTCATGGCACAGGCACTGGCGCTACCGGTTCTGCCGTTGGACGACTCCGTCCTGCTGCCGGGCATGGTGGTACCGATCAGGTTGGCCGGGCCGGACATCGCCGGCGAGGCGCGCGCCGCGGTCGAGGCGGCCCAGGCCGCGGCCGACGGCGAGGAACCCCAGGTGGTTCTGGTGCCCCGGCTGGATGGCAAGTACGCCAGGGTCGGCACGCTCGGCGTGGTCGAACAGGTGGGCCGGCTGCCGGGCGGCGAGCTGGCGGCGGTGGTGCGCGGCACCGCCCGGGTCCGGATCGGCGCGGGAACCACCGGGCCGGGCGCGGCCCTGTGGGTTCAGGTCGAGGTGGCCGAGGAGACCCCGGCCGACGACCGCACCAGGGAGCTGGCCAGGGAGTACAAGGGCCTGGTCACCACGATCCTGCAGCAGCGCGGGCTGTGGCAGGTGGTGGACACCGTGGCACAGGTCGACGACCCGGCGGCGATCGCCGACATGGCCGGCTACGCCTCCTACCTGAGCGGCGAGCAGAAGCTCTGGCTGCTGGAGACCGCGGACGTCGCGACCCGGCTGGAGAAGCTGCTGGTGTGGGGCCGCGAGCACCTGGCCGAGCTGGACGTGGCCGAGACGATCCGCAAGGACGTCAAGGAGGGGATGGAGCGTCAGCAGCGCGAGTTCCTGCTGCGCCAGCAGTTGGCCGCGATCCGCAAGGAGCTGGCCGAACTGGACGGCAAGCCGGCCTCCGAGGAGGCGGACTACCGGGAGCGGGTCGAGGCCGCGCAGCTGCCGGAGAAGGTGCGTGACGCCGCGCTGTCCGAAGTGGACAAACTGGAGCGAACCTCGGAGCAGTCCCCCGAGGTGGGTTGGATTCGCACCTGGCTGGACACCGTGCTCGAGCTGCCCTGGAACACCCGCACCGAGGACGCCTACGACGTGCGCGGCGCGCGGGAGGTGCTGGACGCCGACCACTCCGGCCTCGAGGACGTGAAGGACCGGATCATCGAGTACCTGGCCGTGCGCAAGCGGCGGGAAGAGCGTGGCCTCGGCGTGGTCGGCGGCCGGCGCAGCGGTGCGGTACTGGCCCTGGCCGGCCCGCCCGGGGTCGGCAAGACCTCGCTCGGCGAGTCGGTGGCGCGCGCCATGGGCCGCAAGTTCGTCCGGGTCGCGCTCGGCGGCGTGCGCGACGAGGCGGAGATCCGCGGGCACCGGCGGACCTATGTCGGCGCGCTGCCGGGCCGCATCGTCAGGGCCATCAAGGAGGCCGGCTCGATGAATCCGGTCGTGCTGCTCGACGAGATCGACAAGGTGGGCGCCGACTACCGGGGCGACCCGACCGCGGCGCTGCTCGAGGTGCTCGACCCGGCGCAGAACCACACCTTCCGGGACCACTACCTCGAGGTCGAGCTGGATCTGTCCGACGTGGTCTTCCTGGCGACGGCCAACGTCGTCGACGCCATCCCGGCGCCGCTGCTCGACCGGATGGAACTGGTCGCGCTGGACGGCTACACCGAGGACGAGAAGGTCACCATCGCCCGCGACCACCTGCTGCCTCGGCAGTTGGAGCGGGCCGGGCTGACCGCGGCCGAGGTCGCCGAGGCCGACGAGGCGCTGCGGCTGATCGCCGGCGAGTACACCCGGGAGGCCGGTGTGCGCCAACTCGAGCGCTCGATCGCCCGGGTGCTGCGCAAGGTCACGACCAGGCTCGCGATCGGCGACGGCGCGCTGCCGGTTACCGTCGGCCGGGCTGACCTGCGGACCTACCTGGGGCAGCCCAAGCACACCCCGGAGTCGGCCGAGCGCACCGCGGTGCCCGGCGTGGCCACCGGCCTCGCGGTCACCGGCGCCGGCGGCGACGTGTTGTTCGTCGAGGCTTCGTTGGCGGACAAGGAGACCGGCTCGGCCGGGGTCACGCTCACCGGGCAGCTCGGCGACGTCATGAAGGAGTCGGCCCAGATCGCCCTGTCCTACCTGCGATCCAAGGGCGGCCCGCTGGAGCTGCCGGTGGGAGAGCTGGCCTCGCGCGGGGTACACGTGCACGTGCCGGCGGGTGCGGTCCCCAAGGACGGGCCGAGCGCCGGGGTCACCATGACCACCGCGCTCGCGTCGCTGCTGTCCGGCCGGCCGGTGCGCTCGGACGTGGCGATGACCGGCGAGGTGTCGCTGACCGGCCGGGTGCTGCCGATCGGTGGGGTGAAGCAGAAGCTGCTCGCCGCGCACCGCGCCGGAATCAGCACGGTGCTGCTGCCCAAGCGCAACGAGCCCGACCTGGACGACGTGCCGGCGGCGGTCCGGGATGAGCTGACCGTGCACCTGGTCAGCGACGTCCGGGAGGTGCTGGAGATCGCGCTGGAGCCGGCCGAGGAGGTCGCGACCCGGGTGGCTGCCTAGCCAACCGCGCAAGGTGACCTTCCGCTGTATCTCCGCGCTCGGTGTTCCTCGCTCGGGCGGCTGGCTGGCCGGCTCGCCTGGCTTCGGGCGCCGTGGGCCGCAGAGCGCAAGGTCACCGTGATGCGGCCGCCTAGCCGCGCTCGAGGAAGGTGAGCACCGCCCGCACCCGGCGGTGCTCATCGGAGCTCGGCTCGAGGCCGAGCTTGCTGAAGATGTTGCCGACGTGCTTCTCCACCGCCCCGTCGGAGACGGTGAGCGACTTGGCGATGGCCACATTGGACAGTCCCTGGGCCATCAGACCGAGCACCTCCCGCTCCCTCGGGGTGAGCACGTCGATGGGATTGCGTCGACCGCGGGCCATGAGCTGCGCGATCACCTCCTGATCGATGCACGTGCCGCCCCCGGCGACCCGGTGCACCGCGTCCACGAACTCGGCGACGTCGGCCACCCGCTCCTTGAGCAGGTAGCCGACCCCGCCGGCGCCACCGGCCAACAGCTCGACGGCGTAGCGCTCCTCCACGTACTGGGAGAGCACCAGGACCGGCAGCCCGGGCAGCTGCTCCCGGGCGGCCAGCGCCGCGCGCAGGCCCTCGTCGGTGAACGTCGGGGGCATCCGAACGTCCACGATGGCCAGGTCCGGCCGGTGCTCGCTGATCGCGAGCAGCAGCCCGGTGCCGTCCTCGACGGCCGCCACCACGTCGATGTTCTCGTCCGCGAGAAGTCGCTGGAGGCCGGCCCGCAGGAGCACCGAGTCCTCGGCGATCACCACGTGCACGGAAGGTCTGCCCTGACTACTGTCGGCCCGCCGATGGGGCTCACCACTGTCATCACGCCGTCAATCGTGGCAGCCCGGTCGGCCAGCCCGGCGAGCCCTCCGCCCGGCCGGAACGACGCGCCGCCGGCACCATCGTCGGTGACCTCGATCACCACGAGATCACCGGACGGGCGATCCTCCCGCCACACCTTCACGGTGACCTGCTCGGCAGCGGCGTGCTTGGCGATGTTGGTCAGCGACTCGCCGACGATGAAGTACGCGGTGCTCTCCACCGCGGCCGGCGGGCGCGGCTCGACGGTGACCTGGACGTGTACCCGCACCGGGCACTTGGCGGCCAGCGAGGACAGCGCGGCGTCGAGGCCGCGGTCGCCGAGCACCGCCGGGTAGATGCCACGGGCCAGGTCGCGCAGCTCGGCGACGGCCAGCATGGCGTCCGCCTTCGCCTCGTTGATCAACGCCCGGGCGCCCTCCGGATCCCGGTCGAACTTGGCCTGGGCGCGACCAAGGCCCATGGTCACCGCGACCAGCCGCTGCTGCGCGCCGTCGTGCAGGTCCCGCTCGATCCGGCGGCGCTCGGCCTCGGCGGCGTCCACCCCTCGTGCGCGGGAGGCCTGTAGCCGCTGGGCCTGTTCGGTGAGCCGGGCGGTCGTGTTGGTGCCGAGCAGCGTCATCGCCAGCTGCGCGTGCAGTGACGCGACGAACGGGACCACCCAGATCCCGATCGGCAGCAGGACCGTGCCGGCGATGGCCAGCGCGAACTCCACGCAGCTCATCGGGAAGGTGACCATCTGGTAGGCGAAGTTGCGCCAGGTCTGGGAGTCGGTGAGCTCCTGACGCCAGCGCTGCACCAGCGTGCCGTGCCGCTCGACGGTCGGGGTGGGGATCGTGATGCCGAGGGTCAGTTTGATCCACTTCCGGTCCAGCGCGGCGAAGCCGTAGATCAGCTTGGTAGCGATCATCAGCACCACGAACCCGACCCAGATCACCGCGGTGCCGATGCCGAACGCCAGGAAGTAGACCAGGACGACGAACGCGGCGAGGCTCATCGGGAACCCGCCGATCATGAACACGATCGACCCGAGCACCCGGCGAACCGGGCGGTGCGTGCGGTGCTCGACGATTGGCTGGGGCTCGGCCACTCGTACAGCATCCACGTCGGCCGGAACCCGCACCATGTGCAGGTTGGGCTCGGCGGGCAACGGACTGGTCATCGCCTCACGCGCCCGGGTAGACGTGGGTGCGAAGGTCCATTCGGGGAGCCTCCCGGCCGGTGCTGGCCACCGGTCGCGCGAGCGAGTCGACCATGCGTCGACTCGGGCCGAGCATGGCCCTGGCGAAACGGGCGTGCATCGAGCCGAGCGCCTTGGTGAGCGCGACCGTCATGGCCAGCAGGAGTGCGCCGAGTGCCGCCCAGGGCAGTGCCTCCCAGGTGGAGTCCACCGAGGCGAAGGGGTGGTTGTCGAAGACCGGGTACCACTCGGCCGGCAGGAACCCGAAATAGAGCGGCATGAGCAACAGCCACAGGCTGGTCGACCACAGCGACACCATCAGGACGAACTCGGCGATGCCGACCGGCAGGAGCAGCAGGAAGTAGCTCATGTCCTTCCAGGTCGCCTGGTCCCGCGCCCGGGTCTTGAGCTGTGCGCCAAGGCCGTCCGGCAGCGGCAGGTAGGGCGTCGCGACGTAGGTGCGCAGCAGTGCGTGTACCCGGCGCCGTTCCAGCGCCGCACCGGCCCGCCAGACCAGCATGGCCAGCGCGAGCAGGGGGATGCCCACCCAGATGATCGCCGTGCTCAGCCCGACACTGAGGGTGGTCACGACGAATACGAAACCCGCGGTCCCCACCGGCAGGTTCAACACCAGGTAGGCGAGCGAGCCGAGGACCGGCGGGTTAGGCCGGGTACCGTCGCGCTCGGTGACAACTGCCGGTGCCATGGTGATCCTTCCGTCGTTGGTGCGCTGAGCCAAGCTTCCCGGCAAACCCCAGGTCGCGGCCATGGTGCCCACCGCCGTCCCCGGGGTAGGGCTGTCCCTACCCCGAGATGGCGCAACCGGGATGAACGGGGCACGCTGAGGCGTTATCCTTGGTGGATCAACCCATCGACAGGGGGGTGAACGGTTTCGACTCTGGACGTTGAGCCAGGGGAAGCGTGCAGGTGCAGGCGGATGGCCACCTCAAGCGTCGCCGCAAAAAAACAAGCGCCAAGACTACAAGTCAGCGCGACGTTGCCCTCGCTGCCTAAGCGAGCGTGACGTCTGTCGGCCCGGGGTCGCCTCCGACCCGGCTCGCCGGCATCAGCTAGGAGGCTTACCGCTTCGGACCGGCCGCGGATCCGAATCGGGAAGCACACAGCGGCTGGGCCCGTCACACCGGCTAGTTCACGAGACCGGCGGGGTCGAGTAGAGGCAAGGTGAACTGCGCACGGAGAAGCCCTGACAAGACGACAGAGGACCCGGGTTCGATTCCCGGCACCTCCACGCAGGCACGCCTGTCCGCGGAAAGCGCGGACCGGGCGTGTCGCGTATTTTCTGGGGGCCAAGCCCCCAGACCCCCGGCCGGAGGGCTGCGCCCCCGGAACCCCCCGGCCGGCGAGGGCTTCGGCACGCTGCTGGACCAGGTCGAGGCGATCCTTGGCAGCCTGGACGAGGTGCTCATCGTCGCCGGCGCGCTACACCGCGGGTTGGCCACGCCACCGACATCCACCTAGTGGCCGTGCCGTGATGGAACGGGATGGAACGCCTCTCTGGTGACGGAACAATCAACAGCCAGGAGGTCGACATGAACCGATCGTCCGTGCGCCGGGCAGCCGGTGGGGTGGCCGCGGCCGTGGTCGTCGGGGTGCTGGTAGCGCCGCAACCGGCGAACGCCGATATCACAGTGGACTCGGCGGTCTGCCTGAACAACGCCTCAGGCACGGTGACCTCGCCGAACCCGGTGATTCCGCCCGGGGCCATCTTCGCCAACGACTACCCCCTGCTCAACTGGCAGGCCACGATCGAGACGACCTACTGCCACCAGGCGAACGTGTCTCTGCATCTGGTGCGCAACGGCGAATTCAGCAACTCCCTCAACACCCCTGGGAGCGGCCGGGTATTCGATCCGGGGCTGTACCTGCTGCGGGTGTCGACGTCGCTGGGCGCGAAGGACGTCGCGTCCATCAGGATCACCCAGGGCTGAGCCTATTTCGGCTTGGCGAAGGGAAGGGCGGGCAGGGCGGCGCGCAGGGCGTTGAGGTCCGGGTAGACGGCGCCGGCGCCGGCATCGCGGAGCTCGGCTTCGGAGAAGCCGCCGGTGAGCAGCGTGACGCAGGACAGCCCGGCGTTCGCGGCGGCTTCACAGTCCCAGGTCGAGTCGCCGATGAGCACCGCCGCACCGCCGCCGAGCCGGCCCAGCGCGGTGTGCAGCAGGTCGGGGGCGGGTTTGGTGTCGTCGACGTCCGCCGCGCTGGTCCAGTCGTCCGCCAGGTCGTGCAGGTCGAGCAGGTCAAGGTAGTGCTTGACGTGGTCGGGCTGGCCGGAGCTGGCCAGCGCGACCCGCCGTCCGCTGCTTCCGGCCTCGGCCACGAGGTCGCGGGCCCCCGCGAAACCCCGGACCTCCTCGAGCATCGGCTCGTAGCAGCGCTTCCACTCGTCGCGCACCGCGTCGCCGAGCTCACGTTCGACCCCGGCGCCGGCAACGTGCCCGACCAGCCGGTCGCCGCCCATGCCGATCGCACGATGGATGCGCCAGACCGGCACGGTCACACCGTGCTTCTGGAATGCCCTGAACCAGGCGATCGCGTGGTGATAGTTGGTGTCGACCAGCGTGCCGTCGACGTCGAAGATGACGGTGTTCACGACGGTGGCTCCGGCAATGACGGGTCGGACGGCACGGGGTGTTCCATAGCCGGGCGGCTACCCCGGAGGATGACGCGGAAACCCCTTCGACACCTGCTGGGTGCGCTCATGGCACCTGAGAGCGTTGCTTGGGCCGGGCCGCCAGCAACGCGATGCCGAGGTGTGTGGTGTTGGTGCGGAACGCGGCGCCGAATGTGTTGCCGGCGACCAGGCCGGTGTCGCGGAGTATGGCGGCCGGCATGATCCGGACTCCAATAGACATCCCATGAATGAGCGGCCTGCGCCGATGGCGGCTCGGCGCTGCGGGCTTGACGGCGGTGAATACATCCGATGTAATGCTCACCTCCGCTTGACCATCAGAGCCCTGCCATCACAGCGAAGAGATGGTTGCCCATGCGAAAGATTGTGTCCCTCGGGTGCGCGGCACTCGTCTCCGCCGGCGTGCTCACCGCCTGTTCGGTCAAGGACCAGGCCGGGAACGACCAGGGTGGGAGCCAGGGGCAGCAGGAGATCACCTTCCTGACCTTCGAGACGCCCAACCTCACCCCGCAGGTGTGGGACGCGGCGATCAAGCGGGTCACCGACAAGCACCCCGACATCAAGGTCAAGAAACTGGTCTCGCCGACCCAGGACCGGACCGCGTACGCCAAGCAGTTGTTGGCCTCCAACCAGTTACCGGACGTGCTGATCGCCGTGTCGCCGGCCGGGTTCGCCGAGTCGGGCAACCTGTACGAGTGGAAGCCGGAGGAGCTCGGCGACTTCAGCTATCCGCGCAACGGCGCGATCAACGGCAAGGTGTACCAACTGCCGGCGAACACCCAGACGATCCCGGTCGTGTACTACAACAAGAAGCTGTTCCAGCAGGCCGGGATCAACGCTGCGCCGAAGACCTACAGCGACTTGCTCGACGACTCGGCCAAGCTCAAGGCGGCCGGCGTCACGCCGTTCGTCATCGGCGGCGGCAAGACCACCCATGATGCGCTCGGCCCGACGTTCGCCGGCATCCTCGGCACCGACGTGTACGCCAAGAACCCGAACTGGATGGCCGACCGCAGGGCGAACAAGGTCAAGTTCGCCGACCCGGACTTCGTGAAGGCCGCCGGCAAGCTCGCCGACCTGTCCGCCAAGGGATATCTCGACAAGGGTCAGCTCTCCCAGGACTACGCGGCCGCCCAGACCACGTTCCTCACCGGCAAGGGCGCCATGTACGCGATGGGCAACTGGTTCGCCTCGGCCGCGGATGATCCGAAGACCAAGCCGGACTTCGAGATCGGCCAGTTCTTCTGGCCGGCCGACGATGGAAAGCCGGTCGTCCCGGCGTTCACCGGCGGTGGCCTGTTGGTCAGCGCGAAGGCCAAGAACCTTGACGCGGCAAAGAAGTTCGCGCTGGCCTACCAGCTCGACAAGGCCAACTTGGACACCTCGTGCAAGGCCGACGGGTTGATTCCCGCGGTGCGCGACTACACCCCGCCGAGCGGCTTGGGCCCCGTCTACAAGGAGGGCTACGACATGTTCCGCGCGGCGGAGAAGGACAAGCAGGTTGTGCCCGCGTTCGGCTTCATGGCCGGTGACGACGGCATGCTGGTCGGCGTGACCGAGAAGTGGGACTCCAGCGCGGCGGACCTGGTCACCGGCCAGAAGTCCGCGGCCGACGTCGGGGCCTTCCTGGACACGGAGTGGGGGAAGGCGTCCTGACGACGGAGACCGCCCGGCGGCCGGTGATCAGGCCGCCGGGCTCCGTGCCACAGTCGCGGCCGCGCCGGCGGAGGAAGGCGGTGTGGCCGCGACTGTGGGCTTTCCTCACATTCGGCGCGCCCGGCCTGCTCGTCTACGTCTGCTTCGTGCTGGCCCCGATCCTGGTGAGCGTCGGCTACAGCCTGACCAACTACAACCCATTTCGGCCGCCGACCCGGTTCGTCGGTCTGCGCAACTACCGGCTGCTGTTCGAGGACCCGGAGTTCCTCAACTCCTTGCGGGTCACCACGATCCTCACGCTGATCGTGGTGATCGTGCCGAATGTGCTCGGTCTGGCCATCGCGCTGCTGCTCGACCGGCGCGGCTGGTTCTACAACGCGCTGCGCAGTGTGTTCTTCGTGCCGGTGGTGCTCAGCTCGGTCGTGGTGAGCATCATCTGGACCCGGATGATGGCCGACGACGGTGTGCTCAACAATGCGCTGCGCTCGTTCGGTGTGGCGCATCCACCGGGCTGGTTGTCCGATCCGGACCTGGCCGTCTACTCGCTGGGCGCGATTCTGTCCTGGCAGACCCTCGGCTTCTGCGTCGTCGTCTATCTGGCCGGGTTGCAGGGTGTGCCGAAGGAACTGCTCGAGGCGGCGGCGATCGACGGGGCCGGGCCGCGGCAGCGGTTCCGCAAGGTCACCTGGCCGCTGCTGGCGCCGGCACTGACGATCAACACGGTGGTGCAGCTGATCTCCGCGTTCAAGGTGTTCGACCACGTCCAGGTGATTACCAACGGCGGACCGGGCGAGGGCACCACGGCGTCGATCGCGTTCACCGTGCTCCAGGTCGGGTTCACCGCAAACCGGCAGGGCTACGCCTCGGCGATGGCGATCGTGATGCTGGTGATCATCGCCATCGCCTCGACGGTGGCGCTCAAGGTGCTGCAGCGGCGGGAGGTGGACCTGTGACCGAGCCCGCGAACCGATCTGGCGTGCCGTGGCTGCGCCCGGTGGCCGCCCTGCTGACCGGCGCGCTGTTCTTCGTGCCGCTCTATGTCGTGTTGGCCAACGTGTTCAAGTTCGGGCCGCGGATCAGCACCGATCCGATCGCGCCGCCGTTGCCGCCAACCATGGACAACCTGGCCCGGGTGCTGACCCGCCCGGACGGGCTGTTCTGGGTGAGCCTGACGAACAGCGTGCTGATCACCACGGCGTCCGTGCTGGTGCTCACCGTGCTGTCCGCGATGCTCGGCCACTACCTCGCGCGCAGTCGCAGCCGATGGGCCCGGGCGGCGACCGTGCTGCTGCTCTGCGGGCTGATGATTCCGCCGCAGGTGATCCTGCTGCCGATCACCCAGGTGCTCGGCACGATCGGGTTGATGACCACCATTCAGGGCCTGGTGCTGTTCAACGTGGGGTACTACATCCCGTTCGGGGTGTTCGTGTTCGCCGGATTCATGCGGCAGATTCCCCGTGAGCTGGAGGAGGCCGCGGCGATCGACGGGGCGAGCCGGTTCCAGACGTTCTGGCGCATCGTGTTCCCACTGCTGCGGCCGGCCAGCGCCAGCGTGGTGATCTTCCTCGGGGTGTGGATCTGGAACGACTTCCTCAATCCTTTGATCATCCTCGGCCCGGGCGCCGGCACCACCATCACAACCGGGATCTACCGCGCGATCGGTCAGTACCAGGCCGACTTCGGCACCGTGTTCGCGTTGATGTTCCTCGCCACCATGCCGGTCCTGATCTTCTACCTGGCCCTTCAGCGCAACTTCGTCAAGGGCCTGACCGGCGGGGCGACCAAGGGTTGACGCATTTTCGGGCAGAGTGGCGATACAACATCGCACGTTGTCGCACGTTGTCGAGAGGGACCAAGCCGTGCCAGTCACCGACGAGGCCATCGAGAAGATCAAGGCCATGATCGTCACCGGGGAGCTCGGACCGGGGGACCGGCTGCCCAAGGAGAACGATCTCGCCGAGCGGCTGGGGCTGTCCCGAAACTCGCTGCGTGAGGCGGTCAAGGCGCTGTCCCTGATCCGGGTGCTCGACGTGCGGCAGGGCGACGGCACCTACGTGACCAGCCTGGAGCCCAACCTGCTGCTGGACGCGATGAGCTTCGTGGTCGACTTCCATCGCGACGACACCGTGCTTGAGTTCCTCGAGGTGCGGCGGATCCTGGAGCCGGCGGCGACCGCGATGGCCGCCGCGCACATGTCCGACGAGGGCATCGCCGACCTGCGTTCGGTGCTCGACCAGCTCGCCGACGTCCCGACCATCGAGGCGCTGGTGGCCAACGACCTGGAGTTTCACCGGCGGATCGCGCTCGGCTCCGGCAACACCGTGCTCTGCTCGCTCCTGGACGGGTTGTCCGGGCCGACCACCAGGGCCCGGATCTGGCGCGGGCTGACCCAGGAGGGCGCGGTGGACAAGACCCGCGAGCAGCACACCGCGATCTGCGACGCGATCGAGTCCCGGCAGCCGGAGGTCGCCAGGAGCTGGGCGACCGTACACATCGCCGGGGTCGAGCAGTGGCTGCGCAGCACGCTGGTGGTCTCCGAGCTGAGCTAGATTCGGTAGACCCGGCGGGCGGTGCCGCCGAGGATCGCTTCCCGTTCGGTGCCGGAGGCGCCGCTGATCAGTTCGTCGGTCAGGTCGAGCACGGCGGCGTAGCTGCCGGCGAGCTCGCAGACCGGCCAGTCGGAGCCGAACATCACCCGGCCGGCACCGAAGCTGGTGAGCACGTGGTCGGCGTAGCGGCGGATGGTGCCGGCCGACCAGGACGCCCAGTCCGCCTCGGTGATCAGGCCGGAGAGCTTGCAGCTGACGTTTGGCCGGGCGGCCATCGCGGTGACCCAGGAGGCCCATGGTTCCCACTCCCCGGCTGCGATGCCCGGCTTGCCGGCGTGATCGAGTACGAGGTTCGCCTGCGGAAGCAGGTCCGCGACGGTCCGCGCCGCCGCCCGCTGTGGCGCTCTGACCAGAAGGTCGTACCCCAACCCGGCCTCGGTCACCGTACGCAGTCCGCGGATGATCTCCGGCCGCAGCAGCCAGTCCGGATCGGGCTCGTCCTCCACCTGGTGGCGGATGCCGACCAGCGACCGTCCACCTGGGCCGGTCCGCAGCCGCTCGAGCACCTCCGCCACCCCGGCATCGGCCAGGTCGACCCAGCCGACCACACCAGCGATGGTAGGCTGCCGATCGTATACGATGGGCGATATACGATAGGCGGAAGTCGGCGACGGCAGTCTCGAAAGCGGGGCCTGGGTCTCGGCCGGTGTCGAGGTGGAGGTCAGGGCCGAGGCCTGCGCCGCTGTCTGGGACTCGGCGGCTGTGCGCAGGAATTCTTCGGTCTCGGCCTGCGAGGAAATGGTTTGCACGAGAACCGTGGCGGCCACTCGCCCGTCCGCGGCCGATCGTAGATCGTTCATCGTATACGATCGGCGAATCGGTGTCAGGGCGGCAGCGGCCAGCCAGGGGTAGTCGCGGCGCGCCGGCTCCCAGAGATGGTGGTGCGCGTCGACAACCCCGCCGCCAGTCGGCCCCGCGCTGGCATTCACGAGGGCACGGGGACGTCGGGCTCGAGGAGGCCGGCGTCGGTCAGGTCGAGCCACAGCTCGGCCGGGACCGGCTGTTCGAAGAGCTCCGCATTGCGGGTGATCTGTTCGGCATCCCTGGCGCCGACCACGACGGTCGCGACCGCCGGGTGGGCGGCGGCGAACGCCATGGCGGCCTGGGGGAGCGAGACGCCGTGCCGCGCGCAGATCCGGCCGATCCGCAGCGCCCTGGCGTGCAGCTCGGCCGGCACCGTCGCGTAGTTGTACGTGGCGTCCGCGTCCGGCCGGTCCACGGCGAGCAGGCCGCTGTTGAACACCCCGGCAGCCAGGACCGACACTCCATTGTGGACACACTGGGGCAGCATGCTGTCCAGGGCGGTCTGCTCGAGCAGTGTGTACCGGCCGGCCAGCATCACGGCGTCGATGTCGGTCTCGCGGACGAACCGCTCCAGCATCTGCCACTGGTTCATGCCCGCGCCGATCGCGCCGACCACACCCTGCGCGCGCAGTTCGTGCAGCGCCGGGTACGCCGAACTGATCGCCTGTTCCCAGTGGTTGTCCGGATCGTGCATGAGCACGACGTCCACCCGGTCGAGACCGAGCCGCTCCAGCGACGAGTCAAGACTGCGCCGTACGCCATCGGCGCTGAAGTCCCAGACCCGGCGGACCTCGGCCGGCACGTCGAACCCCTCGTCGTCGCTGCGGCCGGCCAGTTCGGGGCTGGGCACCAGAATCCGGCCGACCTTGGTGGAGATCGCGTAGTCCGCCCGGGGCCGGCCGGCCAGCACCCGGCCGATCCGGCGCTCGGACTGGCCGAGGCCGTAGTGCGGCGCCGTGTCGAAGTACCGGATGCCAAGCGACCAGGCCGTTTCCACGGCACCGAGCGCGGTTTCCTCGTCCACCCAGCGGTGCAGGCTGCCGATCACCGCTCCGCCGAAGCCGAGCGCGCTCACCCGGACCTTCGTCCGTCCGAGGTAGCCCCACTCGCGCACCTTCGACGGCTCGGTCATGGCAGCTGCCACACCTTTCCGATACCAAGGTCGTCGCCCGAGTAGTCGTCCGCGACCTCAAGCAGTTCGGCCATCCGGGCCTGCCACGGCACATTGGCCGGGTGGTCGGCCAGCTTGCGCCGCATCGCCTGATAGTCGTCCACCTCGACCAGATGGAACAGGTCCCGGCCGTCCCGCCAGATCTCCCAGCTGTGCACGCCGGCCTGGCGCAGGGCCGCGTCCAGGTCCGCCGGGATCGTCGCGTGGACCCGTTCGTAGTCCGCCTCTCGACCCGGCTTCAGCTTGGTGTGCAAGGCAATCCGCTGCATCGTCCGCCTTTCGGTCCTGGGCGCGTCCCGAGGTCAACCTGGACACGATCAGCGTGACCAGGATGACCAGCCCGTACACCATCCGAATCTGCTCGGCCGGCACTCGGGCGAGCACCAGGACCGCCTGGATCAGCCCGAGCAGCACAACTCCGCACAGCGCGCCGAACAGCGATCCCGTGCCGCCGTCCACGCTGATCCCCCCGATCACCGCCGCTGCGAACACCTGGAAGATCATGCCGTTGCCCTGGCTCGCCGAAACCGAGCCGAGCGCACAGCATCAGGCTGGCGAGCGCGGCCACCATTGATCGTCCTCGATTCGGCAGGGGAGTGCGGGACGAGTTCTCAGGTTCCTGGCCGTGGGCGCAGGCCCTGCATCCCACCGTCGACGGCGAGCGCGGTGCCGGTGGTGGCGCCGGCGAGCGGCCCGGCCAGGTACGCGACGGCGGCGGCCACCTCGCCGGCGGAAACCAGGCGTCCCATCGGCTGCCTGGCGCGCAGCGCGGTGAGCTCGCCGTCCGGGTCGTCGGCGGCGTCGAGCAGCCGTCGTACCCACGGGGTGTCCGCGGTGCCCGGGTTGACGCAGTTCACCCGGATGCCCTCGGTCACGTGGTCGGCGGCCATGGCCAGGGTGAGCGACAACACGGCGCCCTTGGTCGCGCTGTACAACGCGCGGTTGGGCAGTCCGGCGGTGGCGGCGATGGAGCAGATGTTGACAACCGAGGCATGGCCCGAGGCACGCAGGTGCGGCAGTGCCGCACGGGTCACCCGCACCATCCCGAACACGTTGACGTCGAACACCCGGCGCCACTCCTCGTCCGGGTTGGATTCGACCGTCCCTTGGGCGCCTATCCCAGCGTTGTTCACCACGATGTCGATCCCGCCGAAGTGCTCGACCGCGGCCGTGACCGCCGTCCGCACCGAATCGTCGTCGGTGACATCGGCCTTGAGTCGCAACAGATCCGCGGGTGCGCCGGACGGGTCCAGATCGAGACAGGCCACCCGCGCGCCCCTGGCGGACAGCAGGGTCGCGGTGGCCAGCCCGATCCCCGAGCCGGCACCGGTGACCACCGCGGCCAGACCGTCGAACTCGCTCATGACGCACTTCCATAGCTCGCCGATGTCCATACCGGACCATCCGGGTAGGCGTAGTGCGCCAGGGTCTGCGGCCGCATGGACGCGCTGAACCCGGGCGCGGTCGGCGCGACGTAGTTACCCCGCCGGATGGTCACCGGGTCGAGGAAGTGCTCGTGCAGATGGTCCACGTACTCGATCACCCGGTTGTCCAGGGAACCGGACACCGCCACATAGTCGAACATGCTCAGGTGCTGCACCAGCTCGCACAGTCCGACGCCGCCCGCATGCGGACATACCGGGACACCGAACTTGGCCGCCAGCAACAGGATCGCCACGTTCTCGTTCACCCCGGCCACCCGCGCCGCATCGAGCTGAAGGTAGGAGATCGCCCCGGTCTGCAGTAGTTGCTTGAACACCACCCGGTTCTGCACGTGTTCGCCGGTGGCCACCCGCACCGGGGAGATCGCCCGCGCGATCGTGGCATGCCCGAGCACGTCGTCCGGGCTGGTCGGCTCCTCCACCCACCACGGGTCGAACCGCGCCAACTCGCGCACCCAGGCGATCGCGGTGCTCACGTCCCAGCGCTGGTTCGCGTCGATGGCGATCCGGATGTCCGGGCCGACCGCGTCCCTGGCGATCCGCAGCCGCCGGATGTCGTCCTCGAGACTGCCGCCGACCTTCAGCTTGATCTGGGTGAACCCGTCGTCGACCGCCTGCTTGCACAACAGGCGCAGCTTGTCGTCGTCGTAGCCCAACCAGCCGGGAGTGGTCGCGTAGCCGGGATAACCGTGCTGGCGCAGCGTCGCCTCGCGATCGGCTCGGCCCGGTTCGGCCCGCCGCAGCATGCTGAGCGCCTCGCCTGGGGTGAGCGCGTCGGTGAGATACCGGAAGTCCACAAGGGACACGATCTCCTCCGGCGTCATGTCGGCCAGCAGCTTCCACACCGGCTTGCCGACCCGCTTGGCCTTGAGGTCCCACAGCGCGTTGATCACCGCGGAGATGGCCATGTGCATGATCCCCTTCTCCGGGCCGAGCCAGCGGAGTTGGGAGTCGTGCACCATGTATTTCCACATCGTGCCGAGGTCGGCCAGCGTCTCGTCCAGCCGGCGGCCGATCACATGGGACTCGAGCAGCCGGATCGCGGCCACCTGCACATCGTTGCCCCGGCCGATGGTGAACGCGAAGCCGTGGCCCTCGAGGCCGTCCTCGGCGTTGGTCTGGATCACCACATAGGCCGCCGAGTAGTCCGGGTCCGGGTTCATGGCGTCCGAGCCGTCGAACTCGCGCGAGGTCGGGAACCGGATGTCGAACGTGCGCAGTCCGGTGATTGTCGGGGTCATCAAGCCTGCCCTACGACCTGGCGTTGCCGGCCAAGTCCGTCGATCTCCAACTCGATCACGTCACCGGCACGCAGGTACGGTTTCGGCTCCGGCTGACCGAGTGCGACCCCGGCCGGGGTGCCGCTGTTGATCACGTCGCCCGGCTCCAGCACCATGAACTGGCTGATGTAACGGACCAGCTCGGCCACCTCGAAGATCATGTTCTTGGTGCTGCTGCGCTGCCGTTGCGTGCCGTTGACCCACAGCCGCATGCCGAGCGCCTGCGGGTCGGGCACTTCGTCCGGGGTGACCAACCACGGGCCGAGCGGGTTGAACGTCTCGCAGGACTTGCCCTTGTCCCAGGTACCGCCGCGCTCGAGCTGAAACTCCCGCTCGGACACGTCGTTGGCGATCGTGTAGCCGGCAACGCAACGCAGCGCGTCGGCTTGGCCGTCGAGATAGCGCGCGGTGCGGCCGATCACCACCGCCAGCTCCACCTCCCAGTCCGTTCTGGTGCTGCCCCTCGGCACCAGCACCTCGTCGTTCGGGCCGATCACCGTGTTGGGCGCCTTCATGAACAGCACCGGCTCGGCCGGAGTCTCGGCGTGCGTCTCGGCGGCGTGGTCGGAGTAGTTGAGCCCGACGCAGACGACCTTGCCCGGCCGGGCGAGCGGCGGGCCGATGCGAGTGGCCGGATCGAGCTCGGCGAGCTCGCCGGACTCGACCGCGGCGCGGGCGCGCTCGATGCCGTCGCCGGCGAGCCAGGAGCCGTCGATCTCGGTCACCGTGCCCGACAGGTCGACCAGCCGGCCCACGCGGTCCAGCGCGGCCGGCAGCTCGCGACCGGCTGGACCCACTCGGAGCAGCCTCATTCCAGCCCCCTCCGTCGACGGCACCCCACAGTACCAAAACATCGGATCAATTAGAGGTGATGTATAGCCGCAGGGCGGACGCCTGGCAAGGCTGCCGCGCAAATGGCGCAAGAACGTTGAGGTTCACGATAGTTGTCGGGGCTGGTGATGTTCAAGGGCGCCGTGGCAAATCCCCACGATTCATCCGATGAGTGGTCGATCTTCCGCGCGATGCTAGGAAGATGCCGTGGAGATCGAGGGACTGCTCGCGCCCATGCTGGGCACCGTGCTGCGGGTGGACGTTCACGCCGGTGACACGGTCCGCGCCGGCCAGCAGGTCGTCGTGCTCGAGTCGATGAAGATGGAGCACGTGGTGCGGGCCCCGTCGGCGGCCGTGGTGGCCGAGGTCCGGGTGGCCGCGGGTCAGGCGGTGAAACGGGACCAGTTGCTGCTCACCCTCCGGCCGACCGAGGAATCCGTCGGCATCGAGGAGGATCACGCGCCCGCCGAGCCGGGCGCGGACCGGGCCGACCTGGCCGAGGTGCGCGGGCGGCACGAGGTCGGGCTGGACGCCAACCGGCCGGACGCGGTGCGCCGCCGGCGGGAGCGCGGGCAGCGAACCGCGCGGGAGAACCTGGCCGCGCTGTGCGACCCGGGCACGTTCGTGGAATACGGCCCGCTGGTGGTGGCCGCCCAGCGCGGCCGGCGGGGCTTGGCCGAGCTGATCGAGCGGACCCCGGCGGACGGGCTGGTCGGCGGAGTGGCCGAGGTGAACGGGTCGCCGTGCGCGGTGCTGGCCTACGACGCGACCGTGCTGGCCGGCACCCAGGGGCTGCACAACCACGCGAAGAAGGACCGGCTGTTCACCCTGGCCGCGCGCAGGCGGCTGCCAGTGGTGCTGTTCGCCGAGGGCGGTGGCGGGCGGCCGGGCGACACCGACGTACCCACCGTCGCCGGGCTCGGTGTGCCGTCCTTTCACCTGTTCGCCCGGTTGTCCGGCTTGGTTCCGTTGGTGGGTGTGGCATCCGGCCGCTGCTTCGCCGGAAATGCCGCGCTGCTCGGCTGTTGCGACGTGGTGATCGCCACCAGGAACGCCACGATCGGCATGGGCGGTCCCGCCATGATCGAGGGCGGCGGCCTCGGCGTGTACGAGCCGGACGAGATCGGCCCGCTGTCCGTGCAGGTGCCCAACGGCGTGGTCGATCTCGCGGTGGCCGACGAGGTCGAAGCGGCCGAGGTGGCCCGGCGCTACCTCGGCTACTTCCAGGGCGACGCGGCTGAATGGGCCGCTGCCGATCAGGCGGCCCTGCGCGCGGCGGTGCCGGAAAACCGGGTGCGGGCCTACGACGTGCGGGCGGCGGTGCTCGAGATCCTCGCCGACACGGGCTCGGTGCTGGAGTTGCGGCCGGAGTTCGGCGCCGGCATCGTCACCGCGCTGGTCCGGATCGCCGGCCGGCCGCTCGGGGTGATCGCGAACAACCCGATGCATCTCGGCGGGGCGATCGACGCCGACGCGGCGGACAAGGCGGCCCGGTTCCTGCAACTCTGCGACGCGCACGGCCTGGCCGTCGTCTCGCTGTGCGACACCCCGGGGTTCATGGTCGGGCCGGACGCCGAGCGCACCGCGACCGTGCGGCACTTCAGCCGGATGTTCGTCACCGGGGCCAACCTCAGCGTGCCGATCTGCGCCGTCGTGCTGCGCAAGGCCTACGGTCTCGGCGTGATGGCGATGGCCGGCGGCAGCCTGAAGGTGCCGGTGGCGACGGTGTCCTGGCCGACCGGGGAGTTCGGCGGGATGGGTCTGGAGGGCGCGGTGAAGCTCGGCTTCGCCCGGGAGCTCGCCGCCATCGCCGACCCGGTCGAGCGGCAGGCCGCGATGGACGACATGGTGCGGCAGGCCTACGAGCACGGCAAGGCGCTCAACGCGGCGTCGCTGTTCGAGATCGACGACGTGATCGACCCGGCCGACACCCGGAAGTGGATCATCCGCACGCTCGGCGAGGTGCCGAGGCCACGGCCCGGACCGGCGAAACGCCGGCCACACGTGGACAGCTGGTGATCTTGTCGGACAAGTATGCGAACATATGTTCGACTACTTGGATCGACGTGGGGAGCCCGAGATGTGCGACAAGTGCGACGGTAACACCGGGGATCCGACCCGCCGGGAGTTCCTGGCCAGGATCGCCCGGCACGACTACACCATGGTGCGGGTGCGGGAACAGCGGGCTCGGGACGGCGGTTGGGTGGCGCCCGGCTTCGTCTACTCCGTCGGCTTGTGGAGCTTCCACCGCGCGCCGGACGCGATCGTGGTCGGTGCGCCCGGCCGGCACGGCGCTGAGGTGGTGCGCCGCTATGCCGAACTGGTCCGGACCGGCCGGCGGTTCCGGCCCGGCGGGCCCTTCCCCGACCTGCTGCCCGGTCCGGGAGCGATGGTGGAACTGGTGGCGCCCGCGCTGTACCGGGAGTGGTTCGTCAGCGCCTTCGACTTCTACCCGAGCGGCGACTTCCCGGCCTACCAGCTGCTCTGGCCGGACCGGGACGGGGTGTGGCCGTGGCAGCACGAATGGCGCCGGCAGGTGGTGCCACAGCCGGTGCTGACCGCGAGCGGCCGGCCGGAGAGTTGGGAGGTGCACGTGTGACCACAGTGGATCGAGCCGCCGGCTCGCGGCCCGCCGGTCGGTAGGACCGCCGTTCCCGGGCGCCGCGGCCCGCGGCGAATTTCTTTTCAGATCGACCAGGTGGAGGTCTACCAGGCACTTTGCAGGATGCGCCGGGCTCCGCGCCGAGAAAATTCCACATCGCGGTGAACCGCCTCCGGGACAGCCTCGTGTGTGTTGTGTCCGCGCTTGCTGGTCGAGCGCAACACGACCGGAGGAGATGTCATGAAGTGGGTTCGCGCGATCACGGTGACCGCGGCCGGACTTGCGCTGGGTGCCGTCGCGGCTTGCGGAGCGCAGGGCGACGCCGTCTCCGGCGCGGCCGTGGTGAACCAGGCTCAGGCCGGTGCGGCAGATCCGTACGACGCGCCGGCGAACGGCCAGAACCAACAGGCCGGAGTCGAGGCGAAGAAGCTGGGCGCTGCGGCGGCCGGCCCGCTCGGCCAGATCGTGGTGGACGGTGAGGGCCGGTCGGTGTACCGGTTCGACAACGACACCGCCAAGCCGCCGAAATCCAACTGCGTCGGGGACTGCGTGACGGCCTGGCCGCCGTTGCTGACCACCGACCCGGCCGCGGTGACGGTCGAGGGCATCGACAAGACGCTGATCGGTTCGGTTGACCGGGAGGACGGCACCAAGCAGGTCACCATCGCCGGCTGGCCGGCGTACCGCTTCGCCCAGGACACCAAGGCGGGCGACGTCAAGGGGCAGGGCGTCGGTGGCAAGTGGTTCGCGTTCACCCCGGCCGGCAAGAAGGCCGCCAACGCGAACGCCGCGCCGTCCGTCTCGCTGATCGTGATGAAGGTCGGCAAGCTCGGCGGGATCATCACCGACAAAGATGGCATGACCCTGTACCGCTTCGACAAGGACACCGCGAACCCGTCGAAGTCCAACTGCGACGGTGACTGCGCGGCGAAGTGGCCGCCCGCCATCGTGCCGGACGGCGCCACCTTCAACCTGCAGGGCGTGGATCAGGCCAAGGTCGGCACCGTGACGCGATCGGACGGTACCAAGCAGGTCACGGTGGGTGGCTGGCCGCTGTATCGCTTCTCGGGTGACAAGAAGTCGTGTGACACCAACGGACAGGGCCTCGGCGGTCTGTGGTTCGCGGCCACCGCGACAGGAGCCAGGGCGGGTCGCTGACCCGGAGGGAACCTGATGGGGCGCTCGCACCGCAATCGCGTGCGAGCGCCCCGTCGGGATTTCGCTGTTCAGCGTCGGGTCAGCGCCATGATCCAGTTGGTCTCCCAGGTCTGTTCGCCGTCCACCGAGAACGCCTGTTCCCACCGGGCCGAGGCCGGCGTGATCTCCGACCAGAGGTAGCGCACCCGGACCGGGGTGCCGTCGTCGGTGTCGTCGCCATAGAACGTGCCGACGCCGTCGACGAAACCGCCGAACACCCCCGGGTCCAGCGTGCTGCGCCGGCTGTTCACCCAGTAGATCGCCCACTGCCCGGTCTCCGCGTTGAACATGCGGATCGTCGCACCGGAGAAACCCTTGGTGGGAAACGCGATCTCATCGAAGTTGCCGGCGCCGCCGAAGAAGCCGTGGCAGCGGGTCGATCCGGGGAACTCGTCCCAGTCGTCGCTGCCCACCAGCCGCTTGGTCAACCGCCGGTTGTGTACGTCCCAGTCACCGTGCAGAAAGTCGAAGTCGTGGGTCATGGCGGGACGCTAACCCCGCAACCCTGACATCTAATGTCAGTGATCGCCGGCACACTGTGGCCATGCGCGCGAGCCGGCTGGTGTCCCTGCTGTTGCTTCTGCAGGCCCGAGGCCGGATGACCGCCCAGGCGCTGGCCGCCGAGCTCGAGGTGTCGGTGCGCACCATCTACCGCGACGTCGAGTCGTTGCACGCGGCCGGCGTCCCGCTCTACGGCGACGCCGGCCGGGCCGGGGGCTATCAGTTGCTGCACGGCTACCGCACCCGGCTGACCGGCCTCACCGGCGCGGAGGCCGAGTCGCTCGCGTTCGCCGGGTTGCCCGGACCGGCCGCCGAGCTCGGGCTGGGATCGGTGGCGGCCGCCGCGTCGCTCAAGCTGATGGCCGCGCTGCCCGCCGAGCTGCGGGACCGCGCGGGGCACATCGCCAGCCGGTTCCATCTGGACACGCCGGCCTGGTACCACGATCCGGACGACACCCCGCACCTCGCCGCCGTGGCCGACGCGGTCTGGCAGGAGCGGGCCCTGCGGGTCCAGTACCACCGGTGGCGCCCGCCCCAGGAGGTGACCCGCACGCTGGAACCGTACGGCCTGGTGCTCAAGGCCGGCCGCTGGTACCTGGTGGCCCGCGGCAGCGGCCGGCGGCTGGCTACCTACCGGGTGGCCGCGATCCGCACGCTCGAGCCGTTGCCCGACCGGTTCACCCGGCCGGCCGACTTCGACCTGGCCGGGTACTGGCGGTCCTACCTGGACGACTTTCAGGCGCGGCGGCTGCGCGGCGAAGCTGTCGTGCTGTTGTCCGCCCGCGGGCTGCGGCTGTTGCCGGACAGCCAGCCGGATGCCGTGGTCAAGGCGGTGGCGGCGACCGGTGTGCCGGTCGGCGACGGCTGGACCAGGGCGGTGATCCCGATCGAGTCGGTCGAGCACGCGCTCGGCGATCTGCTGCGGTTGGGGACCGAGATCGAAGTGCTCGGCCCGGTCGAGTTGCGCGAACGGGTGACGGAGACCATCGCCACACTCGCGATGCGTTACCGGCCGCAGGCTCCTCAGGATCCGCTCAGGCACCCCCGGTAGCCTCGCGTCGTGGCACGACCGCCGGCGCGCGTCCTGGATGGGATCGGCACGTTGGCGCGGCTGGGGCTCGCCGCGGTATGGCTGGTTTCGGGTTGGACCAAGGTGAGCGATCCGAACCAGACGTATATCGCCGTGCAGGCATACGACCTGCTGCCCGACGGGGTGGTCAGCGTGGTCGCGGCGGCGGTGCCGTTCCTGGAACTGGCGCTCGGTTTGTTGCTGTCGGTCGGGCTCGGCACCCGGGTTGTGGCACTGGTCTCGGTCGTGGTGCTGCTCGCGTTCATCGCGGCGGTCGCGCAGTCCTGGGCCCGGGGGCTGAGTATCGACTGCGGCTGCTTCGGCGGCGGCGGGCAGGTGTCGGCCGGCCAGACGAAGTACCCCCAGGAGATCGCCAGGGATGTCGGTTTCCTGGTGCTCGCCGGATGGCTGGTGATTCGGCCGAGGACGCTGTTGGCATTGGACGGGTTGTTCGGTAAGCGTGAGGAAAGGCAGATAGGTGGGCGGAGCGGAACGCAGCGCTCGGAGGAAGCGGCAGCAGCAGACGGGCGGTAGCAAGGCGGTCGCCGCTGCGCGGGGCGGCGGGCGCGACCGCACCAGAATCATCGTCGGCATCGTCGTCGTGGTCCTGCTTGCCGGTGCGGTGATCGGCGGGCTGCTGTACTCCAACGCGAAGAAGAACAAGACCGCGGGCAAGGACATCGCCGGCAGCAGCGCTTCGTCGATCAGTGCGGTGCCGGACTACCCGGTGCGGCGCGACGGTGTGGTCGTGGTGGCCGGCAAGGATGACGCCAAGGTCACCGTGGACTTGTACGAGGACTTCCTGTGTCCCGTGTGCCGGGCGTTCGAGCAGGCCAACGAGCCCGCCATGCTCGCCAAGGTGAAGGACGGCAGCATCCGGCTGCGGTACCACCCGGTCACCATCCTGAACAACCGATCCGACCCGCCCGGGTACTCGCTGGACGCCGCGAACGCGGCGCTGTGCGTCGCCGACGGCGGTAGGTTCCCGGCTTTTCACGACACCCTGTACGCGCAGCAGCCCGAGGAGGGCGCGCGCGGCTACGACAAGGGACAATTGGCGAAGCTGGGCACCGATCTGGGGGTGACGACGGCAGACTTCACGTCTTGTGTCGACACTGGACGGTACAACGGGGACATTCAGGGCGCGACGGAGCAGATCGTCAAGACGCCGCACCTGCTGCAGGACGACGGTCAGGGGCACCAGGTCTTCGGCACCCCGACCATCGCGGTAGACCAGAAGATGATCTACACCCGAAACCCGAAGTGGCTGGAGGAAGTGCTCGCCGCAGGCTGAGTGCTGGCACTCTCCACGCCGGCCCCGGTCAGGGATGAGCCCCAGGCCATCAGCCGCGCCGCCCCGAGCTGTCCAATGGCCCGTTCCCCGACCGCAACCAAGCCAGCGGCCTCCCGGTCGTCCCCAACCAACCGGCGACCCCGAGCAGGCCCGCTCATCCCTCGGCGACCGATCTCGCGGGTCCACTCCCCCGGTAACCCCGCCCGCAGCCCATCCTGTACCGTTACCTGCGGCCGGGCACACCTGGCCCATGGGGCTGTAGCGCAGCTGGTAGCGCACCACACTGGCAGTGTGGGGGTCAGGGGTTCGAGCCCCCTCAGCTCCACAATTGATCAAGCCCGCTGAACTGGATGTTTCCCCAGGTCAGTGGGCTTGTTTTGTGATCTTGCCAGACTGTCTCATGTGGACGGTTGCGAAGTTACCGACGCGTAATTGGAGCAAAACTGGAGCACGGTGATCATCATCGCGAAATGGGGTCACGAATCTGCTCCAGCTTGTGTGCCGATCCAGGTCGCCTGACCGGGCATCTCAGCGACCGCCGCTGGCAGTCGATCGGCGGCCATGCGTTCCGCGTGTGACCTGGAAGCCCGCCGCACCCGCCGTAGCCCGTTCAGGGGGTCGTTGCAGGCCAGCCGATCCAGTGGGCCCACCCGGCAGGCATGGGGTGCAGGTTCGAGCCCTGCCGGGGGCACACAAACATGGGCAACATCAACAACTGGCCGGTTGATGCTCGAAGACACCTACGAGGTGTGAGTACCAGCCGGCCAGTTGTTGTCGTTGTAGGGGTTGTACCTGCGATTTCCCTAAGACGATGAGCGATGAGGCCCCAGTCATGCTGGTCGGCCGCGAGCTGTGTCCGTTCGTCCAGCGCCTGGGTAGTCCGTCATTGCGCTGGTCGAGCTTGCCGAGGATCTCCGCCGTGGGCCACGGCTGCCCGGACAGCTGATCGTCAGCTGTCTTTCGTCTCGGTGCCTGGCGCCCTGTGCGCTAGAACGGCGCATGCGTGGGTTGGTGTGACGATCCATGCCGTGAGCCGTGGCGTGTGCCAGTCGTTCATGTTGTCGGCCAAGATGATCGCGACGAAGTAGTCGAATGCGAGTTCCGGGTCGCCGAGGAGGGTCCGGTAGGTGGCGAGGTCCCTGCTGCTCGGTCGTGGTAATGCGTGGACGTGGGTGTGCCACTCCCCGATCCAGATGCTGTGATCGAGTGCAAAGGCCCGGTCGGCGAAGGACTGTGCGTGCTGAAGGTCGCGTTGGAAGAAGTCCATCCGTCGGATGGCGTTCGGGCCGGGACGTCCGGCGTGGCGGACGACGATCGCGGCGGGCTCCGCCGTGCCGAGCAGGATGCCGCCGGTCTCCAAGCCGTCGGTGGAGGCACGAGCTTCGTCCGCGATTACGGACATGGCTGCGTCGGTGAGAATGATCTTCGTGGGGATGGGCGTCGTCACGGCTGGCTACAGGTGGGGCAGTCGGCTCGGGGTGGGACTGGCGGTGCCCACAGCATGTTGCCGGTGTAGCCGAGGTCGAACGGGCCGGTCCAGCCTCGGCGGGCTTGCAGGCCGATCGTGAGGTGTTCGCCGGGGAGGCGGTGGGCGAAGTTGCCTGCGGTTTCCAGGGCGGTCGAGACGGTGACTTTGGCGGCGAGGTCGCCGACCAGGAAGAGGTCGGAGCCGACGGCGGTCATGGGTCGATGCAGTGTTCCGGTGCCGTAGCCGGCTTCGAGCGCCGGTTCGGGGTCGAGGGTACCTCCGTCGGCGAGTGCCTGGCGTCGGCAGAGGAGGCAGCCGTGGTGGGGCCAGGAGCGTAGTCGGATGACTTCGCCGATTCCTCCGTCGGCGAGGACGCAGGCCAGGACCGCGGGTGTGTTGGCGCGGCGGGCGAGGTGGCTGGTGGTGCGTCGTGGTGCCACGCCGTCGGCGCAGCAGAGGATGATGCTGGTCTGGTCGAGGAGGCCGCGGATGCGGTCGGCGTCGTCCACGACGTCGTACCGGAAGGCGGTGATCTCGGTGTCGCCGCGGTGGGTGGTGAGGTGTTCCCGGAGGGCATCGACCTTGTACTGCCCGACGTAGCGGCGGGGTAGTACGTGGCGGACGAGGTTGTGCCACAGCAGCCGGTCGGGGTCGACGAGCAGGAGCCGTCCGAGGCCGTAACCGGCGAGCGCGGCGGCTGCTGCTCCGCCGATGCTGCCGACGCCGACCACCATGACTGTGACGACCGACAGGTCGGCTACCGGCCAGTGAGGGTGCAGCTGCGCGATGCCAGTGGCCTCTGGCTCGACGGCCACCGAGGCTCCGAACACTCCTGTGCGTGTGACCCACCACGCCGCGAGTCGGGAGACGGGTGTTTCGTCGTAGGGCGGCTTGTCGGCGTCCGGCGCGTAGGTGAGCACGACGTACCCGATGCCGCCGGGATCGGCGATGGGCTTGGGGAGCCGTTGGGTGAACTCGTCGAACGGCACTCCGATGTGCTCACCGCGTCGGGTGATTTCGTACCACCACCCGTGCAGCCCTGCGTTTGTGCAGCTCAGAGGCTGACGCTGTGACGTTTATCTGGCGCGACAGGTGTAGCGCAAGCGGACTCGCGGTGGTTCATCTGTTAAGGGTTGGGCCGTCGAGGTGGGCCATCAATTCGCGGTTGGCAGTGTGAGCGGCGACAAGATCTTCGTCGCCTTCCTCAAGTTAGTCCGTGCCTCCAAGCGAGAACACACAATGTTGGCGACTCACGCGGAAGATCAGCCTCGCCTGAGTAGAACGGCTACCGTGTCCCTCCGACCGGGTTCCCCGGCCTGATCGACAAGGCAGATGTAAGGCTGCCAAGCTCACCGTTGCGCTCGTCGTTTTCCGCGCCTGTGATACTTCCAGGGTTGGCACGCTTCATGTATCTCCGAGCCCCCAGGACTGACTCGCGGCCGTGCCAGGCACCAACTCGTCGGTCCTGGCTGGCGCGGGGATCGACTCGTCGCCGCCTTCGTCGGCGGACGAGGATAGGACCGGGAGATCCGGCCGGATGCCGGGGAAGAACTTCGGCACCCGCAGGATCACCTTCATGCCCGCGCCCGGGGCCGTCTCCACCATCAGCGCGTACTCGTCGCCGAACACCGAGCGCATCCGCTGGTTGATGTTGCCGAGGCCGACATACGCGCCGGTCTTGTGGGCGTCGCGAAGATCGGCGAAGAGCCGGTCGGGGTCCATCCCGACCCCGTCGTCCTCCACGCTGATCAGGGCCTCGTTGCCGTCGTCCTGCGCGATCACGGTGACCGTGCCGCCACCGGGCTTGGGCGAGATTCCGTGCCGGACCGCGTTTTCCACCAACGGTTGCAGCACCAGGAACGGCACCACCACGGAGAGCACCTCCGGCGCGATCTTGATCCGGACATTGAGCCGCTCCTGATAGCGGACGCTCTGGATGGTCAGGTACCGGTCGACGTTGCGCAGCTCGTCGGCCAGCGTGGTGAACAGCCCGGAGCTGCGGAACGAGTAGCGGGTGAAGTCGGCGAACTCCTGCAACAGGTCGCGAGCCTGCTCGGGGTCGGTGCGGATGAGTGAGGAGATCGTGTTCAGCGCGTTGTAGGGGAAATGCGGGGAGATCTGCGCGCGCAGCATCCGCCGCTCCGCGCGGGCCTGCCGCTGCTTGGACTCCTCCAGCTTGGTCAGCTTCAGCTGGATGCGCACGAACTGGGCGACTTCGTCGGTCGCCCGGAAGAGCCGCTTCTTGTTGACCTTGCCGACCACGATCAGTGTGCCCTCGACGTCGCCGTCGATGATCAGCGGCACGATGACTGCGGTGCGCATCGGACAGCGCCTGCGGCGGCTGCAGGTCAGATTGGTGTGGTCGACGTGTGCTCGTCGCCCGCTGCGCACCGCGACGTCGATCGCCTCGGTGAGGTCCTTATGGTGCTCGTTGGCCCCGCCGTCCCAGAACAGCAGCCGGCCGGAGGAGTCGGTGATCCCGATCGCTACGCAGTTGAGCGCCTTCACCAGGTTTCTTGTGGCCTTGGCTGCGGCGCTCTCGGTGAGCCCGTTGTGCAGTTCGGAGGCCGTCGCTGACAGTCGCTGCACCGCATGGTGGATCGCTTGGCCGACCGCAGGCTCGGTCAAATGCTGGTCAGGGCCGTTCTCACTGATCGTGGAGTCATCAGCGTCGTCGGAAAGGCGCTGGTAGTCACCCGACCTACTATCTGTCATCGCTTCGAAATTATCGATAGAAGCTTGCTCGCGCGCTGGGCTTGTGGAACGGAGGTCGAGACGCGCCAGCACTGCGGTGAGCCTGTCTGCGGCGTCTTCGAAGTCGTTTGCTGCCGCCTGCTGAAAGCATAGTGCGGCGCCGTGCAAATCGCCTTGAGTTTCGCAGACCATACCCATGCTATACGTGGTCTCGTGGTCATCACTCGGAGCATCAGCCGGCATCGTAAGGCCGGACTGCAAGCGTTCGTATGCCACCCGTAGCAGCTGAGCGCCACGGTCTGCATCATCGCCGTTGGTGCATGCTATTACCAGCGCTTGTCCGGTGTCGCGGAGGCGATCGTCAAGGTTCATGAGACACCTCCATCAATTCCTTCGTTTTCGTCGTTCTCATGCAGCAACTTCGCGAGCTCTTGGCGTCCCAGAGTCAAATGCGCTCGGACCGTGCTTCTGGTGATCTGCTGAATGTCCGCGATGTCTCTGACCGGGAAGTCCAGCAGGTAGAACAAGGTCACGGCCTCGGCCCGTCGAGGTGAGAGTCGCCGGATAGCCGCAAGGACCTCACGCCGCGTGTCTCCGAGGTCAAACGCATCGTCAGGAGCGACACGGTAGGTCTGAAGATCATTCGAGTAGGGTGCAGTCTCTGGGAATGGTTGACACCGTGATTCTCTCTCTTGACACCGCATCATCTTTCGCCGGGCGATCTTGAAAAGATATGCATGGGCTCGGTCGATGTCCTCTAGGCCTGCCCAGTACATGCGGTGCTTTAGAAAACTTTCCTGGGCAACTTCCTCGATAAAGCGCGTATCATGGTGGGTGATCGATGCCAGGTAGGCGATCAACTTCGGCCGCCAATTCCGATAGAACTTCAGCCATTCGGTGTCCCATTGGGCGGCGGTGTTGCCTGATCCGCCAAGCGGCTCTGGCTCCTCGTGGAGAGCGCTCATCGCGCCCCCGGAGCCCGAATCGTGACGCGGTCACCGCGAAGCGCCGCTTCCTCGAACCACGACCCGGCAGGGAGCCGTCCCATGTGTTTGAGGGTTTTGACCCGCGTCACGCGCCTTTCACGCTCCAGCGTGATTTGAGTTCGTCCCTCTACCCAAACCTTGACCACATCCCACAGACGGGTCCTGCTCGAGGGAGCCTCATGCTGCGAGCTTCGCGCTGAACTCACGGTCCACCAACCTCCGCCCAGCGCCCCGGTCAAGAGGCCCATCGCAACGATCGCTTCAGCGAACACAGCCTGTCCTCCATCGGCCCACGACACCGCGCGGATGTCTTCTCACCATGGAACAGGCGTCAAGTCCATCGAAAGGCTTAACCGGTTGGGGTTAGTTGCCGGCGGTGGGACCGGCGGGACTCGGCTTCGGTCGCGAACAGTCAGTGGCGACAATGGCTCGCGGCGGTTCACCTGTGGTGGGTGGGGGCGTTGATGCGGGCCATCAGCTCGCGGTTGGTGGCGCGGGCGGCGGCGAGGTCCTCGTCGCGTTCCTCCAGCTGCAGGTGTAGGTCGATGGCCTGCTGTTCAAGGCGGGTGATCTGCTGGTGGAGGGCATCGATGTCGGTTGCGGTGCCGAGCCCGGACTCACGCCAGGCCTGTTCGCCGAAGGCATCGGACAGTCCCTTCTCAAGGTGTTGGACTCGGGTCTTAAGCCGTGCGGCCCGTTCATGTGCGGCGAGCAGGTCGGCCTGCAGGGACGCTCGGGTGACGGCCGGGCCAGTGTCTGCAGTGGCGAGCGGCTCGGCGGCGAGGGCATGGATGTTCTCGAGCGGGTCACGATGCCGGTAGAGGAAGCTGCGATCGACACCAGCGGCGCGGGCAGGGCGTGTCCACTGGTGGTGGCATACGAGCAGTGCACAGTGTTCACGCCGTTGGCGATCCGCCCCGCACACCCCATGTACTGGAGGTCGGGCCACCAGATCACTCCCGACCACGCTCCGTAGCCGGAACCGCCGCCGCGCCATCAACCCGGGCGGGGCTGCGGTTACACCTGTTGAAACCCTCCCCACCCGTCCCACTACTGCGCTGAACCAGCGATTATGTGGAGCGAGCCGGGCACGTCTATCGGGATGGGGCATCGACTCAAGCGGTCTCCTGTGGGCGCAGGGGACCGCTTTTTGCTGCGTGTAAAGGCCCTGCTCAGTGTGCATCGGCCACGAGCCACAAGCCACAGCGTTCCGAAACCTGTTGGACCCCAGTGCTGTCCCGAAAACAATCGCCGCCGGGACGCCTCACCCCAGCCAGTCTGCTTGTGGTCACCTGGGACGAGGACGACGGCGGAGCGAACAACCACATCGCCACGATCGTGGTCGGCGCGCGGATCCGGTCGGGAGTCCGCTCTGAGCGGATCACGCATTACACCGTGTTGCGCACCCTCGAGGAGGCGTTCGGGCTGCCCGCGCTGGGCGCCGCGGCCAGCACCCAACCGATCACCAACCTGCAGTCGGCTACGTAGGGGGCTTGCACAGCGGCCCTTCGATGACGTGACCGTTCTTCAAGGTCGCTCGCACCAGGTTGCTCGTCGGCGAACCGCACGTCTCACCGTTGCCGATCTTCGCGGCGAACGTGCCGTCCCGCACGACCGCAGGCGTCGCCGAGTTGTCCTGCCCCACCAGTGACACCGCGATCACCTCGTCGGTCGCGATCCCGAACTGGATGCTGGAGTTGTCACCCGTGTTCCAGGCGGTGAAATAATCGAAGGGGCGCGTGTTGGTGAGATTGGCGTACCGGTGCCGTCCACGGCCGGCCAGCATGGCGAAATCAGGACCCATGATCCCCCGGGTCGTACCGTCGGAGACAGTGCAGACCGCTGCGGCATTGTCGTTGCGGATGACCAGGAACCCGTTCGGCGTGTCGGCATCGATCTTGGCGGCCGGTCGCCAGCTGTCCGGGTAGGGCACCACTACCCCGGACGCGATGGTGGCGTGCACACAGTCCTTGGCCAGCTTCACATCGGCCGGATCGGCGGGCGGGATCACGTGCGGAGATCCGCTGCCGGCCGGACCCGGGTCACGCACCGGACCCGAGTCACGCACCGGGCCGAACGCCACCACGCCACCGACGACGAGCACACCGACCACGGCCGCGACGGACAACGGCAGGCCCGCCGATCGCCGAGGCCTGCCCGCCGGTGCGGCCGCAAGCTCCGGCGCGAGCCGGTTCCAGATGTCCTCCCGCAGGTGTTCGGGCATCGGACGGTCCGAAGGCAGATTCAGGTTGTTGTTCATCACCGTTCCTCGGTGGTCGCCGCGTCAAGGGTGGTGTCGCGCAGCAGGCTCCGCAGCCGGCTGCGAGCGCGAGATATTCGGGAGCGGACACTGGCTTCGGCCACCCCGAGCACCGCTGCGGCAGCGGCCGTGGACAGATCGCCCACGAGGCACAACTCGACGGCCCGCCGTTCGGCCCTTGGCAGCCTTGCGACGGCGTCGAGCACCACGCGCAGCCGGTGGTCCGCGTCGACCTTGCTGGCCACGTCATCGGCATGGTCGTCCAGGGCGCCGCCCAGTGGGACGCGGGACAGCGCCGCCGCGAACCGACCCAACCTGCGGTGCTCCCGACGGGCCAGATTGCTGGTCACGGTGTACAGCCACGGCCGTGCACTGTGATTGACCAACGTCAGTTCGCGGAGCCGCCGCCATGCGGTGAGGAAGGTCGCCGAAGTGAGGTCCTCGGCCACCGACCACGAACCGGTCAACCGGTAGGCGTAGTTCCACACCGCGCCGACGTGCCGGCGGAACAACTCCTCGAACGCAGCGAGATCGCCACCCGCGGCCTGCTCCCACAGCGCCTGGTCAGCACTCGCAGGCGGCGTCTTGGCGTCCACACCAGCGGCATCCCAGGGCTCTGCCCGCATCCCCGCCCCCGCTCTCGCTCCGCAATTGTCGTCACATCTCGAAGTCCCCACACACCCGGCCGGCGTTGCGTCTGCGCCCAAACAGACGCCGAGTGATGCCGAAAGGGGCCTTCGCCACGGTGAGGTGGTGAAGGCCCCTTCGGGCAGCCGGTCGCCGGGGTCAGGCGGCGACGCGCTGGTTCGCGGAACGGTAGTGCAGGGCGGCGAAGTAGTCGTACTGGCTTGGCAGGCGTTCCACCAGGTAATGAGCCTGGTCGCGGACCTGCTGGAACTCCTTGGCCGCGGTGGTGGAGTCGAACAGGCCAAGCGCCGGGCGGGCCTGCAGGGGCAGGCCGCCGAGGCCGAGCAGCATCGCGTGGTAGGAGTACGGCTCGAAGCCGTGGTAGTTCGGGAAGACGGTCTCCACGTCGGGCAGCTTGACCCTGCCACTGGTCGAACCGCTCACGCAGCGAGTCGGGCATCGCGCGGGTCTTGGTGTCCTTCCAGTACTGGTTGTCCGTGCGGGCGGCGGCGTAGTAGTGCAGCACCAGGAACTCGCGCACGCCGTCCATGACGCCCGCGACCTGACGGTTGTAGGCCGCGCGCAGGCCACCGTTCCAGTCCGGCCCTGGGAAGTGCTTGACCAGTTGCTCGATCGCGTTCTGGATGAAGAAGATCCCGGTCGACTCGAGCGGCTCGACGAAACCGCTGGACAGTCCGATCGCGACGCAGTTGTTCACCCACGAGTTCTGGCTGCGACCGATGCGCATCCGGATGTGGTTGGCCTCGAGGTTCTCCGCCTCCGGACCGACGAACGCACGCAGCATCCGCTCGGCCTCGTCGGGGCCGCAGTAGTCGCTGGCGTAGACGTATCCGGTGCCTATCCGGCCGAACAGCGGGATGGTCCAGATCCAGCCGGCAGCCTGGGCGGTTGCCGTGGTGCACGGCCGGATTCCTCGCTCGGCCATGTCGACCGGCACCCGCAGCGCGACCGCGCTGTCGTTCGGCAGAGTGTCCTGATAAGACTGGAACGGCACACCGAGCGCCTTGTTCAGCAGCATTCCACGGAACCCGGTGCAGTCGATGAACAGGTCGCCGTCGATGTTGCCGTGCTCCTTGGTGACCACGTGGCTGATCCACCGAGTACTGCGGACATCCCTCCGAGGCTGACAAATACGGGGGCCAAGGTCGTCGACGAGGACATGCGGGGCGGTGCCGGATCAGCGTCCTGTTTGGGTTTGGACATGTCGAGCCGCGCTAGACCCAGCCCCGCCGGACTGCGGCGGCCCCTGCGGCGAACCTGGTGTCGACGTTGAGCTCGGTGAGGATCTCCTTCACGTGCCGGCGGACCGTACGGACGCTGGTCCCGATGTGGTGCGCGATCACCTTGTCGGACAGCCCGGACATCATCAGGTACAAGACCCTGCGCCCGACCGGGGTGAGCTCGGCGTATCGCACGATCACCTGGTCGGGCAGCGCGGACGTCATCAGGTCTAGGACGTCGCGCCCGACCGGGGTGAGCTCGGGCATGGTCGCCTGTCCGCCGAAGACCCACCCCCGCTTAGCTGCGGCGCCCCCTGCGGCCATCCTGGTGTCGACGTTGAGCTCGGTGAGGATCTCCTTCACGTGCCGGCGGGCCGTACGGACGCTGGTCCCGATGTGGTGCGCGATCACCTTGTCGGACAGCCCGTTCGCGAGCAGGTACAAGACCTTGCGCTGACCCGGGGTGAGCTCGGGCATGGCCGGCGTGGCCCACGGGATCCGCGCAAACCCCCGACTCGCCGACAGCCATCCTTTGACTGATCCAGCCGCCACACCCTGGGGACCAGTCGGCGGTTGATCTTGTTAGCCGGCCCACTTTCCGCCCAGGAGCACCCACGTGACCACTGTGGACGTTGTAGTTCATCACAGGCCTTCGTTAGAAGCGGCAAAACCGCAGGTCAACGTGGTGTTGACCTGCGGTTTGCGGGTGCGCCGCCAGGGACTCGAACCCCGAACCCGCTGGTTAAGAGCCGGCTCCCCGTAGTGACGCCCACAACCGCCGCCGCGTGTCGCCGCGTGCCGTTTCCGCACGCCAGCGCCGAGTCCTCGTGTCGCTGTGTGCCGCACCGTGTCGGGTAGTAACGCCGCTGCCGAGCACCCATTGGAGCACCCAGGATGTTGGTCATGCCGTGGCGGTCGGTCCATAACCGCGTGTCGCTGTGGTGGTGGTTCAGATGAGGGCGGAGGCTACTGCTGGCAGGATTTCGGCGATGTTGTTGTGGTGGACGTGTGCGGCGTGGTGGGTGACGAAGTCACGCAGGGGGATGTCGGTGGTGCCGTAGTGGTCGTGGTAGCGGCTGGGGAGGTGCCGTGAGGATCGGGACAGCAGTTCGCTGACGGAGCTGGTGCTGGTCCGGAGGAACCGGAGTGGTTCGGTGCCGGCTACCCAGAGTTCGGGGCGGCGGCCGGATTGGTCGAGGGCGAGGTGGACGAGGTCGGCTGTCAGGGTGCGTTTGCGCATCATGTTGCCGCCGGACCATAGTGCGACCTTGAACTCCGCGACACGGTGGTTCGTTTCCAAATCAAACGGGCGGGTCTTGTCGTTGCCGGGGCCGAGTGAGGGTCGGTTGCTGATCACTTCGCCCGGTTCGAGAATTTTGGGTAGGACGAGGGCGATGGCGGTGGCGTGGATGACGTCGCTGACTCGGCCGACGTCGCGGCGCACGATCAGCGCGGCTTGGAGTAGCTCGTCGGTGAGACCTGCTGCCTTGGTCACGGCTGGTGCGGTGGAGCTATTGGTGTTGACCAGATCGCGCTCGAGACGATCGACGCTGACGGTAATGCGGGCGCGGCGCAGGAACGTGACTAGCGTGGTGAACGCTTCACCCGCTTCCTCGACCGTCGTCGCCGGCCGGGACGCCGCCGGCTCCGGTTGGTGCGGTTCGTGCCGGGTGTTCGCCTGTTCTGCGAGGCTGCTGGTCACGAACCCGAGACGGCTGAACTGCGAGCGTGCCATGCGTGAGGTGAATGTCGCACGGCTGACACCGAGCGCTGCCTCGAGGGCCTGCTTGACTGGGAACCGCACTCCGTTCACCTCAACCCAATGGACCTGGACTGGCTCGGGTGCTCGGCCCCGCAACCGGCCAAGCACTGTCTCGACGTCGAGGTCGTACTGATCGCCGTTCAGCGTCAACCGCACCGCAACACCTACTCCAGATCCAGCGCGGTCAGGCTTCTCGTCGGCGACGTGCCCGACCAGCGTTACACCACCCAACTGCGGAACATGGCGGCCGAGCGGTTCGGCAGTGAGATCCGAATCGAGTTGACCCAGGGTCGCCGAACCTGGGGCGTGTTGGTCCTGCTGCGGGAGCGTGGACGTACACCATTCGCACCGGTCCACACCGCGTGCGCCGAGTACCTGACCGGGCCGCTGGCCCTCGCCCTCAAGCGGTTCGTGGCCAACACCCCGGCAAACTCCATGCGCAGTGAGCTACCACCGGGCCTGGTCATCGTCGGTCACCACGACGTGATCGCGGTGGTCACCGCGGAAGGCCGCGAGGCGCTGCGCGCTTTCACTCCCGATCTCACGCTGACCGACGAGGAACTGTTCGCGAGAATCGGGAATATCACCTACCGGGCCCGGCGGGCCGGCGGACCCATCGCCTGCCGGGTCCTCGCGCCTCAGGGATGGTTCGCGCTGCACGCGCAGCTCTTGCACGGTACGACGTTGGGTGAAGTCGCGATCACCACGCAACCAGCCTCCGCCGCGGTGCTGCTGCCCGCCGTGGCCGCCTGGTACGACCTCACCCGCCGGGAACAAATAGTGATCGAGCACGCTCTCGACGGAAGGCCGGCCAAGCAGATCGCCCGCCGCCTGGAACTCTCACCGCACACCGTCAACGACCACCTCAAGGCCATCTACCGCAAGATCAACGTGACCAGCCGTGAGGAACTCATCAGCCGGCTCCGCAACTGACCCGCCGCGAGCCGGGGAGAAGGACAACACCGTCCCGCCGGCCATCAGCACCGCCATCTTCACCAAGCAGAGCAAGAACCCGGTGTGACCGAGACCGTCACCATGCCCAACCGCGGCCACGGTCTGGTCATCGACCACGGCTGGCGCGAGGTCTGCGACGACACCGCGAACCCGCCGTACCTGTTCGGCATGAGCATCGAGGAGGGCCGCAAGACCGTCGACAGGGTCCAGTCCGGTGACGTGCCCTCCTCCGGCCAGTTGAGCCGGATACCGTCACCGCGCTCGACCGCTTCCTCCAGCAGTTCGGCCACGGGACAGCTTCGCCCTGGCCGCGGAACAGGTGTGCCGGACCCAGGGATCTCCAAACAGGCCAGGCTCCACTTGGTTGGGCCGGCTCGCCATCAGGTCAGTCGGGCGAACCCGAGTAGGGGGTAGCCGGGGAAGCCCACGACCATGGTCTGGCCCGGCCGGGGTTGGCCTACGACCCACATTGTGCCTGTGGAGTCGATGGTGTCGAGCAGGTCGAACCTGGCGACGGGCATCTCGAACTCCACGCGGTGGTCGGGGTCCAGGTGGATCGTCCCGGTGACGTTGCCGGTCCAGCCTCGGGGTCCGGTCTGCCACGGCCGCAGGGTCACGGGCACCGGCGTCCATGCTCCGGTTCGCATCCGCCGTGGTAGTGCCAGCCCGACCCGGACCCGGTACCACCATTGGATGCGGATGAGTGCGGGCAGCAGGAGAAGGGGAAGCAGGAGCAGGGCCGGAACCCAACGGCTCAGCAGCAGGGCGAACAGCGCCGCGGCCAGTGCGTACAGTCCGAGCCCGCAGAGCCACCCAGCGTGGGTCCAGGCCCACTGCCTGGCCAGTGCGCTGGTTACCGGGTCGTCGCCGGCCGTTGCGCTGCCGCCGGATGTCGGTGTCGGCGTTGGTGCTGGCGTTCCGGCGCGGGGGTGTACCAGCCGGGCTGAATAGATACCGGCGCCGCCGTCCAGGCGCAGCGCCAGCCACCCGGCCGGATCCGGGCCGACCACCCATACCCGGCCGGTGCGGGCGATCAACCGTCGCTCCGCCCCGTCCAGGCTCACTCGGATGTGCCCGGCACGTGACTCATCGTGCGGCTTGACTACGCGGCGCGCGACCGTTGTGACCGCAATCGCCCGCCACGGCTGCTGTGTCAGCAGTTCGGGCGCCGCCGACCCCCATCGGTGCATGCGCCGCGCAAAACAAACATATCGCCCGAACCACACGGCGAGCAGCAATCCCCCGAAGCCGGCGACGATCGTCCTGGCTTGCGGCGCGTCGATGCTGAACACAATGATCACCAGGACGATCGTGACGACCCCGATGTTCATCGGCTCCTTGCGGTTTGCTGCGATCTGGTCGGAACAGAGGTCGAGCTGGGTGCGGATGATCGGGTCAGCGGCCGCCGGCCGGGTCGTGTCGGGTGGCGGCAGCTCGGCCAGCACCTGCTCACCCGGCTTCGACATGAGCGGACCTCCACAATTCGGCAACGGGAAGGGGAGCATAGGTCAAGGCTCCGCCCGCCGGCACCGGCCCAGGACCGCACCCAGGCGGACCGGACTCGATGAGCTGATGCCTTGGATCACGTGCGGTCCATTGTGGATGGGCGGCAGCACCGAACGGTTACCGGTAGTGCGCGGTTGCGGTCATTGAGGGTTGTGGTTCCCGGTCGGTCGGTCTGTTCGTTGTGGACTCTTGTGTTCATGGTTGGGTGTGGGGGAGGCTGTGCGCGATCTCGTCGACTGGTGGCCTCGGGGTGTCACACAAGCTGGGTGGGGTGTCGTCTCGATGGCGCATGCGCGTGTGTTTCGTGCTGTCCGAATGCGACCGTGGCGGGGTCGGTTGACGCGCGGTGTGGTCGCCTTTGTGGTGGCGGCTGTGGCGGTGGGGTCCGCGGTGGCGGTGGACGCACCGGTGGCGGTCGCGGCTGCTGCGCCTGCTCCCGCGCCGTCGCAGGCGGGTCCGGATGAGGCGGCGGATGTCGCGTCGGCGCGGGTGACGGCGCGGTTGCGCAACCGGCGGGTTGAGGCGTTGTCGGAGCGCACGGAGACGTCGGTGACGTGGGTGAACCCGGATGGCACCCGGACGACGGAGCTTAATGGTGGGCCGGTGCGGGTGCGTCAGGGTGATGCGTGGGTGCCGGTGGACTTGAGGTTGGTCAAGGGCCGGGATGGGGTGATTCGGCCGAAGGCGCATCCGCGGGGATTGGAGTTGGCTGCGGGTGGGGGCGCGGGGTTGCGGGATCTGGCGGTGGTGCGGCTGGGTTCGGACCGGGATGTGGCGGTGCAGTGGTCGGATGCGTTGCCTGAGCCGCGGTTGGCGGGCAATCGGGCGATCTATGCCGAGGTGGCGCCCGGGGTGGACTTGGTGGTGGAGGCCACGCGTACCGGGTTCGAGCAGTTCCTGGTGCTCAACCGTAAGCCGGACAAGGGGGTGCGGTTCACGCTGCCGGTGCGGGCCAAGGGCCTGACGATGCGCACCGACGCCGACGGCAACTCGGAGTTGGTGGATCCATCGGGTGTCGTGGTGGGGGCGGTGCCGGCGGCGCAGATGTGGGACGCGCGGGTGGATGAGAAGTCCGGTAATCCCGTGAAGCCGGCGAAGGTCAAGCAGCGCAAGGACAAGAAGCAGCGCCGGGCGGGCAAGGGTGGCGAGGAGGTCACCGAGGTGACGGTGGAGCCCGCCGACGGGTATCTGGATGACCCCGGTGTGCGGTATCCGGTGACGATCGACCCGAGCGTGGGTGTCTACACCTATTTCGACACGTTCACCGAGTCCGACATTCTCAACACGGATCAGTCTGGCATGGGGGAGTTGCGGGTCGGTTCTTATAACGGCGGCTCGGTCAAGGCACGCTCCTATTTGCACTTTGATATGAGCGCCTTTCGCGGGGCCCGGATCTTTTCTTCGAAGCTGTGGCTGTATGAGACGTGGTCGTATTCGTGTAGTGCGCGGAACTGGGAGGTGTGGTCCACGCCGCTGGTGGGTACCGGGACGCGGTGGGTCAACCAACCGGCGCCGTGGAGTTTGTTCGCCACCAACTCGGCCACGTTGGGTCATGACGCGGGGTGCAATCCGAACTGGATCAGCACCGACACAAGCGGATTGCAGCAGGCGTGGTCGGATCAGGGGTTCACGCTGGCCGGGGTGATGCTCAAGGCACAGAACGAGAGCGACTCCTATGGGTGGAAGAAGTTCTCCTCGGCCGAGGGCGGCGCGGTGCCGCACATCGACGTCACCTACAACCTGCCGCCGAGCCCGACGACCGGGTTGAACGTCTCCGACCGCGGCGATTCCGGCGGAGTGACCTATACCCGGTCCGCCACGCCGATGCTGACGTTCCGGGTCAACGACCCGGACGGGGACGCGGTGCGGGCGTTCGTCTACGTCTACGAGGGCGAGACGCTGATCACCCACGCCGAGGTGGGGGTGATCGCTTCCGGCGCGGTGGGGCAGTGGCCGGTGCCAGCAGGGTTGTTACAGAACGGCAGGAGCTACCGGTTCCGGATCGCGGTGCACGACAACACCGACTGGTCCGGGGACTCGTGGCTGGCGGTGCGATCCAAGCAGTCCAACAACGTGCTGGACGTCAACGGTTGCGGGACCACGGCGGGCAGCAACATCGGCACCTGGACCTACTGGGGTGGCAACTGCCAACGCTGGGCGATGCGCAGCCGCCCGGGTGGTTTCGCCGAGCTGGTGTCGCGGGGCAACCCGCAGGTCGCGGCGGACATCGCCAACTGTGGCTCGGCCAACGGCACCAACGTCGCGTTGTGGAACTTCAACTTCGGCGGCAACGAATGCCAGTTCTGGGCGTTCGACCCGGTCGGGTCGGGCGAGTACAAGATCCGCGCCAAGATCAACGGCAAGGCGCTCGACGTGTCCGGTTGCTCGGCCACGGCCGGCGCCAACGTCGACATTTGGGACTATGCCGGTCTGGACTGCCAGAAGTGGTATCTCGACCTCGCGCCCGACGCCGGGGTGACCGTGGCCTGGCAGCAGTTCACCGTGGACACCACCGCTCCTGGCGGGCCGTTCGTGTCATCGGTGGACTATCCGAACGACAACACCTGGCACAAGGGCGCCGGGCAGGCCGGGGCGTTCAGTTTCGCCCCGCCGGCCGGCACCGGGGACGTGGGTTCCTACGTGTACGGGGTGGACACCACCCCGGCGACCGAGGTGGCCGCAGGTGCTGATGGCCGGGCCGCACCCGCGATCACTCCCACAGTTGATGGGCAGCATGTACTGAACGTGCGCACCAAGGACCGGGCCGGCAACCTCTCTGCGGTCGTGTCGTATGCCTTTCATGTCGGGCGGGCCGGGCTGGTCCGCCCGGCCGAAGGTGCGCGGGTGGTGCGGCGCATCCCGTTGCAGGTCGACGGTGAGCCGGTGTTCACCCACGTCAAGTTCGTGTGGCGGCGGGGCCCCGGCGCGGCGGTCGAGGCCGACATTCCCGCCGCGCATCTGACCAAGGCCGACGGATCGGTGGTGGGTGCCGGGTTTACGCCGTTGGCGTCGCTGGGCGGTTCGGCGACCTGGAACGTCACCGACACCCTCGGGGCGGGGGCGGGTGTGGTGCAGGTCAAGGCGATCCTGGCCACCGACACCACCGGTGGCGGTGCGTACGCCACCGGGTGGCGCACCGTGGTGGTCGATCCGAACGCCGACGGCGCGGAAACCGAATCCCTCGGCGGCGGCTCGCTCAACCTGCTCACCGGTGACTTCGCCCTGTCCTCCACCGACGCCGAGGAGTTCGGGCTGTCGGTCTCCCGCACCTCCTCCTCGCGGGATCCACGCGCCGGATTCCAGACCCAGCGGGAGCGGTTGACCGCCAACCAGCAAAAGATCTCCACCGACACCACCGGATTCGTGGCCACCGCGTCGGCGATCAGCCGGGTGGGCAGCCGCGGTCACCAGGACAGTGACGCGCTGCTGGTGCTCCCGCCGGCCACCGGCACCAACCCGGACACCTTCACCGCCGTTGAGGGCGACGGGGGTGCGCTGCGGCTGGGGATGCGGGCCGGACACACCTACCGGGTGACCGGATGGGTGTATGCGCCCGCCGCCACTGGCCTGTCCCCGGCCGATGGCCGCGGTGAGAAGTTGGTCGGCTACGTCAGAACCTCCGTCGGCTACGTCGAAACCTCCAGCGCCCGGCCCACGGTCACCGACGCCTGGGTCCAACTCAGCCTCGACATGAGCGTCCCGGCTGATGCCACCGAGGCGTTCGTTCGGCTCTACAACGGTTTCAACCCGGCCAGCGGGAAACAGGTCTACTACGACGACCTGTCCGTACGCGAGATCACCGCACCGTTCGGTCCGCAGTGGGACAGCGGTCTCGCGGTGGACTCCGCGGGGGTCGACTACACCCGGCTTAGTTTCCCGGACACCAATGTGGTCTCCCTGGAAACGGTGGCCGGCGACACGACCTGGTTCACCAGGGCCGTCGATGGACGCTTCTTCCCCGAGCCCGGCGCCGAGGATCTGACCCTGTCCTTCGATGGCGCCGACTATCGCCTGTCCGAAGTGGACGGAACGGTGACGGTGTTCAGCAAGGCCGCGAACGGGGACACCTACCTGGTCGCCTCCACCACCCCACCGGTGCAGGCGGCGACGACCCGGTTCGTCTACGAGTCGGTGGATGACCAGGTCCGCATCAAACGGGCCATCGCCCCGACCGAGCCCGGCGTCGGGGACTGCACCACGCCGACCCCGGCCCGGGGGTGTGAGGCGATGGACTACACCTACGCCGCCACCACCACCGCCACCGCCTCGACCCTGGGGGATGTGGCCGGTCAGGTCAGCGCGATCTCGGTCTGGACCACCGACCCGGCCACCGGCGCGGTATCCGCGGTGACGGTGGCGCGCTACGCCTACGACACCCTCGGGCGGTTGCGTGAGGTGTGGGATCCGCGGCTGTCCACCCCGCTCAAGACCGTCTACGGCTACGACAACGCCACCGGCCGGGTCATCCAGGTCACGCCGCCGGGGGAACTGCCGTGGAGCTACGACTTCGGCACCGCCGGTGTCGGCGACGACAATGGTGGGCGGTTGCTGCGGGTGCGGCGTGCGACGCTGCAACCCGGGTCGCTGGCCACGGTGGACGGGGAGATCGCCACCTCGGTGGTCTACAGCGTGCCGTTGACCCGGGGTGCGGGTGGCCCGTATGACCTCGACGGTGCGACCGTTGGGAGTTGGGCGCAGAGGGACGTGCCCACCGACGCCACCGCCCTGTTCGGCCCGGAAGACCCGACCGGTGTGACCACCGCGACCGGCACCGTCCCGGGGCGGGACGGGTACCGCGCAGCGACCGTGCATTACCTCAACGCCTCCGGCCAAGAAGTCAACACGGCCACCCCGGGCGGGGACATCGACACGGTCGAGCACGACCGGTTCGGCAACACCGTGCGCACCCTGGAAGCCTCCAACCGGGCACTCGCGTTGGGTCAGCTACCCGACAGCGCGGCGAAACTTGCGCAGCTGGGCCTGGCGCAATATGACAGCGCTACGCGGGCGACCTGGTTGGACACTCAGTCCACGTTCAGCCCGGATGGCCTGGACGAGATCACCGCCCTCGGCCCGCTGCAGCGCATCGCCCTGGACGGCGACCCCAACCAGTTGGTCAATGCCCGCGCCCGCAAGGTAACCAGCTACGACGAGGACAAACCGGACGGCACCGCCTACCACCTGGCGACCACCGTGCGCACCAGCGCCACGGTCGTGGGCATGATCGGCGAGCAGGACGTGTTCGTCTCCCGCAACGGCTATAGCCCGGTGATCGGCGGGGTGTCCGGGTGGGGGATCCGGCAGTCCACCAGCGTGACCTTGGACGCCGAAGCCCCCGCCGGATCCTTGGGTGCGGCCAGCACGGCGGTGCGCTACGACGCCCAGGGGCGGGCGCGTGAGTCCCGCAAGCTCGACGCCACCGGCACCGACGCCGGCACGACCCTGTCGGTGTTCTACACCGCCGCGGCCAACCCCGACGACGCGTCGTGTGGCAACCGCCCCGAATGGGCCGGGCAACCCTGTCTGACCAAGGTCGCCGGGGCGGTCACCGGACACGACTCGAACCGGATGAGCACGGATCTGCCGATCAAGCGGGTGGAGTCCTACACCCGCTTCGGCGAGCCGGACCGGGTCAGCGAATCCGTCGCCGGGAACACCCGGACCACCGTGACCACCTACGACGGCGCGGACCGGGTCACCAGCGTGGCGATCACCGCCGCCCTGGGCAGTGCGGTGCAAATGGTCGGCACCAGCTACGACCCCAGCTCCGGTGACGCGGTCACTACCACGTTCCCGGACGGCTCCACGATCACCCGGGTGTTCGACAAACTCGGCCGACTCGCGAAATACACCGACGCCGATGGGGCGTGGACGGCGACCACGTTCGACCGCTACGGCAAGCCCGCCACTGTCACTGACTCGATCGGCAGCACCCAAACCTTCGGCTACGACCGCAATACCGAGCCGCGCGGGTTCCTTACCTCGGTCACTGACAGCGTCGGGGGCACTATCACCGCCCGTTACGGACCGGATGGGCAGATCACCGGCATGGACCTGCCCGGCGGACTGCGGCTGACCAACACCTTCGACCCGGCCGGGGTGCCCACCACGCGTAGCTACACCCGCACGGGGGACGGGGCGTTGATCGCGGCGTCGTCGGTGGTGGAGAACATCCGTGGGCAGGTCATCCAGCAGTCCGGGCCCGGCTCGACCAAGACGTTCACCTATGACCGGTGGGCGCGGTTGACCCAAACCAAGGACGCCTCGGCCTCCACCGGGTATTGCACGGTGCGCAGTTACAGCTATGACCGGCGGGCCAACCGCACCGGCAAATCCACCCGCACCGGCACCACGTCCTGCCCCGGAGACGGGGAGCCCGCCCAAACCGAGGCACACAGTTATGACTCGGCGGACCGGATCACCGACGCCGGCTACCGCTACGACGCGTTCGGTCGGATCACGAACACCCCGGCCGGGGTAGCCAACAGCTATTTCGTGAATGATCTGTTGGCGGGTCAGCAAACCAGCGATGCGCGGATGTCCTGGACGCTGGACCCGGCGCTGCGGTTCCGCAAGTTCACCAGCGAGAAGCTGGTCAACGGGGCCTGGGCGAACGCGGTCACCAAGGTCAACCACTACGGCGCCGACGGTGATGATCCGCGCTGGATCGCCGAGGACACCACCCAGGCCACCAACCTCACCCGCAATGTCGAGTCACCCGAAGGCGACCTCGCGGTCACCACCGGGGCGTCCGGTGGTGTGGTGGTGCAGTTGACGTCGCTGCATGGCGATGTGATGGCCACCGTCCCGGTCAACCCCGCCACCAACCAGGTCAGCGGTGCGGTCACCGTCCTGGACTCCGACGAGTTCGGGATGCCGTCGGCCGACACCCCCGCATCCGCCACCGCGCGGTATGGGTGGCTGGGCGGCAAACAACGCTCCGCCGAAGCCCTCGGCGGGGTGGTGTTGATGGGCGCCCGGGTCTACGACCCCGCCACCGGCCGGTTCTACCAACCCGACCCCGAACCCGGCGGTAACGCCACCGCGTATGACTACTGCGCCGGCGACCCGGTCAACTGCACCGACCTCGACGGCCGCTGGGGCTTCGGCTCCATCTTCAAAGCGGTCTGCAACACCGTCGCCAAGGTCGCCGAGGTCGCCTCCTACATCCCCGGCCCCATCGGCTCCATCGCCGCCGGCGTATCCAGTGTGGCCTACGCCGCCACCGGCAACTGGTCCAAAGCCGCCGAAATGGCCATCACCGTCGGAGCCGCCCTCGTCGGCGCCACCGTCGCCGTCAAAGCCGCCGCCACCGTCGTCAAAGCCGCCGCCAAGATCGCCCCCAAAGCCGCCGCCAAGGTGACCAAGGCTGGACGGGCGGTAGCCGGAGCGACAAAGCGCCTTGCGGCGAAGTCGGCAGGTAAGGCCGCCACCGTCGCGTCAAAGCTCGCATCGACGATTAAGAACGGCAATAACCTGCTAAGAGTAGGGCCAGGTGCATCTGGTGCGTTCCGGGTGTCGATTGGACCCGCTTACAAGCACTACCAGCAGATGGGCCGTATTGGCAAGGCTCTGTCGCCCATACACATCCACATCGAGAAGCGGTATGGTGGAGTAGACTTCAACTGGTTCGCAAAGACAGTTAAGGGCAAGCCGCAGGCGCGGAATTGGACATTGTGGAAGAGGGGGTGAGATGACAGATCCGATTGTGCGAACAGTACAAGAAAGGCTGGCGGAATTTGGCCGGCAACAGGGCGATAAGAATAGTGCCCTGGAATATGAGGTTACCACGGACGGCGGAGTCAAGCTCACCGTACGCCGTGGAGCAGGCATTGAACCTGTCGTCGTTGTGGAAATGACCGGTACTTCCGAAGTGTTCTTCCTGATCCTCGACGAAGTCTACCAACGACACTCAACCGCCTATGAGCCAACTTCGAAGCTTGAAGCGGTCGACGACCTTCTCGAAGACGCAGAATCATACCTTGCCGGCCGATACTTTGAAGATGTGTACGAGCGAGATGGTAAGGAGATTTACAAAGTATTGCATCTTTCTACCAATCGAGGGCCATCCGTCATTGAAGCGTCGCTCGTGCCTCTGGGTTCGTTGAGGCGTTACGTCGGATGTGTCAAGAGGCGCACGTATCCGGAGCCCTTCCGAGAACATCCCTAGTACGGCAGCCGCACAGTGTGATCTTGGGCGGCGTGTCGTGATCATGGAGACGGCCACCGCGTGATCAACTTCAAGGTGTGTTAGGACTCGAAGAAGACGCGGTGGCCGCGTCGTGGACTGTAGCTGCTGATCGCCTGGTTCGCTGGCGGGCCGGATTCGACGAGATGTTCGGCCTGGTCGCTGGCGAGTTTGCCCAGGTGGAATCGCGGCGGCGGGCCCGGATGTACCTGTTGGGGCTGTTGTCGGCGGAGCGGAAGAATGGCTGGACCATTGCCGAGCAGGCTGGTGAGCTGAGCCCGGATGGGATGCAGCGGCTGCTCAACCACTACCGGTGGGACGCAGACCCGGTGCGGGACACCGTGCGCCGCTACGTGCTGGACCGACTCGGTGACCCGGCAGGTGTGGTGGTGGCCGACGAGACCGGATTTCTCAAGAAGGGCACCAAATCCGCCGGGGCGCAGCGGCAGTTACTCCGGTACCGCCGGACGGATCGAGGACTGTCAACTCGGCGCGTTCCTGACCTACGTCTCGCCGCGTGGACGCGCGCTGATCGACCGCGAGTTGTACCTGCCCAAGTCATGGACCGACGACTGGGACCGCTGCGCCGAGGCGGGAATCGACACCGATGTCGAGTTTGCGACCAAGCCGGTGTTGGCCCGGGCGCATGCTGGAGCGGCTGATCGCCGCGCACGGCCGGCCGGCGGTGCCGTGGTTCACCGCCGACGAAGCCTACGGCGACAACCCGGGTCTGCGGACCTGGCTGGAGGAGCAGCACATCAACTACGTCATGGCGGTCTCCTGTGATCAGCAGTTCGCTACCCCCACGAGACCGGTGCGGGCTGACGAACTGGTCGGTGCAGCGTCGAAGAAGGGCTGGCAGCGGCTGTCGGCCGGTGAGGGCAGCAAAGGACACCGGCTCTACGACTGGTTGCTCATCGACCCTGGCGCCGATCCGCATCTGCTGCTGGTACGCCGCTCAATCAGCAAGCCGACCGAGCTGGCCTACTACCTCGTGCACAGCGACACCACGGTGCCGCTGGCCGAACTGGTCCGCGTCGCCGGAAGTCGTTGGGCGGTGGAGGAAACCTTCCAGTTCGCCAAGAACGAGACCGGCTTGGATCACTACCAGGTCCGCCTCTACGAAGCCTCCACTGGTCCCACTGGCGACCACTCCACCAGACCCGAGCCCGCCGAAGCCACTACCAGCGACAACGCCTCAAACACCACAAGGTGCGACGCCCTAATTCGGCAGGGAGCGCTTCTCGTGTATCCCCTGCCGACGCTCAGGACCGGAAAGATTGACACTGATCTGTTCCCTGAGGAAATGAGCCCCGTCAGGTCTCGGCTCGGTGAAGTACTCGACCGCTACCACGAGTGCCTGACCATCGATTCCAGCAAGCCCAACATTCACCCAGTCCCGATGCCCCAAAGCCAGTATCTGCTCAAACCGCTCGTCAAACTCCGAGGCAGGAACCGGACGGACCTCTTGCGTCGGTTGCCATCCAGGAGCAGGTCTTTCAACCACCACGATGGTCGACCAGGACGGCAGGTCGTAGCACTCGGTGACCCACCTCATCAGCTTCGCCAGCACCACCTGAAACGAGCGAGGGTTCACCCACGTCCGCTGCGGCATCCACAGCTTCCAGCAACTTCCGGGGCCGCACTCTCACGCTCGACCAGCAGCGCACCCTGTTCCGTCGCTGGACCACCGCTGCCGATGTCCACCCGCATGAGGCCCTCGTCGGAATGCTCGCGCTCCTGCACGGAGCTTCCAGCCAGAAAGCCCGGCTGCTGCGCATCGACGACATCGACCGCAAGACCCAGGCCCTGCGGATGGGCACCCGGTTCCGCTCGATCCCGCCAGCTGGAACGTACTGCAACGCTGCCTGGCCCACCGGAATGAGCAACGGACGGACAACCCGCACGTCATCGTCACCAAAGGCACCAAGGCAGGGCGGAGACCATCCTCGACCGCCTATCTCAGCCACATCCTGGACGGCTGTGGGTTCTCGCCCCGCGTGATCCGCAGCACCCGTCTGGTCGACCTGATCAACACAATGGACCCGAAACTCGTCGCGGCCGCGTTCGGGATGGACCCTCAAGCGCCACTGATCTACCTCGCCGACCACGTCGACGCCGACCGGCTGCCTCCGCGGAATTCAAGATGACAGCCCCAAGGGAATGCCTATCATTCAGCGAGTGAGCCCAGAGCACGTCGAACCGACCGAATCGCCCGACGTGGTGGTCCGATGCCAGGAGGATCCCGGCACCGTCATCAGGCTCATCGACCGACACTTTCCCGACCAGTATGGGGTGGCGTTCAGCGTCATCGCCCAAGCCGACGGGTTGAACGCCCGCGTCGACGGCGGAGAAGTAGGGTATGGGATGACGACCTCACCCGCTTCCTGGAGGGACTGGCCGACGACTTCCGCGGATGGGACGGCGAGCGCGTCTGGAGCGTCAACCACCTCGCGCTCCGCGCGGTATTCCACTCCCGAGGCCACGTCAGCCTGACCTCGACACTCCGCCCCTGGATCTCGCGCGACACCTGGGAAGCCTCCATCACCACCTGGCAAGAAGCCGGCGAGCAGATGACCGGCCTGGCCGCCGACGTGCACCAACTTCCTCCTCCGCCCGTCCGGCGGCCATGACTGAGCCGAGTTGAACCTGACGAGTTTTCGGCGGCACCTAACACAGGTTCGCGCGAACCTGTCCGCTTTGGAGAAGGATTCGTTGGAGGCGATCGCGACGCTGTCGCGTTCTTCGCGCTCGGTCAGGACCTGGAAGAGGCCACATCAAGCCGGGAGGCTGGCTTGTCGGTGCTCGGACCTAGTATGCGGAGCATGACGCGGTATGTTGACGAGGATCTGCACGGTGCGGAGTTCCGCGAGTGCGATCTGACCGGGGCACGCCTGATCGGCGTCGCCATGCAGGATGCCGTGATCGACGGGCTCATCACCAACCTCGTGGTGAACGGTGTCGAGGTCAGCGAGTACGTCGAGGCAGAGCTCGACCGGCGGCATCCGGTGCGGGTGCTGATCCGCTCCGAGGACTCTGCCGATCTGCGCGAGGCAGCGCGTCAGCTGCATGCCGGCTGGGCCGCCACGATCGAGCGGATCCGCCGTAGGCCCGGCATCGAGCGCCGCAGCGTGAACGACGAGTGGTCGGCGGTGCAGACGATGCGCCACCTGGTCTTCGTCCACGACTCGTGGTTCCGCCGCTGCTGCCTGGGCTCGACGGAGCTGTTCACACCGATGGGCATCGGGCCGACCGTCGAGCCCTACCGTGGAGCGCACGGGCTTGACCTCTCGCTCGATCCGGCCCTCGAGGAGATCGTGAGCGTGCGTGAGGCACAGGCCGCCGAGCTCGAGGCGTGGCTCGACGAGGTCACCGCGGTGCGGCTCGCAGCGCGAGCGCCGGTGCCCGACGACGATGTCTGGCCGCCGTACGCCCGGGGCCGCTTGGTGCGGCAGTGCCTCGGCACGGTGCTCAACGAGACCTTCGAGCACCACGGCTTCTGCGTCCGCGACCTCGACCTGATCGAGGCACAGGACGCTGAGTAGGGCCGGCTACGGACTCAGCATCTTGCGGATGCGGTCCATCAGGGCGCGATCGGCGGCGATGGTCGTGTCCAGCTCGCGGCGCCGCTCGACGACGCCCTGAGGTAGACCGGGTAGCGCTCCTGTCAAGCCTCCAGGTGGGGCCACATCAAACCGACACAACATTCGGCACCCCGACCGATGGGGCCGAATCAAACCGTCAGGTGGGCCACATCAAACCGCTAAAGCCAGCCATCCCCACAGACACAGGCAGAACCGCTTACATCAAGCCGATCTTGCTGAGATCACCTCACTGATGGTGCCGCAGGTATGTGCCCGGATCGCTGATCGTCCGAGCGGGCACCAATTACCGCACCGTCACCGGCTGGCTGGTTCTTCCAAAACGATGCTGCCGAACCGGTCCTTGCGGATCACCTGACCGATGGTGCGGACCGGCAGGCTCCAGACGCTCTGGTCGGCGATCAGCTTGGCCAGTTGCGCGGACTCCCAGTTCAGTTTCTGGTGTACCAGATTGACCTCCTCGTCGTCGGTGGTGGTCAGGTAGGAGATGGCCGACCACCACACCCGTTCCCGGTAGTACTTCAGCCCGGTGCTGGACAGCACGATGTCCAGACCGTGCAGTGTTCTGCGCAGCAGGGTGATTCCGCCGCCGTAGTCGCGGGTGAGCGTGTCGGCGATCTGCGGGATCGACCGAACGAGAATGTTGTTCACCTGATCGTGGTCGAACTTCCGGCGGGGCAGGGACAGGTGGTTCACCCCGTCGCCGTGCTGTTTCAGGTTGAGATACGTCCCGTAGGCCAGGTCGTAGTTGATGTGGGCGTTCAGGCCGAGCATCAGATCCTGGAGCACCGTGGAGGTTCGCGCCTCGGCCATGCCGTGCGCCGTCTTCCACGCCCGTTCGGAGTCGGGGTCGCGATCGAACGTGGTCAGCGACGTGAAGTAGAGGGACGAGAACCACCCTCCCTGGGTGCGAATCCAGTCGGCGTCGAAGAAGATGGGGTTCGTGTAGTCCCCACGTCGATGAATGGCGGCGTACACATTGAGGGTGATGATGTAGTAGGCCCGCAGGAACACCGCCCGGTAGTCGTTGTTGGCGTGGAAGTACTTCAGCGCCTTCTGCATGCACAGAATCGCCTCGTCGATGTCCGCCGGACGCTGTGCCGCGATGTCGTCGAACTCGCTCATAGGCCCCATGGTTCCACAATGGACGCCGTATCGGGATCGCTGAATCGGCGATTGGCCGTTGGCGCTCGAGTGGCCGGCTGGTGGCGTTACTGAGGGCCGGTCGACATCGACCTGTCTCGCGTCGTCACTTGGTGCGAAGACTGACAACACTCCGAACGCGGCATTGGTCAGGCCCGGTGGGTGTCGATGAGGACGCCGAGACCGTCAAGGACACGTTGCAGGCCGAAGTCATGGGCGTGGTCAGAGCTGTGGGCCGTGCCGTGGGCGGCGCCCGCGGCGGCGACGAGGGGGCCGGCGGTGGGGTATTTGTCCTGGTCGAAGACGTGGGCGAGGACGGGGAGCGTTGGCCGCCCACCACTGTTCCGCTCATCGTGCTGTCCTGGCGGATGGCCGCTGCCTCTGCCGCAGAGCGTGCGGCGGCGGGCACAAACGAGCAGGAAGGTCAGGGCGGCGTCCATCTCGACGTCGTCGAGCCCGAGACCTGCGAACGCCCTCAGGTTGCCGATTGGCTCTGCCGTGGCCGTTCATTTGTCGGCAGCGAGTGCCGATACTTCTTGCACGGAACGGAGCAGGGAGGCGTGCCGTGGGGCGTCGGATCGGCGGTGCGGGGGGCGGTTCCGATAAGGGCGGTGTCAGTGGGGCGGCAGTGGTCGTGGCGGTGGCTGGTGTACTCGCGGTTGGCGGTGCCGGCTTCGCCGGACTGGAGGGTGCCACGGTGTCTTCAGGTGGTGCGGCCGAGTCGTTAACCGGTCCGAACCTGGCAGTGCGCAAGGCGGAGGGCCAGAAGTCGGCACGGAAAGGCGAGGCGAAGCAGGCGTGGCAGAAGATGGGCATGCGCGAACTGAAGAAAACAGTGAAGCAGGACATATCGTGTCTGGCGCACTCGCATGGCAAGGTCCGCGAGTTCTTCCTGCGCACCCCGTGTACGTCGCTGGATCGCATCCTGCTCGCCGTCGGCGACGGACAAGGCAACACGATGCTCGTGTCGGTGGTATGGGTCGGATTCCGCACCAAGACGCAGGCGGCTGACTTCAAGCGGGTCGAGGACGTGCCCGGCTCCGGGGATATCACCCCACTCGGCGCCTCGCTGCTGACGATGACCGAGATCCGGTTCACCGGCAACCACTACAAACCGCGCTTGGACGGCAAGACCCTGGTGATAGCCGAAACCGAAACCGCGACCGGTCACTTCGGCGAGGACGTGCTGGATGCAGTAGCCGACGTCGCCGTGTACCTGCCCGACGTCGAACGCGCCAAACGCTGACCAACCTAGTGTCTTGAGTCGTTAATTCGTTGGCAGTATGCGCGGAGGTGTCGACAGGGTCGAGGCGACTGCGAAAGTGCTGCGCGGATATCAGCTTGATCCGTCTCCCGAAAGTGGCTCACCGGTCGTACGGCAGGAGGGTGGCCCGGGTGTACAGATAACGCCGCTGCGGCAGGCTGGTCGTGCGTTGGGCCGCCGCGTGGTATGCCGCGCGGGCCGCGGCGTGGTCACCGGTCATCTCCAGCAGGTGGGCGCGGACCGCGAAGAGTCGGTGGTCCTGGCCGACTCGCCCGTCCGCGGCGAGTTGCTCGACCAGGTCGAGCCCGGGGCGCGGGCCGCGCACCATGGCGACCGCGACGGCGTGATTGAGTCTCACGACCGGGTTGTCGGCGGTCTGCATGAGTACCTCGTACAGCGCCATGATCTGCGGCCAGTCGGTGGCCTCGGCGCAGGGCGACTCGTCGTGGACGGCGGCGATCGCTGCCTGCAGCTGGTACGGACCTGTCGTGCCGCGAGGCAGCGCGGCGCTGATCAGCGCGACGCCCTCGGTGATGCTCTCGGCGTTCCACAGGGTGCGGTCCTGGTCGGCCATCGGGATCAGGGTGCCGGCCGGCCCGGTTCGCGCCGGGCGGCGGGCGTCGGTGAGCAGCATGAGCGCGAGTAGGCCGGTCGTTTCGCCGTGGTCGGGAAGCAGTTGGTGGAGCAGCCGGGTCAGCCGGATCGCCTCGGCGGACAGGTCGGCCCGGTACAGGTCGGGGCCCGAGGTGCTGGCGTAGCCCTCGTTGAAGATCAGGTAGAGCACGTGGAGGACGGCGCCGAGCCGTTGGGTGTGCTCGGACCGCGGCGGCATGCGGAACGGGATGCCGCTGTTGTTGATGGTCTGCTTGGCCCGGCTGATGCGCCGGGTCATGGTCGCCTCCGGCACCAGGAACGCCCTGGCGATCTCCGCGGTGGTCAGGCCACCGACCGCGCGCAGGGTGAGCGCGATCTGCGACGCCGGCGACAGTGCCGGATGGCAGCACAGCAACAGCAGGATGAGCGTGTCGTCGGCGTCGGCCGGGCGGTCGGCAGGGGGAGAGAACCAGTCGTCAGGCAGCCGCCACGACGCGACGGTGTCCTCCCGCCGCCGCCGCGCCTGTTCCCGCCGCAGCAGGTCGGTCAGCCGGCGGGAGCCGACAGTGATCAGCCAGGCCAGCGGATTGTTCGGGACGCCATGCGCCGGCCACTGCACGGCCGCCGTGATCAGGGCTTCCTGCACGGCATCCTCCGCGGTGTCGAAGTTGCCGAAGCGGCGCACGACGGCACCAAGGGCCCGCGGCGCCAACTGGCGCAGCAGGCCCTCGACGTCCTGGCCGACCATCGGGTTGGTCACCCGGTGAGGTCGTCGCTGCCTTCGGCGATCGGCCGGATCTCCACGTACAGCGGGGACGACGACTCGCCGGGGCTGGGAGCGGTGGTGATGCGCGCGGCAATCTCGGTGGCCCGGTCGAAGCTGGGGCACTCGACGATCGTGTAGCCGGCGAGGACCTCCTGGGTCTCCGGGTACGGCCCGTCGGTCACCACCGGCACCCCGCCGTCCAGTCCGTGAATCCTGCGGGTGTGCACCGGCGCGGCCAAGCCCCGGGCGTCGACGAACTCACCGGAGTCGAGCAGTTCCTGGTTCCACCTGCCCATGAACTCGTGCATCGCGGCGACGGCCTCCGGCTTCCACGCCGGCTGGTCAGTCGGCTTGCCAGCCATCTGGTCGTAGTCCTGTTGCGACGCGTACAGCATGATCATGTACTTCACAGTCGGCTCCTCTTCACGGGCACCCTCCGGCACCCCTCACCGGAGACGTCGACACTGCCCTCGCAACCCGGACATGGCCGTTCGTACCACATTGCGGCGGCGCTGACCGGGCAGCCGGTCGCCCGTCGCGGTGCTACGCCGAGTTCTCGCCGCGGGGGGCCAGAGCCTGGCATGTCACTAAGCCGCCCGGCGGACGTGCAATAGTTGCCCGCCATGACTGAGCTCGGACACGTCGTCTGGCCACCTGCCCCGATCAGGACCGAGCGGCTCGTCGGCCATGTTGTCGATCGAGGTGCCCGCCTGGATGCGGTTCCGCCGGGTGTGGGTGAATAGGTAGCGCGCCAGCGGCCGCTGCGCCTCGGTGCCAAGACCTTGCCCGCGCCACTGCGGCCACGGGCTGCCGCCCTGCGCGCCAACGGCTGATCTCGTGCTGGTGAAGAATCAATACTGGGACACGGTGACCCACCGCGGCCCCATCGATCCGGCCGCGGTGTCCGCGACGTCTAGATCGGCGGTCCGGGTGGGAGCCGAGGCAGCCCACGCCGCGCCGAACCGAACGGCGCGATCCAATATGGGTTCCAGCAGCCGACCGATGGTGTCAAGCTGTGCTACCGGAACAAACCGCCGCAGAGCACCGGCCGGTAGCGTTGCCAGGGCCTGTCTGGCTGTCGGGGTGTCCAGGGTCAATCGAGAGCCGGTAGGTGTCGCGCTCGCGCCGCCCGCCACCAGCTCGGCCGCGCTTAATCCGAGGCTCAACGCCCCTAACCACACGTGAAACAGCAGGACCTCGCTCACCCGGCCCACAAGCGACGCTGCCGGGGACGCGGGCAGCGTGTCGTGGAAAGCGGCCACCAGGGTGTCGCGGGGCAGGCCGAGCCGGGACAGCACCGTCGTGGCGAGGACCCTGCGCCAGCCCCATTGGTCAGCCGAGTAGCGGTAGTGGAAGACGGCAAACCCATCCCACCACGACAGGTACGGCAGGCAGTTGATCCCGGTGACCGCGCGAGACAGCTCGGCCGGAGACACGGGCTGGTTGGGAAGGAAACACACCGACCGCCGCAACCCGTGGTCCTGGTTGCCGGCGAGGCTCGGCACGTCACGATGCTCGACGAGGTTGGGCACGCACACGTGGGCGACCGCCCCGATCTCCCGAAGATATGCGAGGAGTGCGACATCGTCCTGCTCGCCGCGGTCCAGCCCGGCGCTGAGTCGCTCGTCAGCGGCCCGCGCCAGATCGGCCGGCAGGACCACGGCCTGTGTTGGCACGTAGGTGTCGACCACCTCGGCGAACCCGGCGCCGGTCAACGCGGCGAGCCGGGCCCCGGCCGCGCTCCACGCACCCCATTCGGCGAACAGGCACATCGGCAGGTCTGGCCGGGCAGCGATGCGGTGCCGCAGCTCGTCCGCGAAGCTCTCGGGCACCGCGATGTCGTCTTGGACGACCAGGTGATGAGTGGCCGCGGAATCGACCTCGGCCCAGGCCAACCGCGCCGAACGAAGCGAGCCGGCCGGCCCGACCGGTTTCCCGTCGTCAACCACGATGCGGACGTCCATGTCCTTCAGGCGGTCGCGGAGTCGGGCGGCCAGCCCGGTCCGGCTGGCGTGGGTCATCAGCGCGACGGAGATCCGCACCTCGTCAGGTCTCACTAGGGTGTCCCCCCACGATCAACCGAACGCTCTCCAGCGCTCGCGCAACCAGGACCAACAAGCGGCGGCTCGGCACCGAGCGACTCATGCGGTCCCGACCGGGTCGCGTCCCAGGCTCCGATCCGGCCACGGCTCGATCCCGTGCCGGCGCAGTACGTCCAGTTGGGTGCGGACCTGCGCCGCACCGCGGTCGGGGTCGGGGTGGTCCCGCTCGACCATGGCCAGTCGCTCCACTGCCTTCTCCACCAAGAGGTTGGTCCGCAGGTCGGCGGCCCGTACCAGCGGGTGCTGGTACTCACGCTGCCACAGCACGAGTACCGCGGCGTCGTTGTCCGACCGGACCGCGTCGAGCGTTTCGGCCTGCAATCGCCGGGCCTCGTCGCTGGTCATCCCCCGGTGCGACCAGGGTGAGTCGGGGTCGGCTGGGTCATCCGCCTTGATCTGCAACTCCTCGCGGTCGGCCCAAAGCGGCATGGTTTCGTCGGTGATCGAGAATTGGTGCAGCATGAACCGGCCGCGGTACTCCTGGCGCAGAAACCCGCTGGTGTCCTCGAACTGAACGGGATCCTCGCCTGGATACCCGACCATGAAACAGTTCGTGTAGCCGATCTCGCTGCCGGCGAGAAGCTCGAGGGCACGCCGGTTCTGCTTGGCCGTGACCCGCTTGCTCATCCGCTCCAATGTTTCGTCGTTCATCGACTCGAAGCCGATCACCAGGTAGAAACAGTGCGCGGCGAGCAGGGCGTCGATGAAGTCGGCCGAGGTGATGACGTTGGCCCGGCTGTAGCAGGCCCAGGGCGCGATGTCCGCCGCCGGCAGTATCTCCATCAGGCGTCGCAACCGGGTGGGTGGAACCGTGAAGGTCGAGTCCATCGCGTCGATGACGGACACACCGTTTTCCTCGGTGTAGCGCACCCAGTCGTCCCGGATCTTCTCGGCGGACTTGTAGCGCCATTTCGGTGATGCGGCCGGGAACGAGCAGAACTTGCAGTCGAACGGGCAGCCACGCATGGACTCGTACGGCGCGATGCGGAACTTGTGCGGGAACGTCGGCGACGGAAAGGCGTCGATGTCGACGTACTCGATCGGGTTGATTCTGACCCGGTCGCCGTCACGCCACACGAGGTTGGGCACGGTCGCGAGATCGCCACCCCGTTGCATGGTGTCGAGCAGCATCGGCAGGGCCACCTCCGCGTCGCCGCGGACCACCGACACCACCTCGGGGAAGTCGGCCATGGTCACCATGTACTTGAGGTTCGTGTACTGGCCGCCAGCGATGACCGGAACGCCGGGAAGGTGGGAACGCGCCCAGCTCATCGCCCTGGCCAGCATCGGCCGGTTCCAAATGAACGTGGTCGAGAGCAGGACGACGTCGATGTCCGCGTCCGGCACCGCGGTCACGCCGCTCCACACGTCCTCGAGTGGAACGCGGACGTAGTCGTGCCCGGTGCCGTGCAGGATCGACTCGAGGGTGAACGTGGTGAGGTGTGGCACGTCGTCCGGCGGGCGCAGCAAGGGGAAGCGCGCGCCGTCGCGAACGACAGTGAGCTGGTCGAGCCGGAGGTCCGGCCGGCCCGCGCGGGAGAGCATCGCAGCGGTGCCCGCCGAGACCTGCTCGTCGAACAGCGATCCGCGTAGGTAGGTTGAGTTCTTGTACGTCAATCCCATTCCGGAAAGCAAGAGCGCACGCATGGTGTAGGCCAATCGGTTGCGGGTGGTGGTACGTCAGCCACGGGTGGGCAGGGGGTCGGCGACGTCGCCAGGTCGCAACGGCGTCCCGCCGCGGCCGAGAACCGCCTCCAGCACGTCGGCAACCTGGGCGGTGCCGGAGTAGCCGCCGGCGAAGCCGAGAATCACGGCTTCCTGTGCGGCGTGCAGGCGTTGCCCGTCCAGCCGCGCCGCCGTCATGCCCGACGCGAGCGCGGAGACCATGCGGGACCAGACGTGGTCGTGCTCGGCTTCGTGCTGCCGAAGTTGCCGTGCGATGGCGCGGGTCTCCTCGATCACGTCCGATTCAGCCGTTCGCGACACCCTCGTGTGGACCAGAGACTCCGGAAAGGCATCGAGCGAGCCGGCCCGGGAGAGCTCCTGATAGTTGCGGAAATGTCCGTAGTGCTGTTCGGGCAGCAATAGCACCGGCGTCCCGTATGCCGCACTTTCCAGCATGGTCGTCAGCCCTGGAGGGGTCAGGCACGCCATTGCCTCGTTCATGGCCCGCAGCGTCGCCGTGTGGTCTAACGGGGCCAGACGAACCCGATCCGAGGCGAGGTCGGCGGCTGCGTCCAGCACCTCCGGGTTCCCGGCGAGCAGTACCGGCTCGTCGCCCTCGCTTCGCCGCGCCGCCTGCTCGATCAACCTCGCTGTGCTGCGCAGCCAGGACAAGGCGAGTTCGAGCGGCACCAGTGGATTAAGCAGGCCGCTTGTGGTCGCCAGCCAGGAGGTCCGGTCTGCCGGTGACCGGTGCGAGAGGTCGACGACGGCGTCGACGACCGTCACCCGACCGTGGTCGGCCAGCCGGCTCGCGCGCGAATCGGTGCCCGGTGAACGCTGCGCGCAGCTCACCGTGCTCAGACTGTGTGCGATGTACTGGCTATCGTGCATCGGCACGGCGGAGAGCCTCCGCAGGGCCGCGGCAACGTCGGGGCCGGCCCGGAGCTCGGCGGCAGTGCGCCTCAGGTGGGCAGCACGTTCCGGCGGCCATTGCCACATCCAGTACAGGCTGTCGACGTAGACACACGGCACGCCGTGCCAGCTGGCCCACAGCACGAGAAACGGGTCCATCACGCTCAGCGCGGCACCGACGCCGTCCGGCGGCACCGCCGCCAGTTCCGTCATGGTGCGCACCGGCCGGATCGATCCGAAGGCTGAGGGGTTGGCCGCCGTGAATGCGAGCGCGACGTCATGGCCCACGAAATGGCTCTCGAGTCCCCGCCGGGCCAGTTCCGTGCACAGGGTGTGGAGCTTCGCGGCCGGACCGAAGCCGTACGCCTCGGCCGAGACGATGAGTTTCCGCATTCCCAACCTTTCGATGCTCAGCGGCGCGCCGCCCGGGACGCAGTTCGGCCGGCGCCGACCAGGTCCGCGTAGGCGCCGTAGGTCAACCGGCCCAGCAACGACCAGTCGTACCGATCAAGGGCCGGTCGGCCCGGCGGTCGCTCGATGTCGAACGCGCTTCTCAGGACCTGCGGTCGCAGTCCGCCCTCGTAGGTGTGCACCCATTCCGGGCCGAGCGTCTCCCGCAGTTCGATGAACGTCCCCCGATGCGGGAGCAGCACGGGTCGATCGTATGAAAGGGCCAGCATCGCGCTGCCCGAATTGACCGCCAGTGGAGTCGAATTTATCACGCAGTCCGCCGCGCGCAGATAGTACTGGATTTCCTCGACCGGTAGGAACCTCATGTCGAGCCGAACGTTCTTGACGTCCTCGCACTCGCGCCGCAACCTTCTGGCGAAGGCGCCTTCTATCGGCTTTCCCGCAACGAGAAGAAACGCCTCGTCCACGGTGTCGACGATCTCCCGGTAACAGTGCAGCAGGCGAACGAGGCCCTTGTAGGGCCGCATCATGCCGATACACAGCACGATCCTCGCCTGACAGGGAAGATTGAGCTTCTCCCTGGCCTCGTCCCGGGACAGGCCGTCGTCTGGGTAAACGCCGCGGTAGTGCCCGAGCGGTATCACGCGGTGGTCGACCACCCGGAGCGCCGGATACTGCTGCACGAACAGGTCCAGTGTGGTTTGCGACGAGCAGATGAGCTGGTCGACAAGGCGAGAGAAACCATTCATGAATGTTTGTACGACGCCGGCGCGGTCCAGCTCGTGCGGCCAGAGATTGTTGCCCGTCCACACCACCTTCGCGCCCCGCCGGCGCGCGATCGCCACCCCGGCCAGCAGCCGGGCCGCGTCGAGCGAGGTCAGCAGGGCACTGCCACGGCGCACACACCACTCCGGCCAGTAAAAATGAATGAGATTGCACCGATGGCGGACCAGACCTGCCGTCGACAGCGCCCGAATCTCGACATCACCCAATTCTTGAATGGCGCCATACAGCAACCGCAGGTCTGGATTTCCACCCGCTTCACTGTTGAGATGAGCGACCATGACCCGTAACTTTCCAGAAGCGCTCAACGTCATTCCGCCCCCGTCGGTGTTGGCGATCCTGATCGTTTCTAGCATATGGCTTCCGGGGTGACCAGTGCGCCAAACGACGACTCCCCTCGGCCGCCAACGTCGTCTAGGGTCAGGCCGTGGCCGGGTTGGCCGGGTAACTGTCTAGGGGGACTCCTGCATGGATCTCAACACGGATGTCGGTATCATCGGCGGTTCCGGGCTTTACCACCTGCTCGAGAACGCGACCGAGGTTTCCGTCAGCACCCCGTACGGCGCACCAAGCGACTCTCTTTTTGTCGGTGACGTCGGCGGCTGTCGGGTCGCCTTCCTGCCACGCCACGGGCGCACGCACGCGGTGCCACCGCACCAGATCAACTACCGGGCAAACCTGTGGGCGATGCGGTCGATGGGTGTGCGACGGGTGCTGGCCGCGTCGGCGGTCGGCAGCCTGACGGCCGAGCACGGCCCTGGCACGCTCGTGGTTCCGGACCAGTTGGTCGACCGCACCCACGGGCGGACCGACACGTTCTACGACGGCTTGCCGCGCGGCGACGGGCGAACTCCGCGCGTCGTGCATGTCGCATTCGCCGACCCGTACTGCCCGGCGACCCGCCGAGTCGTCGTCGACACGGCGCTCTCCCAGGGCTGGGCACCCGTTGACGGCGGGACCCTGGTGGTGATCAACGGACCGCGCTTTTCGACCCGGGCCGAGTCACGGTGGTTCCGATCGCAGGGCTGGTCCGTGGTGGGCATGACCGGCTACCCGGAAGCCGCGCTCGCCCGGGAGCTCTGCCTCTGCTACACGGCGGTGTCGCTGGTGACCGACTGGGACTCCGGCGCCGAGGTCGGTGACGGGGTGACCCACCAGGAGGTGTTGCGAGTCTTCGCCGACAACGTGCACCGGCTGCGCGCGTTGCTGCTCGCCGTTGTCAAGCACCTACCCGAGTGGCCGCGGGACTGCCTGTGCCGCACCGCGCTGGACAGCGTCGACTCCGGGCTGGATCTGCCGTGAGCGCGAACCGGGGACCGATCGGCGTCGGTATCGCCGGTCTGGGCCGGTCGGGCTGGGACCTGCACGCGAAGACCCTGGCGAGCCTGCCGCACCTCTACACCGTCGCCGGTGTCACGGATCCGATCGCCGCCCGGTGCGCCGAGGCGGCCGATCGGTTCGGCTGCCGGACCTCCGCGAGCATCGGTGATCTTGCCGCGGCCGACGACGTCGAGCTCGTGGTCGTCGCCACGCCGAGCCAGCTGCACACCGTGGCCGCCATCGAGGTGCTCGAACGCCGCAAGCACGTCGTCGTCGAGAAACCGTTCGCCACCTCTCTGTCCGATGTGGACGCGATCCTCGGCGCGGCGGACCGGGCCGGCCTGATCGCCACGGCCAGCCAGAACCTCCGCTACACCGCGGACTTCCTCAAGGTCCGTGAGGTCGTTGACTCGGGACGACTCGGTCACCTCGTCGAGGTCAAGGTGCATTGGCACGCTTTCCGGCGGCGCTGGGACTGGCAAACCATGCGGTGCTACGGCGGCGGCACGGTGAACAACGACGCCAGTCACGCCGTCGACCAGGCACTGGTGCTGCTCGGGGACTGCGAGCCACAGGTGTGGGCACACCTGGCACACACCCCGCTGTGCCTTGGCGACGCGGAGGACCACGCCAAGATCGTGCTGTCCGGCCCCGGCCTGCCCTTGGTCGACCTCGAGTTCAGCAACGCCTGCGCCTACCCGCAGGACCGGTGGCTGGTGCTCGGCACGCTGGGTGCGTTGACCGGAGGGCCAGCGGGGCTGCGGTGGCGCTACGTCGATCCCGCCTCGATGCGGCGTCGGCGGGCACGGTCGGAGCCGAGCCCGGACCGCGGCTACGACGGCGAGGAACTGCGGTGGACCGAGGAGAGTTGCGACCTGGCGGGGGAGACTTACACCCAAAGCCATGTCCGCATGTATCGGGACTTGTATGCCACCGTGCGCGAGGGCCGCCCGCTCGCAATCACACCCAACAGCATCCGCCGACAGGTCGCCGTACTCGAGCAATGCCGTGCCGTGGAAACCAAGCTGGTGGAAGGAGAACCGCAGTGAGGCTGGCATACAGTACCCTGGCCTGTCCAAAGTGGACCTGGTGGCAGGCCATCACCGAAGCCGGCCGGCTCGGCTACGACGGCATCGAGTGGCGGCTTGTCGACGGTGAGTTCATCACCGCCGACTTGCCGGTCGAGCTCGCGGCGGAGATCGGCAAGGCGACGGCGGATCACGGCCTCGGCGTTCCCGCTTTGGACAGCAGCATCTCGTTGAGCGTCGCACCCGGGCCCGAGCGGGACCGCACGATTGCCGCGACTCGTCAGCTGCTCCGGCTGGCGCGGGCGCTCGGTGCCGAGCATCTCCGGGTTTTTCCGGGCACCTATCCGGAGTCAGTGGCCGATGCCACGGCCATGGAATGGGTGACGGACATGCTGGAGGAGTTGCGCCCGGCGGCCCGGGATACCGGAGTCGCCATCGCGCTGGAGCTCCACGACTCGTTCGATTGGAATCGCGCGGCGGCGCGCGGCACCACCTGCAGCTCGTTCGTCGCCGAAGTCCTTCGCGGACAATCGATGCCCGAGGTCGGCGTGCAGTGGGACGTGGGAAACCCGTACCTGGAAGGCGAATCTGCCGCTGACACCTGGCGCACCATAGCGCCGTGGTTCCGGTACATGCAGCTCAAGGACATGGTGCGCGGAGCCGACGGTCGCTGGACGTACACGCCCGTCGGCGAAGGGCAACTGCCCCTGCGCGACATTCTGGACTACATCGGCGGCGCGCGCTTCGACGGCTGGGTGTCCTTCGAGTGGGAGAAGAAATGGCATCCTGAGCTGGCCGAGCCGGCGGAGGTTCTGCCGGATTTCGTCCATTACATGGCCGGTTACCGGACGGCTCGATGACCCCGGCCGAACGAGGAGACATTGTGCAGGTGACCGCACCTCGCCACGCGATCATCGGTTGTGGCCGCGTGGCCCCGAACCACGTCGACGGGTTCCGGGCGGCCGGATGGGAACTGCGCTGGGCCTGCGATCGCGACCCGGACGTTGCCGCGACGTTTGCCGGTCGGCACGCCATCCCCCGGGTGACGGCCTCGATCGTTGACGTGCTGGCGGATCCGGAGGTGACCAGCGTGTCGATCGCGGTTGACCACGCCCAGCACGCCGCGCTGGCCGACCAGGCGCTGCGGGCCGGAAAGCATGTGCTCGTGGAGAAACCACTGGCGTTGACGGCTCGGGACGGCGAACGGCTCGTGGAGCTCGCGGGCCAGCGCGGGCTCATCCTGTCCGTCGTGTCGCAGCACCGGTATGACCCGGTTGTGGTGGCCGTTCGGGAACGGCTGCGCGAGGGGTTGCTGGGTCGCCTGCTGTACGTGCGGTCCTCGCTGGAGGCACGCCGCGAGAACTCGTACTACGAGTCGAGCTACTGGCGGGGAACCTGGGCCGGAGAGGGCGGTTCGGCGTTGGTCAACCAGGGATACCACGGCTTGGACGTGACCAGGTTCCTGTGTGGCGAGCTCCAGGTGCTGGCCGCCGTGGCGGGCCGCGCGGCGCTCGGCGAGGTCATCGAGACCGAGGACACGCTCAGCGCGCTGCTGGTGGCCGGCGGCACCCCGGTGACGCTGAATGTGACCGTCGGCAGTACCACGACCTGGCGCACCAGATTGGAACTGGTCGGCACCGCGGGCACCATCACCTTCGATCTCGACCATCCGGGGACCATTCACCGCGCCACCGGCAATCCGGAGCTGGAACGGTGGGCCGCGCTGGAACAGGCCCGTCAGGTACGGGAGGAGCCGCCGGGGGTCGACTATTACGGCGTCTCGCATCGGCGGCAGATAGCGGACTTCGTGGCGGCAGTGCGCGACGGGACCACGCCGGCCGCCGACGCGAACGTCGCGCTCGGCATGGTCGCGCTCCTGGAGAGCCTCTACCGCCGAATCGGCGCGCCGCCGGCCGAACCCGCATTCGACCACCCGGCCACGACCGGGGTGCCGGCCGAAAGGGTCCGCGGCGCGGCGGCCGGGGTCGACCAGTGACGCCGGACACGGGGCCTGGCACGTCCCTCGTCCACGCCAGGGGGCTGGTGAAGCGCTTCGGCGATCACGTTGCGGTGGATAGGATCGACTTCGACGTGCACGCCGGCGAGGTGCTCGGTTTCCTGGGCCCGAACGGCGCGGGAAAGAGCTCGACCATGCGCATGATCAGCTGCGTGTCCCGGCCAAGTGGCGGTACCTTGCGCGTCCTCGGCGAGGAACCGGAGCGGCACGGCGTGGCGATTCGCGCCCGGTTGGGGGTATGTCCTCAGCAGGACTCGCTGGATCTGGAGCTGTCGGTCCAGGAGAACCTGCGGACCTACGCGCGGTTCTTCGGCGTGTCCCGCAAGGAGGCCACCCGGCGCACCACGGAACTGCTGGCCTTCTTCCAGCTCGCCGAGCGGGCGAACAGCAAGGTGGACGTGTTGTCGGGCGGTATGCGACGCCGACTCACGATCGCCAGGGCGCTGGTCAATGAGCCGTCGCTGGTGCTGCTGGACGAACCGACAACCGGGCTGGACCCGCAGGCCCGACATCTGGTGTGGGAGCGGCTGTTTCGGCTCAAACAGCGGGGCATGACGCTCGTGCTCACCACGCACTACATGGATGAGGCGGAGCAGTTGTGCGACCGGCTGGTGGTGATGGACGCGGGCAGGATCGTCGCGGAAGGCTCACCCCGCGAGCTGATCACCAGGTACTCCAACCGGGAGGTCGTAGAGTTGCGGTTCGACGACCTCCCCGGAGAGGGCGTCCACGGCAAGCTGGTGGAGCTCGCCGAGCGGGTCGAGGAGCTGCCGGACCGGTCCCTGCTCTACACCGACGACGGTGACACCGCGGTGGCGCGGATCCGGCAACTGGGCCTGCCCCGGGTGAGCATCTTGGTCCGGCGTGGTGGGCTCGAGGACGTGTTCCTGTACCTGACCGGCCGGACATTGGTTGACTGAGCCGTGGCTCACCCGACCCTTGCCGTTCTCGAGGCCGACCTGGTCGCCTACCGGCGCACCTGGCACGGCTCGGCGCTGTCGTCGTTCGTGCTGCCGCTGTTGCTGGTGCTGGGTTTCGGTCTCGGCGTCGGCGGGTTTGTCGACGCGCCCGGCAGCCTCGGCACTGCTCGCTATCTCGACTTCATCGTGCCCGGGATGATCGCCTCGACCGCACTGCAGATCGCGTTCAGCGAGTCCACCGGACCAATAGTCGCCCGGTTCACCTGGCTGGGCACGTACCGGATCATGGCCTACGCACCGCTGCGCATCGTCGACATCCTCGCCGGAGACCTCCTGTTCGTCGGGCTGCGGGTGTTCAGCACCAGCGCGGTGTTCGTGGCGGTGACGGCGATGTTCGGAGCCGTACGTTCGCCGTGGGCGGTGCTCGTCCCGCTCGCCGCCACGCTGCTCGGGCTCGCGGTGGCCGCGCCGGTATTCGGCTACGCCGCGCTGATCCAGACCGACAGCTACACACCGCTGCTGCAGCGGTTCATGGTGATCCCCATGTCCCTGTTCGCCGGGGTCTTCTTCCCCGTGGTGCTGCTACCCACGGTGCTGCGTGCGCTCGCCTACTGCTCGCCGCTGTGGCACGCGGTGGAGCTGTGCCGGTTTGCCACCTCCGGGACCGGGCGACTCTGGCCCGCAGTCGGGCATGTCGCGTACCTCACCGGATGGGTGGTCGGTGGCTTCTGGTTGGCCTGGCTGTCATTCCGCCGCCGGCTGGCGGTCTAACATGATCACGGCCGGATTCCTGCTGGATGCCCACCTGCGAGCGCATCGCCGCCTTGGCCCCAGTGCCCGCCGCTGCGGACTGGTCGCCTGGCGAAACGTCACGGCCCTGCGCTCGGCGTACTGGCTGGTGGTGGTTTCCGGCTTCGTTGAGCCGTTGCTGTATCTGCTGTCGATCGGCGTCGGTGTCGGCGCGCTCATCGGCCAGATCTCGCTGCCGGACGGTCGGATCGTCGACTATGCAATGTTCGTGGCTCCGGCGATGCTCGGTGCCTCGGCCATGAACGGCGCCACGGTCGAATCGACGTTCCATTTCTTCAGCAAGCTCAAATACATGCGGTTGTACGACGCGATGCTCGTCACCCCGCTCCGGCCGGCGGAGCTGGTGTTGGGTGAGCTGGCATGGTCGGTGGGGCGCGGCGCGATCTACTCCGCCGAGTTCCTCGCCGTCATGGTGGCCATGAAGCTGACCACCCTCACCCGCGCGCTCGCGGCTTTGCCCGCGGCCATGCTCGTCAGCGCCGCGTTCGGTGCCCTCGGCATCGTCACCACCACCTACGCCCGCAGCTGGCGTGATTTCGACCTGGTGGGTGCGGCGCAGTTTGCCCTGTTCGTGTTGTCCGGGACATTCTTCCCCACATCGGTCTACCCGGCCGTGGTACGCCTCATGGTCGAGCTCACCCCGCTCATTCATGCCGTGCGGTTGCTGCAGGACATCGCCATCGGTCGGATGCACGCCACGACGTTCGTCCACGCCGGATACCTCGCCGTGGTCACCGTCGCCGGCACGATTGCGGCGGGCCGGCGTGTGGGGCGGTTGCTGCTCACGTAGCGGGATCGGAGCCCAGTCCTACGCACACCAACCGGAAACCGGCACTGCGGAGCACGTCGGGATCGAGAATGTTCCGGGTGTCGACCACTGTCGGCCGGCGTACCAGGCGCGCCATCCGGACCCAGTCGACACCCCGGAACTCCGGCCACTCCGTGAGCACCACCAGGGCGTCCGTGCCCGCGGCCACCCGATACGGATCGTCGGCCAGCGGGATCCCGTCGAGTTCGTCGCACCGCACCGCCAGGGCCGGGTCGTACCCGGCGAGCCAGGCCCCGGCCCGGCGTAGCAGATCGGCCACCGCAAGCGCCGGTGAGTCGCGGGTGTCGTCCGTACCGGCCTTGAAGGTGAGACCGAGCAGTCCAAGCCGCGCCCGGGACAACGACCCGTCGCTTCGGCCGGTCACCGCCAGCCGCACCTTCTCGACCATGCGCCGCTGCTGCCAGGAGTTGGTCTCGACCGCCGCGCGAAGCAGCCCGAGGTCGACGCCCGCCGCGTCGGCGACATGCAATAGCGCGACGATGTCCTTCGGCAGGCAGGAGCCGCCCCAGCCCGGGCCCGGCGACAGGAACTCACGACCGATACGGCGGTCCCGACCGATGCCCTCGGCCACATCGGAAATGTCCGCACCGAGCCGTTCGCACAACTCGGCCATCGCGTTAACGAACGACAGCTTCATTGCCAGGAATGAGTTCGCCGCATATTTGGTCAACTCTGCACTGGCCGTGTCGGTGAGCACAGTCGGCGCATCCATTCCGGCGTAGAGGGCTGCGACCTGTGTCGCCGCGTTCGGATCATCACTGCCGACCACGATCCGGTCGGGGTTCATGAAATCGTCGACCGCGCGGCCCTCACGAAGGAACTCGGGGTTGCTCACCAGTTGCACATCGTCTCGACGCATGAGCGTCGCCAACCGTCGCGCGGTTCCGACCGGTACCGTCGACTTGTTCACCACGATGCTTCCGGGCGAGAGCAACTCGCCGATCTCCGCCATCGCCGAGACCACTGAGCTCAGGTCGGCGGTACCACCGGCTCCTCTTGGCGTCGGCAGGCACAGGAATACGACATCGGGCCGGCGAGGTGGCCGCGCGACCGCTGCCGCCGCGCCGAGCACAAACGACAATCGCCCGGCAGCGAGGCCGTCGGCCACGAGACCGGCCAGTCTGGGCTCCTGGATGCCGACCTCTCCGCGGTCGAGGCGTTTGACCTTTTCCGGATCGGCGTCGGCACATACGACATCGTGACCGAGGGCGGCAAGACATGCACCAGTGGTCAGCCCGACATAGCCCGCACCCACCACCGCGATCCGCCGAACGCGCACCTGCCACTCCATTCCTCGGGATCGGGCCAAATGCCGCAGCGACGACAGGAACTTGACCGCGTCGTGACCGGTCATCGTGGTCAATCCATCATTCGTCCACGGTGTTCCAACTGTTGGGCGAAATGTCGCCACGCCTCGGCGTACTGACTGGCCGCGCGCGCGACCGCGTCGGCGCAGTGTGTCGGCACTCCGTCAATGAGTCGATCCTGCTCGGTTGCGATGACGACGTTGGTGTCGAGCAGGCGGAGCACCATTCGACCGACCTCGTTGTGCCGCAACGAGGGATCGTTGCGCAACAGGCGCAGGCTGGCCGGCAGATATTCCCCGGCCAGGTCACGTCCCGGCGCGGTCCGCTCGGATTCATCCATCCGGCGAGATCGGGCTTCGCGTTCAGGATCGGGACCGTCCGCACTCCCCTGTCGGTCTGGAACCGGGGCCAAGCCGTCGCGCACCCGGTCCCGGACGTCCCTTGCGGTCGTCACGGAGATCCCGGCCAGCTCCGCGATCTCGCGAACGGGCATGTCGGGCCAGTCCGCGACGAGCGAGGCCGCACGCAGGCGCGCTGCTGCCGCGTCGTAGGGGCGCACGCGCCCGTCCCGGCCCACACGGTAGGACAACGGCGGAAGTTCCGCAGTCGTCCGCCGCCGGATCGAACCGACCGTCTTGTCGGACAGCCCTGAAATCGCCGCGACGGCCCGGTCCGACCAGTGTGGGTGGGTCCGCAGGATCCGTTCGACGGCGGCGTTGCGGTCCGCCCGGGAAAGCGGCAACCCGTGCACGGTGTTGAGCTTGACCGCCAGGATGAACGCATCCTCGCCGGAGCCATCCACGTACCGCGCCTCGATGTGCTGCTCGTTGCGCGACAACGCAGCCCGCACCCGGTGCGCGCCGTCGATCACCCGCATGGTGGGCCGATGCACGAGGATCGGTGGAAGCTTGGCGGCGGTTCCGGCCAGGGTCCGTATGTGTTCCGGGTCCTCGCCATCGACCCGTGGCGAGTCTGAGATGGTCAACCGCGCGATGGGAACGAGTTCCACCGGAAAGGCCTCGATATCCGGATTGATTTGTTCTGCTTCAACGCCGCCGGCCACCCGGGCATTTTCCAGGTTGCCAGGAGTGCCGCTTGCTGCATTATCCCCCAACGTATTCCCCCACAATGGCTGGTGTTTACGTCAGATTTCGTCAGGCCCTTCCACCAGTTCTACGACGGAGTCTGCCTGAGAGCGCTCCCAACGTCAACGCACGAAAACGTGATTGTCCAACTGTCAGTGTGCCGCCGTCCGAACGTCCTCGGCGTCGCCGCACAGCCTGGCCAGCGCGTCGGAGGCATGGACCACGTTGCCGTGCGCGGTCCGCAACGCGGCCCAGTCGATGGTTACCGTCTGCGTCAAGGTCCTTCGTGACGCCCTTCTCGATGCGTGTCTCCGGGAATTGACCGCAGGGCAGTTGAATTACTCACTCCCGCCGCAGGGTCGCGGCAATTGGCTGGCCATTTTGCATCGCCGGTTCGTATTGGGGACTGAGGATCTCCCGCGCGAGGCCGTGCTGGCCCTCTCGCCGCATGGTGTGGGCGAGCCGACGCAGGAACGCCGCCTTGAGGTCTGGCACGTCCGACGGAGCGATGGTTGCGCGGTCGAGGGCGATGGCGATCGCGATCACGAAACCATCGGTGTCCACCTCCGCCTTTTTCCGGTAGTAGTCGGGGCCGATTCGGCTCCGGTCCGAGGAGCCCGCCACATCCTGCGGGATCCGGTACCGGCTCGGGATCGCTGGTAAGTAGGCGAAGGAGCCTCCGGCCGCGGACATGCGCAGCCAGGTGTGGGAGTCCTCGGAGCTGCGCACGTGCGGGAAGGGTTGCTCGAGCGCCAGATGAGTGCGGACGGCGACGGTGGAGGTCAAGGTGGTGTAGCCGGTGTCGGTTCCAATGCGTATCCAGGCGTTCGGACCAGACACCGGTGACCGACGGTGCGAGTCGAGGATCTCCCGAATGGATGGGGTGAGCTGCTCTTCAGGGACCGGTTGGCCGATCTCGTCGACCACGCTGAACGTGGAGTAGACAAAGTCCACCTCGGGATGCTTGGCGAGCAGTTTCCGGCTGAGTTCCAGCCTGCGCGGATGTGCCAGGTCATCGGCGTCCTGGAACAGTACAAAGCCTGAACCGTGCTCGGCCGCCCACCGAACGCCGATGTTGCGGCAGAACCCCTGCCCACGGTTCTCCGCCTGCTGGAGCAGAAAGACCCGATTGTGATGGCGGTACGGCAACTCCCGTATGCGCTCGGGGTTTCGCGGGGAACCGTCATCGACTATTACCAGGCGCCATTCTTGGTCAGTCTGCGCATGGATGCTGTCGATGGATTCTTGTAGGTATCGGCAGGACGCCGTGCCATCACCGTAATACGGCATGACGAAAGTTGCGATGTTGGCCGGGTGCGTGTACATCGGCGAAAGCTCTTCCTGTCAGTGTGCGGACGGCGGCGCGTGGGCTAGTGCTCCGCGAGGTCGGCTGCCAGCCGCCGCGCGAGAGCCAGCGTGGTGAGCGACGGGTTGGCGGCGCCGGTCCTTGGGAACACGGCCGGCCCGGTGACGTACAGGCCCGCGCAGCCAAGTATTTCGCCACTGACGCCCACTACCGAGCCGAGCGGCAGCGTTCCACCCTCGTGGTCGATGGATCCCAATGCCGCGGAGAAGGGGACCGGCCGCCCCGGTTGGCTTGCGGCCGCGTCGTAGGCCGTCCCGATGGGCTGGCTGTTCCTCAGGAACTCGTCGAAGTGCAGGGATTGATGGGGAAGGTCGAGCGCTTTCGCGCTGTGTTGCCACACCTCGTGGAGGACCTCCTGCTCGGCCTCGACCAGTTGTCGATCGCGGGCGGTTAGTCCGGTTGAGACGGACGCGGCCCACGGCAGCGAGCTGGTGTCCGGGAACGAAATCCGGTTCCGGTCGGAACGCTCCTGTTCGCCCATTGTCCAGATGTCCAGGGTCACCTGGTCCGGCGATAGGGTGCCGCGCATTTTGAAGAAGAGGTTGAAGCGTGTCGAGCCGTCACCTCTGAGCACGAGGCAGCCGCCATCGCGGTGGCGCGTGCTACCCAATACACTGATCGGGACCGTGACGGCGAAGCCTTGCACGATGTGGTCGTTCAGTCCCGGATACGTCGGGTCCTCGGCCGGATGGTTGGCTTGCGCGTCGAGGCGGGTGTTCTCGATGGTGCCCGCGGCGAGGACGACGCGCCTTGCCGGAATGAACTCGGTTGATCCGCTGGTCCGGTGCCTGACTTGGAGGCCGGACACCCGACCATGAGCGAGCCGGACAGCGAGCACCTCGCGATGTACCAGCACGTCAGGCAGCGGGTGCTCGCGGGCGAATTCCTCGGTCCAGACGCGCAGCGGGGTGTAGGCCGGTAGTTCACCCGTGTGCGGGCCCTGACTGTTTCGGGCGGCCAGCGGAGCGGGTCGCACACCCGGGTATCCGAGCGAGCTCACCCAGTCCCGAAGGTGAACTTCGCTGAGAGTTCTAGCCTCGTCCAGCGGGCCCCCGACCCATTCGCGCAGTTCATGTTCGACCCGGTCGTACATGCCGCCGTTCCCGGTGCCGAACAGATCACGTGTGATTTCCGGTGGCCACGGCGTGGCATCGCCGCATTCCCAGGAATCCATGCGCAGAACCACGCCGTGCCAACACAATGAGCGGCCGCCCACCCGCCGGCGCAGGCCGGCAGGAGCCGCGTAGTGCGGCCGCGCTTCGCTGATCCATGGGCACCAACGCGGCAGGTCCGCGTCGTCGGCAGTACCAGAAAGCAGCGGCGAGATGCCTGTTCCCGAGAGGATGTCTCGGGGGTTCGTCGCGCCGATGCCGCCCGCCTCGACGATCGCCACCCGACTGACACCTCGCCGGGCGAGTTCGGTGGCCACCGCGAAGCCGCTGAGTCCGGCCCCCACGATGAGTGTCTCGTATGCTTCAGCCATGTCATCCCCCATCTTCAGAGCTTACTTTCGGTCCGGAGTGGACAATGTGTGCACTCGGAACGCGGTCAGCACTCCCGCGGTCAGGAGGCATGCCGACGCGCTGAACAGCGTTTGCTGAACGCCGTAGGAATCAACCAGGAAACCTGCTGTGGCTGAGCCGGCGAAGAGACCCGCGAGAAAGGCGGTGGCCATCCACCCGAATGCCTCGGCCTCGGTGCCCGGCAGTGCCAGGCGATCGATCAAGACGTAGGAGCAGGACGTCCAGGCGGCAAGGGGAAGACCCGCGCCCACGATCAGGATTCCGAATGCCGGAACCGAGTGGATGAACGCCAGCAGGCCGTACACCGCTGCCATGATCAGGAGCAGGGCCACGATGCGTGAGCCGATGGAGCCCGACCAGTCGCGTGCGCCGTAGATCAGCCCGCCGGCCAGGCTGCCAGCCGTCCAGATGCCGAGCAGCCATCCGGACAAGGCCACCACACCGTGATCGGCGGCGAAGGAGGCCACTGCCACCTGTAGAAGCCCGATCGCCGCCGCGACGAGCACCATGGTCGTCATGACGGTCCGCACGCCGGCAGAGCGCAGCGGGCCGCTCGCCGGGCTCTGCGATCCTCGCTCGTGCCAACCGTGAGAGACAGGGCTCGTGGCGAACAAGAAGGAACCCGCCAGACCACAAACGGCCGAGGTGATGACCGCTGCGGCCGGGGAGTGAATGGTGACCAGAATGCTGGTGAAGACCGGTCCGGAGACGAAAACCCCTTCCTGCACGGTCGCTTCCAACGTGTAGGCACTGGCCACCAGCTCCCGCGGCACCAGCCGCGGCCACATCACCCGCATACAGGACGCCACCGGCGGGTAAGCGAATCCGGCCACCAGCGAAGCGCCGACGTTGATCACCGAATTCCAACCGTTCAACGTCGAAACAACGACCGCCACGAATCCCGCCGCGAAGACGACCGCACCCCAGACCAGCAGGCTCGTCTGCCCATACCGGTCGATTATCCGGCCCTGCAACGGTGAGGCCAGCGCCTGGCCGAAGCCAAACACCCCGGTGACCACTCCGGCCAGGCCGTACGATCCGGTCTCCTGCTGAATAAGCAGAATAAGCGCCAGCGGACCCATGCTCGACGGCATCCGGCTCAGGAAGTAGGCGATCAACAACCGGGGAACGCCGGGGATGGCCAGGACCGACCGCAGCGGGTAGGGCTCGGCACGTTGGTTCATCAACCAATCCCTTGTCTGTCTGCAGCGGGTTCACGAGGACGTTGTCGGACCAGGCTGGGCGGTTTCGAGCAGACACCGATCGATCCGCTCGGCCAGCCTTATCCAGCGTTCTGATTCCGTCAGTGGCACCGCCGATGTGGTGCGGCCCCGCACCACATCGCCGAAGTGCTCGATCTCTCGGCGGAAGCAGTCGTCTCCTACCGCGATGACCGGGGTTTTCGACCCGGCGACCTCCACCATGGTGGTCGTGCGGTCGCCAGGGCGGAACGGGTCGTACAGGGTCACGATGCCCCGGTCGCCGACAAGCGTCGCACGCTGCCACTGCGGCCCATGAAAGCTCCACCAGCACGTGACGAGCTGTCCCGCGGCGAACCTGATCTGCACCGAGCCTGACCAGTTGCACCCGTTACGCTCGGTGCCGAAGGCGTGGACGGCGATGGCCTCGCCGAATCGCCAGCACATCAGGTCGAGGCAGTAGCAGCCGATGTCCCAGAGCGCCCCGCCACCGAGGGACCGATCCTCACGGATGTCGCCTGCGACGGTCATCGGCTCACTGAAATGAACCTCGGCCGCGACGAGTTCGCCGATCGGTTCCAGCATGCGTTCCCAGGGCACCCTCGCGTACTGCGGATGAAACCGGTACATGAAAGCTTCCATGACCACGAGACCGGCTCCGGCCGCGGTGCGGGAGATCTCCGCCGCCGCCCGGGACGTCAGCGTCAACGGCTTCTCACACAGAACGTGCTTGCCAGCGGCCAGCGCGTTCATCACCCACTCGTGGTGCATCGAGTTCGGCAGGGCAAGGTAAACGGCGTCCACGGCCCGATCGGCGAGCACCTCGTGGTACGACACAACCTGCTGCTGGTCAACGAACTCACCAGTGACCGCCGGCGCCGCGTGCGGTCGGCTCCGCGACCCCACCGCAACCAGCCGACCATTCCGCGCCGCTCGGAGACCCGGCAGGAAACCGCGCCGAGTTATCCGTGCGGTTCCGCCGAGCACCCCCCAACCGAGCGACTCCCCGGTGCTCATTGACCCCCCGTCGCGCTGGTGAGGGGTTGGAGAAACCGCACCGCCTGCCGCCACGCCTCAGCGCGGTGGCCGGGGAGCGCGTGCGGCTCAAGGCACAGGAAACCGTCGTACCCGTCCGCGAGCAAGCCGGAAAGAATACCGTGCCAGTTGAGCGCACCTGAACCCAGCTCACACACCTGATAGCCTCGACCGTGGTCGTCGTAGCATTTCCAGCGGGAATCGGGCGGATCACTGCGCAAGTGGCCATCTTTGACGTGTACATATCCGATGAACTCGCGAATCGTCTCATAATACGCCGGAAAACACTCGGCATCCGCGAAATGTGCGTTGCACGGATCGAAGGCTAGCCGGAACCGGTCTGAGCCCACGGATTCCACGAGCTTACGCACCGCATCGGCCCGCCGTGTCAGATCACTCCCGTGCGGGTCCTGCCCAAGCGCGTCGAACTCGTTCTCCAGTGTAATGGTCACATTGCGACGCTGCGCCAGCTCGAGGCACGGCTCCAGATTGCGTTGATACTCCTTGATCACTACCCCATCGTCCATCCTGGTACGCGCGCCACAATAGGTGTTGACGTATTCGCATCCGACGTCTACGGCAACACTTATCGCCTCCATGAGCCTCTGTTGATGCTGTTTGACGTCACCCTCGATGCCCAACTCGGTCCTGGTTCCGATGGCGGCCACCCGAAGATCGGCGTCTGCCAACCGGTTCAGCGTCCGCTGAAGACCTTCGAAGTCCGTGTTCCTCGGGTAGAGAAGGTCCACCCACCGCACGCCCAACTCGACGGCTGAGTCGACAAGAGGAGCCAGCGTCTCGTCCTCGTCGATCTCAGCCGTCGCCAATACAAGATCAATCACGGCGGTTCCCCCAACGTTGAATGGTTCCCCAGGTTCGCCCGACCGGCGGGCAAGGCTGCGCCACCGGAAGGTGTGCAATTTGTCAATTTTTCAGGCGAAGACCCCTAAGACCACACCGCTAACCCCCAAGAAGAAGATCGCCTCCAGTGCCCCCAGGCTACCCACCGCCGTCATTGCCAGTCAACCGCATACCCCATCGAAGGGCACCTGAGTTCCCAAGGACTTAAGCCGTCATTGCCATCGGCCATACCCTGCTCTAATGGCACCTACCAACCTGCCGCTTTCGTCGAAATTGAGGTCTGTCAACTTTCGGTGATGCGCCGCGAGACGCTGGCCTACTTCCGAAACATCGGCCACCGGCGCGCCCCACCTGCGAACCAACCTCGCCGCCGCTCTCAACGTCCATTGTGGATGATATGAGCTGGCCGTCAGTTTCGCACCGCGCTGGCGTGGCACCTGCGTGCCCGCCTCCTGGTGCTGCCTGGACCGGCCGCTGGTCCAGTCTTCCACCGGTCACGTGCCCGAGGCCGCGGTGTGGACCCCTAGTACGGCAGCCTCACTTGCTGGCCTGGTCATGTTTGTGCTGGTTGACGGCGTAGTCGGGTGCGGTGATGGAACCATTTCGCGCGGGCTTGGTGGCGTCGGCGCCACCAGACCCAGTGCAGGTGGTGGGTTTCGGGCTGCGGAGATCGTGTGGCCAGGCAGAACAGTCGTTTGATCTCGGCCACGGTCAGGGCGATCAGGCCAGGATCCTCGGGTGGTAGGTCGTCGGGGGTGGTGGGCAGGATCGGTCCCGAGGTTTGGGCTCTGGCGTGGGCTGCGGTGACCGCGCAGACGGCGAGCGCGGCCATGGTCAGCACGATGTGCCGCAGCAGGGCGGTGTAGAGCCGCACCTGGGAATGATCGAGTCCGAGGTGGTCTTTGCCGAACTCGAACCCCTCCTCAACCGGCCAACGTAGACACGCCACCTGGACCAGGGTCATCAGCGTGGCCGGCCGTCCAGGTGGTAGATAGCAGTAGTGGTAGGCCAACTCTGCGGTGGACAGGTGCTTGCGGATCAACAGATGGTGGCGGGGGCTGGCCGTGGCCAGCCACGCCCAGGCGTAGGCCCGTTCGCCTTTCGACCCGGTCACCGAGCACACCTGCCACCGCCGCTGGTGGCTGGGCTTGGTCAGATGCTGCGCCACGACAGCATCCGCGCGCAGCCTCCGGCCGGCGGTCATCTCCGCGGTGAAGGCGCACCCAACCGCAGCACGTATCCGATCTGGTTGTCCTGTAAGAAGGCCCGTAGCTTGCTGGAGCGGCCATACACTTCGTCTCCAGCGGCCCAGGGCGGCATCGTTTGATCGGCGATCATGTCGGCGGGAATGTCTTGCGCCACTTGAGGTTTCGTCTTGAACGCGACATCAGCCGGGATGCCCAGCGCGGCTCGACGATCGGTGTCGGTGAGTTGGTCTTCGGGTACCCAGATCCGGGCGCCGAGCAGTGCGTGCCCGCCCGGGGTGGCATTCGAGCAATACACCGTGTTCACCCCGTTGGCGATCCGGCCCGCGCACCCCATGTACTGGCGTCTCACTCCCGCGGGCGCGACGCCCTGCTTGGGCTGTCCGGACTCGTCCAACGCCGCCACTCGCAACGGTTGCTTACTGAGCTGTTCAGCGACGAAACCACGCACGATGCCCATCGCCGCGTCCTGGTCCCATACCGCGTGGTTAAGCTCCACAGTTGACGAAGCCCTCTCAACCCGGGTGTTGCGCCTGGTGAGAGGGCCTTTCCGTGTGCTCGATGATCGTTTTCGCCTGGTGTCGTTGATCGTGTTCGGGTGCCGAAGTGGAGGAAATCAGGAGGAATTTCGCCTCCTGATTTCGAACTCGTCCTGGGCGCTGGGGGAGTGTTAACGGGCTGTTGTCGTGGTTGTGAATGCCTGTCCTCGATGGCCCGATGGTGGCTGCCTGCCCATGACCAACGTCGACGGCGCCGGACGGCGAGGCGGGCTGGTGCCGGCGTGTCGTGTTCCGGTTCAGAGTCCGAGCGTGTCGGTCACTCGGTCGGCCAGATCATCCTCGGTCATCGTGGTGTCGACCTCGATGACGCCCAGTTCGAGAGACTTCGTTTCCTCGTAGAGGCGTTCGGTAAACATCCGATCGCGCTCGAGCAGGTTGCGCAGGGCTTTCTCTGGATCACTGGTCTTGTTGGCGATATCCCACGTCGAGCCCCTGTTGTCGATTGCGGCTCGGCGGAAGTCGGGCGTCGGGAGGAGCCAGACGGCGTGACTTGGCATGGCGAGGAGGGGTTTCACCAGGTGTGGCAGCAGTCGGAAGCCCTCGACGATCACACCCGGTTGTGTCGGGAGGCGGAGGAGGTCTTCCACGATCAGGCTGAAGCTCTCGCCTCGAAACCAGTGGAACGTCTCCAGCATGGTTTCCGGAGACCTGTTCACCCATCGCTCGTCCATGTTCATGGCCTTGAACCCGCTCAGGAACGGGCTGTTTTCGGGTGTGCTCCGGGTGGCGTGGTCCGACATCACGTCGTCGGTCGAGTAGAGCTGCAGACCGCGCCGAGCCGCTATGCGACGAGCGATGGTCGACTTGCCTGCACCGCTGCCGCCGCCGATCCAGTAGGTGTGCCGCAGCCGTGCGCGCAGCGCTGCGACGTCGGCAATCCCTGCGTGGTGTTCAGGTCGCCTCCGGGTCGACTCGTTCACGGCGGCTCCTCAGGAATGTCGGCTGAGTTCGGCTGCGTAGTGAGTCCAGTCGCCGCTGCTGGCGCGTTGCCAGGCGATGGCGACGCTGATGTGGATGCCGAGCATGCGGGCGAGGACGGCGGCGGGCAGGTCGGTGGCGAGCTGGAACAGGGCGGTGCAGCGGGCTTGGCCCGGGTGCAGGCCGAGCTGGCGGAGCCGTTGGGCGAGTTGGTAGGCGCTGATGGGGCGGCCGGGTTGGCCGCCGGGGAACAGCCAGGGCGAGGCATCGTAAACGCCCATGGCGCCTTGCCGCGACGGCGGGCGACGACGTGGCGGGCAAGCCCGGTACACGCCGTCGTAGATCGTCTCCGCGCACACATGCCACGTGGTGCGCTGCGAGTAGCGCCGCTGCGACCACCTGCTGATCTGACTGGGAGACCACCGCTGGGCCAGCCTGCGGGCCACCGCCTCCCGCAGCACCTGGTCCTGCTCCCATCGCCGAGGCTTCGGCCGCCACCGACGCAGATACGCCTGGCTATGAGCAACCACGGCTGATAATGCCCCTCGGGCTTGGGGTTACGGGCTACCTCTCGATACACCCTCTGATAATTCTTCCCGATCCGAGCCGTGATCGTCTTCACCCGTTCACCCCGAGTCAGACCGTCAGCGATCTTGATCCGGTCATCCTGGCTCAGATACCGCGGACTCATCGGCGTCTCGACGAAATTCACCCGGCCAGCGTCTACGAACCACACCGATCCGCAGCTCAGCGACACGCCCACCCGTGCCGCAGCCGCCGCCCCGGACCATCCCGACCTAATCAACTCAAAATACCGGCGCTTCACGCTCGGCGATGACTTATTCCATGCACAACGAGGCATACGAACCGTTTCACATAGGTTCGCAACGACCACCAGAAACCGCCCCCGATCGAGGGGCCGGTTCTGCCACTCGGCCAGGCCGTCCAGCACCCGGTCGGTGATCGCCGAGATGGTGTCCTTGGACACCGCCGCGCCGTAGACCTCGGCCAGATGTGCCGAGATCTCCCCCGGTGTTCAGGTCCTTGGCCGACAGCGACAGGCTCGATCCCGTCGATCCCGTCGATCCCGTCGATCCCGTCGAGTCGACGCTGCCGCTTCGGCACGATCACCGGCTCGAAACTGCCGTCCCGATCCCGCGGCACTACCACTTGCACCGCCACCTGCCGATCCACCGCCGGCGTCTCCGCGGCTGACCTAGTGCTCTGATCGGGAATGTTTACCGGGTTGGCGGCGGGGGGGCCGGAACCGGTTGGATGAGACGGACATCCGACGGGTTTGGGGGTGGTGGCGGAGCTGGTCAAGATCAGGAGGCTGACCGACCAGGAGGGCCAGCAGTGACAACGGATCGTGCGCTCGGGGCAGCACCAACACAGTGCGCTATCGACGGGCGATGATGCTGCTGGCCTCGGCGGCGGCAACCGAGTTCCAGTGATCGCCCAGTTGGTGCAGGCCGACGAGGACGCGGTGCGGGACGTGATCCGCCGGTTCAATCAGATCGGCCCGGCCTGTCTGGACCCTCGGTGGGCGGGAGGCCGTCCCCGCCTGCTCAGTGCTGAGGACCCCGATGGTCACTGGCCGGCGCCGAAGCCGTCCTGAGACTCCGCGCCCTGCTCGCCAACGGCGACTTCGACCGTTACTGGACCTTCCACCTCGACCAAGAACACCAGCGCAACCACCGGGCCGCTACCGACTCGCTGCTTGATCTACGAGGTCAGTCCCAGCGATCTGCACCCGCCGCGCACTGTCCCCAGTCGAGCGCGGGCCGCCCGCAGGTGCGCCTTTCGCCCTTGAACAGCCGGCCCGCAGCCGCGCGATGTCCGCAACCCGGGCCTAGTGGCGCCCGCAGGAGCGCGCGCACAACCGACAGTTGCGTCACACGTGCGCGTTTACGCGTTCGGGTCCCAGCCTGCGAGCTGCTCCATCGGCTCGGTGTCGCCGGTGGTTTCCAGGCCGTCGAGCGAGACGCGCTCGTAGAAGTAGAGGACCAGTTCGTTCGCTGCGCCTCGCATGGCCATGTCGCCAGGGTCCGCGCCGGCGGCGAGGTCGTCGCAGCGGACGCCGTCGGCGTTGAGGGTCAGGCGCCAGGAGCGGCCCTCGGTCGTGTGCAGGTCGATGGTCGCCGGCGTGAACGGCCAGGGGACGGTCGTCGCCGAGACGGTCGTCAGGAACTCGTCGACGCCTTCGACCGCGACGTCGGTCGGCAGCGGCTGTGCGGCCCCCTGGGTGAGCTGGGCGTCGTAGGTGTGGACGGCGATCTCCTGGATCTGGTGCCGGGCCACGGCTCCGCTGGTCTCCGGGGCCTGCGAGCGGCCCCACCAGGTCCAGCAGCCGCGGTCCGGGCCGGCCTCGCGCATCGCGTCGAGCATGAGCTCGGTCGACTCGGCGAGCCAGGCATCCAGGGCTTCGCGGTCGCGGGGCGCGGTCGGGGCACCCTTCGGGTCCGTCCTCGCCGGGGGCTCAGCGCCCGGGCCCGCCGCGACGATGGCGGCCTGGCGGCGGCGGCCGTCGCCGAGGTGCTGCGCCAGTTCTCGCAGCGTCCAGTCCGGGCAGGTCGGGACCTGGACGTCAAGGTCGGGGGCGGACGCGATCGCGGCGCGGAACGCGGCCGAGCGTTCTTCGATCAGCCGCAGGACCTCGGGGAACTCCAAAATGTGTTGCACCTCGGTGGTGTATCACGGCGCTCCGACCGCCGGGTAGCGAATTCGTCGGACGCACGCGTCGACGGCCGGGAGGAGCGCCGGCGCCGAAGCCGTCCTGAGACTCCGCGCGCTGCTCGCCAACGGCGACTTCGACCGCTACTGGACCTACCATCTGGCCAAGAGCACCAGCGCAACGGCCGGTGGATCACCTCCCGCACGGTGTCCTCATCAGCCGCTGGGCACGTCGGTTGGCGTCACGCTTCTGACGGCTAATCGGTGAGTTGGTTGCCACGACCGACCAGCGCGGGAAATGGTCAAGTGCGCATGACTCCGGCGGTAGGGCGCGTCGCGCCGACGTAGCAGGTGCCGATGGAGTCAATGCGGATGACGGCGCCGGCGTAGGAGGCGTTGATCATGTGAGTTGGGGAGGTGGCGATGTCGACATCGGTGATGCGGCCGGGGCTGCTGCCGTAGAAGACCAGATCCCCGGATTAACGTTTGGCCTTGTGTGATTCCGGCATCGTCGAGGCTGAGATGACAGGTCGGCGACGATCTTCCGATCATGGTTCGGATCGGCGGGCATCCCGTTCCACCCCCTGCGGGGCGCGCCGGATCGTCGAGTCGAAGCCGCTGGACCCGGCGGGCCATGCCAACGATGCCTACATCGTGACGTTCGACGACGGCACCCGCAGGGTATACAAGCTGATCGCCGGCGAGGACGCCAACCTGCGTCAAGGCATTGTCGGCGGTCTCGCCCATCGTGCGGCTGCAGCATCACGATGGATGAGGCGTTCGGTTTCGGCCGAGTACCACGACCGCCATGGTCGACGGCCAGCAAGGCCCGGGTCGGTCCAGCAATGGGTGGTCTCGACACCGCATCGTGAGCACTACGAATATCCGCGAGTCCAGTAGGAGCAGTTGGCCGTGCTGGACTACTTCACCGGCAACACCGACCGCCTACCGAACCGACGCCGACGGCAACGTGGTCGCCATCGACCATGGCTACTCCTTTCCCGAGTCACCGGAGCTGGCATACGCGGCCGGAGTGAGCATCGACCAGGCTCTGGCGGCGAGTGAGATCGGCCCGTGCGGGCCAGTTGGCAGGCGGGTGCGCAGTTGTTCGCGGGAGGGTTTCGGTGTTCTCGGGCAGGGACACCGCCGGGGCCGTCATCATCGACGGCAATGGTGACTCCGATCCCGGAAACCGCTGGATCAATGACATGTCCGACGTCGAGGAACAATCAGCTAGGCCCTCGACTACTGCGACCCGAGACCGCCGGCTGGAGCGGCGACACGGAGGGTCAGGGCCAACTCGACCTGCACGTCGCCACCGGCGAGCTGACCCGCTCCACCAACCCGATCATTGACGATGACATCGTCTACGCCCTGGTCCTGATCGCCCACGCCGCGCTCTACGCCGGCCGGTACTGGGGGCCTGGGCGAGCGCTGGGCCCGGTTGGACATCGTGCGCCGCGACCGCTGGCTGATCTGACCGCACACCGGACGTGGTAACAATGCCGGAGTCGGCCTCGTTCAAGAAGATCGTCCTACTGCGGGACCGGCGCGACATCAGCTCGGCCGTGCCAGTCAATCATCGGTAGACGTATTTATGGCCACCTGGGCTCCTCTTTCAACGTAGAGTCTCAATGAGGGCGGTTGTCATGTCGGTCGAAGTGGTGGCGCTGGGCGGCGGAATATTCTTCCTGCTGGTGGCGATCGTGGGCGGCGGCTTCGCCATACGGGAGATTTCGATGCCCAAGGTGCCGAACTGGGCCAGGGTGGCCTCCGGTGTTTTCGGCTTGCTGCTGTTGTTACCGTTCCTGCTGGCCGTGATTCGCGGGGCAGGCGGGGAGTCGGGTTCACCAACCGTCGCAGGGGTTGGCCGCCCGCCCCCGCGGCCAGCAGCGGGCGGAATCGAGATCGACACCGAGCCGGACACCACCGGTGATCAGGTCAAGCTGACCGAACTTTCGGCGTCGGTACGGAACGATCAACCGCGAGTGGGGGCCACCATCACGGTCAGCTATTCGCTGACCAACGTGGGGCAGCAGCCTATCCAGATCGAGTACACCTTTGTCGGAGCACGCGCTCCCGGCAACAGCCACGCCGACGCCGAGGATGACAACGAAGGTCGCACAGTGCAGCCTGGGGAAACCATTCAGGCTCAGGGAAAGGTCTTTCTCGACAGCGCGGGAACGTGGACGCTGTGGCCCTGCTACGTGCTCGATGGCGACCGGTTCTGCCCGGACAAGTGGAAGGCCTTCAGCTTCATCGCACAGTAATGTTCAGCCGCTGTCGTGTCCCGTCAGCGCGTTGGCGAGGCGTAGGCACTGAGGGATGACCCACATGATCCCCACGTGCTTGCGGAACTGGGCCCCATGCGAGGCCGCGCTCGGCATGACGTGCCCGCAGGCATTCCGGGCCTCGTTCACCGATGACTAGCTCCCAACCCCGCCCAAGGTTGGGACTGTGCCGCTGATCGTGGTCGGTTTGGCGGTGGCGGCGTGGCCTGTGTGGGTGGTGCGCGCTGTTACGACTGCGGGTGTCTGCGCCTGGCCGTGGTCCATCAGTCCGTTTCTGCGTCGGCCCTGTTGCTATTCCCGATGGCGGCCACCGAGCCGACGGTCGCGGTGGCTTGTCTGGGTGGCGATCGCTACTGCTCCACTGTTCGTTGTGGATCTCGGCGCCGAACCGGTCAGCCCGGTGTCTGGTGGCCCCCGGGGGGATATCTCACCATCGTCGGCCACGACCGTCTTGAGCCGGTGTGGACGGTCGCTGAGCTGCGTGTGCTGTTGCTGTTCGGTGTGGGCCGACGTCCGGGCGCGCCAGCAGGCGAAGCCTGTGCAACCGCCGCATCACCGACACCACGCGGGCGCTCAGCGAGGCGGTGGCCGCCTCGCGTACCACCCTCACCCAACTCGTCGGCGTCGGCGCCGGTGACCGTCGACTCAACTACGCGCTGCACGTCATCGCGATCACCCAGATCCGCTACAACTCGCCCGGACGCGTCTACTACCAACGTAACGTGCAGCGGGCAAAAGCCACAAAGAAACACTGCGCTGCCTCAAACGCCGACTCGACGACGTCGTCGACCGAACCATGATCAAAGACTCGGTTTCCTCTCTGTCTCCCGCGGCTTGACACAGAGAGGCGCCGATCATGGGACAGTCTCGGAGGCTCAGGCGTCCGGCTCCACCGCGGCGTCCTGCCGCGTTGCCGGCTCGCCTGTCGGCAGGTGCAGGTTCTGGTGGTACAGCCAGTCACCGCCCAGGTTTCGGATGGTCGTCCCGGGCGGGTCGCCGAACGCGGCCTGTAGCGACCATTTGTAGGGAAAGAAATGGGTGTGCAGACTGAACGTGTACTTGTACGGACGTTCCCTGGGCACGACGAGGACGAGGGTCTCCTTCGCCACCCGCCGCAGCTCGCGCGCGGCGGCGTCGAGGTTCTTGACATGCTCCAGCGTATGCGTCGAGACGACGACGTCGAACGAGTCGTCGGCGTACGGCAGGTGCTCGATGTTGGCCTGTTCGAAGGTGACCCTGGGAAACTTCGCGCGCAGCGCTTCGCTGACGATGATGTCGGACGCGGTGACCTCGTTTTTGGCCGCCAGCCGGCCGGCCAGGAAACCGCGGCCGCAGCCGACCTCCAGCACGTTCCGGTTCTCGACCAGGCGCAGTATCTCTTCGGTACACGCCGCATTGAGGTCGGTTTCACGCTGCAGGTGGGCGCCTGCGGTTCGTTCGTACAGCTCGCCGAACTCCTCGTCGGAACTCGTGAAGACCCAGTCCTTGAAGGTCATGAAGTCGCGGGCGCCGCCCCTCAGAACGAACCTCATGGGCAGGTGCATGAACCACCGGCTGTCCCGGACAACCGGCGGAACCCACTGATCCAGAACGTACTGCACCGCGATGGCGAATCGTCTGGAGATCCTCATCGATCCTCCCGCTTCACGTGCATCGATCTTGCCGCCAGGCAACGAAAAGGCAGCGCCAAGCAAACTTACTCGGCAGCATCGGAGCGTTCGCAACCACCCCGGGCTCTCCCGGCCGCGGTGCTTGGCGGCCGCTGACACAATTGCGCCAGACCGAGCGATGCCTGGGTATGGGGAGTTCTTTGGGCGATGAGCCCGGTCTCGCGACTGTTGTCAGCGCGAGTTACCTTTCGGTGGTCGCGCACCCGGATGACGACCTGTTCTTCGTCAATCCCGACACGGCGCAGGGAATCCGGCAAGGTGTGCCGACCTGCGTCGTGCTGGTGACGGCGGGTGAGTTCAACGGCGACGACATCAGCCGCGAGCACTACGCCGAGTCGCGGCGGTTGGGGGCGTGCGCGGCATACGCCTACATCGCCGGTGTGCCGAACCAGTGGACCAGGCAGGTCAAGCAGGTGGCGGGGCGCGACGTCGAGATGGACGTGCTGACCGGCAAACCGACCGTTCGATTGCTGCTCATCGGGTTGCCCGACGCCTTCGACGACGAGCAACTGCACGCCCTGCCCAAGATGTGGCAGGACGATACGGCCGTCGCGCACACCCTGGTCTACCCGGGTTCACCGGTGGCGCGCAGCTACAACTACGACCGGTCGCAACTACTCGCCGCATTGGTGTCGATCATGAAGGCGACCACACCCACGGTGATCCGGGCGCAGGATGCCAACCCCGACCCGTTCCTCCGCGGTGATCACGCCGACCACGTGACCGTCTCGCGGTTCGCCGCTGAGGCGATGCGCAACTACGTGGCGGCCGGCGGTCGCCCGCCACAGCTGGTGGAGTACTGCGACTACAACAACGCCGACCACACCCCCAACCTCGCGCCGGACGTGGCGACCGACCAGCGAGCTGCCTTCGAGGTCTACCATCCGTTCGACCCCGGGGCACAGGACCTGGACTGGCTCGGGCGCAACTATCCTCGCTGGGGCCACGGGACCACCTGGGCGGGGACCGACGGCGATGGCCGCGTGCACGCGTTCTGTGTGCTGGGTGACGCGGTGTGGTGCTGGCCGCAGGACCAACCTGGTGGTGCCTGGCGGCAGCCGGTCAACATCGGCGGCGGTCCGATCGCGTCGAACCTCGCGGTCGGTCCCAATGCGGATGGCCGACTCGCGGTCTTCGCCGTATCCCTGGCCAGCCACGACCTCGTCGTCTCCTACCAGCTCGGCATCGACGGGCCGTACTCGCCCTGGGTGAGCCTGGGCAACCCGAATGGTCCCGGTGGGTTGCACACCGGGGCGCCGGCCGTCGGGGTCAACGCGGACGGACGGCTGACGGCGTTTGTCAAGAACTCAGGCGGCGGGATCAGCTGTACCTACCAGACCGCGCCGAACGCTGGTTTCTCGCCCTGGGTGGATTTCGGCGGTGGCCCGGACATTCAGGCGACCCCGGCCGTGATCCTCGGTCAGGACAGCAGGATGGCGCTGTTCGCTACCACGCGATCCAGCGTTCTCCGCTGGCAGCAGAACTCGCCGAATGCCGGGTGGTCCGGCCCGTTCCAGCTGGCGAGTGTTGCGGCCGCCAGCGCGGTGACGGCAGCACTGAATGCGGACGGCCGAATAGCGGTCTTCTACCGGTCCACCCTCGGCGTGGTCCACTGCATCTACCAAACCACGCAAGGAACCTGGAGCTCACCGCCGACCGTCCTCGGCGGCGACGGCATCGGTCCACTTGCGACGGTCTGCGCTGACCAGCGGATATTTCTGCTCAGCCGCAACGCGTTCGGTGGCATCAGCACCGCCTGCCAGGAGGGCCCGAATAGGGGGTTTCCCGAATGGATCCAACTGGGCGGCGCGACCACCGGCACGCCGAGTCTGACCGTCGGGTCCGACGGCCGGCCGCTTGCACTGGTGCTCGGCACGGAGGGCGTCCTGTGGGTAGGCAAACTGACCAACGGGCCGGATCTCGCCACGCCGTGGCAAAAGGCTTACACATCCGTGCCCGCCGGACAGCCGCCGATCGGGCCGGCCTTGCTGCCGCACTAGGGCCATGTCTCGTGGATCTTCGATCGCGGTCTTCGCGCCCGGCTGGCCTCTGGCCGCGTTGTCGGAAAGCCCGAGTACAACCCGGCATGAGGACTTCCCTCCACCCCGCCAGCAGCCATCTGGATCACGAAGCCCATTCGACCAAGATCCACGAGACACCGGCCTAACCGGAGCCGAACAATCGCTCCCAGTTCTCGCGGCTGGTCAACGCCGGCATCGCCTGGCGCCATTCGTCGCGCACCTCGCGGCCCCCGCGGGTCAGCCGGGCGAGCAGGACGGCACCGTCCCTCGCCAACCGGTACATCGTCGCGTGGTCGAACTCGCGGACCCGCAACGCGTCCTGCGCTGAGTCGGTCACCAGCGCCGTGCGGTACTGCGAGACGTGCCACCATTTGGCGTCCTTGGCCATCACCGCCGCCGACCCGCGGTTGAGCCCGAGCAGCAGGTAGACGAACCGTTTCGCTCGCGTCGCCCGCACCAACCACGGCGCACCAGGATCCTGAACGATCGGCAGCCGGTCCGCGGCGCTTTCCGCGAACTCGACCGGCGAGTGGCGGTGCGTGTCCGGATACTTGGCTCGCAGCGCGCGAATTTCCGCGGCCGCAGCCACTCCGCCGTCCGCCAGCACAGCCGGCCCGGACAGGAAGTCCTCGACCGCCATGAGCAGGGTCGCCGCCATGCCGTACTGCATGCCGAGCAGGTAGTTGCTGAGTTGCATGGCGAGCACCCCGCTCGCCCGCACGCCGGTGAAGTCACTGTGCAGAGCCGCTGTGATCAGCGAGTTGCGCAGGCTGAAGTAGCGCGCCCAGTCGTCCCAATCCTTCCAGGCGAAATCCGCGTGCCATACCGCGGCGCCGGGCAGCGTCACTGTCACGAACCCGTTGCGGCGGGCGCGGAGCCCGTACTCGACATCGTCCCACTGGAAAAACATCGGCAGGGGCAACCCGATCCGCCGCACCACCTCGGCCGGGATCAGGCAGGCCCACCAGGCGTTGTACTCGGCGTTGACCCGATTGTGCGGCAGCTCGTCGTCGGTCAGGTCGAGGTTGTGCGTGCCCTTGGCGGTCGGCACGCCGGGCGCGAGCCGACTCAGGTCGGTCATCTCGGCCAGGACGTGCAGCCGGTTCGGATGGTAGAGGTAGAGCATCTGGCCGCCGACGATGGCCGGCGCGTTCGTCCGGTTGGCGAAGGCGGTCATGCGCAGCACCGTTTCCGGCTCGAGTAGCACGTCGTCGTCCATGAACAGGATGTGCGCGTGCTCGGCCGCGGGTTCGCGGGTGATCTCGAACATCCCTCTGGTGAACCCGCCCGCGCCGCCAAGGTTCGGCTGCTGTAGGTAGCGCAGCCGACCGTCGTAGAGGCCGACGATCTTGTCGAAATCCTCCCGGCTCCGCAACGTGTCCTCGCCCTGATCTACGACGTAGACCTGTTCGAGGACCCCGAGCACCTCGGTGTCCTCACCGAGCGCGCGCAACGTGTTCAGGCAGTCGGTGGCGCGGTTGTACGTGCAGATCACCACCGACGTCGGTCGCTGCCGGGCCGGCGGCTCGGCGACCCACCGACAGTCCTCGATGATCAGCTCCTCGCCGGAGGTGCTGGCTTCCACCCAGATCGAGCCGCCGTCCATGAACCGGTCGATCTCGACCGCCAGGCGCACCTCGCGCATGGTGTCGGCCCATACATCCATTGTGGACAGAATGCGTGGGAGGCCCTCCGCGTCGCAGGCGTGGATGTCCAGCCGGCCGCCGCCCTTGACGCGGAACACCGTCTGCAGCCGGCGGATCGGGGTCCAGCGTTGCAGGTAGCTCGCCGGCAGCCGGCCGAAGTAGGTGTTCGTGCTGACCCGGGCGTCGGGCTCAACGACCACTCGTCGACGCTCACACCGGACCGCACCCGACTCGGCCACCGCATACAACTCGTCCGGCGCCTGGGGGTTCGGCGAGGCGAACAGCACGCGTTGCAGCACCCGCCAGATGTCGTGTTCGCCCTCCTGTTGTCTGGAAAGCTCCGCCGCCTTGTCTGTGCTGCTTGGCATTTAGTGCTGCCCCTCATCGTGATTTCCCTCCGTACCGGCATGTGCCAGCGCCGGAGTGATCTCGTCGTTAGCCTCGTCATCGCCGCCCGCGGCCAACTCAGCGCGGTTACGCCGCCGCCCGGCCACCCACCACAACACGGCCTGGGCGAGGGCGACCGCTGTGGCGCCCGCGAGGAGCAAGACGCCGAGACGAAGTCCGGGTGTCCGGTAGTCGATCTCGAGGACGTGCTCGCCCGCCGGCATCGCGACGGTGAGCAGTCCCGCTTCGCCGTCTTCGACCTCGACCGGCGTCCCGTCGACATGCGCGATGTAGCCGGGCCAGGCCAGCCGCGCGAAGATCAGCTCACCGCCGCCGGCGGGCGCGCGAACCTCGACCCGCTCGTGCTGCGGGGCCGCGGAAGCGGACCGTACCTGGATGCCCGGCGACACTGCGGAGACACGGCCCGGATAGGGCAACGGGTTCTCCCGGAGCCAGACGGTGCGCACGCCATCCTGGAGCAGCACGCGCCACCCGGGCCGAGGTGGGCCGCGGACCACCTCGGGCAGCAGGCTGTTCTGCAGCACCAGGGTCCGCACCCGCAGCGCGTCGATCAGCGGTACGTCCGTGCCCGGTACCGCCCGCCACAGCCGGGGGTAGGCATCCGGACAGGTCGCGCCGCGGTAGTCCATGCACAGCGCCGAGGTGAGCTCGGCGAAACCGATGCCGCTGTAGCGGTTGATGGTTTCCGGTCCGGGCAGCAGGGACAGGTTGCCGAACAGCAGCTCGCCGTCGTCCTGGTCCTGGGTGCGCACTCCGGCCTGGGACGCCAGCTGCAGCACCACGCCTTGGTAGGATCCGTGGCCCTGGCGCAGCCTGGACACCACGCTGGGCGGCTCGACCGAGGCCTGGCCAGGTGCGCGCACGGGAATCCGTGCGGACTGGTAGGTCAGCACTCCGATGGTGCCGAGCAGCAGCACGGCGCCGGCCAACCGCCAGCCGTAGCGGTGCTGCACCACGACGGCGGCCAGCACCAGCAGCAGGACGGCGACCGACGCGAGCAGGTGCATGCGGGGGTACTCGGGTCGGACCGCGAATGACAGATAGGCGCCGCCTGCCACGATCGCGGCGCTGATCAGCGCGCGTTCGCGGAACCGGTCGCGCGCCAGGCAGGTGGACAGCAGCACGGCGAACAGCACGGCCAAGCCGAGGTATAGGTATTCGATGAGCCGGATCGGCCACCGGAACAGCCACAGGTTCGACGGGCCGAGTACGAGGATCCCGTAGCCGGCGCTGATCGACACGACGCTGGTGAGACCGCTGGCCGTTGTACGCAGGGCGCGCCAGCGCAGCCACGGCAGCAGCGGCAGGACGAACCAGATGAAGTAGGTCGACGGCACGTTCTCGCGCAGCGCGCCGTTCCAGTTGAGGATCGACGGGAGGTAGGTCGGGGCGCTCGACGCGGCGATGTCCCCGAGGTCCGGGACCATGAACGTGTCGTTGGCGATCATGGCGAGCTCTTGGCGTGAGCTCACCTCCAGCGCGCCGATCAGCGGCAGGAAGATCAGCGCGGCCGAGGTCCCCACACACGCACCCAGCACGGCCAGGTGTCCCAGGTTGCCGAACCGCCGCTGCCGGACCAGCTCCACGCCGATGCCGAGCAGGACGATGAGCACACCGAGCGCCGCGTACGGGTTGCCCGTCGACATCGCGAGCAGCCCGAGCAGGAACGGGACGAACGGCGACAGCCGCCCCCGCGAGTGCCGGCGCGCGGCCCACCAGAACCAGGTGACCCAGGTAAACGCCGCGAGCCCGGCGGGCCATCCGGCCGCCTCGTAGTAGAGCGTGAACCCACTCGCCGGCAACGCGACGCCGACGAGGGCGGCCGGCACCCGGTGCGCGCCGTACTCGCGCGCCAGCAGGAAGGCGCCCATGCAGAGCACGGCGAGGTAACCGACCACCACGACCGTCGTGGCCGTCGCAAGGTTGTCGAACCACGACACCACGAGGAACTGCGCCAAGGCGAACGGGTTCCACAACGACAGCGCCGCCTCCGCGCCGTAGTTGCCCCCGTACCAGCCGGCCGGATCCATGGTGAGCCACTGGCCGTCGCGCAGCTGCTCGCCGAAGAGATGCCACAGCGGGACAAACGCTTCGGGATTGTCCCCGACGTAGTAGAAGATCCCGTGCTCCACCGAGGGAATGAGGTAGAGCAGGGCACCGAGCAGGCCGACACCGAGGACCACAAGCCACTCCGGCGCGCCACGCCAGATTCGTGCCGCACCGGCTCTTCCGGTCAGCTCCGCGATTCCGTTCATCCGCATCCCTCAGGTTCCTGCTGTGCCGCCCCGGTTCGCGCCGGTTGCTCCGGCTGGTCGGCCAGGATCTGCTGCGCCATGAGGAAGGTGACCGGAATGGCCACCGACGCGGCGATCAGGGGCGAGGTCGTCTCATTGACGTGGAACAAACCGACCAGGACATAAAGGCCGACCGTGGTGACCGCGTAGTTGAACAGGTTGGACAGCGGGAACAGCAGGAACTTTCGCAGCGTCGGGCGGGCGCGGAAGGTGACGTAGCAGTTCAGGAAGTACGAGCCAGTCATGCTCAGAACGGCCGCCACGGCGTGCGCCAGAAGGTACGGAATGAACTGGTTGAACAGGAGGTAGAGCAGGTAGTACGTCCCGGTGTTGAACACACCCACGACGCTGAACCGGACGATGCGGCCTAGCCTCATCGTCCGCCACCGCTCGGGGTACGCCTCCCACCGGCCAGCAGTTCGGGCGGGACCGTGCCGTTGCCACCGTGCGGGCCGAAGTTGACCGCGACCGGCACCTCCCGCGGGCCGCTCGCCTCCTTGATGAGGAAGTGCGGCCGGCGCTTGGCCTCGACGTACGTCCGGCCGAGATACTCGCCGATCACGCCGAGGAACAACAGCTGCAGGCCACCAAGGCCGAGGATGCCGCACATGATGGTGACGTAGCCGGGCACCGGGTTTCCGGCGACGAGCGCGTCGACCAGCACCCAGATCGCATAGCCGAACGCCACCGCGGTGAACACGGCACCCAGGTAGATCGCCAACCGCAGCGGCCGGTTGTTGAACGAAATCACGCCATCGATGCCGTAGTCCAGCAGCTTGCGCAAGGTCCACTTGCTGGCGCCGTCGCTGCGGGCCACATTCTCGTAGTCCATAACCACTGTGTCGAAACCGATCCACGCGAACAGCCCCTTGGAGAACCGGTTGTACTCGCCGAGCGCGAGCAACCCTTGGACCGCCTTGCGGCTCAACACCCGGAAGTCGCCGACGCCGTCTTGCAGCTTCACGTCGACCAGCCGGTTGATCAGCCGGTAGAAGATCGTCGACAGCAGCGTGCGGAACCACGCGTCGCCGGCCCGGTTGCGCCGGGCGACGACCTGGTCGTGCCCCTGGTCGAGCGTGTCGATCATGGCGGACAGCAGTTCCGGCGGATGCTGGAGATCGGCGTCCATAATTGCGACAGCGTCCGTGTCCACCTGACTGAGCCCGGCGAGCATGGCCGCCTCCTTGCCAAAATTCCTACTCAGCGCGATATAGCGGAAACGGGCGTCCGTCGACGCGATCTTCCGGACCACGTCGAGGGTGCCGTCGCTGCTGCCGTCGTCGATGAGGATGACCTCGAAATCGTCGGTAATTGTCGGCAGTGTGCGGCACAACCGCTCGTACAGCAGAGTGAGGCTCTGCTCCTCGTTGAAGCAGGGAATGACAAGCCCAAGGCGCATCGCTCTCCCATCTTCCGTGTGGTTCGGCGGATGCAGACACTCAGCAGAGCCTCACACCCAAGCGGGCGTCACACGGTAACACCATCGAGTGACCCACGAATTGACCCCTCCCATCTTCACGACTCTCGGTGCGCGCAGTTCCACGAATTGTTGACAATCTATTGACATTTGCGACGGATGATCACGTGGCGAGGAGCCATCGCGGCCTCCCTCCTGCCGTTTGTGCAGGGCCGCCTCAAGATCGCTTACGTGAATGTGGCGTCGACTTTGGGCACGGTGTTGGCGGCGGTTTGACCACGGTTGCGGCGGCTTTGGCGGGCGGTGTTGGCGCCGATGAGGCTGGCGGCTGTGATGCCCATTTCGGCGGCTTTGGACCAGTTGCCCGCGCTCAGATCAACTCCCTGGCTGACCCGGCGTCCCCCGGCCTGACCGGATGCTTTCGCGCCGGGCTTAGAGGCCTAGACACTGCGCATGCTGTGGGGCACACTGCCCGACTCGGGCTGGGTTGTTGCCATGACTCCTGGTGGACCGGGTTCGGGCCGAACCCGGTCCCCAGCTCAGCGCGTTTCACATGTTGTCGCGCCTGGCTACGCCCCTGCCCAACTCACCGTTCCGCGGCGATGGGCCCGGTGTTGGTGTTGGCGCGGTGACGTCGCGGTAATCCTCAGATCGCATACCGGGCCAATGCACTCACGATCGCACGGCTCGCGCCCTTGGCCCACTTCGGCCACCTCGCCCGACTAGGACGAATCGCCCGAGATCGGCCGGTGTGCTTCACGAAGGTCATGCAGCCGGTTGGCGGCAGGCCGGGCCTAACACGACAGTTTCAAATCTGTCGGTCATCTTCGAGAAATGCCTGGTGCACCGTTGTCTCGGAACACCCGGCCCATCCGATCACGCGCCGCCCCATCGAGCCACGTCTTGTCTGCGCAACACGATCGGCACTTAGGACTCAACTCGGAGGACGAACACCAGGCAGCTGGAAGAGGCGACGTTGCTGCCAGAAGACTTGTACCTGCTCGGCGAGGAGGAGGTCTTCGGTTATGGCAGCAGGTGGGCGAAGGCGGCATGGACCAGACTGTGGATCGACTCCTCCGACACTCCGGTTGGCTCGTCTTCCGGGCCGCGGTAGACGTGCTCCCCGAGTGGGCCGTCGGGGCCACGAACCTGCACGAGGATCTCGAGGTCCAGCCGGTCGGCGTCGACGATTCCCAACTCCGCGAGCGGCTTGTCGGACACCGGGCTGCCGGCCCACAGCAGGCGGTAGCTGAACCGGATTTCCAGCGCCCCGCGGAGTTGGGACTCGAGTTCCGGAAGTGCCAGCGCCCTTCGCGTTTCGGTCAGCAGCTGATCGCCGGTGGCGTCCGGTGCCACGTTGTTCACGACGTGGGACATGCCGAGTACGACGTTGCGGATGAGAACCGCGATGCCCGCCGGCTCCGGTTGCGATGCCGGAGCAGGCTGCGGGAACACCGGCGTGCCGGCCTCGAGGTCGGCACGCCAGTGCGTAGCGAGGTCTCGAGCCACGGCGGGCAGGTCGCCGAATCCGTTGAGGTAGCGGCGCACCGAGAGCAGCAACGGCACCGGGGACCGGTCCAATCGGACGACGAACAGGAACTTCCGCCGCTCGTTCAGCTCGCGCGCGTAGGCCATCTCCAACTCCAGCCAGACATACGGTCGGTCGGCACAGTGCTGGGACCACAGCAATACGCAGTAGTCCGATTCGGCCATCTCCTGGCTGATCGACTGGAGCAGGCTGGCAGCGGGTGGAATGTCGCGCGAGTCGATGAACGACTCGATGCCGTACGCCAGCAGGTCCTTCGCGAGGAGCAGGGCCGTGGACCGGTCCGGGCCCGCGAAGGACAGGAACACCCTCGGACGCTTCATCCTTGCCAGCACGGCAACTCCTTGTCCTCTCTCGCGCGCAGCCACCGGCGCAGCGGTCCCGCGTCGGTTTGCCAGCCGGTATCGCCATAGAGGGTCCAGCAGGCCCAGCGTGCCGGGTGGGCGGGCGACCCGTTGTGCGGCACGCGGCCGGCACACACGTCCAGTTGAGCCCGCTGCAGGGCCACATCCCTTGGCAGATAACGCATATAGTGTTCGAACCGATCGAGCAGCCCGGCGGCGGCCGGCTCCTTGGCGATCCACCTCGCGGCCACGATCGCTGCGGCACCCGCATGCAGCGCATCCCGCACGAAGCCGATGGGTTCGTCGCGCCCGACCCGGCGGGCCGCTCCCGAATCGCACGCGCCGAGCACGATGGTGCCGCAGTTCGTCAGGTCCATCGAGCTCACGTCGCGCGGCCGCAACCACCCCGTCGGGCCGGGCGGTTCCAACCGCAGCACGGGAACGCCCTCGACGACCTCACCGTGACAGTCGAGGCGGACGATGTGGTAGCCGGGCAGCCTCTCGCTCAGTCGGTCGGGCGTCGCGTCGTCGTTGTCGAGAATCTCCCGGCCGGGTAGCTCCGCGGCCCGGGTGAATTCCGGAAGGTTGGGCCGGACCAGCAGCGAGCGCTCCCCGCGGCACCGCCGTCCCCGGTGCGCCAGCGGGCGTCGAAGCAGCGACGACGGCAGTTCGGACACGGCGAACCGGTGCACCAGCCGGTCGCCCTCCGGCCCCGGGACCGGTAGGGCCGCGATCGGCACCCGGGACAGGATCCCGTACGGGACGACGGCCAAGCGCGTCACCCGGCCGGGCAGTTTCTCCAGCACCGGGCCGATGTCGAGCGACTCGCCGATGGCGGCCAGGGCCTTGTCGAAGTCGACCGAGGTGACGCTGTGTTCCAGATTGGTCTTGCTGCAGAACGAACTCAGCGTGGTGATGTGGGCGTACAGGTTGGCGCGGAAGGAGTTCTGCCGGCTCGTCGGGTAGTGGTGGAGCACGTTCCGGCCGAGGAGCACGTGGTGGACGCGGTCCGGGGAGGCGTGCACCAGCCACACGACCTGGTCTCGTGGCAGGTCCCGGGTCAGCTCCCGGACCCAACGATACGCACCCGCGATGTCGCCGGGCGGCGGCAACGTCGGTGGATCGCCGCCGACCACGTCGGTGATGGTCTGTCCGCGCGTGGCCTCCATCGCCACCGCGACCGCTGCGGCCGCTGCCAGACCGTGCCTGCCGGAGGCGCCGGCCGCCGCCATGATCCACTCGTCGCGCTCGTCGCCGGCGGCGAGCAGCATCCGCACCTTGACGTCGTCGCTGATCTGGCGAGCCACGATGTCTTCCTCGATGCGGTACGCCGCGTTCCAGAGCGCCACCGCCTCCGCGCCGGCGCCGAGGAACACCCACGCGTGGCCGAGCGACCGCAGCGCGGCGTGCCGGATCTCGGCGCTGGCCGTGGATGCCGCGAGCTCCGCGGCGCGACGGAAATGGTCTTCTGCCTCATGCGCGGCGGCGGTCGCCTCGTCCGGAGTTGGGGCAACCCGGTCGAGCAGGTGACCGCGAGCCAGCTCCAACTCGCCAGCGCCCAGGTGCCAGGCGGCTTGCTCGACCTGGGATACCGCCCGGGGTCGCAGTTCGTGGAGCGCCGACTCGGACCGCTGGATGAGGACCGCGGACTCGGCCGTGCGCGACGCCAAGAGTTCACGACAATGGGCCACCAGCAGGCGGGCGTGCTGGAGCCGCCGGTCGAAACGCGGCGAGTCCGGGTCGGCGCGGGTCGCCGCGCTGTCCGGCACGTCCTGACGGGTCAGCAGCCGCAGGTCGTCCTTCTCGTCGCGGAAGATCGAGCGCAGCCGCGGATAGGTGTCGCCGGCATTGCTGAGCACGTCAAGGGATTCCTCGTACCGCAGCTCGCGTTTCAGCGCCCGGGCCAGGTGCAGGCACTCGGCCGGAGTCCGCGGTGGTCCCGAGGACAACGCGGCCGCCACCGCGTCTGGATCGCCCCGCCGCACGCCAAGCATCACCAGGTCGCGATCGATGGTCGCCACGCTAGTTGAATCGCTCGACGACTCGAACAAGGCCCGTGCGTCCGCAAGCTGACGCACGGCAGTGTCGTAGTCGCCCCGGTCCGTCGCGGCCAAGCCGCGGATCCGGTGCAGCCTGGCCCGGTCCGAGCCGAGGCGCAGCGGGTCGATCGTGGCGGTGAACCCGTCGGCGGCACTGGCTTTCGCCAGCGCGCACAGGATCTCCGCGTAGCTCAAGCGCAGGATCTGATCATCGGGAAAGGACTCGACATACTCGGAGCAGCGCTGGTGCGCCAGCGGGTAATCCCGCCGGCGCACCAGTTCGGCCACGTGGTCCCGGATCAGCGCCGCCGCGGTCGCACCGGTCGCCAGGCCGACGGCCTCGCGACAGGCCGCGTCTGCGGTGGCGGCGTCCCGGGCGGACCTCGCCCGCGTCACCGCACGGGCCACCGGGGTTCCCGGTTCAAGACGGATCGTCATGCCGCGCACGGGTCGGCGTCATCCTCGGCGCAGACCACGAAGATCCGCGTGGGCCCGGGCTGCCGGTCCGCGCTCGGTGGCGCCGACGGGGTTGGCGGCACCGACAGGATTGGCGGAGCCGAGGATGTCTGCGTTGTGGTGGCACCGGTGGCGACCGCGCCGCCCACGACCCGCCACCACTTCACGCGGTCATGTACCCAGATGTCCGGCTGTTCGGCGGTGTCCACCTGGATGTCGTCGCGGGTCACGCTGACCTCGGCGACGACGACCTCGACGTCCCGCGGCAACGCATCCACCATCACCGGTCCGTCCGCCAGCGACAGCGTGCTGCGCAGGTGCTCGTGGATCAGCACGGTCGCGTTCTCGTTCAGCACGTGGCCGAGCAGGTGTGTGTGACCGGTCCCCGGCATGGTCCGCAGCGGGACGTCCTCTTGGCGCAGCAGGTGATCGCCGATGAGGGCGAACCGCGGCAGCCGTGCCTGGTCAAGCCGGGTGGCCCGGGCCACCTTGTGCGCCCAGTCGTGGGCGGCGCCGGCCAGCCGGATGCCGTCCGCGCCGGCCAGCACGACGCCATCGCCGCCGAGCAGGACACCGCGGAGCATGCCGTCGTGTGCGTCGGCGGCCTCCTTGAGTGCCGCGGCGATCTTCGGGTGGTAGTCACGCAGCAGGGAGAAGCCCTCCACGCCTGCGGCGCGACCGAGGACTGGGTCGGTCACTGCCACCCGCACCCCGTCCTTGTCCGGGTACAGCTTCGTGGTGCGACCGTCCGGCGTGATCACCGGCACCGACGGCGCGTCGCCGGCCGGGGGCTCCACCATGGTGGCGGTAGCCGTGGCGTCCGGCGTCGCCGCGGTGACGTTCACCCACTCGCCCGGCGGCAGATCGGGGTGGTCCAGCAGGGTGGCGAAGAAGTTCTGCGCCCCGCCATGTCCCGGTACGCCCAGGCGGAAGGCGAGGTTGGTCCCCGCGGGGGCGTCCGTGGTGATCGACAGCCAGGCTTCCTCCGCGCCCGCGACGCGGTACAGGTCGCGGCCGTTGCCGTCGCGCATGCGGTAAAGCGGTCCGTTGACGGGAGCGTTGCCGCGCCCGGACGTCACCCGATCCCGCACGGAATCCATCGTGTTCTTCACCCGGTCGACGAGGCCGGTGCGCCACCGAAGCGTGACCAGCTCGCCCTGCTTCTCCGCGGTGAGCCCGCCAAAGTCCTTGCCCTGGTAGCGAACCTGCTGGGACACCTGCCCGTGGCCGCCGCGCAGCTCGACGGTGACCGAGCGGGTCGCGGCCGCGTCCCGCCACACCTTCAGCTCGCCCAACTGGACGACCCGGCGGGGACTGGCGCCGACCTCCACCCGCACGGTGCCGTTGCCGTCGCGGGAGATCGTGTGGCTGCGGAAGGACGACTCCGCGCCCTCCTCGTCGATGGACACCTGCCGCATCGAGCCGGTGCCGGTGGCCGGGTCGAACGTCGACTTCTCGTCGTAGAGCCCCGCCCGGCGTACCGAGCCCGGCAGGTCGGCCTGGAACGTGCGGCCCGCCTTGGCCTTCCGCGCACCGAGGTCACCGAGCGAGACGCCACCATTGATGGTGGTTATCCCGCAGCTTTCGTACTTCTCCGACGGCACCGTGAGCACCGATTCCTGCCCGGCCGACGGAGGTGTGACGTAATGGATCGGTGCGCGTTCCCGCAAAGAGTTGTTGCCTAGGTACCAGTCGGCGAATCGCAGGTCGCTCCGGATACCGACCTCGGAGAAGGGCGGCAGCTTCCCCCGGTTCTCGCCCAGCCATTCCAGCGCCGCGCTCCACCGCATGATCTGATCGAGGCGCTGGTACTGCATCTCGTAGTCGGCGATTTCCTGGTAATGCTGGTCCCACCAGCGCAGCCCCCTACCGAAGGCATAGCTGGACTCGACCTCGGCGCCCGCCTCGCCATCGGATTTCGCGAACAGCCGGGTGGGCTGCGCGCCGATGCTGATCCGGTCGTGCTGGACAGCGAACGCGCCCTCGTTCTGCCCGAACCAGAGCCGGCCCGCCTCGCCGTCGGAATCGTTGTCCTTCTGCTCGCAATGGCTCCACGGCGTCGCGACCTTGGGGTCCGGCTCGAAGCCCTTGACGGCGTCCGTGGGTACGCCGGTGCCGACGCCGTTGACCCAGTCCTTGGCCACGTAATCGGTGTAGAACAAGGTCATTCCGACTTCCGTGCCCTGCAGCTCGCCGTCGTAACGGGCCTGGCCGTACGGCGATTCGCCACTCAGGTAGGACCACAACGCCCACAGCTGCACGCGATCGGTGGGCAGGCCGAGCGCCTTGGTTCTGGCTTCGGGGACGTTTCCGAACAGCGCTGCGTTGACGACCGTGGTGAGATCGTCCGCGGAGCTGAACGGCGTCGCGCCCCACCTGTCACCGACGATGGCGTCGAGCAGGCCGCCCCGCACGTCGGGGACGACCGCGGCCAGGTCCGCCAAGGTCTCTATCGGACCGGGATCGAGGGAGAAGGCCGGGGTCTTCGGGTTCGCATAGCCGCGCTGCAGCACCGCGACGTCCTCGCGGGTAAGCGGCTGGCCGTCGCCGGCCGTCCACTGCCAGCCGCCCGCCCACACCTCGTTTCCGATCACCTCGACGGTCGACAGGGCGCGGGTCCTGGCCAGGAAGTCACGCAGGGCCGAGGAGCCGTCGATCCGCATCCGCACATAGCCGTGGCCGCGGCGGAACTCCTCGGTGCCCACCGGGTCGTCCGCCCCGATCTGAATGGCTCGGATTTCCCGAAGAACCGTGTACCGGTGTAGCTGCACCCGGGGTGGGTCACCATCGGCATCGGTGCGGTACTGATCGAGCAGCAGAGCGATGGTGCGGTCCTGGTGCGGATCCGCGCCCGGCACTAAGAGGTGCAGAACGCCGTCGGCGAACAGGAACCGTCCCGGACCCACCGGTTGCCGGGCGAGGTCGCTGAAACCGCCGTCCCGCACCGGCAGCGTGTCGTAGTCGACGTCGGCCAGGTGCGCGGTGTCCAGTTCCAGGTCGGCGGCGAGTCCGGTGCGGGCCCAATCACGCAGCTGCTCCGCGCCCTCCAACTCGCCCATGCCCGTGAGGCGGTCTTCCGCACCCGCGTAGGAGAGCAGGAATCCGGGGCGCGGCACAGCCGGACCGGCGGCCGGTCGAGTGCTGGCGGGCCATGCGAACCAGGCCAGCAGCAGTACCCCGAGGACCAGCACTACGGCTATGGGGCCGCTCCAGCGCGGTAACTTCCGAATGAGCATGGGCGTCCTTACGAAAGTGGGGGAGTAGTGGCGCCATCCGCGTCGGGCCCGGATGGCGCGTCGGGATTCAACCCCGGATCCCCGCGAGCGCCGCTCGTTTGACACGCCGTGCCCGGTGATTGTCGTGGTTCTGTCAGGATTTTCGACGCGCACCCGACGGTGCCTGATGTTGCCGCGGCTTCCAGCCCAATCCGTAGGATCGATGCGGCTCTAGATGGGTGAATTCGGCGCGGACCTCGCCCGCGGCGTTCGCCATGACGACCGCGCGCTCCGGCCAAGGATCCAGCAGCTCGAGCGGAAACTCGTCGTCCAGCACCCAGATCTGCTCCGGAGCGCGACCGGACCCGAACCGGACCACCGATTCAAATCGTTGGCACGGGTATAGCGGCGTGCACACGAAATGCGGTGCAAACGAACGCGCCACCTTGGTCCGCAATACGAACTCATGCTCTTCGCCTGATCGAGCGGCTGCGGCAGCACCAGTCGAAAACCATATCGATTCGGTGCCAGCAGCCGTGGGGAATTGAGTACACCGCCACGAACCACGTCGAGGCCCATGTCCGCGGGGTCGAGCGAGCCGTTCCAGCTCGGCGGTGGGGTCACCGTGACCGAGCTCTCAATCTCGGTCAGGTCGGGTTGGCGGGCGACGATGCGCCGCGCCTCGATCACCTCGATCATCGGCAGATCGAGCATCACCGATGCCTGTAACCACACGGTATGCCAAGGGATCTCCCGGACGGGACAACCCGGAGCGCCTAGATCCAGTGCCAGCTCGGCGATGCGCCGAAGAACCTCGTCGATGCGGCGCTGGACGGTCCTTTGCGTCGCGGCTCATCCCGGCGACCAGGTGCTCGACCCTCGTCTGATAACGGTGGGTGCCGTACCACCCAACGCCAGCGCGATCTGGCCCAACGGCCTCAGCTCCACGGGAAGCTCATTGACCAGCAGGGTCAATGCCGTGGACCTTTCGGCGCATCAGCTCCGGGTTATCGTCGTCCAATACTCCACAGATCGCCCGCAGCGCAACACCTACTCGGGCCGCAATATCCGCGGACTCGACGCCGTAGCCGTTCGCAGCGTTTTCCGCTCGTTGAGCATTTCGGAGACACCGGAAGTCCATCGTCACCCACCATCGGACCGGAGGCCGGCAGTCTAGCGGCTTCCCTTCAATGATCGACAATCCCGTCCGGGAGCTCAAGACGCTCGTCGCGGTTTCATGGTTTTCGAAACAGCTGGCAACCGGAGACTCCTACCGTTGGAAATCGGCCCAAGGTGACGATGTCTCTGGTCGACGAAACTCGACCATCCGAAATTCCCACGCCAAGGCGCGGGAACAAATATTGAGGAGTTCCGGTGAAGGTAGTATTGCCGCTCCCATTTGCGGTTCGGATCGGGTTTTGGACATTGGTGATCGGATTCGTACTCGGCATCGCGGTTGGCTACCGGGCAGGGGATTCCACCGCCGGAACCGACACCATCATCAACTCGCCCGGCCATGTGCGCGCTTCAGCGTTGGGCGTCAATCCAGGAAGTGGCCGATGCAGATCCACTCAATTCTCATTGTCATGCTCGACCAGTTGAGCACTCTGTTCTGACCCCTCTCGCTCCGGCCGGCGGCGAACTCGTCGGCCGGAGTCGCATAGCTCTACACGTGCCCGGGCCTCGCCCAGAATCCGCGGGTTGAGCCGAGTGTAGAGCTCCGATGCCTGCGCCCACAGATCTTCGGCGGCCGCGTGACCGCCGGTGCTTGCTCGTACATTTCCCATGCCGGTCTTCGCCCGCGCGACCTCATATCGACTCTCGCAGCGCTCGCCCTTCTCGGCCGCCTGCGCATAGCATGATTCCGCGTCGGGATAGCGCCCGGCTCGATAGTGCACCCACGCGACGCAGTTGAGGGACATCACATGATCCAGCTCCAGACCAAGCTCGCGCGATTCGACCAGCGCCTGCTCCGCGTGGCAGAGCGCGTCATCCAACAAACCCAGCTCCGTCTCGGCGAGCGCGATTCCCCGCAGGGTGATGGCGGCCTTGCGGCGCTCTCCGGCACCCCGGTAAACCACCAATCCAATGCCCAAGCCACGCAACGCGGCCGCCGGGTTTCCGAGGTACAGGTTCACCCACGCGACGTTGCACAAGGCGCTGGTTCCGTGCTCATCCGCCGTCTCGCAAGACAGCGCGAGCGCCTCCTCGTAGCAGGCCAACGCGTCGTGCAGGTCACCTCGATCAGCATGCGCCATGCCGAGGTTGTTCAACGTGATCGCCAACGCCCGGCGATCACCCACCGCCCTGGTGGCATCGGCGGCCTGCCGGTGGGTGTCGATCCACGGATCCCAGAGCTTGGCGAGGAAGAAGAAGTCCCGCAGGACGAACGCGAGCTGCCAGCATCGCTCATGCATGCCCTGTGCGGCCGCCATCGTGCACAACGCCACGAGAGTGGGCCACTCCGCCTCGACCCAGGCCAACGCCCGCCGGCGATCGGGGAAACCCTCGGCGATCTCGGGAAGGTTCTGGAACGCCAGCGGTGGCCGGTACCGATGTGGGGCGATGAGCTTGCTGCTGGCCTCCGCCCGGAACAGGCTGTAGTCGAGCAACCTGCCCAGCGCGCTTTCCCGATCTCCGGACGGTATCGGACCGAGCGCCTGATCGAGGGCGAAGACCCGCACCAACTCGTGAAGTCCGGAGTAGCCAGGCACCCGCTGCATGATCAGGTGTGCGTCGGACAACCCGATGAGCAGCCGCTCGGTGGTCCGGAGTGGGAGGCCCGCGAGCGCCGCGGCGGCCGGTACCTCGACCTCGCCCCCGGGGTGCAGAGCCAGCAAGCCGAAGAACTGCCGCTGGTCTCGGGTCAGGCTGCGGTAGGAGAGGTTGAACGCGGCCATCATGCTGCGCTCACCGTCGTCAAGGACGTCGAGTCGCGCGGCCTCGTCGGCAAGGCGGTCCGCGACCTCATCGAATGTCGACAGTGGACCGCTGCCGATCCGCGCCGCCGCGATCCGCACCGCCAGCGGCAGTTTTCCGCAATGCTCGACGAGCCGCTGCACCGGTTCGTCCGCCTGGGGCACCTGACCGCCGGCAACTGAGCGGAACAGGCGAACGCTCTCGTCCGTGGACAGCACGCCTACGGGCACGTGTACCGCGTCGTCCAAGGCGTTCAACCGGTTGCGGCTGGTAAGCAGGACCCGGCACATGGATTCGGCGGGGAGCAGCGGAGTCACCTGCGCGACGCTGCCGACGTTGTCGTAGACGAGCAGCATTCGCTTGCCGCGCAGTCGATGCCGGTAGAGGTTGGCCCGCCCGTCCAGATCGCTCGGTATTCCCTCGCCGGGAACGCCGAGCATGCGCAGCACCCGGTCCAGCGTCTCCGCGCTCGAGGCCTCCACCGACTCCGTGGTATGGCTTCGAAGATCGAAGAACAGGCAGCCGTCAGGGAACTGCGCCTCGACATCCCAGGCGCAATGCAGAGCCAACGTCGTCTTGCCGACGCCTGCCATCCCGGTCAACACGCACACGACCGGACCCAGTCCCTGACCCGACAGCACCGCCCGAACCCGCTCCGCTTCGGCACGGCGGCCGACGAAATGGCGGGTGACCGCGGGCAAACCCGAGATACCGGTGGGCGGACGAGAACCGCCATGCCTCCTGGCCCTGGTCACCAAGGCCATCAGGACACCTTCCGCCCCCAACGCCGCGTCGCACGCCTCGGCGAAACCCGGGTTGGCCTTGACTTTCCCGTTCTCGATCCGGCTCAGATATCCCTTGCTGTAATGGATCCGCGCGGCCAGGGCGGTCTCGGAGAGACCCTTGGCCTTGCGCAGACGCCGAAGCTCCTCACCGAAGCTTGCCGACTGCTCAGCCATGAGAGCATCGTCGCGTCATCTCCGGCCGCCCCCACGCGGTTGCGACTCGAGGAAGGTCACGATCTTCTCCCACAGCATGGTGAAGAACTCGTCGATCGTGATCAGCTTGTTCAATGTACCCGACGCCATGGCGCCGAAGTCGGTGTAGCGCAGCTTTGCCTGCCGCGCGTCCGGATCCCATGCCGCGGCGGCCCAACCGTTGATCCCGTTCCCGGTGATCCTCGGCCATCCGAAGCTGACGCCCAGTTTGTCCTCGCCCCAACCGTCCTCGAACTGAACTCGCAGCCCACAAACCAACTTGCCGACCGCCTCCACGCGGACCTCGACGGCGACGTCAGACGTGTGCACGTGGCAGGTGTAACCGTAGGGCGCGAGCCGGTCCGACGCCTGCGTGAACAGCTCACTCACCCGGTTCAGCGCGGCCTGGAGCGTGTCCAGTTCGCTGAAGCTCACCGCGGCGACCCGGGGCAGCCGTACGCGCAGCGCACTCTCCACGACATCACCGATGTCCCGAGGGTCCTGATGCTGCTGTTCCGCGACGCGCACGCGATAGGCGATGGCGTCCGCGAGGCCGTCCGTCGTGTACCTCTCGGCCCGAAGGTAACCGATGGCCGGATTCAACAGAACTGGCGGCACGCGCACGTCGCCGACCAGGATTGGCAGAATATAGCCGTCGTTTCCGCGCTGTATCGCCTGTGACGTCGCGGCATCGAACTCATCCATAGGGTACGCGCCGTTGAGATACTCGGCCGAGATGAAAGGCACGAAGTAGCGGGCCCGGGTCCCGCCGTAAATGATCCGCATCTCGTAGACGAAGTTGCGACCCCAGAGGTCGACGGTGTTGTCCCGGTCGTAGAAGACCCGAAGGTCCCGTGCTTTACACACCTCGATGACACGCTCGACGTATTCGCGTTGCGCCCCGGCGAACGACACCGCGATGTCATAGCTGTGGGCACCGTCGCCAGCCTGGCGAATCAAGACGAGCCACCGTCGCGCACGTGTGCGTCATGCACGACGATGCCGACGTCACGCGTCTCGCGGCCGGCCGTCCGGGAGCTGTCCACGGCGATCTTCATGTACGCGGCGAGTTGTTCCGGGGTGTGCTCCTCGGCGCGCAGATAGCCGACGTGCGGGTGCAGCATCTCCGGCGGCACGACCACGCTGCCGACGAGAACCGGCAGGATGTACCGGTTTCGTCGTTCGATGGCTCGCATCATGGCGTAGGAGAACTGGTCGAGGGGGTGCGGTGCGGCCAGGTACTCGGTGGATATGAACGGCACGAAGTGCAGCGCACGTTGCCCGTAGATCTTGCGCTGCTCGAGGAGGAAGTTGCTGCCCCACCACGCGTTGCTCATGTCCCGGTCGTAGAAGACCAGCAGTCCCAGGGCCCGTGCGGCTGCGACGGTCCGCTCGACGTAGTCGCGCTGCTCCGTGGCGAAGGACACGGCGATGTCGTAGTCCTGTGAGACTTTGGCCGACTCGGTGCGGACCAGCAGCTCGGCAAGGGCCGCCGCCGGGTCGGCGGCAGCGCCCTGCGCACGCAGGATTCCGGTCAGGGTGTCCTGGTCGATCACCTGGCCGGTGCCGGCGGATTCGAGCCACGCGCGATAGGTCTCGCTGTCGTGAATCTGCTGCCACAGTCGCCGCTGCTCGCCGTCCAGCCACGTGCGTCCCTTGTGCCGCGACCGGTCGCGTTCGGCCGAGGACTCATCGGTTCCCGATCCGCGCAGGAACGCGCCGATGAACTCGTAGAGCTCGTCGTCGGTCTGATCGCCGAAGTTCGGCCGGCGCTGACCGCCGCGCGGGCCGGATTCGCTCTGCGGCAGGGTTCTCGGCGACACGGCGTGGCCGGGAGCGTTGGCGGCTGACCGGGGCCGGCGGGGTGCCGGGTGCTCATCGGCGGGCGGTGCGGGGGCGCCCGGACCGCCGGGCGTTCCGGTCCAGGCACCGAATGCCCGACGACCGGACGCCGGACCACCGCCCCCGCCGCCCCGTCCGGGTTGGCCCGCCGGAGTGCCGCCCGTGCCGAGCGGCGGCAGGTCGGTGTTCGAGGGCCTGGCCTGGGCCGGGTCGGCCGACGTCGGCCCGTCCAGGGTTCGGGGTTGCTCGAAGGGCTGGGTGGCTCGGGTCACCGACGCCGGCCCGGACCCGCTCGCCGACGTGCCATCGGCGGAGCCGGTTGCCGCTGACCCGGCGGAACCCCAGGAAAGACCGCGGCCGGCGGCATCGGACCACGCACCGGCGGACGGGTGGTGGTCAGGCGTGGCTCGGGCATGGCTTGGCGTGCTCTCCCCGTCGTGCCAGGCGGGGATGGGCGCGCCGAGGGATGCCGGAAGGTCGGGACCGTGCTGGTCATCCGCGTCGTCGAGCCCGTGTTCGTCATGCGGCACGGGCGGCTCTGGTATCTGGTTCAGAAAGGCATCCGTTGCCGGGTTCGACGGCGGTCCGAGCCGCTCGGTGATGTCGGCGAAAACGTCGGCCAGCGCGCCGAGCGCGGGTTCGACCCGCCGCAGCGTGTCGTTCAGCCTCCCCAGCTGGTCGTTGATCTTCGGGGACACCTCGGCGACCGTGACGGCCGCCTGGGCAGCCACGAACGGGAGGGCAAGCCCGAAGGTGAACACCCCCTCCTCCACCCAAGAGATCAGCTGGCGTACCAGCTCTGCGACGAGCCGGTGAACCTCCTCCCGGACGAACTCGACGACCTGTCCCATCGTCACGACGACGGAACTCATGGCGTCGGCGACGATCGCGGCCGCGCTGAGCGCGTCGGCCTGTTCGGCGGCCCTTCTCCGATAGGAATCGGCGGCCGCACCATGCCAGGTGGCGGTGTCCGTGGCCACCGCGTGCATGAGGCTCTGGCGGCTGGTGACCAGCGACGCCGAGATGCCGTCCCAGTCCTGCGCGTACGACCTGATCGCCGCCGGATTTACCGTCAGCGACGCGAGTACCTCCCGGAAGGGTTGCACGTGTTCGATGAGGAACGCCGCGGCAGAGGACAGCAGCCAGCCGAACGGATCGAACGCGGTGGACGGCTCGTGGGAAACCCCGAGCTCGCGGTCCACCCAGTTGTCCCAGTCGCACCTGCGACCGGCAGCCAGGGCCGCATCGGTCATCCCGACCATGTGCGTCGGGCCTTCCCGTCGAGGCTCTCATCGACGTTCCGGTAGGCGGACACCGTCGCCGCGATCCCGGCGGCGGCGGAATCCGTGGCCGCGACGGCCCGATCCAGCGCCGCGACCCCGGATCGTTCGATCGGGCGAAGCATTCCGGTGAAGCGCCAGCAGAACCGGCCGAAGGCGTCGTCGGGAATTCCGGCGATCCGCGCGGCATCCGCCACGCCGCGCAGGGCATCGCCGACCTCATCCAGGTGCGCGGCGTGGCGACCAAGCTCGAAGCCGGTTTGGAAATCCGCCGCCATCGTCAAATCTCCTGCCGCGTGCTCAGAATTCGCCGAAAACGCGGAACTCGTCGTCGTCCTCGGCAGGCCGTTGGGGTGGACGACGTGGCCGCTGCGACGCCGGTCGCTCATCGCCCTCGTCGGCGGCGATGTCCAGCTCCCGCCACAGTTCGGGCACGGGTTCCTGGGCAACTGCGGGGAAGTGTTGCCGGGCTTCGGCGAGGAGTCTGCTCGCCGTCGGGCCGTCGGTGCCCACGGTGTCGGCCATGGTTTGCCGGAGCAGCTCGGGAATCCTGGCCTGCGCGCGTCGTGCCGTCGTCATGATCAGGGTCGCGAGTTGCGCCATGCCCTTCGCGGCCGCGGCGTCGGTCAACGTCATGTCGGTGAGCATCCCTCGCGAGCTCAACGTCACCGCGACGGCCTTGTCTGCGGAGGTCTCGGTAACGGTCTGCTCATCCAACCGGCGGGCCATCGCCCGGTACCGCTCAGCCCGCTCCTGGATCTGCTTGTTCCAGTTCGCCATCAACTGCTCACCGGCGTCAACGCCTTCCGGCATCAGCATTCCTCTCTAGGGCCGGCGACGGCGCCGGACCAGCGCCACCAGTTCCATCGCCACTGCGCGCAGGTCGTTGGGGTGCAAGGGATTGACGCTCAGCCAGCCGTGGTCCTCGTCCGGCTCGACGGTGACCCGCAGCCGCCCGACCGGACTGTCCATCCAGGACAGCTCGGACCCAGTAGGGACATCCTTGCCGTGCTCGGCCGCCAGCGCGGCACCCAGCCGGCCCCCACCGGTCACGGTCTTAGCGGCCTGAAGGAGCAGGTCGAGGTCGTCGACGGAACACCGGTACCGGTCGGCGATCTGGTACAGCCGATTGCTGGGCCCGCCGTTGTCCCCGAGCGAACGGAGGAGCAGGCGCGCAGCGGCCGTCGGTATCCGCACCGGTATGGTCTTTGCACCATGAAGCGGTGGGGTCAGGTCCACGAGGGCGTCGGCCAGGCCGTCGAGTTCCACGGGTCGCACCTCGACCAGTTCGGTCGCGACATCGCTGAGGGTCTGGCGGCACAGCAGGGCCTGATCATGATCGATGATCGCCGCGATGCCCACGGGCTCACCCGCCGCGCTCAGCACCAGATGGACGGTCCCGTTGCGGGCGGCGAGTCCAGCGGCGAGGTCGTCACCGATACCGATCGGACCGTCCTCGTCGGCCAGCGCGCGGTGGCGCATGGTGGCAGCGGCCACGGTGAACAAGACGTCGCGCTCGCCGGGAATCCCTCCGAACGAGGGAACTCGCAACGGATAAGGAATCGACGCCCCGGCGTAGGTGGCCAGGAGGTCGAGCTCGATCAGTCCGAAGTGTACCGCCGGTCCGCCACGCTCCGCCCGGTGTTCGACGGGGATGTTCCGGGTCACCGGGCCGAGCCCGGTCTGCCGGTCCTACCCATGGCTGCGGCGGCGCTGCCGTCGGTCTCGCGGTAGCGATGGGCGACGGCACGCTGGTTCTCGCCCACGCCGTCCAGCCCATCGGCCCAGGACAGGATCATCCCCATGGCGCCGTCCGGACCGGCCAGCGCGGCCAGCCGCTGGGCGAACCAGCGGGCCGGTGGCGCGGTGCCCAGCTGCGCGGGCCGCGGTGCTTCGCCGACCCGCCGGCGAAGCGTGTCACCCAGTTCCTCGAACCGCGTGGCCTGCCGATCGAGCTGTTCCGGCTCGACGTGGAAGTCCCCGGTGGGCTCCGATGTGCCGCCGTCAATCATCGTCACCTGCCTTGCTCCAGTCGCCGATCACCGGCGGGGCCAGCACCTGCCCGCCGGTGAACGCGAACAGCTGCTGGTTGTGCGGCATCTTGTTGTGGTGCTCGGTGTCCTCGTCGTCGGGCGATCCCGCGCCGGACGCGCCGATTCCCGGCAGGCCACCGGCTCGCTTGCCCAGCCCGGTGACCCCGGGCCGCCCGGCTCGGACTCTCGGCGCGCCGGGGCGGCCGCCACCGGACAGCAGGCCCGGCAGGCCGCCGCGCTCGGTGAGGTCCCGCCACAAGGTGGCTCCACCGGCACCGTGGGCGTCCGACGGCAGCACCGAGGGCTCCGCGGCCGAGGCCGCGGACGTTCCCATCGAGATGTCGGTCGGACCCGCCGGCGTCTCGGCGGGGTCAGTTCGGACACCGGGCGCCGCCGACCCGGCCGGCGGCGGCTGCGCGGCCGCCGGCGCGGCCCCGGCACCCTGGCCGGTCCTGCCCGGATGGCGCCGGACGATGACCGGCCGTCCGGTGTTCGTGCCGTGCTCATCGCCGAGATCGGGCGGTGGCCCGACGCCCGGTGGAAGCGTGCTGGGTGGTGTGACCTGCCGGTAGGCACCGTGGAGGTCCCGCTCGTAGGCCTCCATCACCGCGACGGCCTGCTCCTTGCCGTCGGCCGCTGCCTGGTTGGCCAGGCACTTCCCGACTTCGCCGCCGCCGAACCAGCCAGGGGGCCCAGACAGCACGAGACCGGCTACCCCACCCGCGCCGGTGGCGTCATCGGCCCTGACCGGCGCGGGCATGGTTCGCTGGGCCTGGCTCAGCGCCTGGGCCGCGAGCATGAGGGCGTTAGCGATCGACGACACGAAGCCGTACAGTTCCGCCCCACCGCGGGTGTGCCGGTCCAGAGTGGCCCGCGCGTTGTCCGCGGCCTGACCCCGCCAGACGTGGGACAGCGCCCCGATGTTCTGGTCCACCTCTACCGTGGTGGTCAGCGCCGCCATGGCCATGTCGTCGACCGTGTCGGATTGTTCGCCGACCTGCCCGACCTTCGCGTTGCTGTGCAGCATGTTCCACAGGTCCTGATGCGAGTACTTCCGCCAGTTGATCTGCCCCGGCACCGTCGACGAGCTGAAGTACTTGTGCCACAGGACGTCCAACGCCTGCCGGACGCGCTCCACTTCCACCTCGTCAACCTCCACAGGCGCCAGCGCGACAGCCACCCCCGCGTCATCGGTGGAAATGAACATGACCGCATCAACCCCCGCGGGTGATCTGGCTCGCCGAATCCTTCGGCGACAAAGATAGAGGACGGCCCGCAACGTGAACAGGACACTTTCAAGACGTTAGTCGTCGACCGACTTGTTTGGGACACAAAGTGGACAGAAACTGTCCTTTTCGGTGTCGAGTTCACTGTGGACTTTCGGGGGAGTCGGTAACGTGGCCTGCCCGACTGCGAGCATCGCCACGATGCGGTTCTCACGGCGACGATCGTCGCCAAGTCCATGGCGGCGAACTAGGGTGGTCGTGGCTCAGTCGGGCGCTCGGTCCCGATGTCTCATGCTCAGACTCCTCCGGCCAGCCGCGGACGGCGATGAAGCCGAACTCGCTGGTCTTGTCGCGAGCGAACTCGACAAACCCAGGCGCGCCAAGGCCGATTGCGTCGCTGTCCCACAAATCCATCTTCACAATTCGCCACCGGCCGATCAGAGACGTCACGAGGTTCTCCACGATTGTCGCGGTCACGATGTCGTTGGGTAACGGCCAGATCGCGACCTGACCGTTCGCCGCGGGCAGGTTACCCACCAGCCGCGGCGGCGACCCGGCGGGCTTCGTGGGCGCGGTGTGGGACGGCCGGCTGTTGCGTCTGGCCGGCTACGCCACCGTCATGACCACCGTGGCCGTGCTGCTCACCATCGGAACCAATGACCGGGCCGGCTGGTGGCTCGCCGCCCTCGCGGTCACGGTCTACCTCGCGGGTTTCCTCCACGTCACCACCCAACCCGCGACCGTCGCGGTGTCGCTGCCCACGGCCGCGGTACTCACCCTCGTCACCGCGGCACCGCACTGGGCTCGCGTACCGGGGTCACCAATGCGGGGCCTGCGCAGCGGACTGTGCGCCGCGGCGGCCACCTTCCTGCTGATCTTCCTTGCCGCGGTGCTCACCTACCGGCCGCCCCCGGCCTGGTTCCGGACATCTCCGGCCCGGCCGACGCCGGCGGCCTCACTCCTGCGGCCAAGGCCGAAACCAACCGGATCGAGTCCATCGACCCCTACGTCGCCGACTTCCTCTTCGGCGCCCTCCTCGGTGGCGTTCTCGCGGTGGTCAGCGCACTACTCGCCCGGCCGATACGCCCGACGAACACGGTTGCGGCTCGCTCGTCGTGATCACCGGCCAACGATCGCAGACCGCTTCGCGGTTATCGCATCAGGTCGGAGATCGGCATCCGGTGGCTGGGCAGCGCCGGCCGGGCGGGATAACCCAACCGCATCAGAACATGCGGGAAGCCCGGCAGGTCGAGCTGTTCGATAAGGCCGGCGCGCACTTCAGGGACCTGCAAGGGTTGGGTCAGGATCGAGCCGGTCAGGCCGGCGTGGGTGGCGGCCAGCCAGATCCGTTGTACGGCCTGCCCGGCGCGCAGATGGTCGGCGGGCCCGTCGTCATTGGTGTGCACCAACAACAGGCACTCCCGGTGGAGCCGGTCGGTGAGGGTGTTCGGGTCGGGCAGGGAGGTACTGGCCCGCACGAGCCCGGCCCACGGCAGCGTGTCGTAGGTCAGCCGGGGCCGGGGCAGCCCCCCGCCCGGGCCGTAACCGCGCTCTGTGTTCGTCCACGTCGCGAGCTCACGCTGGTAGGCCCGATCCTGACGGTGGACGAGACCGGCGTGCTCGAGCAGGGCGGCCAGCGTCACGGCCTCCGCCTGCCCGTGGATCGAGTGCGTTCCCACGCCATCGGTGTGCACGGCGAGGAGTTCACCGCGTTGCGCCTCGGAAACCATCCGGTCGAGGAACGGCATTCGGTAGCTGTGCCGACGTGCTATCGCGGCATACGACGCACTGTCCACATCGGAAGGAGCAAGCCGGCCGGTGGCGGTCACCCGGGCCACCTCGTCGGGCCGAACCGGGTCGGGGAACAACTCGGGCCGCGCGTCCCAGCCGAGCGCCCGCACCGCGAGCACCAGGTTGGCGAGCGCGGCGCCACATGAGATCAACCGGTCCCGCCCGGTGGGGTCCTGCCACGGCAGCGAAAGGTCCAACCGCTCGAACAGCGAGATCGTCCCGCTGCCGAACTCCAATGCCCACGGCTGGGTGTTGTGCACCGACGGCGCCCGCTGGACCGCGAAGGCCACGGTCGCGAGCTCACCTCGGGTCCACTGTGTCATGGTGGTGCTGGCTGGTGTGCTCATGACCGGTACCTCCGCGCATCGACGGCCTCCTTCTTGATGGTGGCCGGGGACGGCCCGGCCGGGCAGTGCCACAGGGCTCTCGGCGCCGGGACTGAAGTCCCTGTCCAGGGGGCCGCCCCTGCGCTGCTCGTCGCCGCTGTCCGGACGACAACCTGCCGCCCGCTAACGGCCGTCCCGCAGCCCTGCCGCCGTGACGGCGACGAACAGGGCCAGCAGCGCGGGGATGACCAAGGCGCGGGCAAGTCCGAACAGTCCGGCGGCGCCGCCGATCACGACCGAGCCGACCACGAAGCCGAGGAACCCCAGGCTCGCCACGCGCGCGATGGCCTGCCCCGCGCGGGCCGGGTTGTGGTTGCCGGCGGCGGAGAACACCTGCGGGGCGATGCAGGACAGACCGGCGCCCAGGCAGCCAAACCCGATTGCTCCGGCGATCGGAGTGCCGGCCACCAGCGCGGCACCGAGCCCAACTCCGGCCAGGACGCCGCAGCCGCGGACCAGCCGTACCGAGCCGACTCTCGCGGCGAGCCGGTCACCGAGCAGCCGCCCGACCATCATCATGATCGAGAACGCGGCGTAGGCGGCGGCCGCGAAACCGGCACTGCTGCTCAGGGTGTCGCGCAGGTAGACGCTGCTCCAGTCGGCCGCGGCACCCTCACCCACCAGGCAGCAGAACACCAGCAGGCCGAGGAACAGCACGCCGGTCGGGGCCGCGTCGCGCTGCCCGGCCTGCTCGGGCTCACCTCCATCCGGCAGCACCCACCGGGCGGCCCAAATCCCGACGACGAGCACCACGGCCGCGACGCTGAGGAAGGTGAGCGCCGGTACCGCACCGGCGTAGGCGAACAGGCCGCCGGTCGCCGCGCCAAGGAAGCCGCCCACGCTGTACACCGCGTGGAACGACGAGATGATCGGTCGCCGGTAAGCCCGCTGCACATTCACCGCGTTGACATTCATCGCCACGTTCAACGTCCCGTGCGTCGCGCCGAAGACGAACAGGCAGCCGGACAGGACGGCCAGACCGCCGGTGAGAGCGGGCAGGACCAGCATCAGGCCGTCGGCGAACACCGCGCGAATCATGATGCGGCGGCTCCCGTGGCGATCGACCAGTTGGCCCGACACCTGCATGCCGGCGATCGCTCCGGCGGCGAAGCAGAGCAGGCCGACGCTCAGCTCACCGTCACCGAGCCCGAGGGCCTGCTTGATGGCCGGTATCCGGGCCGTCCAGGTGCCCAGAATCGTGCCGTACAGCAGAAACAACAGGGACACCGCGACACGTCCCCGCCGCAGCGTGCCGCTGTCCAGTTCGACATCCACGATGTGATCGTCACCGGGGCTCAGAGGCAGTGGTACAGCGCCGAGACGATGCTGCTGACCCGCTCGTCGGCCCCCGCGGTCATCATGTTCATGGCGTAGCCGAAGCCGACTTCCTTGTCCGGGTCGGCGAACCCGATCGACCCACCGCTGCCGGGGTGGCCGAAGCTGCGCGGATTCTGGGTGAGGCCGGGCATGAAGCCGAGACCGAACCGGGTCGGCATTTGGAGGACGAGGTCCTGCCCATCGGCCTGTGTCTCGATGGCGGCCGCGACGGTTTCCGGCTTCAGCGTTCGGAACCCGTCGACCTCCCCGACCAGCGCGGCATAGTGCCGGGCGACCGCGTGGGCGGTGCCGATCCCGTTGGAGGACGGGAACTCCGCTTCGTGCACGTCCGGACGGTTCCACACGTGTCCGTCCCGGAACAGGCCGTTCGGTCCGTTCAGCACCCGGTCCGACAACGAGTTCGGCTCGAACTGCTGCGGTGGCGGCGGATACAGCGTGGCCAAGCGGGGTTCCAGCTCGGGCGGCAGCCCCACCCAGAAGTCGAGGTTGAGCGGGCCGGCGATCTCGGCGGCGAGGAATCGCCCAAGAGACACGCCGGTGACGCGGCGGACCAGCTCGCCGCTGATCCAGCCGAACGTCCGGGCGTGGTAGCCGTGCGCGCTGCCCGGCGGCCACTCCGGCTGCTGCCTGGCCACGGCCGCGACGACCGGATCCCAGGCCAGCACCTCGGCCAGGGTCAGGCCGGCGTCCACCGCCGGCACCCCGGCCGTGTGGCACAAGGCCCAGCGCACCGGGATGTTCTCCTTGCCGTTCTCGGCGAACTCCGGCCAGTACGAGGCGATCGGCGCGTCGAGGTCGAGCAGGGCACGCTCCACCAGGAGGTTGACGCAGGCCGCGGTGAATCCCTTGGTGGTGGAGAAGAGCAGCACCGGCGTATCGGACTCCCACGGCCGGCCGCTGTCGCGGTCGGCGAGCCCGGCCCACAGGTCCACCACCGCCCGGCCGCCGCGGTACACGCAGACGGCCGCCCCGATCTCGCCGTGCGAGGCGAAGTTCTCCGCGAACGCATCGGCGACCGCCTCGAACCCGTGCTCGACAACCCCATCGACATCCACGTTCGCCGACCTCCCATCCGGTTCCGCCCCTGATCATTCCAGGTCGGTACGTCCGGCGGCGAGTTCGGACGACTTCCGTCGCCCTCGTCCAGAACGGTGCTCACCTGTTCCGGCCGGACCGGCTCGAATTGTCCGTATCTTCGGCTTGTCGACGCGCTGTGGGGCGAGCGGCCGATGACCGCACTTTCCCGACGACCACATCCTCATCGACTGCGGCTGACTGCCCATTCGGGGTCGGCGGGCGTCCACATCGGATGCTCGCCCGGTCCGTTCGGCCCGACTTCTCGGGGCGATCGTGCACCGGAGCGCAGGTCCGCAAGGCCCGTGCCGACCGCGACAGCAGCTCCGCGCGGCGCACTGGATGGGTTCGCTCAGGTTCGGACGGCCCGCGTCGATCGGTAGGACGCGAGGACCAGGCACGCGGATCGGGCGGAGAGCAGATGCGAATCACGGTGCGGACCCGATTGGTTGCCATGGTGGGCGTGGGGGCGTTCTCCGTCGGAGCGATGGCGGCCGTGGCGGCGGTGTCGGCACGATCCCAGTCGGCGGACGCGGCCGCTCTGGCCAAGGTCAGCGACGCGATGAGCCGGCAATGGAACGCCGACATGATGCACGACGGCCTGCGGGCCGACGTCATGTCCGCCCTCTACGCCAGGACCGACGCGCAGCGTGCGGACCTGGGTGTGAACGAGGTCACCGACCACGCCGCGGCCATGCTGGAAAACTTCGACCTCGCCACCGAGGCCGCACCGGGCGACCTGGTCAACGAGTTCCGGGACCTGCGTCCGGCCATGGCCCGATACACCGAGCTCGCCAAGCGGATCGCCACCACGGCAACCACCGACCACGACGCGGCCGTCGCCGGCCTTCCCGAGTTCATGTCCGCGTTCGCGGATCTGGAGGACCGGCTGGGCGTACTGGACCAGCAACTGTCGGCGGCGGTCGTCGCACAGCAGCAGGAGACCGACGCGGCCGGGTCGAGCAGTCTGCGTTGGATCATCAGCTGCGGTGCCCTGGCCGCCGCGGCCCTGGTGGCGTTCTCGGTGTGGATGTTCCGCGCCATCCGCCGGCCGCTGCAAGCGATGGTCGACGGACTGCGGCGGATGGCCGCCAAGGACATGACGGTGCAGGTTTCCGCGCTCCATGACGACGAACTGGGTGACATGGCCAACGCCTTCAACGCGGCCGGCACCTCGATCCGAGAGCTGCTGGACACCATGGGCACGAGCACGAAAACCCTCACGGCAGCCGGTACCGAGCTCGAGCAGGTGTCGGAGCGGCTCGGGCAGGCCGTCGAGGAGACCCTGGCCAGGTCGACCGACGTGGCCAACTCGGCCGGGCTGGTGACCTCCGCGGTGTCCTCGATCAGCGCGGCATCCGAACAGATCAACACCTCGGTCAAAGACGTCGCCGACGCGAGTACCGCCGCGCTGTCCGTGGCCACGACCGCGGTCCGCACCACCGACGAGACCGTGACCGACATGCACCGACTGCGCCAGGCGAGCCAGGAGGTCGACGAGATCATCCGGGCGATCACCGCGATCGCCGGACAGACCAACCTGCTGGCGCTCAACGCCACGATCGAGGCGGCCCGAGCCGGCGAGGCCGGGTTGGGGTTCGCCGTCGTGGCCAACGAGGTCAAGGACCTCGCTCAGGAAACCGCGAACGCGACCGAGAACGTCAAGGCCAAGGTCGGCACCATCCAGGAGATGACCGGGCAGGCGGTCAAGTCGATCGACCAGATCAGCGCAGTGATCGGGCAGATCAACGACGATCAGAACCACATCGCCACCGCGGTGGACGAGCAGACCCGGACCACGGCAGTGATCGTCTCCAGTGTCGACGAGCTGCGTCAGACGGCCGAGGAGATCAACTCCAGCCTGGCCGGCATCGGCACGTCGGCCTCGTCGACGGCGGAGGGGGCGGCCGCGACCAGGCAGTCGGCCGCCACGCTCATCGCGACCGCGCGCGAGCTGGATCGGCAGATCGGGCTGTTCAGTTACTGACGTCGGGCCAAAGCACACCGGCTAGATCACGTGGCGCTGCCGAGGAGGAGCCAGGGTGACCGGCGCTCGGTCACCTACCAGCCACTGTCGGACTCCGCATCGGTGATCGAGTATCTGGTCGCCTACTCCCGGCTGCTCGCCGGCGGCCGGCGTCCGTTTGACGAGACGGCACTCCGCGAACTCTCCCGCCGCGACGTCGAACGCGCTCGCAACCCGGCGGCCGCACAGAATCGCGACGCCATCCCGGATGACGAGCGCTCGCGCGAGCCCTGTCCTCGATCGACGTGCCTACCCTGGTGATTCACGGCAACGCGGATCCGATGGTGCGATAAAGGGATCCCCTATTTGTCCGCGTGACCGAACATCGCGCGCATGCTTCGGCTCATGACGCGGATCGTCAGGCGGCGCGGGAGCAGGGAGAGCAGGAAACCGGAAACCTTGTTGGCGCGACCGGGAATGATCCACGGGCGGCGGCCGAGCGCGCGGAGCGCGGCCGTGACGACCGGACCGACCGGCATCGGCGCGCGGGATGTGCGCGGCGCGCTAGCCCGGTAGCCCGGCGTGTCGGTCGAGCCCGGGACCAAGGCGATCACGTCGACGCCGTGCGGACGCCACTCCGCCCACAGGGACTCGGCCAGGTTGAGCGTGAACGCCTTGGTGGCCGCGTAGGTGGCGAGCAGGGGTGAGCCCTGTAGGCCGGCCATCGAGCCGAGCAGGATCACTCCCCCTCGGCCGCGCGCCGCCATGGCCGGTGCGAAGCGGGCGATCAGACGCAGCGGACCGCGCACGTTGACGTCGATCATCGCCAGGTGGCGTTCCACCGGGGTGTCCAGCCACTCGGCCAGCACCGCCAGGCCGGCGTTGTAGACCAGCAGGCCGACCTCGACCGCCGTGGTCACCTCGTCCAGTTGGGCCAGAACCGCGGAGTCGGTGATGTCGCCCGGCACCGTCCGGGTCCGCATGCCGTGCTCCCGCTCCAACTCGCCGGCCAGGCGGCACAATTCGGTTTCTTCGAGGGCGACCATCACCACGTTGATGCCGCTCGCGGCGAGCTGGCGGCAGAACTCGGCGCCGATGCCTTGTGCCGCACCGATGACGACCGCCCAAGGGCCATGACGGCGCGGTGACAGGCTCACCCGGCCAGCGTAGGTCCACCAGCAGGTCGGCCGGCGGTTTTCGTACTGCGTCCGGGCCCGGTGTGGTGACGGACATCGCGGGCCGCCGGTGAGTGGCGACCGGCCCGTTGCCGCTGTCTCACCGTGGCTACGGACCGGCTCGACGGCATTTGACACCCCCGGCAAGAAGATCTCGGACGTATTCGACCCGACCGCGTCGCCAACGCCGATGTCGTTTCGGGGCCGCCGTTGTCAGGCCGTCGCTGTGGTGAGGAGGTCGATGATGACCTGCTGTTCGCTCTTGGCCATCGTGGACCCCACGCCACCGCGCCCTGTCGTCCAGTGTGCGAGATCGGAGGGTGTCGAGCCGTGGTCGTTCGTCGTGCGAGGATCGGCGCCCGCGCGCAGGAGCGCATCGACCGCCGCTGAACATCGGTTCCGAACGGCACGATGCAGCGGCGTGACCCCGCCCATGGCGGCAGCGTTCGGGTCGGCGCCCGCGTCAACGAGGTACTCGATGACCTCCCGCTGGCCGGTCGGGTTCCAGTTCGCCGTGCCGGGTGCACCGATTGCCGCCGCGTGCAAGGGTTCGGCCCCGCGACGGTTGCGGGCGCGGAGGTCGGCGCCGCGCGTCACCAGCTCTCGAGCGATCTCGACGTCGTACGCGAACGCCGCGGCGTGCAGCGCGGTGTCGCCTTCGTAGACCTGGGCATGGCATTCGGCGATGAAGAACTCGGCGTCACGCGCCAAGCGCGCCGTCGCCAACCACGGTTCAGCGTCGAGTGATGCTCTGACGACCGGGCGAGGGCCCACCGCGATGACCACCAGCAACCTGGCGAGGTCTTCGACGTTGGCCATGCGACACGCTACCTCGCGGGAGCGCTGGAGCTCGCCCCACGGCGAGAGGGTTGGATGGCCGAGCGGGCCACCGGTCACGCCGCGACTCGACGTCAGGTCAGCGGGTGAACCGGACTTCTCCGCGCCACGAGCGCCACGGTTCGGCGTAGGTCGCACCCGCCGTGAGTAGCTCGTCGTGGCTGCCGCACTCGGTGATTCGACTGTTGGCGACGATCAGGATCCGGTCCGCGTCGTGGGCGGTGTGCAGGCGGTGCGCCATCGCGATCACCGTGCGGCCGTCGAGCACCGCCGCCAGGCAGTCATGGGCGGTCCACGTCGCATCGACGACTTACGCACCCCGGGGGTCATGACCGCGCTGTTGGATGGTCGGCGAGTTCGGCGTTACCGGCAGGTGCCACGTGCCCGATGACGCACGCCGTCGGCGGGTCGAGGCCGAGCATCTCGGTTCGGAGGCGCTCGAACCCAGCCTCGGTAAGCTGGCCTGCCAGCTCGGTGGCGGCCGCCGCCGACGTGGCCGCGGTGGCACCGGGACAGCGGGGCTGGGATACCAGAGCGATGCGCCCGCCGGGCCGCAACAGCCGGGCGAGTTCGCGTAGCCGGGCGGTTGGATCGGGCCACATGCCGACCGTGTTGACCGCGAGCGCGGCGTCGAATGGCCCATCGCTGATGGACAGGCTCTCGACCGGCGTGTGGATCAGGCGTACTCGTCCGGCCCGTATGGCGGGCCTGTTGCGGCGGCGGGCCTGGCGGATCATGACCTGCGAGTGGTCGACCCCGACGACCAAGCCGCGGGACGCTCGGGTGGCGAGGGCGGCGACGGCCACACCCGGACCGCAGCCGAGTTCGATGACGTGGTCGGTCGGCTGGACGTCGAGAAGCTGCGCCGCCCAGCGGTTGCGCGCCAAGTTCGACGAGCGCCGGCCCATGATCCAGCCGACCACGTGCCCGACGGCTCCGGTCGGCTGGTGGAACTGTGCCAGGCCGCCGCGAGGACCCCACCATTGCAGGATGCGGCCCAGTACCCTCTCCTTGATCTTCATGAGGTGAGCCAAGCACTTCGAGTACGCTTGAAGTCAATGTCTCCTACCGAAGGCACCCCGGCTTCGTCGACCACGCCGACGTCGTTGTCCATTGGTGAACTGTCCGAACGTACCGGCGTGCCGACGAGCGCGCTGCGTTACTACGACGAACTCGGCTTGGTGCGGCCGGCGGCGCGAGTGGCGGGACGACGGCGCTATGCCGCGTCGGCGGTCAGGGACGTCACCTTGATCCTCTTCTTCCGCGAGATCGGATTCTCGCTGGCGGAGATCGGGCACTTCCTCGCGGGCGAGCGGCAAGGCCGACGGGAGATGATCGATCACAAGTTGGCCGAGCTGGCCGAGCAGCAACACCGTATCGAGGTCGCCCGCACCGCACTCGAGCACGGCCGGCAATGCCCGGCCAGCGATCCCATGAAGTGCTCCCGATTCTGGCTGATCATCGAAGGGCGACAGCGCGGCCTCTCCCTGGAAGAAAGCCACGGGCGAGTGCACTGACCGGCCCCTTACCGAACCGGCTCCGGCCCGCGAGATGACACAGCATCGCACCGTCACCAATGCTGCATCAATGCGTAGGGTCTCGCCGCGCGTGACATGTTGATCTTCTGTGCGGCCTACCTCCCTGACCTGCTGGCCAGCGACCTCACCCCCGCAATTGGATCGCCTCCTGGCCGAGAAATGACTGATGGCCGGCCACCGAGGTGGCCGGCCATCACGAACCTCGTCACCACTTGTCGGAGGTGACGATCGCCTTCAGCTGGTCGAGGGTCAGCGGCGGCCGCGACGAGTAGATCTCGCCGCCCGGCGAGTTGATCGCAGCGCCCAGGGGGTCCTCCTGGTTGCTGAGGTGCATGAGGACCATCGTCCCGTCGGGCCGCTTGAGGCCCGCCATGTACGACACCGCTCCGGGAGCCCGCTGCGCGGTCGCGGTCGCCAGCCGGGAGCCGTCGGGCAGCGTGCTGACGGCACAGTCATCCGTGCGGGCAAGGCGGCACCACTCGCTGGGCTCGGAATCGCTGACGGAATCGCTGGGGTAGATCGTCAGGACGAAGCCCCCGGTGCCGCCTGCGGAGGTCAGAGTCCCGCCGACAAGCGTGCTGGTGGGGGTCTTCGGATCCGCCAGCGCGACCGATCCTGTCTCCGGTTGCGGGTCGTTCGTCGAGGACGGGGGTGGCATGATGGTTTTGTCGGTCACCTCGAACGTCGCGGTGTCGCCGAGCACCACCCTGAACCGGGCGATCAGGTCATCCGGCGAGATGTTGACCGGGCCGCGTGCCGTGGTCGTGGATGGTGCGGTCGACGACGAGGTGGTCGGCGGGCCGGCGGCCTGCGTGCCGGAGTCGCCCGGCGTCAGCCACACCGAACCCACAACCAGGCCCGCCACCGCGACGACGGTGGCCACGATGGGTATCAGCCGCATGGCCCGCCGCGGTTCACTCGCGGCGCGGACAAGGGTGGCGCGGATCTGGGCATGCCGGTGCGGCGGCAGGTCGGGGGCCGGCGGCAGTGTGGTGTTCATCGGGGAGCCTCCTCCGTGGTGGTGAGCGCGACGACGGGCGGTGTGAGCAGGTCCCGCAGCCGGGCGCGGGCCTTGCTGACCCGCGCCCGGACGCTGACTTCCGCGATCCCCAGTACCGCGGCGGCTTCGGCGTAGGACACGCCGGACCACACGCAGAGGGTGAGTGCTTCCTGCTGGTTGTGGGGCAGCTTTCGCACCGCCGCCAGCAGCTCGACCATGCGCCGCTCGTCGTCGATGCGGCCGACGACTTCCTCGGCGTGGTCGGGCACGTTCTCGCCAGGCAGTCGCCGGGTGATGCGTAGCCATCGGGTCATCGAGCGGTGGTGGGTGCGGGCCACGTTGGTGGCCACGCTCAGCAGCCATGGCAGTGCCGAGTCGGTGGTCATCCGCACCCGCGCCCGTTTGCGCCAGGCCAGGAGGAAGACGGCTTGCGTCAGGTCCTCGGCGGCTCCGCAGGACCCGACGAGCCGGAAGCAGTGGGTGTAGACGGCGCGGCCGTGGCGGTCGAACAGCAGCCCGAAGGCCTCGCCGTCGCCGCCGCGGGCGTCGTCCCACAGCTCCCGGTCCGTCCGGTTTTCCATTGTCATGTCAGGTAATGCCCACCACGACCACAAGTGTTGCCTACCGCCCCCGGAACACCGGGCCCATCGGTGTGGATGGGAGCAGGACCAGGCGCTGCGGGAGGTGCGCTGCGGGTGGCGTCGCCGCAACCACCTGCTGATCTGACCGGGACCACCGCTGGGCCAGCCTGCCGGCCACCGCCCGGCCGTGCGCTGGTGGTACGCCGGCTCGTCACCGCCGGGCGTTGATCCAGCCGGAAAGACGGCCGGGCTGCCCCGAAGGCCACACGTTCGGCCGGGAAGCGTGCGACGGCGGCCGGTTACCGTGCGGCGACTGTCAATCGGGGAGGAGAGATCGATGTGCTCCTGGTGCCAGACAACGGAAGGCTTCTGCTTCTGTGGCAGTTCGGCCGATCCGGACGGTCGAGCCGAGGCGTGCGGCGTGCGCACCGATCCGGATAACGAGTGTCCGCGCTGCGGCCACTGTGCGGGCCCGGTGCCGCTGGACACCTCGCAGCACAGCCACGACTACGCCGAGTTCGGCTAGTGTCCCGAGTCAGAGGTTAGCGTTGTCAGTCGGTGGCAGTAGTTGGCGAGGCTGTCCAGGATGCCGTCGGCGGTTTTGGTCCGCCCCGAATGAGAGTTCCTGCCACTGGTCGAATCACAAGTGACAGTCGCGGACACGACGGGTGAAGTTGCTGTGAGCATACTGGAATTGGCGAGACACATGACCGTTTCCGTGGCCCCACACCCACAAGCCGCTGCGGTTGGAGTCGATGCGGTCGCGTCGTTCGCGGACACGGTGTAGCTCGGGTTGAGGTTGCCGTCGTAGAACTGAATGTTCTCAATGGCCCGGCACAGTTCTCCCGGCTCGGGGGTGAAGCCCGTGGCGGAGGCGCTGCCAGGCCCGATCATCATGGTCGTCACGACCATTGCGGCCGCACCGAATAGCGTGGCAACTCAACGTGAGCGAGATTTCATGCCCCAACCCTCTAGGAGGGATAGAGCGAAATCTACCGGCCGAATAGGTGACGATTGCACGCTGTGGCATTACGTTGTGGAATGGCCGCCGAACTGGGCCAAATGCCAGCAGGATGGTCGAATACCGACTGGTCCTGCCTGGGCTCGGGACGCCGGAGTGCGACGACTGCGCTGGGATCGAGCTGACGCGCACAAGCCCGGCGGGAGGGACTGAACGTACGGCGTACCTGGTCGGTGGGCCCGTCGGGGACGTGGACCCAGCTGGCCAAGAGGCCGACTACCGCCGCAAGGGCAGCGAGCACCGTCAGCAGGACCGGACTGACGGCAGCCATGACACCATCTTGGCACCTACGGCAGTACGTGATTCTGATCTTCCGGTAACAATGGCGGTCATGTCGTCGCGATCCCAGGCCTCGCCGCACCTGCGATGCCCGTGCGGCAGCGGGCTGCCCTACGACGAGTGCTGTGCCCGGGCGCACGCCGGGACCACACCCCCGGGTACGGCAGAGGCGTTGATGCGCTCCCGCTACAGCGCCTTCGCCCTCGGCGAGTGCGTCTACCTGCTGCGCAGCTGGCATCCGCGCACCCGTCCGGACACGCTGACGCTGGATCCCGGCCTGCGCTGGGAGCACCTGGAGATCGTCGCCACCCACGACGGCGGTCCGGTGCACACCAAGGGCACGGTCGAGTTCCGGGCGCATTACCGAACGGCGGACGGTAGCCGGGGAGTGCTGCACGAAAACAGCCGGTTCGTCCGCGACGGCGGCCGGTGGGTCTACCTGGACGGCGACCAGATCTGATCGAGGCCCAGCAGCAGGCCGAGCAACCTCGTCTTCGCCGCGCCGTTCGGGCCGACCAGTCCGTGGATCTGCCCTGGCACCACATCCACATCGACATGTGTGCAAGAGCGACCCAGAGTCACCAAGACTCCCTCCCATGAGCCGTTCGGCCCGGCCCGCTGGACAGGCCGCGGGGACGCCGCGGGGACGCCGCGGGGACGCCGCGGGGACGCTGTGTCGACCGTGTGCTACGCTTCACGTGGATGTTCGTTTTGTGTTCGTGTTTGCGCGCGCTCGCGAAACATTGTCGCGGGTTTGGTGTTTCCTCCAGGTTTGGTCGGGAACGATCCGTCACAGACTCCCGGTCCGCCGCACCGGCGGCGTTCCGCATACGGCACCTGTCGAGGAGACAATATGGCTCAGGGCACTGTTAAGTGGTTCAACTCCGAAAAGGGCTTCGGCTTCATCGCGCCTGACGGCGGCGGCGCCGACGTATTCGCGCACTATTCGGAAATCCAGGGCGGCGGCTTCAAGTCGCTTGAGGAGAACCAGCGCGTGGAATTCGAGGTCGGCCAGGGCCAGAAGGGCCCGCAGGCCACCGGCATCACCGTCGTCTGAATTGGCATAGCGACCAGAACACGCAGGGTCTCGCTCGCACGAGCCGAGGTCCTGCCGCGTTAGCGTCGATGGGCTGGTGGGCCGCGCCTCGCGCGGCGCACCAGCCCATCACCGTCCGCACCCGCGGACCCGGCGTTCCGGGCCAGGCCGGGCTCGTCGGTCGACGGGCAGTGCAGACCCTGGGCGTTGGGATGAGCTGGACGAGAGGGGTCACGGACGGGGGTGGGTGGGCTGCCCGGTGACCCGGGTCTTCGGCTGCCGACCGTGAACGTTTCGAACGGGCGGCGTCCAGCGTGCGCGGCCACAGCAGGAGGTGGCCGGTCCTATTCACGCGTGCGGTGTCCCGGTTGGATCACGAGGTGCGTGCGGTGATGGTGGGGCCGGAGCCGGTCCAGCGGCCGCTCCGGTCACCAGCCTGGATCTGGATGGTGTGGCGGCTGTGGGGGCTCAGGCCGGTGATGTGGTGGGTCAGCTCGGTGGTGGTGTTGGTGGTGTTGATCGGGGTGAAGCCGGCGCCGAGGGGTTGGCCGTCGAGGTAGACGCGATAGCCGCTGACCTGCTGGTCGTCGGTGGCCGGGGGCCAGGTGACGGTGATGCCGGTCGGGTCGGTGGTGGCCCTGACATTGGGGTGGCGGGGCCAGGTGGGGGCGCCGGTGTCGTAGGGCGGTTTCGTGACGGTGGATGTGGTTGTGGGGTATGTGGTGGTGTTGCCGGTGGCGTCCACGGCGCGGACGGTGAAGGTGTAGGGCGTGCCGGGGGTCAAGTGGGTGAGAGTGCCGGTGGTGGTGGTGAAGTTGGTGGGGACGCCGCCCGCGAGCACCTCGTAGTGATCGATGCCGTGCGCGTCGGTCGCCGGCGGCCAGGAGAGTTCGGCCCAGGTGGTGCCGGTGGTCAGGAGCGTGGCCGGCGTGGTCGGGACGATGGGCGGGGTGGTGTCCGGGATGCCGGTGGTGCGGGCGGTGGTGGTCGGGCTTGTGGTCCAGTCGCCGATTCCGTCGCCGGCCTGGACGGCGAAGCGGTAGGTGAGAGCCGGCGACAGGTTGGTGGCCTGGTAGTCGGTGGCGGTGACGGTGGCGATCGGGTTGCCGTTCTGGAGGATGCGGTAGCGCGTGACGGCGAGGTTGTCGGTAGCCGGTTGCCAGGTCAGGGTTGCGGTGGTGTCGGTTGTGGTGGCCCGCGGTGTGGCCGGCCAGTGTGGGCTGCCGGCCGCGTCGGAGGTGACGGCGGTAGCGGTGGTGGTACCGGTGAAGTGCAGGTTCGCGGATTCGCTGATCGCCCAGGGGTCGGGGGTCTGGTCGAAGACGACGTCGTGGAACGTGGCGTGGTCCAGGTAGGTGATGCTGGTCGGCTTCGCCTGGCGGAAGTGGACGTCGTCGAAACGCAGGTCGGTATGCGGGCGGCCGGGCACGCCGGTGACCTCGATGGCGTGATCGCCGGTGCCGTCCACGGTGATGTGCCGGACGGTGACGCCGGTGAAGAAGGCGAGGGTGCTGGCCGGTTCGACCACGATGGCGGCGCTCGGGTCGGCGTAGGTGGAGGTGAAGATGAACGCCTGCTTGCCGACGGCGCGGACGGCGTTGTTCTGGAACAGGATCCGCCGGGCACCGCCGCCGTTGTGCGGGTCGGTCTTCATACGCAGGGCGACGTCGGTGCGGTCGACAACGTTGTTCTCGGCGACGACGTCCTCGATCCAGGAACCGGTGTGGCTGCCGGCGACCACCGCACCGTGGCCCATCCGGTAGTAGTTGCCGGCGATCCAGGCGTCCCGCGTCGGCGGGCCGGTGGTGCCGGCCGCGCCGAGGCCCGCGGCAAAGTTCAGGTCGTCGTCGCCGGTGTCGAAGACGTTGTCGTAGACGTCCAGGCCCGCGCCCTGGTTGAACTCGACGCCGTCGGCATTGTTGATGCCGCCGGTTTCCAGGCGGACCCCGGCTACGGTGACGTGGTCACTGCGGATGTTGACCACGGTGTGACTGGCCGGGTTGCGCGCGATGAAATTGCCGTAGTAGAGATTGGTGACGCCGCGCGCGGTGATCAGGCTGGAGCGGGTGCCATAGGGATTGGCGTTGCCCAACTGGGTTGCGCGCGCGACCTGGGCGGCGGCGAGAATCCCGTTCTGGGCCACGGTAGTGCTGCTGCTCGGAGCGGAGACCGGGAAGCCTTCGGCGTCGGGTGGCTGTTGGCGCCAACCGTTGCCGTCGATGGTGCCGGGGCCGACGATCCGGATGTCGTGCAGGGTGCCGTAGTCGTAGGTGTGGGCGTTGATCAGGGAGTAGAACCGTTCGTCGGTGGAGTACGGGTAAAGGGTGAAGTGGTAGGGGTAGTCCTCGGCGTTGGGTGAGCCGAGCAGGGTGCCGCCGGCGGCGACCTTGAAGGTCATTTCGCTCTTGAGCCAGAGCGCGCCGGAGAGGAAGGCGCCGGGCGGGATGAGGACCGTGCCACCCGGCGTGCAGGCATCGATCGCTTTCTGGATGGCTTCGGTGTCAAGGGTTTTGCCGTCGCCGACGGCGCCATAGTCGGTGACGTCGAAGATCGGCGAGGTCCGGGTGGTTGCGGCGAACAGTGGTGCGCTGTCTCGGGACTCGTGGCCGTGGGCGTCGACCGATCGGACGGTGAACCGGTAGCGGGTGCCGGGGGTCAGGCCCGTGGCGGTGAAGGTGTCACGGAGGACTCTCACTTGGGTGGCCGAGGCCGGATTGGCGTAGAAGCCGTCGATGTAGGGCTTGGCGGTTGCGGTCGGATCCTGGCTGGAACTGCCGATCGGGCGACCGTCTCGGTACACGTGGTATTCGGTGACGGCGGTGCGGTCGGCCGGGTCTCGCCAGGCGAGGGTGATGGCGTGGTCGTCGTGGGCGAGGACGGGCATCCGCAGTGCCTGGGGTGCCGGCGGAAGGGGACTGCTGGCCGCGGCCGGGGTCGCTGGGATGACCGTGGCCAACGCGGTGAACGGGATGAGCCAACCGGTTGCTCGCATCGCTCCTACCCCTGCGATCACAGATCGCCGTAGCCGTCGTTGTCCAGACAGCAACGACGGTAGAAAAACGGTCATGGACAATCGCGAACGCCGTGTGGACGATTGCGCACTCCCCGGTCAGGGTCATTCATGCGACAGCGATGCGATCCGCTACACGTGTAGGCCAGCGCGTCGCGGGTACCTGAGGGGCATGGTTTCTGCCAGGTCGGTTCGGGGCTGATGGCAGCGGACGCCGGATCGTCGGCTTGGGCGCCGCTGCGCAGGCCGGCGTTTCGGGCGCTGTGGATCGCTCAGCTCGTGGCCAACCTGGGAACCTGGGCGCAGATGGTCGGGGCGCAGTGGTTGATGGGCGACCTCGGCGGTGGTGCGTTGGCCGTTGCCCTCGTGCAGACCGCGACCACGCTGCCGGTATGTCTGCTCGTGATTCCATCGGGTGCGCTCGGCGACATCCTGGACCGCCGGCGGCTGCTGCTGGCCGGTCAGTCGCTGATGCTGCTCGGCGCGGGTGGTCTCGCTCTGCTCACCGCCCTGGGGATGACGACCCAACCGCTGCTGCTCCTGCTGATCGGTCTCATGGCGGTCGGGCAGGCGGTGTCCCTGCCGTCGTTCCAGGCAATCCAGCCCGAGCTGGTCACCAGGCCGGAGATCCCCCAGGCCGCGCTGCTCAACGGTGTCAACATGAACGTCGCCAGGGCCATCGGCCCGGCACTCGGCGGCCTCCTGATCGCGGGCATCGGCCCGGCCGCCACGTTCGCGTTCAACACGGTGTCGTTTCTCGGCGTGCTGGTGGTGCTGTACCGGTGGGACCGGCCGCCCGACCACCGGCCACTCGGCGCCGAGCACGTGGTGAGTGCCATCCGGGCCGGGGTGCGCTACATCAGACACGCCCCGCGGTTCGCCACCGTGCTGGCCCGCTCGGCTCTGTTCATGGTCTTCGCCAGCGGGCTGTGGGCGTTGCTGCCGGCGGTCGCGCGCGGCCCCCTTGGCCTCGGCGCGGGCGGCTACGGGTTGCTACTGGGCGGAATCGGTCTCGGCGCGGTGATCGGCGCGGTCATCGTTCCCCCGCTGCGTGACCGGTTGGGTAGTCCGGCCGTCGTGACCGGGGCGATGTTCTGTTACGCGGCCGGCATGCTGATCATTGGTGTTTCCACGGCGATCGGGCCGATCATCGGCGCCCTCGTCGTGGCGGGTACGGCCTGGATCGCCGTGCAGTCGACCCTCATGGCAACCGCACAGGTGCTGCTTCCGGCGTGGACCAGGGCCAGGGCGCTGGCCGCCGTCCAGTTCGTGTTCATGGGTGGACAGGCCCTCGGCGCGCTGGGCTGGGGCCTGATGGCCAATGCCAGCCTGGCTGCGGCCTTCGTGATCCCGGCCGCCGGTCTGACCGCTGCCACCGCGCTCAGCCTGGTGGTGCTGCCATTCCCAGAGATCCGGCTGGACATGTCCCGGGTACGGCACTGGCCGGCCCCGGCCGGCGTGATCAGTCCCGACTCCGACGCCGGACCGGTCCTGGTCACCCTGGAATGGCCGGTCCCGCTGGCGAACGCCGAAGCCTTCATCGAGGCCATGCGAGCCGTCGGCCGGGCTCGCCGGCGAACCGGCGCGACTCTGTGGGGCTTGTTCCGAGACACCGCGGACCCCACTCTGTTCGTCGAGTCGTTCGTCGTCGCCAACTGGCACGAGCACCTGCGCCAGCACCTGGAGCGGGGCACGGTTTCCGACCAGAAGCTGGAAGCCCGCGCACGCGGCCTGCTCCACAACGGCGAACACCCCCGCGTACGGCACCTGATCTGGGCCGACCAACCGTGGTCGGGCGACCCGGCGCCCGAACCGGTATCCGTCGACGCGATCGAGCCGGCTGGGAGAAAATCCCTTACCCGACAAGAAGATTGAGCCCGGTTCCGGGAACACGCCATCGTAGGAGGTGACTCGCCTCTCCCCAGAAGTCGGTCTCAACCTGGATCTCGTGTGGCAACGTCGCGCAGCGAAAGCGAACCCGCACTCACGCCTCGGGCGCGTTCCAGACGACACCGACCGAGTGGAGAAACAGCGGCTGACCGTCTGTATCCGGGGCGCGCGGCGTCGGCGCGCTTGCTCGGATCAAGCACAACTTCGGGATCCGCAACTCACGGCCGTCAACTCGACCTCGATCAAACGCTTGGTAAATCGTCTCGGCGGCCCGCCGACCACGATCACCGACATCGGCGGCCTTCGGTTTCGGCGGCGCTTTCTCAGAGATCTTGGCCGCTGATTGGCAGTTGAGCCATCGAACTGAGATTGATCATTCTTGCCTGCTAACCGGTGGGTGAGGGAAGAACTCCAAGAGACGCATGCTCCCCAATGCGCAGGATTGTCTGCCCGAAGAAAGGACCAGAAGGCCTGGAGCCGGGATGACCCGAGCTGGTAGTCCAATTCTGTGCGCAGAATTTGGTGACTACCCCCGGGGTTGATCATGGTCATCTCGATGGCGCCGGGCCGGCTTCCGCTGGTGGGCCACGCGGTTCAGGTCCTGCGGTCGCCGCTCGACTTCTTCATGTCTCTTCGGGAGCAGGGCGAGGTCGTCCTTGTTCGGCTCGGGCCGATGCCGGCCTACGTCGTGACCGAACCGGATCTTGTTCGGCGGATTCTGGTTCAGGACGCGAAAAAGTTTGAGCGGGGAGTGCAGTTCGACAAGGCGCGTGCCTTCCTCGGAGACGGCTTGTTCACCGAGCCCGAGCCCGACCACCTGCGGCACCGTCGGATGATGCAGCCGGCGTTCCATCATGAGCGCCTGACCAGGTACGTCGACCTGATGTGCCGCACGGCGGAGCAACAGGTGAGGCGCTGGCCCGATGCCGGTCGGATCGATGTCGGCCACGAAATGCTCACCTTCACGGTGGACTCACTGTGTCGCTCGCTGTTGTCCGCGGCCGTTCCCGCGGCGAATGTCGCCCACGAACTCGCGCGCTCGCTGCCGGTGCTGCTGGACGGGTTGGCACTTCGGGTAGCCGTTCCCATCAAGGTGCTGAGCCGGATACCGACGCCGGGAAACCGAAGATTCGAACTGGCCAAGCGACGGCTGTGGGCCGTACTGGACGACGTGATCACCAGCTATCGTCACGACGGCACCGACCGCCAGGACTTGATGTCCATGCTGCTGGCGGCACGCGACGAGGCGAGCGGAACCGGGCTGGACGACCGCCAGTTGCGTGACCACGCGATGGCGTTTTTCCTCGGCGGGGTGGAGACATCGGCCTACACGTTGAGCTGGGTCTGTCACCTGCTGAGCCGACATCCTGAGCTGCAGGACCGTTTGGCTGGTGAGGTCGGTCAGGTTCTTGCCGGCCACGCGCTGTCATCGGATGATCTCGCGAAGTTCGGTGGGCTGCGCCGGGTGATCACGGAGGTGCTGCGGTTGTATCCACCGGTGTGGTTGCTGTCCCGTCGCGCGACCGAGAACCTGCGGCTTGGGTCCCATGAGATCCCGGCCGGCAGCCAGGTGTTGTTCTCCATCTACGCAATCCACCGTGACGCCCAGGTCTATGACCAGCCCGACACGTTCGACCCGGACCGTTGGCTGCCGCCGCGCGGCCAGGCGACCCCGCGCGGCTCCTTCCTGCCATTTGGCGCGGGCAACCGAGGATGTATCGGCGAGTCCTTCGCCTGGACCGAACTGCTGGTGTTTCTCGCCGTGGTCCTCCGGTCCTGGCGCCTGCACCCGGGCTCCACCGACGCCGTCCGACCGATCGTGGGTGCCGCTCTGAAACCCAGCCCGGCGACCATCCTCATACGTCCGCGCCAGGCGTGATCACGGCGAATACCAACCGATCGCCTTGCGGACTTCCTCGGCGTTCGGGTCAGCCGCAGGGGACCTCGTTGAACTCGAAGAAGCCCTGCCGGGTGCCGCCCGAGGCGGTGTTGCCGCCACAGTCGGTGGACAGCCATCCGTTGAGCCGGGTGTGACTCGCGTCTGCCCACCAGCGCATCTCGCACATGTAGCCGGACTTGCAGCGCGGGAGGGCCTGTGCCGGTGTCACGGCGACGAACGTGGCGATACCCATGGAGGCGACGGCGGCGAGTACCAGGCTACGAATCACGATCTCTCCTCAGGTGACCGGGGCGCATCCCATGGGGCGCATGCTCGGTGAGCATGATCAGTATGCACAATGCTCGACCAGGCACCCAGGGACAACCGCCGATCGGGCTAGCAGGGCGCGGTCTCTCGCGTGATCGCCACGCCGTCCGCCACGGGGGGTCGGGTCAGCCGCGGCGGGCGAAGATGGCTGATCACTTTCGACCGGTCCCCACCGACCGGTCGACAGGCATCTTCGGCGGCGGCGCGACTGGCGAAGCTCGACACCGAGCCACACGCACCACCATCGCGGTAGCGCACCCGCCACGACCCCGCCACGATCAAGGACAACCGGCCACGTTGCGAGTAGTTTCGGGCGGGAGGACGGCCTAGTTCGGTGAGGGGAGCGCCGTCGGTGGTTCACGGTGGGCGGGACCTGCTGAGGTCGTTCTGTGCCGACCTGCGGTCGTTGTGGAGTGAGGCTGGGGGGCCGACCCTGCGGGCGCTGGAGCGGGACTTGTCGTTGAGCAAGAGCCAGGTGGGCGCGATCCTCAACGGCGGGATTCGCCGGCCGCCGGACTGGCGGGTGGTGCGGATGCTGGTCGAGCGCGTTCACCGGCACGCGGTTGAGCACGGGCGGGTGGAGCGCCTTTCGCTGCGCACCGGCGTCGAGGAGTACTGGCGTCCCCGGTTCGCCTTGCTGGAGCACGCTTTCGAGGCCCTCGAACCGCGGGCTCGGGCGACCGAACCGGCGCGCGCGGTCCAGGTCGCGCCGGCGCTGCTGCCGCCGGCGGTGGCGGGTTTCGTCGGTCGCCGGGACGCGCTGGCCGTCCTGGACGGGTTGCTGACCGCACGTTCCGAGCTCGACCCGGCCGTGCTGATCACCGCGATCAGCGGGACGGCCGGGGTGGGAAAGACGGCGCTGGCGCTGCATTGGGCGCATCGCAACGCCGGCGCGTTTCCCGACGGGCAGCTGTATGTGAACCTGCGGGGATTCGACCCGGGCGGGCCGGCGCTGTCTGCGGCGGAGGCTGTCCGCGGCTTTCTCACCGCACTAGGTGTTCCCGACGAAGGGATACCGACCCGCGTGGCCGATCAGGTCGGGCTCTACCGTAGCCTGCTCGCCGCGCGCCGGATGCTGATCGTGCTTGACAACGCGCGTGAGGCCGACCAGGTCCGCCCGTTGCTGCCCGGCGGTGTCGGCAGCATGGCCATCGTGACCAGCCGCGACCAGCTCAGTCCGCTGGTCGTGACGGAAGGCGCCCGCTCGCTGGCGCTCGATCTGCTTTCCGAGGCGGAGGCTGGGGAACTGCTGGAGCAGCGCCTCGGCACAACGTTGGCCAGGGACGGCGCCGTCGAGGAAATCATCGCCCGATGCGCTCGGCTGCCGCTGGCACTGGCCGTGGTCGCCGCCCGCGCCGCCACCAACCCGAGCCGTCCGCTCTCCCGACTGGCCACCGAGTTGCGGGATCAGGCCCGCGCGTTGGACGTTCTGCACGGCGGTGACCCGGCCACCGACGTCCGGGCCACGTTTTCCTGGTCCTACCGCAGCCTCGCGCCCGATGCGGCACGCATGTTCCGGTTGCTCGGATCGCATCCCAGCGCGGATTTCGGTGTGGCCGCGACCTTTTCCCTCGCCGGTGGCGCGCCGCGGGCAAGTCTGAGCGAGCTGGCCCGGCTACATCTGATCATCGAACGCGGTCCGGACCGGTTCGAGTTCCATGATCTGCTGCGGGCTTATGCGGCCGAGCAGGCCGACGCCACCGGCGGTGACGCGGAGCGCCGTGCTGCGGCACACCGCCTGCTCGACCACTACCTGCACACCGCGCACCGCGCGAGTGTGCTGATGGATCCGTTCCGCTACATGGGAAGCATTCCCGAGGAGATCGAACCCGGTGTCACGCCGGAAGAACTCGGCGATGCCGACCAGGCGCTGACCTGGTTCACCACGGAGCACCGGACGCTGGTCGCCACCATCGACCGTGCCGCCGACACCGGGTTCCCAAGACACGCCTGGCAATTGGCCAGGGCGATGACCCTCTACCTGTACCGGCAGGGTCACTGGCACGACCTGACCAACACGCACCGCACCGCCCTGGCGGCGGCACAGCGCACGGGAGATCTGGCCGGGCAGGCACACTCCTGGCGCGGGATCGCCGTCGCCGAGGCCGCGGCGGGCCGCCTGCGTGAGGCGCGCACCGGCCTGCTGAGCGCCCTGGCGCTGTTCAGCCAGGTGGCCGACGACAACGGCATGGGCGTCATCCACGAAAATCTCAGCGGGGTCGCCGTGTACGACGGCAACTACGGCGAAGCCCTCGCCCATTGCCGGCAGTCCTTCGCGCTGCACCGCCGCACCGGATACCAGCCCGGTCAGGCGCGCGCGCTGAGCTCGATCGCCTTGTGCCACGTCCAACTCGGCGATCTGGCCCAGGCCACCCGGGACGGCGAGCGGGCGCTCGCCCTCCAACTCCGCCTGGGTGACACCTACGGCCAGGCACACACGTGGGACAACCTCGCGCTGGCGCACGCGAGGGCCCACGATTACCACGAAGCCGCCAGGTGCTACCGGCGATCCCTTGAGCTGTTCCGAACCACCGGGCACCTTTCCACCCAGGCCGACGTGCTGGACCGCATCGGGGACGCCGAGCACGCCACCGGCAACTTCGACGCCGCACACCATGCCTGGCTCGAGGCCATCGGCATCCAGGGCAACCTCGCGCATTCCGCGGCAGCGCGGATCCGGGTCAAACTGGACCAGCACGCGCTCGAGTCGCCGGGTACGGGGCCCGCCTCGTGCGAGCACGGGTCCCGACCCGGGTGTTCCTAGGGATTCACGAAGCCGACCAACCACTGCTGCGCGGTGGTTCCGTTACAGCGGAAGATCTGCATTGCCTTGTCCTCGGTCGGGTCGTCGTTCGGTATGTCGACACAGAAACCGGTGTCGCGGAAGCCGACCCTGGTTTCCAGTTTGACGAGGCCGGGCAGCCTGGCGCCGGTGTTGAACTCCTCGTTGCTGATCCCGGCACAACTTCCCTGCAGCAGCCGAGCCCCGTTGAAGGCGCCGTCGAAGGCATCGAAGCAGAGCCTGCTGTCAAAGTTCTGGAACCGGAAGTGGTTGGTCCCGACCGGGATGGACAACCAGGTCTGCGCACTGGTGCCGTTGCAGGTCTTCTGGATGATCCGCGCGGCGTCAGCATTGGACGCGGGCTGCAGGCATTTGCCGTTGTTGGGATTCTTGATCGGTGTGAAGCCGCCGTCGGCCTGTGCGGCTCCTGCTGCCAATGCGCTCACCGAGATGGCCAGCGCGCACGCCAGCGCCATCCCGATGGCTCTGCGGAGTCTCATGATTTCCCCTTTCGCTTCCTCACCGGAAGCAGGCAACTGATGACGCGAGCAATCTGGCAGAGCACCAGTTCTGCGCCGCCGAACCCGGACAGCACCGGACAGCGGAGCCCGTTTCGCCCGGTGCGCCCGGGTCCACGCCCAGCGGGCACCGGACAGGACCGGACGGCCCCACCGCACAGTCAGCCGTTCCGTTCAGCCCACCGGCGTCGCGTCGCACCGGTTGCTCTGATCCCGGTGTGACGTCGCTTTGACACCCGGTTGCCAGGCTCCGGCCGCCCGATTGACCAGCGATCGAAGCGAGGTATGACGATGATCGGAAAGGTTCTCTTGTCCACCGCGGCACTGGGCGCTCTACTGGCCGGCGTGGTGGTGCCGGCCGCCGCCACCGGCGCCGGGGCCGGCCAGCCGCAGCGAGCGCCGGTCGCGTCCCGGCCGGCGCCCAAGGTGCCGCTGGTGATCGACGGGCAGCGGATGCAGCCGAACGAGATCAACCGGTTCGACGGCCGGCCGCTCTACCTGATCGTCGACCAGCGAAACCCGGACGTGTTGGTCGGCTACACCGACGAGGCCAAGGCCAAGGCGGCGATCGCGAGCCAGCTCCCGGCCGTGGCGCCCACCTCGGCCGGCCAGTACGTCGTCATCTACTCCAGTGACGAGGGACGTGACGACGCGCAGACCGTCTCGTCCGGCTGGGGGGTCAACAACCTCCTCGCGGACCTCCGCGGGTGCGGCCTGTTCGGCTGTGCCGGCGACTGGAACGACGTGATCTCCTCGGCGCTGATGAACGGCACGGCCACCTTCTACACCGACCCCAACTACGGCGGCGGCTGGCTGTACGCCTGGGGCGGCAACTGGCGGTTCAACATGTCGACCTACGGGTTCTACAACGTCGCCAGCACACTGAACGTCTGGTGGTGAGCGGCGTCCGGCCGGGTGCGGGTGACCCCGCGCCCGGCCGGCGCTCACCGCCGGACGTGGCCCACCACCTCGCGGACCGGCACGCTGATCTCCCGCATCGCCTCGGCGTAGCGGCGAAACGCGCGGGAGGCCTCGCCGTGCCGGCCCGCGCCGGCCAGGTTCGCCACCAGGTCCCGGTGCGCCTGCTCGTCGTAGTGGTCCACCGACAGGATGCGCAGCAGGTGGTGCACCACCTCGTCCACGTCACCAGCGCGCTGCGCCAGATCGACCAGGGCGCGCAGCACCCGCAGATGGGTCGCCCTGGCCTCCTCGCGCAGCGGCCGGGCCCAGTCCGAGTACGGGTCGTCGGCGAAGACCTCGCCGACGCAGGCCCGGTCCGCCGCGGTCAACACCGCGCGCGCGTCCGCGGTCGCGCCCCGTTCGCGCAGCGCCAACCCGTATCGCGCCTGCGCGAACAAGTCTTCGACGTCCACGACGAGCCGGCCGAGGTCGGCCGCGACATCTTGCTGGCCGGCCAGGACGAAGTGCTCCGGGGGCGCGCGCCGGTCCGGGTCGAGCACGGCTCGCAACGTCGACAAGGCCACCGCCAGCCGGTGGGCCACCTTGGCCTGGTCGGGCGGCGACACCGGTCCCCAGAGCAGGTCGGCGAGCTCCTCCCTGGACACCGGCCGGCCGCGCCGGGCGATGAGCACCCGCAACAGGTCCCGCGCCTTGCGGGACTGCCAGGCGCGCGGCGGCAGCGGCTGGCCGTCGACCAGCACGGTGAAGGCGCCGAGTACCCGGATCTCCACTCGCGCCGGCGATCCCGGCCGGTGCTGGGTCGCGACCGGCACACCCGCCGCGATCAGTCGGGACTCGGCCAGCCGGCCGGCGAGCCGCAGATCCCCGTCGTCGCCGCGAACCCGCCCCAGCGCGACCCGGATCCGGTCGGCCGCCAGCGTCGCCTGCGACCCGGTCCAGATCGACAGCGCCTCCCGCAGCAGCGCGCCGGCCTCCGCCGGGTCGTCGGCCGCGGCGGCCAGCACCTCCAAGGCATCGGCCAGCCCGGCGCGGTCCCGGTGCGTGCCCGCGGCCTCCACCGCCGCCTGGGCGTCCCTGCGGGCGTCCGCCGCCGCGCCGGCCCGCCACGCCACCCAAGCCCGCGCCACCAGTGCCGTCGTCAACCAGTGGCCGTGCGCGTAGGACACCGCCCGGTCGGCGAACTCGGCCGCCCGCGCGGGGTCGGTGTCGGCGACGACCCGAGCCAGCCCGGCGAGCGCCGGCACCATGCCCTGCCGGTTCGGGCCGTCCTCGCTGGCCGCCTGCAGCGCCTCGGTGTAGGCCGCCCGTGCCTGCGCCGGCTGCCCGCGCAGCCGGTGCAGATCGCCGAGCCCGGCCAGCGGGTAGGCCACCTTGCGGCAGTGCATTCGTTGGTACACCTGCACGGCGAGCTGGTAGCTCGCCACCGCGTCGTCGAGCCGGCCGAACTGGTGCAGCAGCGCCCCTTGGTTCGCCAGGGCCAGCGCGTAAGAGCTGTCGTAGCCGGCGGAGCGGGCCAGCGCCACCGCCGGTTCGAGCACCGCGAGCGCCTCGGTCAGCCGGCCTTCCTGCTCCAGCCCGGCCGCCAGGTTCACCCGGATCCGGAGCACCTGGACGTGGTCCCCGGCCGCCCCGGCGCGGGCCAGCGCGCGGTCGTAGTGCGCGCGCAGGCCGACCGGGTCCCCGGTCAGGTGGGCACACAACGCGAGCGCGACGTGTGCCGCGGCGAGTGCCCGGTCGTCCCCGGTGTCGCACGCCGTCCGGTAGGCCCGGCTGGCCAGCTCGGCGCACTGGGTCGCGTCGCCGGCCAGCCAGTGCGCGGCCGAGGTCCAGGCCAGCAGCAGCGCCGCGTCCGCGGTGTCGCCGTCCTGGCGGCCCCGGCGCAGCACGGCGAGCGCGTCGTTGGGATCACCCCACAGGTACACCGCGGCGCCGTAGCGCCAGGCGAGCCCCGGCGCCAGTTGCGCGCCGTCGCCGGCCAGCCGGGCGTAGCCGGCCAGCGCGCCCGCGGTGTCCCCGGTCGCCTGCAGCGCGTCGGCGTGCACCAGCTCGATCGGGTCGTCCCGGAGGCCGTCGGGCAGCAATCGCACCGCCGCGATGATGTCGCCGGCCGCGCCTCCGGTCAGCAGTTGGGTGCCGTGCTCGTGTAGCAGGCGGGCGCAGCGTGCCTGGTCGCCGGCGGTCAGTGCCAGGCGGAGCGCGTCGGCCGGGCGGCCGTGGTCGGTGTGCCACCCTGCGGCCAGCGCGATGACCGCTCTTCGCTGGGCGGCCGGCCACACGTTCCTGGACCGGACGATGGCCGCGACCGCCGGCACCGGGTGGTACCAGCCACGACCGGGCTCGGGCGGCAGCAGCAGGCCGATCTTGGCCAACGTGGCGAGCCGCGTGGCCGGCCGGTCGTGACCGATCTCGGCCGCGAGCTCCCGTGACATTGAGCCGAGCTCCGCGACCTGGGCGAGCAGCTCCAGCGCGTCCTCGGGCAGCTCGTCGAGCACCTCGCCGCACACGTAGTCGTGCAGCGGGGTGTCCGGGGCGGTCAGCAACTCGACGAGCGGCTCGGCGGTGCCCTCCGAGGCCAGCCGCGCGCCGGCCAGCTGGACCAGGGCGGGCCAGCCGGCGGTGAGCCGGTGCACCTCGGCAGCCAGCGCGGGATCGACGCCGTACTGGTTGGCGAGCAACCGGGCGACCCGGGACGGCGGCAGCGCGAGCTGTCTCGGCCCGATCTCGACCGGCGCGCCGCGGTCGTAACGCAGCAGCGTGGCCACCGCGACCGGCCGGCGCGACACGAGCACCAGCCGGGCCGCGTCGCCGGCGTGCTCCGGCGGCCCGCAGCGGTGCACGTCGTCGGCGACAAGGACCTGGTCGCCGGTGTCGGCCAGCGCGGCCTTGACCGCAGTGGTCTTGCCGTAGCCCGCGGCGGCGACCACCACGGAAATCCGGGCACGCGAGAGATCAAGCACGTCGCCTCCAGGTCGCCCTGCGGAACGTCTGCCTTGACGCCACTTTGACAGCCCTACCGACACTGGTCATCGCCCGGCGCCGCGGTCGTGTGATGGGACGTTCGGGCGGTGTCCACGCAACTGGCACGTCGGAGGGGAACCCATGAAACACCGCCTCGCTTCAATCCTCGTGACCGCGGTTCTGACCTCGGGCGCACTGCTCGCCCTCGGGTCCGAGGCATCGGCTTCGTCCGGTTGTGACGGTTGGATGATGTCCATGCCGAACGCCGGTTTCGAAGAGCCGGCCGACGGGACCCCGGTGCCGGGTTGGTGTACCGAAGGGCCCGACCTCAAGGGCGTCGACCGGGGCATCGGCTGGTCTCGTTCGGGTGCTGGCGACGTCTTCATCGAGGCCGCGAGCACCGGGCAGTGGAACGCGGTCGCCCAACACGTCGTCGTGCCCCCGGGCCGCACCGTCGAGTTGTCCGCGTACGTGTGGACGTCGACGTACGTCACGGCCGGATACTTCGGCGTGCGCGACGCCACGGGGAAGGTGTTCAGCGAGATCAGGTTCGGACCGCTGGACGGCTACCACCGGCTCGCCGTCCGGTTCTCGTCCGGCGCCTCGAGCGACTACATCGCGTTCGTCGGCTTCTGGTCCTCGGGACCCTCCTGGCTCGTGGCCGACGACTTCGTCACGACCCTGCCCTGACGGCCCCGCCGCACACCAGTCGGGCCGGAGCAAACCTGGAGCACGGGTACGAGTCCAACCGCGCTGTACCGCGTCGAACTTGGCCAGTCTCGTGTTGCGTGTGCTCGTTGAGAAGGCGCGGCGTCATCGGTGCTTGCGTGCCCTGACGGCAAGCACGATCGGGGTCGGGGTGCCGCCCTCAGCGAACCGTTCGAGAGTCAGGCCGGCGTCGAGGAACGCGTGCATCAGATCGGGCAGTGGCCAGTGGGTGGCGCCGACCTTGTCGCGAATTCCCTTGTCGGTCCACGACTCCTTGGTCCAGTGGACGTCGAGGTAGCCGGGGCGAATTACCACCGCGTCGGCGTCGCTATGGTCGGCGAACCTGCCGCAGAAGCACGGGTGCACGCCGACGTGCACGAGTGCGGCACCGGGCCGCAGCACCCTGGCCACCTCGCGCAACACAGCCGGGTATTCCGGCATGTCGGTGTGGACCATCGCGGCGACAACGGCGGGGACACTGCTATCCCGGACGGGTAGCCGTCCGGCGTCGGCCTGCGCAATAGGCAGACGGCCACGAGCGTGTCGCAGCATCCCACTGGACAGGTCGACGCCGACAGGAGTCCATCCCAGCTTCCGCACGCCTGCGGCATGGACGCCGGTGCCGCAGCCGATCTCAAGGCAAACGCCGCTGCCTGCGCCGAGAAGGTCGCGCACAGCACGGTCGATGCCAAGTGGGTCGTGGCCAGGTGCCCCCGGCTCCGGCCGCTGGCTGCTGAGGAACTGCTCCTCGTACCAGTCTGCGATCTCGTCGTATGCCGCTGTCACCACACCATTGTCGCGGACTCCCCGTGCTCCTCGCCATCGCCAATGGCGAGATCGTGCACCCCACCGTGACGTCGTTTCCCACCCACTACCGGCACCCCGAGGTCACCCACATCCCCATCCATGGACTGCCAGCCATGCGGAGCGCGCTGGCCTGGGTCACCGCACGCAAGTCGGTGGCGATCCACGCGTTCGCAGCCGTCGCCGACGAGATCGTCGCTGCCGATGACCGGAAGCCGAGCGAGCACTCGGCGGCAGGCACCTAGTTGGCTTGGGACCTGGTCTCACAACTCAGCCGGCACGTACCTGTTCGCGCAGGATGTCGGCGTGCCCGCAGTGGTGGGCCAACTCGCGCAGGACTTGCAAGTACACCCAGCGCAGCGTGCGCGGCCCGGCCCGGTGACCGGTAACGACGGCGTCCAGTGGCAGGTCGGCGACCGCCGCCCGGGCCGTCGCGCAGGCCTCCCGGTGGGCCGCCGTGACGGAGGCGACGGTGTCGTCGCCGGCGAGCCGGAAGGACTCGTCCGGGCTCTGCACCAGGCCGAGCTCCCGACGAGACGTGCCGCCCACGCACTCCTCGAACCACACCCGCTGCATCCACGTGACGTGCTTGAGCAGCCCGAGCAATGTTGTCGCCGACGAGACGAGCCGGCGGCGGGCCTGCTCCTCGGTGAGGCGGTCGAGGGTTACCTCGATGGCGCTGCGGTACTCCTCGACGAACGCATCGAGCTGGGTGCGCTCGTCGTCCAGCGGCACATCGAACGAGCCCAACAGAGTCTCCCATCACGCCGCGGTCGCAGCCCGTCGCCGGTAGAGCGCAAGGTCACCTTCATGCGGTTCTACACGCGCAAGGTGACATTCCGCTGTAACTTCCGCTCGGCGTTCCTCGCACGGGCGACTTGCGGCCGGCCGGCTGCCACCAAGGTGATGGCCGGGTACATCTAGGGCGCGCCTTGGCACCCTGATGTCCGCCCGTCAGGGCCGGCCGAACTCATCTCCGCGAGGTAGCGTCTCGCCTGGAAATTGGCCGTGGGAACCCGTTCGCGGAAGCCGACCGGCATGACCGGTGAGGCGGGGAGATCCACATTCGAGTCACGAGGAGAGCGTCGAATGGGTGTCACCGACCACGGTGCCAAGGCACTGACGATGGGCGACCCCGAGCGCGCCCAACTGCTCGCCGACCTGTACGCGGGAACGCACAACATCGCGACGTACACGGCCGGTCTCTGCTACGACGCGGTCGCCTTCTGTTGGGCTCTCGCCGGCTGGCTCGACCCGGATCGGCTGCTCGGACCCGGTGGGCAGAACCTCGTCGCCGATTTCGACTTCGATCACGGCACGCAGTGGGCTGGTGAAGACATCCCACTGGGCAGCGCGGTCGGCTTCAAACGGACGGAATACGATCCCGGCTACTTCCATGCCGTGATCGCCGTCGGTGGGACGACGGTTCGCGGCACCAACTCCTACGTCTCGACGCCTGACTGGTCGGAGCCCTTCGACCTGCACAACGTGGAACAACAGAACGGCCACTATGTACTCGACGGTCAGCCCATCGAGGTGTGGTACGTCTGACCTCATGTGCCGTGGACACAACCACCCTCGCCGCGGTTGGCCGCCGTCGACCCAGCGAGTCAGGCGATCAACCGCACCCGCAACGCTGTTGCCCGCACCGGCGGGACGACACCCGGCCAGGTAAGCCGTTCGCCCAGACGATCTGCCGGCGTCAGGGCGTGATCGTTACCGGAACGCCGTTGGCGACGAGTTTCCAGTCGACGGAGGAGAACGCGGCCGGGTCGATGGTGCCCTGTGCGCCGGTCCAGTCGATCAGGAGTTGGCGGATCTCGACCTGTCGGTTGTAGAGCACTTCTGCGGTGGAGATGTGCGGGAAGCCGCCGCCGCCGGACTGGCGGTAGTTGTTGACCGCCACAGCGAACCGCGCCTGCGCGGCCACCGGGGTGCCGTCGTAGGCGAGGTTGAGGATGCGCTGCCCGACCGGCACCGCGATGTCGATGTCATAGGTCAGTGGCGCATCGAGCCCGGCGATCACGTCGTAGTTGTAGTCGGGCGTGCCGTTGGGCGCGGCCGGGGTCGGCGCGTTGGTCACCTGGTCCGGCGTGAAGGGGCCCGGCCCGGACACCTGCTTGAAATACGACACCGACTTCTCCAGGTAGTCCTTGAGCTGTGCGCCGGTCAGCAGCACCGCGAGCAAGGTGTTGTCGAAGATGTAGAGCCCGGCCACGTCGCGAACGGACACGTCGCCGGCGGGTATCGCGGCCGCTCGGTTGAACGGGGCCGCGATGGACAGTACGGGCAGCGTCGGGTCGCTGACCGACTTCTTGACCTCTTCGCCCTGCACCTGATTGATGAAGTCCAGCGCCGCGACGTCGGCGTAACGTGCGGACGCCGCCGACATTGCCGTGGTGCAGGTGCCGATCTTGGAGTTGACGTAGGTGACGACCTTGTCGTGCTGGGCGGTCAGCAGCCGCACGATCTTCGGGTCCTCGGCCACCGTGTTGGAGTTGAGCACCTGCGCGCTGGTGGAGTCGACCCGCCAGCCGTGCCGGGCCGTCCAGGACAGGCCGAGCTCGATCAGGCTCAGTCGCTTGCCCCAGAACAGCGGCTCGGTGAGCACCACCTGCTTGCCTGTGGCGGTGTTGGTCACCAGACGCTGCGCGATCTCCACGTGCGCGTGGCCGACCAGGATCGCGTCGATCCCGGGCACCTGCTCGGCCACCAGGCTGGCGGCGTTCTCCGGCCAGGGCAGCGCGTCGCCGTAGGAGGAGGACGTGTCGGCGCCGGAGTGCGCCGCGAGGATCACCACGCCGACGCCGAGGCGGCGCAGCGCCGGGACGTGGCGGGCGGCCTGCTCGACCAGCCCCGGGAAGCTCATCCGGCCCTCAACGTTGGCCTTGTCCCAGATGGCGATGCCCGGATTGGTCAGGCCGACGATGCCGACCCGAAGCGGTGGGGCGCCGGGGAAGCGCACGAACTTGACGACGAACGGGCGAAACGCCGCGCGGCCGCGCGCGTCCAGCGCGTTGGCCGCCAGCAGCGGAAAGTCGAGCTGTCGCTCGTAGGTGCGCAGCAGCTCGATGCCGTAGTTGAACTCGTGGTTGCCCAGCGCGGCGGCGTCGTACCCGACCGCGTTCATCGCGGCCGCCATCGGGTGGATCTTGCGACGGGTGATCGGCTCGACCCTGGCGTAGTAGTAGGCCAGCGGGGTGCCCTGGATGGTGTCGCCCGCGTCGATGAGCAGGGTGTTGTGCCGGCCGCGCTGGGTGCGCACCGCGTCGACAAGGGTGGAGATCTTGGCCAGCCCGATGTCGTTGTGCGCCGAGTCGTCGAACTCGCGGTTGTTGAAGTAGTCCCAGTTGAACACGTTGCCGTGCAGGTCGGTCGTGCCCATCACGGTCAGCGTGTGCTGCCGGTCGGACCCGTGTTCGGGCGCCGCGTCGGCGATGGTCGGCCGGAATCCGGCCGCGGCCAGCGCACCGGCGACTCCACCGGCCAGCACGCTGCGTCGGCCAGGTCGTGAGATCTCAGACAACGGGCGCTCCTTCGCGGGTCACACGAGACGGCGTCTCAACGTACCCGGCCCGGCGTTCGCGGGCGGAGGTCGATGCGGACGGCGCCGGCCATGCCGGCGCCGTCACGGCAATTCGATCGGACATTCAGGTTCATCGGCAGTTGGTGAGCCGGTGCGCGCCGTTCGAGTGGCGGTAGATGAAGGGCCTGGAGGAGTGGCCGGTGCCGTGGCCGTCGGCCCAGTTGACGAGGCTGTCCAAGCTGTCGATGCGGATCGGCTCGCCCCGCTGGACGGTGTAGCTGGGCGTGGCGAAGTCGTTGGCGTAGAACTGGATGTTCTCTACGGCGTCACAGAGTTGGCCGACCTTCGGGATATCGGCGTGTGCCACGCCGGCGCTGAGGATCAGACTCGTGCTCGCGAGCGTGGCGGCACCCAGGCTGACGGCCGCGCGGCGCAGAACGGCCGGCCTTGCCGAGACTGGCCGGCGGAATGAGCGTGGTTTCGTCGACATCGTGCTCTCCTTGATCTCTCAACTTGGTGGTGTTCTGGCGAAGAGTTCCGTGGATGGCACCGCGCCACCACGGACCGGCAAGCCGGCCACAAACGGTTAGGCTGGAAAGCTGGCCAGGCACTGACAGCACGGACCAGGCGAGGGAGGCATCGTGTACGTCGGGGTCCTCGGTGCGTTCGAGGCGTCGGTCGCCGGCGAGCCGGTGCGGCTCGAGCGGCGGCAGCAGCGGTTGTTGCTGGCACTGCTCGCACTCAACGCCAACGTGCCGCTGCCGGCCGACCACATCGCCGAGCTGCTCTGGGACGATGAGCTGCCGCCGACCGCTCGCAACCACGTCCAGGTGCTGGTTTCCGCGTCGCGCAAGGCGGTGCGCGCGGCCGGGGAGCCGGACACCGTCATCAGCACCTCGGCGCTCGGCTATCGTCTCGACGCCCCGCCCGCTGAGGTGGACCTGCTCTCGTTCGAGCGGGACGTGGCGCGAGGCGACCGAGCGGTGGCGGCCGGTCGCCTCGATGAGGCCGGTCGGGCACTGCGCTCGGCGCTGGCCCGCTGGCGCGGGCGTCCCCTCGGCGACCTGACGGGCCGGTTCGCCGAATCGGAGTCGGCCCGGCTGTCCGAACGACGGCTCGCGATCAACCTGCGATGGACGGACGTCGAACTGGTGTCGGGACGGGCGGACCAACTCGTCGCCGATCTGACCAGGCAGTGCGCCGACTGGCCCCTGCACGAGGGCCTGCGGAGCAGGCTGGTGGTGGCGCTGTACGCCGTTGGCCGGCCCGCAGACGCGCTCCACGTCTACCGGACCGGTGCGCAGCTGCTCGCCGAGGAGCAGGGCATGGTGCAACCCGGAGAACGCCTGCGTGCCGCGCACGAGGCGGTGCTGCGCGGCGATCCGGTCGAGCAGGTGGTGGCGGCGGTGGTCGCGCTGCCCTCCGACGTCCGCGTGCCGGCGCAGGTGCCGGCCCGGCCCGGTCAGCTTCCGCCGAACGTCACCGACTTCACCGGTCGCGGTGACTGCGTGGCATGGCTCGACCAAGCCGGGCCCGGGGTCAGCCTGTTGTCCGGCACCGCGGGCGTCGGCAAGACGGCGGCGGCCCTGCACTGGGCACACCGGGTCCGCGACCAGTTCCCGGACGGCCAGCTCTACCTCGACCTGCGCGGGTTCAGCGCCGACCCGCCGATGCCGACGGGTGAGGCCCTCGCCAGGATGCTGGCCGCGCTCGGGGTGGCGCCCTCGGACCTGCCTGCCGGTGCCGACGCCCAGGCCGACCTGTTCCGGTCGCTGACCGCCGACCGGCGCGTGCTCGTGCTGCTGGACAACGCCGCGAGCCCGGGGCAGGTGCGGCCACTGCTGCCCGGCGGCGCCGCCAGCCATGTGGTGATCACCAGCCGTGGCCTCATGTCCGGGCTCGTGGTCCGCGAGGGTGCGCGTCGCCTCGTGCTCGAACTGCTTCCCGAGGACGACGCGGTCCGCCTGCTGAGCCGGGTCATCGGCGCCGACCGGGCCGGCAGCGAGCCGGCGGCGGTGCGCGAACTGGCCCGGCAGTGTGCCCGGCTGCCGCTGGCGCTTCGGGTGCTGGCCGAACGGATCGCCTCCCGGCCCGGTCTGCGGCTGGCCGACCTGGGTGCCGAGCTCGTCGTGCAGCGGCGCAGGCTCGACGTGCTGACGACGGCCGACGACGACACCGCCGCGATGCGCCCGGTGTTCTCCTGGTCCTACCGCTCGCTCGCGCCCGACGCCGCGCGCCTGTTCCGGCTCCTCGGCCTGCACGCGGGCCCGCACGTGAGCGGGCCATTGGCCGCCGCGCTGGCCGGCGTCCCCGATGCGGGCGACCTGCTCGACCAGTTGACCGGCGCGCACCTGCTGACCATGGTCGGCCGGGACCGTTACCAGTCGCACGACCTGCTGCGTTGTTACGCGGGTGAGCTGGCCGACGCGCTGGAGCACGGCCCGCGGGAGCGCGCGGTGCGCGACATGCTCACGTGGTACCTGCTGACAGCGGACGCGGCCAACACCGCCCTGATGCCGCATCGAATGTCCGTGCCGATCACGGCCCGGCCGGGGCCGGCGGCGCCGTTGCGGTTCGACAGCCCGGATCGCGCGCGGACCTGGTTCGAGGTCGAGCACCCCAACCTGGTCGCGGCGGTGGGTCAGGCCGCCGACGCGGGCCTTCACGACATCGCCTGGCAGCTGCCCGCGACGCTGTGGTCGTTCTTCTACCTCAGCAAGCGGTGGGCGGACTGGACCAGTACCCACATCATCGGCCTCGCGTCGGCCCGGCAGTGCGGCGACGAGCACGGCGAGGCGCGGATGTTGCACAGTCTCGGCACCGCCGCGTGGAACCAGGGGCGGCTCGACGACGCGCGCGGCCACTACGACCGGGCGCTCGCCATCTGGCGCCGCCGCGAGGACCGGCTCGGCGAGAGCCAGACGCTCAACAACCTCGGCGCCACCCTGTGCGCGCAACAGGCGTTCGACGAGGCGCTGATGTGCTACCACCGGGCGCTGCGGCTGCGGGCGGAGATCGGCGACCGGCGTGGCCAGGGCCAGACGTTGAACAACCTGGGTGAGGCGCATCGTGAGCTGTCCCAGTTCGATTCGGCGATCGAGTACTTCGAGCAGGCGCTGGAGATCCACTGCGAGGTGGCTGACTTGTTCGGCCAGGGCGCGACGCTCGCCAACCTCGGAGTGCTGCACCGGGAGGTCGGCCGGAAAGCCGAGGCGGTCGGCTACTTCCGGCGGGCGCTCGCGGTCTGCCGGGGAATGGGTGACTCCCTCGGGGTAGCGGCGAACCTGATCGACCTCGGTCGGACCCTCCGCGCGACCGGTGAGACCGGTGCGGCACATGAAAGCTGGGCCGAGGCGTCGGCCGTGCTCGCCGGCATGCCCGGTGCCGACGCCGGCAGACTGCGCGCCGACCTCGCCGACCTCACCGGGGCCCGGGCCTATGCCAAACCCCGGTGAGGTCTTCCGGTCAGTACGAGACGGTGGTCGCCCGGTAAATGGCGAACCCGGTGTCGACCGTGCCGGTGGCGTGCGAGGTGTACCCGGCGTCGTTGAGCATCGCGGTGCTGCACGAGGAGTTCGATCCGGAGTTGCAGCGGTCGGCGGCGCCGTCCTGCTCGCGATAGATCAAGGCGGAGCCGCCCGCGTTGTCCTGGGTCCTCGGCGGTGCGCCGCTGATGTGGGCCCAGATCGTGCGGCAGCTCGGGCTGTACCGCAGCCAGATGTCGGCGCTACCGATGATCGACTTCCTTTGGATGGTCACCGCGTCGTCCGCGCAGCCGGTGATTTCCGGGCTGAGGCCCTCGTAGCGGTTGACGCTCGCGGTGGCCGAGGCCGGGCCTGCGGCGAGCATCAGGGTGGCGGTCAGGCCGGCGACGCCGGCCATGACGGTCGCCATTCGGTGCAGTCGGGTCATCGCTGACTCCTAGTCGGGGAATGGGTGAGAACGGTCCCGACTCTGCCGGCGGCCGCTGACCGCGCCCTGAACAAACCCCTGAACACCGCTGCTCATCCGCAAGCGTCGGCTTGATCAACTATGGGAGGGTTCCGGGGCGGAGTGCCGTAGCGCCAACTCAGGTGCGCTGTGTCGACCAGGTACCGTCGTCCTGCTACGCGCGACACCAGCGGGCGTCACGCCGCCATCGTATCCACAATGGACTGAGACTTTGGGTATGAGCTCGGGACAGTCCCGAACACCAGGGGCCGCGGGTTCCTGCTGATCTCTTCCATTGTGGACAGTGAGCGTGTGGTCGACTGTCGCGGCGGACAAGGTGTACAGCACGTCAAGCTCTGCGTTTACTCGCGCGGACCGATGCGTCTCGGCATCACCTCGATGCGGTGGCCGCGCACGGTGACGTGCCCCGGACGAGGGAAGATCTGCCGGTGAAGCCATCGGGTGCCGCCGCCGGTCCGGCCGTGTGGTTGCTGCCGGTGTACGCGGCCGGATTCGTGACGGCGTTCGGTGCGCACAGCATCGCCGCCAGCCTCGGCGGATACACGCACGGCCGACACGATTCGCTGCTCACCTTGGGTCTGCTGCTGGCTCTGTATGACGGCGCGGAGGTCGTTCTCAAACCCGTGTTCGGGTCGCTGGCCGACCGGATCGGTCCGCGACCGCTGCTGCTCGGCGGCCTGCTCGGGTTCGCCCTGGCGTCCGCCGCGTTCGTCGTGGCGGCGAACCCGGCCGCCGTCGGGTTCGCCCGGCTCGGCCAGGGCGCCGCCGCCGCGGCGTTCTCCCCGGCCGCTGGAACGCTCGTCGCACGGCTGGCACCGGCGGCCCGGCACGGCCGGGCCTTCGGCGGCTACGGCGCCTGGAAGAGTGCCGGCTACACCCTCGGCCCGCTGCTGGGCGGTGTTCTCGTCACCGTTGGCGGATTCTCGTTGCTGTTCGGCGCGCTCGCGGTGCTCGCGCTGGCCGTCACCGGCTGGGCAGCGGTGGTCGTGCCCGCGACACCCCCGCTGCCTCGCCGCCGCCAGACCGTGCTCGACCTGGCCCGCCGGCTCACCCATCCCAGCTTTCTGCGCCCCACCGCCACCCTCGCCGCGACGATGGCCGCGATCACTGTCGGAATCGGGTTCCTGCCGGTCACCGGCGCTGCCGCCGGGCTCACGCCAGTGGCCACCGGCGCGGCGGTGTCGTTGCTGGCGCTGTGTTCCACCCTGGTCCAACCGTGGGCCGGGCGGCTGCGCGACACCGGACATCTGCTCGACGGCGTGGGCATGGCCGGCGGGCTGGTGCTGTCCGCCGCCGGCCTCGGCGCGGCGGCGCTCCTCGCCGGGGTCGGCGGGATTCTGGTGGCGGCCGCGGCCATCGGGATCGGGGTGGGCCTGGCCACGCCGCTCGGGTTCGCGCACCTCGCCGCGGTCACGCCGCCGGACCGGGTCGGGCAGACCATGGGTGCCGCGGAGGTCGGCCGCGAACTCGGTGACGCGGGCGGCCCGCTGCTGGTCGGCGCGATTGCCGCGGCGGCGACCCTCGGCATCGGGTTCCTTGTCCTGGCCGGGCTCCTGATGGTCACCGCGGCGGCCGTGGCGGGCGCCCGCACGGCATAGCGGTCAGCCGTCGACCAGGAGGCCGCGGAGGGGACCCTGGAGGCGGCTGGTGCGGCGGGAAACGCCGGGCAGCAGGGTGAGGCGGTGGGTACGGGGTTGACCGGCGCCTTCGCGGTTGGCCTGTTCTTCGGCGATGGGGCGCCAGATGTTGTCCACCACGTCGGCGGGGTCGGTGTCGATCTCGGCCAGCGGGCGTTGCAGGTGTTCTGACCACAGGCGCAGCCGGGTGGCGCGAGCCAGGGCCGCGTCGTTGGTGACCAGGTTGACCTCGGTGTCATTGAACAGGGAGTGTTCGTTGAGGTTGGCCGAGCCGACCGTGAGCCACTCGTCGTCGACGATGCCGGACTTGGCGTGCACGTACACCGGGCAGGAGCGCTCGCCGTCGTGCGCGGTGAGGGTGGTGGCCAGCAGCCGGTTGCCGTCGTGGTCGGCTTCTACCAGCCGGCCAAGCTGGCCGCGGGTGGTGTCGGAGCCGTTGCTGGGTTTGCGCGGGAGCACGAGCACGACCCGGAACCGGTCGTGCGGTGGGTTGCGCAGCTTGTCGATGAGGATCTCGGCGATCTCTGGCGACCAGAGGAACTGGTTCTCCAGATAGATCAGGCGCCGGGCCGAGCGCAGCGCCCGCAGGTAGGAGTCCAGCAGCGAGAAGTCGCCGCGCGGAGCGAAGTCGTAGGTCTTCTCCGGCACGGTGCGGACGAGCTGGGCGTCGCTGGACCCGGCCGGTCCCGGCACTTCCGGCTCGGGCAGCCGCTCACCGGTCATCTCGTTCCACCGCCGCCTGAAGTGGTCGGCCACGTCGGCGACCACCGGACCGTTCACCCGAACCATCAGGTCGTGCCAGCCGATCGGGCGATCTGCGGGATGCTTCCGGCTGTCGTGCCGGTCCCCCTGCAGTGCCGTGAAATCCAGCCCTCCAACGAACGCGGTCGTGCCATCGACGATCACCAGCTTCTCGTGGTGGCAGTGCAGCGTGCGTTCCCGCGAGTCCAGCACGCAGCGCACCTCGCTGTCCCGGATGAACTCCGCCCGCGCGGTCCGCGCCCGGTTCCGGGTCGGCTCGAACGCCGGGACCGGCGGACCGGCCCACAGCAGGACCCGGACCGGAACTCGGCGGGCGGCCCGAGCGAGCAGCTCACGTAGGGTCGGCGCACCGGGCTCGCGGGTCAGCCGGAAATCGGGGGTCGCGTGCCAGTTGGCGACGTGTACCGACGACCGGGCACCCTCGATCGCGGCGCGGATGGCCGGCAGCGCCTCTTCACCGTCAATCAGCACCTCGATCTTGTTGCCCGACCGGACCGGAGCCGACTCGACGAAACGGCCGGTGTCACCGGGACGCAGCACCGATCCCCAGCCGAGCCGGCGCAGCCTGCGGGCGTGGTGTGAACACAGCACCCGCTCCAGACCGTCGCCGATGCGCTCGTCCACCTTGTCCACCCATGACCGGAGTGTCGCCACGCCCCCATCCCACAACACACCGCCCGGTCCCGCACGATGCCGTCGCGCTCCGACACCCACCCACGGTGCCCGGCGTCCACAGTGAACGACAGGGACTTCACGCGGCGGGAAACGGTCGGCACCACACCGCCGGCGGTCAGCGCGCCGGTCTCCCGCGCGGATGCTCGGCGCACCGGATACAGGTGGTGGTGGCTGGAAGCGCTGCCAACCGCTCACGGCTGACCGCTCGGCCACAGTGCTGGCACTGGCCGTAGGTTCCGTCCCGGATGCGGGCCTCGGCCTGGTCCAGCTCGAGAAGCTCATGACGAGCCAGCTCCAGCAGCCCGGTGACCTGGGCGCGCTCGAAGGCGACGGTCACCCCCTCCGGATCATGTTCATCGTCATGAGTCGTCCACGTCGACGCCTCCTGGATGCCGGCGATCCGCTCCGTCAGCGACATGACCATTGTGGTCAGATCGGCCCGCCGCTCGGCAACCCACCGCATCGCAACGCTGTCCATCGGCTTCCTCAACCGCTCGCTGTACGGCTTCGGGCAATGACGGATGCAGTATGCACTCCTGGTCTTCGCTCAGCCGCTGGACGGGCACGGGTGCTGGGGAGGGTTGCGCGGGTGGCGCAAAGCGATGCCGATCGGGCTGAACACCCCGATCCGTCAGCGGTTTCCCGAGCGAGCCCGAGCCGTGCGACCGAGCGGCCGACCGGAATGCGTGCGCGATGGGGAGATCGCAACGTGGGGGATCAGGTGGGGATGGTGCCGCGCCGCACCGGGTGCCCGGCCGCCGCGCGCGGCGGCCGGGGTGCGGCGGCGCGGACCGTGGCCTCGATCCGGGGCCACGGCAGGCCGGGTGGCAGTCCGACCATGGTGATGTCGGCCGTCTCGTCCCAGCGGTCGAGTTGCTCCTGGACCATGGCCGCGGTGCCGTAGGCGGTGAACTCGTCGAGGAGGACCTCCGCCGCTACCGGGACGGTCCTGGTGGACCGGACGAGATCGACCTCGGTGGCGAGGCCCTGGGCGGCGACCAGGCGGGGATAGATGTCGCCCATCGCCGCCAGATAGGTCGCGGTGCAGGCCGCCGCGGCCGCCCGCGCCGCGGTGACGTCGGGGTCGACGACCGTGAACGGCCCGGCCGCGACGGTGATCGGGCGGGTCGCCCGCTGCCGCGCCATGCCGGCGGCGACCTCGCGGACCCGGTCGCGGCGCAGGTATATCGGATACCACCCGTCGGCCAGGTCGGCGGCGACCCGGATGGTCCGCTCGCCGCTGGCGGCCAGCCAGATCGGCAGGTCCGGGACGGCCGGTAGGCCGAGACGCAGCGCTCTGGCCGCCGCCCCGGCCGACAGTGCCGCCCGTGCCGACAGTGCCGCCCGTTCACCATTCAAGAGCGCGCGTACCCGCGTCGTGACGTCGCGCAGGCGGGCCGCCGGCCAGTCGTAGCCGATGTCATGCCAGCCCGCCACGAGCTGGCTGGTGCTCGCGCCCAACCCGAGCACGAACCGCCCGCCGGAGAGTTGGTGCAGGGTCGCGGCGCTCATCGCGATCGTCGCGGGGGAGCGGGCCCACACCGACAGGACACCGGCCGCCAGCCTGATCCGGTGGGTGGCGGTGGCGAGTTCGGCCAGCAGGACGGTCGAGTCCAAACCCCAGCCCTCGGCGACGGAGACAAGCTCGTAGCCCAGCTCGTCGGCGAGGGTGGCCGTGCGGACGATGACGTCGCGACGGATCTCCATCGGCGTGAACGCGATGCCGCGCCTCATCGGGCCGTCCCCCCGTCGGTGAGCGTGATCCAGGTCTGGCGGGAGAAGGCCTGCAGAACCCCGTCGCGCGTGTAGAGCGCCGATCCGGCGGCCAACTTGCGCCCGGACCCGCCCTCCAGCCAACCGACGACGATGTGCGCGTCCTGCGCCTTGATCGGCGACCACAGCCGCGCCGCCATCCGGCCCAGGACGGCGGGCCGGTCGATCCGCCCGAAGCGGCTCGCCGCCCAGCCGCCCGGGCAGTCCAGCGCGGCCCAGGCGAACTCTGGCCGGATGGACCCGTCCGCGACGGCGTCGCTGCTCGGGTACCAGACGGCCGCGACGAGCTCGCGGGTGACCAGCGCGCCCGGGAAGATCCGGAGGGCCACGGCGTCCGTGCGCTCGGTGCCACACCCCACACACCGCGGGAACGGGTGGGCGCGGAGGCCCGGGAAGGACGCGGTGGCCGCGAGCGCCTCGGCGAACGTCGGCGGTTGCGGCGCGCGATCGTCCAGTCTGGTCGAGGCACCCTCGGCGACGAGATCGTTCCCGTGGCGCAGCGCCAGGCTTGCGTTGTTCGGCGCGAGCCGCAGGCCGGTCCCCAGCGGCACCGGCCTGCGCAGGGTGATCTCGGCGTCGGCCGCCAAGTACGGGGCGAGCACCCCGCAGGCGTAGCCGCCGTGCGCGGACGCGGGCGGGCCCTCGAAGGCCGGGTCGATGACGATCTCGCGGTTCGGCATGCCCGGGACCCTAGGAGCGTTGACCCGGGCGGCGAATCGGTTGCCTTGCGGATAAGCCGACGGCTTTCCGCGAAGACATCCGGGGAAACTACCTACTCCGGCCGCTGGGGGTGAGCCGGGCCCAGACCGCGATCTGGGCCCGGGCGCGGACGCCGAGCTTGGTGCGAACGTGCTCGACGTGCGAATCGACGGTCCGGACCGACACACCCAGGGTCCGGGCGATCTCGGCGTTGGTCAACCCTTCGGCGATGAGGTCCGCGACCTGGAACTCCCGTGCGGTCAGCGGGCCACCGGTGATCTTGGCCGCGGTCGTACCGGTCAGGTCCGCGGTTGGCTCGGGCGGCTGGTCTCGCAGGAAGGACAGCAGCGTCGACGCGGCGGAGTCCGCGCCCTCGGCGTAGATCGGCTGCATCCGACCGGCGAGCGCGGCGAGCTGCGCACCCGGGACAAGCGCGGCCAACTCCCGGCCGAGCTCGAACCGAACGGCCCGGCTGCCTCGGCGGTGCGCCACCAGCGTTGGCACCCGGATCGCCGGCAGCAGGTCGGCGACATCGAACCGGTAGAACATGTCCAGCAGCGAGGCCGCCATGTCGGCGGTCGCCGCGGCCCGCTGCAGCCGGGCGAACATCCCGGCCAGCTCAGCGGACGCCTCGGGAAACCAGATGTCGGCGAGCACCCGCGAGCCGAGCCCCCAGTGCGCCCGCACCAGCGCGAGCACGGACCGCCGCACGTCCTCGGGAGCAAGGTCGCGGCCCCGGGCGCAACTGCCGTAAACGATCAGCGACGACAGGACGTCCGGATGGGTCGCGGCGTACGCCGCCGCGACCTGCCCGCTCTCGCACGAGCCGAACAGCGCGAACCGGTTCAACCCGAGGTGCTCGACCAACGCCTCCAGCACCGTCAGTTCGGACTCCATGGTGAAGTCGCCGCGGGTTCGGTCGGACAGGCCGCAGCCGAGCTTGTCGTACCGGACGACGGTGTGCTCCCGCGCGAGCGCCTCGACGAACCGCCGATGCTCCGAGTTCTCCCACATCAGACCGAGATGCGAGACCCAGCCGAGCAGGCACACCACGGGCGGCCCGCTGCCCGTCACCGAGTAGGCCACCCGACCCACTGGCGTGCCGGCGAACCGCACGACCTGCTTCATTCCGCCAGATTACTAGCGCCACCGGGCGGCGCGGTCGTGCTCGCTCCGCCGGGTACAGCGCAAGGTGACATTCCGCTTATAGAAGCGCAGGAAGGTGACATTGCGCTGTATCGGCGCGGGCACCCGGGCGCTGGGAGCTAGGCGCTGGGGGCCAGGCGGGTGCCGGCAGCTGTAGCGGCCAGTGCCGGCTGTCCGGCCGGTCGGGGTCGAGCGCCTCGGCAACGTTGGCGCACACGTCCCGCTCCGCGGCTGCCGCCGCGTCCGCGGGAGAGCCGGCTGGGTGCTCGGCACGTTCTCGGGCGAGCGCGGCGACCAGGTCGGGCAGGCGGTAGTGGCACATCAGGGCGTGGCCGGCATTGAGCTGGTTTCCCAGGCGAATCCGTCCGGGTCGGTGAACGGCTCGGCAGCGCCGCCGAGTGTGATCCGGTGCGATCCGGTGCCCTCGGGCGAAACGCCGGCGTCCTTGGCGAGGGCCCGGCGCCGGTACAGCGCCAGTTTGATGGGGCTGGACTCGTTGGCGAACTCGACATACCTGGGTCCGAAGCTCTTCGCCACGGTGAGGCCTCGGTCGAGGTAGAACTGCTTGCTCGCGGCCACGTTGGTGACTCCCAGCAGCAGCACGATGTTGTCGAACTTCCGGGTGGCGGGGCCGGTGTCCTTCTTCGCCGAGGTCGCGACCTTCCAGATCGCCCCGTCCGGGGCTTGCACGACGCCGCCGTAGCCCCACAGCGACTTCGCGGCGGCCTTGAGCGTCGTTGCCCCGGCGTCGAGGGCGGCGTTGATCAGGGCGTTGACATCGGCCGGCTGGGACACCGTGAGTGACAGGGTGAACCCGCGGAAGCCCGAGGTCGGTTCCTGTGCTGCCCGCAGGCGGAGCGCGGTGTCCAACCCGAAGGCGGCGGTGTAGAAGCGTTCGGCGGCCGCGGTGTCGGCCACCTCGAGGGTGATGGTGTCGATGGAGGTCATGGCGGTAACGCTAGGTGCGGCCCGGTGACCTGTGCTTCTTGATTCCTGACCGGTTCAGGCGTCCAGGGCGGTGAGGTCGATGGCGGCGGTGGCGAGGTGGAACCGGTCCGGAGGGACACCTCTGGGGGAGTCGAGCCAGTTGCCGCGACCGGGTATGCGGCGGTCGCCGTCAATGAGGAGGGCGACGTAGCAGCCGTAGTCGATGGCAAAGCCGTCGTAGAGCCGGCCGGGGTGCTGCCGGTCGGCGATGCCCCGGCGGAGCAGGTGCAGCAGTCTGGCGTCGTAGAGTTCCTCGATTGTCTGTAGATGGGCGCCGGACTGCTGATCGAGGACGAAGGTGCGGGATCGGCGCCGACCGACGACCTCGTCGACCAGGTAGCGCAGGGTCCGGCGGGCCGGGTCGTTGGCGCTGATCGCGGTCTGCTTGTCCCGCACGAACCAGTCTTTGGCGGCGCGGCGTACGTCGGCGAGCCCGATGGGTTGGCCGGACGCGTGTTGCGCGGCCAGCGCGGCGATGTTGATCGCGTCCCGAGGCACACCCTCGGCGGCCCTGACCAGCTCGGTGAAGGCGGCGGGCCGGAAGACCTCCGCGATGAAGGTAGTCGTGTCCGGTGGCGGATCCTGAATCATCGCGGCCAGTCGCACGCTCGCGTGGTTGTAGAACAGTTGCCCGAAGAATTCCTGAGCGCGGCTGCGGGCGTGGTCGAAGATCATGAAGTCGTCGAGGCTGACCGCGGACGCGGCGTCCGAGCCGACCTCGATTCCGAGGTAGTCACCGCTGGCGGCCGGTCGGGCGAACTGGGAGCGCCGTTCGATCGCGGCGATCTTGACCGTGATGCCCGGCACCGGGAGGACACTGCGCCGCAGCAGGTCGGCCAGAAACGGCTGGAGGTCAAGCGGAATACTGCTCCACTCGTCGAGGAGCAGCCAAAGGCGTGTCGGGGCGAGGGCTTGAGCCACCCGGCACAGTGCCCGGTGCAGTGGTCCGAACATCACGTGCCGCTGCTCGACACCGACTCGTCGCAGCCGGCTCTCCGCCGCCACCGTCCGGCGGCGAGCGGTCGAGATCCTGGCCGCCGGGATGGCGGACAGGTTCACCTCGGCGGCACCCGATGACTCGCTGGAACCCTCGAGCCTGGTCTCGCTTTCGGTCTGGCCGACCACCTTCACCGCGGTGGCCGCTTCGGCCAACGCGTCCAGCGCGCCCAGGAGGGCCTCCGGATTGGCCACCTCGCCTTCGATCGCTACCGTGAGTAGTTTCTCGTGGATGGCCTCGAGGGTGTCCACCAGCAGATGAGTGCCGCGCATGGACGAACTCACCGAGTTGTCGCCGTAGAGTCCTCCGGCCGATCCAATGGTGCGCAGGTCGAGGTAGACGGGCAGGTCACCGGTTTCCTCCAGCAGGGCGCACAGGTAGAGCAGCGCATGTGTCTTCCCGGTGCCCCGACGTCCATAAAGGATCTGATGGTCGGCGGAGTTGAGCATGGCAGCGAACGAACCGGCCGCGACATATGTCGTTGCCAGGGTGTATCGGTCCGTGCTCTCCGCGCGTCGCGGAATACGCATCAGGACCTGGTTGAGGTGTTTCTGCCGACTGGGTGTCATCGTGATCTGGGTTCCGCTACCAGAATGCTCTCCTGACGTGTTCGTCGTCATCGCCCACCCGGGTGAGCCCTCCCACTATGGAGTAGTTATTGACGTCCCATGATTGCCGGCGAGATCAAGATTGACATGTGGTGGACGGGTGCGGGCCTATCACACCGGCGCTCGCACACCTCGCCAGGCGGTACCATAATTTGCTCACCGGCAATTTGCTCACCGGCTCCAGCCCAGCCGCCCGGCAGTGAAACCGACCGCCCGCGAACACCGCCCCGGAAGCGGTGGTTGGCGCGAGAGGTTGACGTCGGATTGATCGTCTCCGCGAGCGTTGCCTGAGCGCGAGACTCAGTTGCCTGAGCGCGAGACTCGCGAACGAGGAGGAGCCACGCCACACGTCGCGGTGAACGAGCCGTCCGGCCGCAGCGTGGCCGCCCGTCAACGCGACCACCTGGCGCTTCGCCGTGTCCGGGGAGGGCCTCTTGACATGAGGCGGACAATAAAAAGTCGGCGCGCCCTCCATACCCAATGGAGAAGCCCGCCGAACCTACCGCCAGGTTAGCCGCTGTGAGGGGCATGTGTCAAATCAGGGGTATGACGACGAATTGCGGTCCGAGCGGAGCTACGTGGCCGGGCTCTACACCCGGCTCGACGCCGAGCGCGCACGAGTGCGGGACGAGTACCGCGCGGCGTTGCGCGGAAATGGCGGGACGCCGGTGGAACGCGATGTCGAGGTGCGTGCGCTCGGCAGAGAGCTGACGCGGTTGAGCGTGGCCGACAACGGGCTGTGTTTCGGTCGGTTGGACACCCTTTCGGGCGAACGTTCCTACATCGGCCGGATCGGGCTCTTCGACGAGGAGAACGACCACGAACCGGTGTTGCTCGATTGGCGGGCGCCGGCGTCGCGCGCGTTCTACGTCGCCACCGCCGCGACCCCGGAGAACATGCGCAGGCGCCGCCAGTTCCACACGCGCGGGCGTCGGGTGGTCGAGTTCACCGACGAGGTGCTCGGCCGCCCGAGCGGCAGCGAGCAGGGCGACGCGGCTTTGCTCGCGGCGATCAACGCGCCGCGCGGTGACGGAATGCGCGACATCGTGGCGACGATCCAGGCCGAGCAGGACGAGATCATCCGGCTCGATCACCCTGGGGTGCTGGTGATCGAGGGTGGCCCGGGCACCGGCAAGACCGTCGTGGCGCTGCACCGCGTCGCCTATCTGCTCTACACCCAGCGGGAGCGGATGGCACGCCACGGCGTGCTCGTGGTCGGGCCCAACCCGGCCTTCCTGAACCACATCAGCCGGGTGCTGCCGTCGCTCGGCGAGTCCGATGTGGTGTTCATGACCACCGGCGACCTCGTACCCGGCCTGCGCGTCACCGCGGAGGACACCCCGGAAGCCGCGCGGCTCAAGGGTTCTCGGCAGATCCTGGACGTGCTCGGGGCAGCGGTGGCCGACCGGCAGCGGCTGCCGGAGCACCCGCTGCCGATCGACCTGAGGGACGTCACGGTACGGATCGACGCCGAGACCGCGCAGTGGGCCAGAGAGGAGGCGCGCCTGAGCGGGCTGCCGCACAACGAGGCCCGCGCGGTGTTCATCGAGATCGTCACGTACGTGCTCACCGAACGGGCGCTCGGCCGGATCGGCCGGGGCTGGCTCTCCCGATCGGACCGCGATGCGTGGGAGCGGATGCGGGCGGAACTGCTCAGGGAGCTCGCCGAGGACGAGAAGTTCACCGCGGCACTCGACGAGCTCTGGCCGATACTGACGCCGTCAGCTTTGTTGGCTGGGTTGTACTCGTCCCCGCAACGGCTCCGCGCGGCCGGTGCCAGCCCGGCGCTGCTGCGCGCCGACGGCGACGCCTGGACGGTGTCCGACGTGCCGCTGCTCGACGAGCTGGTCGACCTGCTCGGCCGGGACAAGTTGGCTGACCAGACCGCCGAGCGGGCCATGGACCGGGAGCGGAAGGCCGAGGCCGAGTACGCCGCCGGCGTGATGGACCTCCTCGTCGACCGCCGGGACTCGATGGACGACGAGGACCACCTGTTCGCCACGGACCTGCTGTACGCCGAGGACCTGGCCGACCGCTTCGTCGAGCAGGACACCCGGGAGCTCGTCGAACGTGCCGCCGCGGACCGGGACTGGACCTACCGGCACGTCGTGGTCGACGAGGCTCAGGAACTGTCCGAAATGGACTGGCGGGTGCTGATGCGACGCTGCCCTGGCCGATCCTTCACCGTGGTCGGCGACCTTCCCCAACGCCGGTCGGTGGCCGGCGCGACTTCGTGGGACACCATGTTGGAGCCGTACGTGCCCGGCCGCTGGGTCTACCGGTCGCTTACGGTGAACTACCGCACCCCGGCGGAGATCATGACCGTCGCCGCCGCGCTGCTCGCCGAGTTCGCTCCCGGGGTCCAGCCGCCGGAGTCGGTTCGCGCGTGCGGCGTCCGGCCGTGGTCCAGGCGGGTCACCGAAGACGAGCTGTCCGTTGCGATCCAGGAGTTCGTCCGGGACGAAGCGGGCCGCGAAGGCACCAGCATCGTGATCGGGCCGCCCGGGGTGCCCGGCACGGTGCCCGCGTCGGAGACGAAGGGCCTGGAGTTCGACGCCGTCCTGGTCGTGGAACCGGAACGGATCCTCGCCGGCGGCCCACGCGGCGCGGCCGAACTGTACGTCGCCCTCACCCGCGCCACCCAACGCCTCGGCGTCCTGCACCATGGGCCACTGCCGCGGCCGCTGTCCGGACTCGACGAACCCGCGTCGCCCGGACCGGCGTTGGTCAAGAGGTCCTGACCCGGTGCACGTTGCCGGTGGAAATGATTTCCAGGCCCCGCTGGGTGAACCGCTCTCGTAGGTCGTCGAAGGTTTCGATCAGGGTGTCCGGCAGTGCGTAGAACTCGTCGAGAATGGCGCGGGCCAGGTCGTCGTCGGGGACGGCGAGATCCCAGACGACCTCGTCTCCGGCGCGGGACACGTCGTAGCCGAGGAACGCGCAGCAGGCCTTCTCTCGCGCGGCCAGGTTGCGCACCCGCGCCTCGACGCCGGAGGTGGCCCGGAATCGGTAGCGGATGCCCTCCGGCGTTCGTTCCCGGCCGATGAGCGCCTCGCCGAAGAGCCGCCGGTACTCGCCGATGCGCTCGTCCTCGGTATCGGTCGCGGTGGTCATGTCGCAGACGATGGGAGTGGCCGCAGGTGGAATATCCATGCGGCAGACCTTAGACTCTGGACCTGACTCCAGAGTCAAGAGGAGAGTGCCGTGAAAATCGGGCAGGTCGCCGAGGCGGCCGGCGTGAGTGTGGACACCGTGCGCTTCTACGAGCGCAGGGGCGTGCTGCCGGCGGCCCAACGCCGGCCATCCGGGTACCGCGAGTTCACCCCGGCCGCGGTCGACCGGATCCGCACCGCCAAGGCCTTGCAGGAGTTGGGGTTCACCCTGGACGAAGTCATCGACGCCATGCGGTCGCACGGCACCTGCGAGAGCGAGCGCTGGCGGCTGGAGGCCGTGGTCGACCGGCTGGAGGCCAAGATCGCCGAGTTGGAACGCGCCCGGCGGGGCGCGGTGGAAACCCTGCGAGCCTGCCGGGCCGGCCGGTGCGGGCTCAGGCCGGCGACACCTTCGGATGGCGCAGCCCCGGCTCGGCAGTAGCTGCCGGGTGTCACTGTCGGTTCGCGGCCAGCCCGTCGATCCAGCCATAGCACGGCGGCGGTAGCACGATCTTCCGATCATGGTCAACTAGGGCTACTGTTCACGAAATGACTGACTACTTGGTGAATCGTCGTCGGATGCTTCGCGGAATGCTGGTCGTGGGCGCGGGAGCCGCGGCCGGACCGGTGTTGCTGGCCGGTGTCGCACAGGCATATCCGTGGTCGCGGACACTGCAACAGGGGGCCAGTGGAAGCGACGTGACGGAACTGCAGATCAGGGTCGCGGGCTACGCGGCCGACGGCGCCAGCCAGACACGAGTCGCGGTGGACGGCGCGTTCGGTCCGGGGACCGCGGCGGCCGTGCGGCGCTTCCAGTCCGCGAACGGGCTGGGCGCGGACGCGGTGGTGGGCCCGGGCACCCAGGCCAAGCTGAACGCCCTGGAATCGGCGGACGGATCCACCGCGCACTTCGACTGGAGCGAGTTCACCGACCGGGTGAGCGGCAATTTCAACGGCGGCAAGGTCAGCGCGGCCACCGCCCGAGAGAATGCCCGGCGCCTGATGTACAAATTGGAGGCGCTGCGGCTGAAACTGGGCAACCGGGCGATCACGGTCAACTCCGGCTTCCGCAGCATCGCACACAACGGGCAGGTCGGCGGCGCCAGCGACAGCATGCACCTCTACGGCACCGCGGCCGACCTCGACGTGCCCGGTGTGGCCAACCGCACCGTCTACCAGAAGGCCGAGACCTGCGGGTTCTCCGGCCTGGAGACCTTCACCGTGGACCATCAGCACGTCGACAGCCGGGCTGACCTCGGCCGGGCGTGGTGGTGGCAGGACGGCACCATCTGAGGGCACAGGCACCGCTGCGAACTCAGCCATACAGCGCAAGGTGACATTCCGCTTGTAGAAGCGAATGAAGGTGACATTGCGCTGTATGGCTGCGCCGGTGCGGCGCGGGGGCGAGCCGCGCCGCCTGCGGTTCGCAGCGGTCCAGGTGGCCGAGGTGGGTAGCGTGATGGCCGTGAGTGCCCGGGAGCGGATTGCCGACCTTGCCGACCAGATCACGGCGTTGCGCGACGCCTACTATCGCGGCTCGCCGCTGGTCGCGGACGCGGAGTACGACGCGATCGAGGACGAGCTGCGCGGGTTGATCGAGGCGAACCCGGAGCTGGCGCCGGACCCGAACCCGCTCGAGCAGGTGGGCGCGCCCGCGGTGCTGCACGCACCGATCAGGCACTCGAGGCCGATGCTGTCGTTGACGAAGGCCACCCGGCCAGAACAGGTCGAGGCGTTCTTCGCCCGCTTCGGCGGTCAGCCGGTGGTGGTCATGCCGAAGCTCGACGGACTGTCGTTGGCGCTTGTCTACGAGAACGGCCGGCTGGCCAGGGCGATCACCAGGGGCGACGGCACGACCGGCGACGATGTGACCGTCCTGGTGCGCGCCCTGGCCGACGGGGTGCCGGCGACGGTCGACGCGCCGGGCCGGGTGGAGGTGCGCGGCGAGGCGGTGATGCTGCGGTCCACCTTCGCCGCGTTCAACGCCGCGCACCCGGACCGGCCGTTGATCAACCCGCGCGGTGCCGCCGCGGGCACGCTGCGGGCCAAGGACCCGGCAACGGTGGCCGAGCGGCGGTTACAGTTCTTCGCCTTCGACCTGGACACCTCCGACGACCCCGGTGCCGCCGGGACCGCGGGGACCGATCTGGAGGAGGGCCTGCGAGCACTCGGTTTCGCCGCCGCCGACATGCGCCACTGCACCGACGCGGCCTCGGCGCAGGCGGTCATCGCGGCGATCGAGGCGCAGCGGGGTGACCTCGACTACGACCTCGACGGCGCCGTGCTGCGGCTCGCCGACCGCGTTGCCTATGCGGCCGCCGGCACCCGCTCGAACTCGCCGCGCGGCGCGCTGGCATTCAAGTTCGCCGCCGAGGAGAAGACCACGGTGCTCTCCGGCGTGCTGTGGGATGTGGGCAAGACGGGCAAGATCGCGCCGGTCGCCCACCTCGAGCCGGTCTTCGTCGGCGGCACCACGGTTACCCGCGCGACGCTGGCCAACCAGGAGGTGATCCGCGCCAAGGGCATCCGGATCGGGGACACGGTGCTCGTACGTCGCGCCGGGGACGTGATCCCGTTCGTGGCCGGCGTGCTGGACGTGTCGAAGCGCACCGGAGAGGAACGCGAGATCGTGCCGCCCGCCACGTGTCCATCGTGTGGCCACGGGCTGACCGAGCAGGGCAACAGCCGGGAGCTGTTCTGTACCAACGTGGCCTGCCCCGCGCAGACCGTGCGGCGCCTGATCCACTGGGCCTCCCGCGCGGCGGCCGACATCGAGGCGGTCGGTCCGGTGTGGATCGAGCGCCTGGCCGAAGCGGGGGATCTCGAACGTCCGTCGGACTTCTACGGCCTGACCAAGGAGCGGCTGCTCGAGTTCGACCGGATCGGCGAGATCTCGGCCGAGCGCATGATCGACTCGATCCGTGCCAGCCGTAAGGTCGGGCTGCGCCGGGCGTTGATCGGGCTCGCCGTCCCGATGGCCTCCGAGGGCACCGCCGCCCGCCTGTGCCGCGCCGGATTCGCTTCCCTGGAACAGATCGCCGACGCCGGCGAGGACAACCTGGTGGCCGTCGAGGACATCGGACCGAAGGTCGCGGCCTCGCTGACCGAGCACCTCAACCGGCTGCGCCCCGAGCTCGAGCGGCTGCGCGAGCGCGGGGTGTCGTTGGACGTGCGCGAGGAGGACCTCCCGCCGGTCGTCGCCGCCGACGCGCCGCTGGCCGGCAAGACGGTGGTGATCACCGGCTCGATCAGCGACCCGCGCTCCGGCGAGAAGGTTCCCCGCCCCACCTTTCAGCGGCTGTGTGAGAAAGCCGGCGCGAGCACCGCCACCTCGGTCTCGGCGAGCACCGACCTGCTCATCACCGGGACCGATGTCGGCGCCGGCAAGCTCACCAAGGCGAAGAAGCTCGAGGTCGAGGTCGTCGACCAGGCCGTCATCTGGGAACAGCTCATCGCCGCCGGAATCGCTTAGGAGGCCGTGGGTTCAGGAGATGGTGCACGCGGTTCCGTTGAGGGTGAACGAGGTCGGCTTGGCGGCGTTGCCGGTGTGGTTGGCCTGGAAGCCGATGCCGACCGAGGTGTTCGGGTTGACGGTCGCGTTGTACGACATGTTGTTGGCGGTGACCTGACCGCTCGCCGGGGCGTACGTGGCGTTCCAGCCCGAGGTGATGGTCTGTCCGCCGGCCAGCGTGAAGACCAGGTTCCAGCCGTTGACCGGTGTGCTGCCGGTGTTGGTCACGGTCAGGTTCGAGGTGAGGCCGGTGTTCCATGTGTTGACCTCGTCGACGACGTGACACGACGACGCCGGCGGGGGAGTGCCGCCGCCCGGGTCGCCAACGCTTCCTGGCACCGAGCGCAGTGCGGTGAACCAGGTGTTGGCCATCTTGTCGTAACCGGTCGCGGTGGGGTGAACGCCGTCGATCAGGTCGGCGGTGGTCAGTGCGGCATGCATGTCCACCAGGTGCACGTGCCGGCCGGCGTTGACTTTGCTCTGCACGATGCCGGGGATCGTGGCGTTGAACGTGCGCCCGTTGGCTTCCTGGCCGGCGTTGGCGATCGGGATGATCGTGGCGACGAACACCTCGGCGGTGGGTGCGGTCGCGGTGATGTGGTCGATCAATGTGGAGAGCCGGCCCGGCGCGCCCGCCAGGTTGAAGTTCTGCAGGACGTCGTTGGTGCCGATGTGCAGCAGCACGGTGTGCGGGGTGGTGGTTCGCAGCCAGGCGACGATGTTGGCGTCGATCTGGTCGATGCGCCAGCCGGGATGCCCTTCGTGGTCGTGGTCGCCGAGGTTGGCCGGGCCGTTGAACTGGGAGCCGACGAAGTCCACCCGGAACTGGTTGTTGAGCAGGCGTTGCCAGAGCCCGATCCGGTACCCGCCGGGAACCTGCGTCCCGTCGGTGATGGAGTCACCCAGCGGGATCACCCGGACCCCGCCGTTGGATTCGGCGGCCGCCGCACCGGTGGCGGCCAGCGCGCCGGCCGCCGCCAGGGTTGCGACGGTGAGCGCCGCGAGCATCCCCCGGATAGTCCACAAAGGACGGATCGACATCACAACCCCTTCCAGGAGCATCCAAATGACCGTCTCCTGGGAGCGCTCCCAGATGTGTTCGAAATGTCGAACTCAGTTCGACACGATTTTCATCACGGTATCCACCCGGCTCAGCACGGTCAAGCGCCGCTCCACAAACCCGCGAGTCTCGCGCTCAGGCAACTGAGTGCTGCGCTCAGGCAACGGCGTGGCGGGCTCGGCGATTGGGGAGTTGCTGGAGCACGCGACTCGCTTGCTGGAGCGCGCGACTCGCGGACGAAACCCTGCGCCCACAACCCGCGAGTCTCGCGCTCGGGCAACTGAGTGCTGCGCTCGGGCGATGGGGGGAGTTGCTGGAGCGCGCGACTCGCTTGCTGGAGCGCGCGACTCGCGGGTGGGGTCAGCCGTCGTAGGTGGCCTGTTCGACGGCGAACACGTTGCGGCTGCCGGCGCCTTCCTGCAGGGTCCAGAGGAGATCGGCAGTGGTCGAGTCCTCCCAGTAGGAGATGCTCTCGCCGGAGCCGACCCAGGAGTAGGTCGTCGAGCCGTCGGCCGGGGTCCAGTAGTACAGCTGCTTCTGGCCGGAGGAGTTGAACCACCACCGGCCGTTGTGCGATGCGACGCCGTTGAGGTTGTACCAGGGCAGTTGGAGGGCCTGGGTCGCGGTCGTGGTCGCCGCGAACGTCGTCGCGGCGGCGGCGAACGGGAAGCGGATCGCCCTCGGCGCGCGGTTGGGGTAGGCCGTGCAGCCGGACTGGCAGGTGTACTCGGTCATGACGATCGACTTGCTGACCCGGTCCAGCGAGATGCTCGACCACGCGAGGCTGGTGCCCGAGGTCGTGTTCGAGGTGACCGTGCCGATCTGCGGCAGGACGTAGGCGTAGTTGTGGGCGTAGTAGACGGTGCCCGACTGGCGGCCGATCTGGTCCGCGGTGCCGCCGGTGTTCGTCTTGAGGATCTTGCGCATGTCGAAGACCCGCATGCCGTGACCGGTGTCGGCGACGTAGAGGTAGTCGCCGTACCACGAGACGCCGCCGGCGTGGATCGGGATGTCCTTGAAGTTGGGGGCGGCGGCGGTCCCGGTCGGTTCGACGAGCAGGACCTTGCGGTACTTGTTGGGAAAGGTGGCGTCCCAGTCGACGAGCGTGATCCGGCTGCGCTCCTGGCTGCCGCCGCAGTCATCCTTGGTGTACCAACTGACCAGGACGAGCTGGTGGCCGTCGTAGTTGCCGCTGTTGGCCGTGCCCACCGCGTCGCGGCTGGTCGTGATCCCCTGCGGGTAGTTCGTGCAGTCGGAGTTGTCCGTGCTGTCGAACCGGAAGCCGGTGGACAGGCCGGCGACGGAGAAGGACGACGGCAGCCCGGTGCGGTCGTGGTTGGCGTTGTCCATCACGGTGTGCACGGCCGCCGTCCCCAACGTCGAGACGAGCGCGGCGTCGACCGTGTCGAACTGGTGGTAGTTCGCGCTGAGCGTGTACTGGTTGACGGGCAGGGTCGCCGGCCCGGCCGCGGCGACCGCGGGTGCGGGGGCGACGAGTAACCCGGCGACGAGTGCGCCCGCGACGAGACCGGCGACGTGGGCTGCGGTGACACGGCGGCGAACTGGCATCACGCCTCTTTTGGTCGGGAATTCACTGAGTGCGATACACAGTAGTGAAGTCCTGGCCGACAGATCAACCAGATGCGCGGTGCCGGGCCGAAACCCTGCGGATGATCGCCGCCGGCTTCGGGAAGCTGAGCGCCACCACTGCCCCGCCGACGAGAATCAGCAGCAGCGCCTCGATCAGCAGGCCGTTGACGTTCGCGCCGGTGACGGGCAACTCGGTGCCGGTGCCGGTGCCGGCCGCACTGGCCATCACCTCGGCCGACACCGGGTAGCTGGCCACTTCGGCGGTGCCCGGCTGGTACTCGGCGTCACCGCTGTAGCTCGCCACGATCCGCGGCGCGCCGACCGGAAGCGCGGTCGTCGTGCAGACCGCGCGCCCCGAGCTCACCGGCACGCTTGCGCAACCGCTGACCGCTGTGCCGGCGGCGTCGAACCGCACGGTGCCGGTCGGGGCGATGCCGCTGCCGTCACCGGCGACCTGTGCCGTGAGGGTGACCGAGGTGCCCGGCGCGACCGGTGCGGACGGGCTGGCCGCGAGACTCATCACCGCCGTCCGCTTGCCCTTGTAGGCCGCCGCAGTCGTGCCGATGTAGTTGTGACCGCTTCCGTTGTAGGCGGCCGTGACGGACAGGTTCGCGCCCGCCGCGACAGCCAGCGCGCAGGTTCCGCTTGCCTGGCCCACGCCGGGACCGGGCTGGAGTATCGCGCTGCAGGAGTTCCCGGCGAAGGTGCTGATCGCCAGGACGGCGCGGGTCACCAGGCTGATGGTCACGGTCCCGACCGGCGTTTGTCCGTCGGAGCTGGTGACCGTCGCGGTGAACGGCACCAGCCCGGATGGCGAGCCGGGGGGTGCGCTGACCGCGACGCTGACGGTGGCCGTCGGCGTTTGGTAGACGGTGGACGCTGGGACACCTGGTGCGTAGCCCGGTACGAAGCTGGTGTCGCCCGCGTAGGTCGCGGTGACGACCACGCTGGTGTCCGACGGTATCGACACCTGACACGGCGCTGTCGACGTTGCCGATGCTCCTGGCACCAGAGCCACCGATGCGCAGCCGGTCAGCCCTCCCGATGCGGTGAAGGTGACGGTTCCGGTGGGCGCGACGCCGGTGCCGCTGACGGTGGCGGTGAAGTTGATATTGCCCGGCGGTCCCTGTCCGGTCACCTGAGGCGACCTGACGGTCACGGTCGGCAGGAGCCGGGCCTGGTAGCCGGTGGTCCCGGTGACGGGCTTGTAGGCGACGTCACCGAGGTACTCGGCGGTGACGGTGACCTGCTGGCCCGGGTTCACGGCGATGGCGCAGGTGGCTTTGGCCGGGCTGCCGGCCAACGGGGCGGCGGGGCAGCCGGCCGGGCCGTCGGTGGTGAACTTCACCGAGCCGGTGGGGCTGGGGGTGGCGCCGGTGACGGTGGCGGTGAAGGTGATGGAGCCCGGCGAGCCGACCCCGGTGGGTGCGACGGCGATGGTGGGTGTGAGCCAACCCCGATAGGTGATCTCGGTGGTGACCGGCTGGTAGTAGGCGTCGCCGGAGTAGGCGGCCGTGACGGTGACCGTCTGGCCGGCGGTGACCGGAATGGCGCAGGTGGCGACGCCGTCGAACAGGTCGCCATTCGGGCAGGTGATCACGCCGTCGGCGGAGAAGACCACCTGACCGGTGGGGGGCGTGCCACTGGCGGTGACGGTGGCGGTGAAGGTGATGGTGCCGGGCAGGCCGCTCCCGGTTGGCAGCACCGTGACCGTGGGCATGAGCAGGGCCTGGTAGGTGGTGGTGCTGACGGCGGCCGCATGGGTGGCATCGCCGGAGTAGTTGGCGGTGACGGTGACGGGCTGGCCGGGGTTGAGGGAGATCGGGCACGTGGCACCGGTGGGGCTGCCGCTGATCGGCAGGTTGGCGCAGCCAGGCGGGCCGTCGGTGGTGAAGGTGACGGTGCCGGTGGCGGCCTCGGTGCCGCCGTAGACGGTGGCCTTGAAGTCCACCCTGCCGGACGGACCGGGCCCGTTGGGCGAGACGTACATCGAGGTGGTGCGTTTGTCCGCCTGGTAGGTGCCGGAGCCGGTGGCGGCCGTGTAGGCGGCGTCGCCGGAGTAGCTGACGTTGACGGTGATCAGTTGTCCGGGATTGACGAAGATGTCGCAACTGGCGGTGGCGTCCGCTGTTCCGCTGTCGGCGACATCGGCGGGCGGGCAGCCACCCACGTCCGGACTGGTGACGAAGGAAACCGTCCCGGTGGGATGGGTGCCGGACCCGTGGACCGTGGCGATGAAGTGGACCGTGGCGAACATCCCCGACGACGGCGCCACCGTCACCGAGGGCGTCGGCAGTGCGAGCCGAGCCGCCGCCGCGGGACTGGAGCTGGGCGTGGCAGCGGGGGCGACGGGCGCGTCGCCGGATGGGGCAGCCGTGGTGCTGGTCGGTGCCGGAGTTGGTGGGGCAGTGGTGGTGCTGGTCGGCACCGAGATCGATGGGGCAGTGGTGGTGCCGGTCGGCACCGAGGTCGGTGGGGCAGTGGTGGTGCTGGTCGGTACCGAGGTCGATGGGGCAGTGGTGGTGCTGGTCGGCACCGAGGCTGAGGCGGGAGGGGAAGTGCCGGGCTGTTCGGCGGCGGTCGGCGACGTCTCGGTTCCGCTTGGCGCCACGGTTCGCGACGCGGCGGCGGGAACGGTGGCCGGTTGGCTGGATGGCGCCGCGTCAGTGTCGTTTGGGGACGGTGCTCCGGTGGTCGTCGGGACGGGTGGCGCCGAGCCGGGCGGCGAGTCGGCGAAGGCCGGTGCGGTCAGCGGCGCCAGCAGCGCGCCGATCACACACCAGGCGCACACCCATGACCCCACGTGGAACAGCCTGCGTGGCCGGTGCGGCCGCGTGTCCTGGCTTTCGTCCGGAGGGAACGCCATGTCGACAGCCTCTCGAGAGAAATCCCGTGCCGTCATGGAAGCACCGGCACACAGTGGCCGCATCTTGGTTCCTCGGTAGGATTTCGGTGTGCGGCGCACAGCGCCCACTGTCCGATTCGGACTTTCACCTGATCGTGTCCGCGCCACCGCCAACGGGCGCCTCGCGGCCCCGATCCGGGCCGGGCGGCATCCCGCCGGCGCGATCGGAGACACGCAGGATCACGGACGACGCGTGGACTATTGCGGCGGCGCGCGGCGTGCGGAGCCCGAAGGTCGCACCGGTTGTTGAACTGCCACCCCTTGACGTTCTACGGTGTCATGCAGAATACAGAACGCCGTTCGGTATCTCGAACATGGAGGTGGGCGTCGTGGCCCAGCCGCAAGTGTCCCGTCGCACCGCTCTCCAACTCGCCGGCGGCGCGGTGGCCGCATCGGCACTCTCCCTCGGCGCGTTCCCGGCCGGTGCCGCCGCCGCGGTGCGGCCGGACATCGGAGTGTCGGTCTTCCCGTTCCCGCTCACCCAGGTCTCCCTGCTGGAGAGCCCGTTCCGGGCGAACATGACGCGCACCCTGGCCTACCTGTCGTTCATCGACCCCGACCGGATGCTGCACACGTTCCGGCGGAACGTCGGCCTTTCCTCGACCGCACAACCGGTCGGCGGCTGGGACGCCCCAGATGTCGAGCTGCGCGGGCATTCGACCGGTCACCTGCTCACCGCGCTGGCCCAGGCGTTCGCCAACACCGGTGCGGCGGCCCACAAGACCAAGGGCGACTACATCGTCGGCGTGCTGGCCGACTGCCAGGCCCGCGCGAACAGCGCCGGGTTCAACACCGGGTTCCTGTCGGCGTGGCCGGAGAGCATGATCGACCGGGTCGAGGCGCAGCAGACGGTGTGGGCGCCGTACTACACCCTGCACAAGATCATGGCAGGCCTGCTGGACATGAACCTGCTGGCCGGCAACGCCCAGGCGCTCGACGTGTTGACCCGCATGGCGGCCTGGGTGAAGTTCCGCACCGACCGGTTGTCCGCCACCCAGATCCAGAACATGCTGCGCACCGAGTTCGGCGGCATGAACGAGGTGCTGACCAACCTGTACGCGGTGACCGGCAACGCCGACCACCTCACCGTGGCCCAGCGGTTCGACCATGCCCAGATTTTCGACCCGCTGGCCGCGAACACCGACCGGCTGGCCGGCTTCCACGCGAACACCCAGATTCCGAAGATCATCGGGGCCATCCGCGAGTACCACCAGACCGGTGTCGAGCGGTACCGCACCATCGCCGCCAACTTCTGGGACATCGTCACCGGCCACCACACCTACGCGATCGGCGGCAACAGCAACGGCGAGTTCTTCCAGCAGCCCGACCAGATAGTCAACCAGCTCTCCGACAACACCTGTGAGACCTGCAACACCTACAACATGCTCAAGCTGACCAGGCAGCTGTTCTTCACCAACCCGGCCAGGGTGGACTATCTGGACTACTTCGAGCGAGCGCTGTACAACCAGATCCTCGCGCAACAGAACCCCAACTCCAGCCACGGATTCGTGGCGTACTACATCCCGATGCGGGCCGGCGGCATCAAGACGTACAGCAACGACTACAACAACTTCACCTGTGACCACGGCACCGGCATGGAGAGTCACACCAAGTACGCCGACAGCATCTACTTCTCCGCCGGGGAGACGCTCTACGTCAACCTGTTCATCCCGTCGGTGCTCGACTGGTCCCAGCGCGGCCTCACCATCCGGCAGGACACGACCTTCCCGGACGTGCCGAGCACTCGGCTCACGGTCAACGGTTCCGGACACGTCGTCATGAAGATCAGGGTGCCGTCCTGGGCCCGGCAGGGTACCCAGGTGCGGCTCAACGGGGTGGTGCAGAACGTGGCGGCCACACCCAACACGTTCCTGACCCTCGATCGCAACTGGGCCTCCGGCGATGTCGTCGAGGTCACGGTGACGCCGTCGATCGTGCTCGAACCGGCCCCGGACAACGCCTCGGTGCGAGCCGTGAAGTACGGCGCGATCGTGCTCGCCGGGGAGTACGGCACGAACAACCTCTCGGCGTTGCCGACGCTGGACACCGCGTCGCTGCGGTCCGATCCCGCCATTCCGCTGCGGTTCACCGGCACCGCGAGCACCGGGCCGGTGTCGCTGATCCCGTTCTTCCGGATGCACGGGCAGCGCTACACGCTGTACTGGCAGACCAACAATGTGCCGGCGCCGCCCGCGTTCGCGGCGCACTACCCGTTCGACGAGACCAGCGGCGTCACGGCGGCCGACGCCACCGGCAACGGCCGGACCGCGACTCTGGCCGGTGGCACGTCCTGGGTGAGCGGCAGGCTCGGTGGCGCGGTCAGCCTGAACGGCACCGACGGACACGTCCGGCTGCCGAGTGGAATCCTGGCCGGCGGCACCGACTTCACCGTGGCCGGCTGGGTGCGGCTGGGCACGGTCGCCACCTGGTCCCGGGTGTTCGACTTCGGCACGGGCACCAACGGATACCTGTTCCTCACCCCGCGCAGCAGTGCCGGCACGGTCAGGTTCGCGATCACCACCACCGGTGCGGGCGGCGAGCAGCGAATCGACGGGCCGGCCGCGCTGCCGGCCGGCGCGTGGACCCACGTGGCGGTGAGCCTCGCCGGAAACCTCGGCGTGCTCCACGTCAACGGGTCCGAGGTGGCCCGCAACACGGGCCTCACGCTGCGGCCGGGCGCCCTCGGCAGCACCGGCCTGAACTACCTCGGGCGTTCGCAGTATGCCGGCGATCCTTTCCTTGCCGGACAACTGGACGACTTCCGGATCTACGGCCGCGCATTGTCCGCCACCGAGATCCGCACCCTCGCAGGTTGAGGAGCCCAGGGTTGTCGGCTGGTTCGGTTACCGTGGCGCCCATGACGGACACGCCGTGGGAACCGCCACCTGCCGGCACCGAGATCGAGCACCTCGTCGGTGCGCTGGAACGCCTGCGCACCACGTTCCGGTGGAAGGCCGACGGGCTCGACGCGGCCGGGTTGCGGACCCGGATCGGCGCCTCGGCGCTGACCCTCGGCGGCCTGCTCAAGCATCTGGCGGTCGTCGAGGACTACACCTTCACCGTCAAGCTGAGTGGGGAACCGATCGGCGCTCCGTGGCACCCCGACGAGTGGGACGACGAGTACGAGTGGCCGTTCACCTCCGCCGCCGACGACCCGCCGGAACAGCTCTACGCACTGTGGGACGGTGCCGTTGAACGGTCTCGGGCCCGGCTCGACGCGGCGCTGGCCGGTGGCGGACTCGGCCAACTCCTCCTGGCGCCGTGGCCGGACGGTCGTCGGCCGAGCCTGCGTCGCCTGGTGTGCGACCTGATCGAGGAGTACGGCCGGCACACCGGGCACGCTGACCTGCTCCGGGAGGCAGTGGATGGGCTGACCGGGGACGGCCCGCCAGCCGGCTGGCGGGCCGGCGCCGGCCAGCCGGCCTGAGCAGTTGCCGAGCGGCCCGCGAGAAGGTGCGCGACGTGCTGCCCGCCGATCATCACCTGCGGCCGCCGCGCCGGCTCTGACCTGATCCGGTTACCCGCGGTCCACAGTGCTCAGTCCGATGTCAACGGTCGCCACGATCGGGTGAGGTTGGGCCGCAGAAGTTTACCCGTGGACTGATCTGGGGGTTAGGTCTGAGGTGTGTCATGCGTCGACAAATGGGAGGCGTGATGTCGACCCCCCGCAAGGAAGCACCACAAGCCGCGAAGACCGTTCCCGGACCGCGTGCGGACGCCGAGTCGGACATCGGGCTGGAGACCACCCCGGAGATCACCGCGGGCCTGACCGCGGACATGACTACGGACATGACCGCGGACATGACCGCGGACATGACCGAGGACATGACCGAGGACATGACCGAGGACATGACCGAGGACATGACCGCGGCCGCCGCTCCCGAGGCCCGTCCCCGTGCGCTGATGATGACGGCGACCGCGACCAGGGTGGTCGCGGTGCTGCGAATGGCTCTCGGCGCGATATTCGCCTGGTCCTTCCTGGACAAGCTGTTCGGTCTGGGCTACTCCACGCCCAAGGCCAGGGCATGGATCGACGGCGGCTCGCCGACCACCGGGTTTCTTGGTTCGACCAACCACGGGCCGTTCCAGGCGATGTTCCGTTCGATGGCCGGTGACGTGTGGGTGGACTGGGGGTTCATGCTTGCCCTCGCCGGTCTCGGCGTCGCGTTGCTGTTCGGTATCGGCCTGCGGATCGCCGCCGTCGGCGGCACGATCCTGATGGCGTCGATGTGGATCGCCGTGTGGCCGCCGGACCAGTTCACCAACGCCGGAGCGCCGACCGGCTCGACCAACCCACTCGTCGACGAGCACGTGATCTACGCGCTCGTGATGATCTCCTGCGCCGCCTTGTACGCCGGCAACCGCTGGGGTCTCGGCCGCCGCTGGAGCGAGCTGGGTTTCGTGCAGCGAAACCGCTGGCTACTCTGACTCGGTCGGGTGTCTAGCCGCACCGCTGGTGGTGCGCACAACGCGGCAGGGGATTCATGCGGGTCGTATCCGAGTCGCAGCTCGTGGCCGTGTTGTCCGGTGTGGCCGGCCGTCCTCGGGTGGTGGTCAGCGGGAACTTCGCCACCCCGTTGGCGGCCCTGAAGATCCTCGACGGCGTGCTGCCCGAGTACCGGCTGTTCGCTCTCAACGCCCAGCCCGGCATGCCCGACCGGGACGGGGTGATCCTCGAGACCCCGTTCGTCGGGGCGGGCATGCGCGGCCGGCGCACGCTGCGGTACTTCCCGTCCCGGCTGTCCCTGGTACCCAACCTGCTCGACAGCTCGCTGCGCCCCGACATCGTGCTGGTGCACACCTCCGTCCCGGTGGACGAGACCGTGTCGCTCGGTACCGAGGTCAACGTGCTGCCGGCGGCGATCGAGGCGGTCCGGGCCCGGGGCGGACTGGTGATCGCGTCGGTCAACCCGAACATGCCCTACACCTACGGCGACGCGGTGCTCCCCTGCGCCGAGGTGGACTATGCGATCGAGGTCGACGAGCCGCTCGCCTCGCCGGTGCCGCGTCCCGGCAGCGAGGTCTCGCGCACGATCGGGGAGCGGGTGGCCGACCTGGTCAGCGATGGCGCGACCCTGCAACTGGGCATCGGCGCGGTCCCGGACGCGGTGCTGGCCACGCTGACCGCTCGCCGGCGGCTCGCCGTGTGGTCGGAGATGTTCAGCGACGGTGTGCTGGGGCTTGAGCGTTCGGGTGCGCTCGATCCGGACACGCCGATCACCGCCTCGTTCGTGTTCGGCACCGCCGAGCTGTACAAGTGGGTCGACCAAAATCCCCGGATCCGGATGCTGCGCACCGAGAAGACGAACAATCCCGGGCTCATCGCCCGGCAGCGGTCGCTGGTCTCGGTGAACAGCGCCCTGGAGATCGACCTCTACGGCCAGGCCAACGCGAACCAGGTGCGTGGCATGATCTACTCCGGCTTCGGCGGGCAGACCGACTTCGTGGTGGGGGCTCTGCACTCACCCGGCGGGCGCGCCGTGATCGCGCTGCCGTCCTGGCATCCCAAGGCCGACGTGTCCACGGTCGTCCCCCGGCTGGCCGGCCCGGTGACGTCCTTCCAACACAGCTTCATCGTCACCGAGCAGGGCATCGCCACCATCTGGGGCAACGACACCGGCGAGCAGGCCAGGCAGATCATCGACCACACCGCCCATCCCAGCGTCCGCGCGGAGCTCCGCGACGCCGCGCGGCAACTCGGCTTCCGCCTGCCCGGCTGACCCACCGGTCGCGCACGCCAATAGACATCCGGCACGTGGCTCGTTCCCAGCTTTCGCTCAGGAACGGTCGCCACACTGACGCAGGTGGACCGCTCCCAGAAGACGACCGTGGCGCGCCCGCCGGCCGAGGATGCCCGCTGGTGGCTGGTCGCCGCCACGGCACTGAACGGCCTGTGGGTGTTCGACCTGTTCGTGCTCGGTGGCGGGGTGGACGAGCTGGCAGCGCCGGGCGCGGCGCTGACCGCGCTCGGCCGGCTGACCGGGCTCTACGGTGCGCTGGCACTCGTGTTGCAACTGGTGCTGATCGCGCGGGTGCCGTGGTTGGAGTCGCGGTTGGGGATGGACCGGTTGACCCGGTGGCATCGCTGGACCGGTTTCTGGCTGCTCTGGCTGTTGGTCGGACACGTGGTGTTCATCACGCTCGGTTACACCGCGCAGGAGGCCACCTCACCCCTGGCTGAAGTGGGATCGTTGCTGTTCGGCACCGAGGACGTGCTGAAGGCGGCGGCGGCCTTCGTGCTGCTGGTCGTCGTCGCGGTGAGCTCCGCCCGCGCGGCGCGGCGCCGGCTGCGCTACGAGACCTGGCACTTCGTACACCTCTATGCCTACCTGGCGGTGCTGCTGGGGTTTCTGCACCAGGTCACGGCCGGTCGGGACTTCATCGCCTCGCCGGTCGGCCGCGGCTACTGGTGGGGGCTCTACGGCAGCGCCCTCGGCCTGGTGCTGGTGTTCCGTGTGGTGTTGCCGTTGGGTCGGGGAGTGCGGCACGACCTGCGGGTGACGGCCGTGGTGCCGGAGTCGCGCGATGTGCTGTCGATCCACATCACCGGTCGCCGGCTCGGCGAGTTGCGGGTCAGGGCCGGACAGTTCTTCCTCTGGCGGTTCCTGACCCGGGGCGGGTGGTGGGAGGCGCATCCGTACTCGTTGTCGGCGGCGCCGGACGGGCGGTCCCTGCGGATCACGGTGAAGGCGCTCGGCGACGGCAGCAGCGCACTGTGGCGGCTGCGCCCCGGCACCCGGGTGCTGGCCGAGGGTCCGTACGGGGCGTTCACCACCCGGAGCCGCACCCGCCACGGCGTGCTGCTGATCGGTGGTGGGATCGGGATCACCCCGATCCGTGCGCTGTTCGAGGAGTTGAGCGCCACCACCGCGGACGTGGTGGTGGTGTACCGGGTGGCGAGCCCCTCGGACACGGCGCTGACCGATGAGCTGTACGAGTTGGCCGGCCGGTGCGGCGCACAGGTGCACGTGCTGGCCGGACCGCCCGGTGCGAGCACCCCGCACGGGCCGCTGATGGGCGCGCAGCAGCTCAAGGCCCTGGTTGCGGACCTGCGACAGCGGGACGTGTTCGTGTGCGGGCCGCCCGGCATGACCGATGCGGCGGTGCGGGCTCTGCGTCTCGCCGGTGTGCCCGCGGCGCAGTGTCATACCGAACGATTCGCCCTGAGTTCCTGATGGGAGGCCGTATGCGACGAGTGGTGGCCGCGATATTCCTGACCATCGCCGGATTGATCCCGCTGTGGCGCTTCCATCCCGGAGCGAGCGCTCCGGTCGGCTCGGCGCACGCGACCGCGGGGGCTGGCGCCGCGACGCCCGCGCCGGTGCCGCGGCAGTCCGGGAGCACCAAGACCATCGACGGGTCCACTGTGGACACCGAGTTCGGGCCATACCAGGTGCGCGTCACGTTCAACGGCACGACGATCGCCGGCATCACGATCGTCACCACGCCCCGTGACCGGCGCAGCCAGCGCATCGCCAGCCGCGCCGAGCCGAGGCTGCGCGAGGAGGCGCTGCGGGCGCAGAGCGCGGACATCGACACCGTTTCCGGCGCCACCATCACCAGCGAGGCCTACGCCCAGTCGCTCCAGGCCGCGATCGACGCCAACCGGGGCTGATGCTGTGATCCGCAACGTCGAGCACATCATGGGGCTGCCGATCTCCCTTGACCTGCGCGGCGGCCCCCGGCCCGGCGCGGTCCGCGCGGCGTTCGACTGGCTGCGCGAGGTGGACCGCCGGTTCAGCCCGTTTCGACCGGACAGCGAGGTCAGCCGGTTCGGCCAGGGCACGCCGAGCGCGGAGCTGGCCGAGATCGTGGCGTTGTGCGAGCGCTACGAGGCGGCCAGCGGCGGCGCGTTCCGGGCCTGGCTGCCGGGCCGGGGGTTCGATCCCTGCGGTGTGGTCAAGGGCTGGGCGGTGCAGCGCGCCGGTGAGATCCTGCGGGCCGCCGGAGCGGACCGGTTCTGCCTCAACGCGGGCGGCGACGTGCTCACCGCGGGCGAACCAGAGACCGGGCGCCCGTGGCGGGTGGGCGTGCGCCACCCCGACCAGCCGATGCGCGTGTGTGCGGTGCTCGAGGTACGCGACGGCGCCGTGGCGACGTCGGGCGCCTACGAGCGCGGCCGGCACGTGGTCGACGGGCGCACCGGTCGCCCGGTGGTGGAACTGGTCAGCCTGACTGTCGTGGCCGGCGACCTCACCACCGCCGACGCGACCTCCACCGCGGCCTTCGCCATGGGCCGCGCCGGCATCGCCTGGGCCGCCGCCCAGCCGGGCTGCCTCGTCCACGCCGTCGACGCCGGGCGGCGCGTGCACCGCTCCGACAACCTCGTGGTCACCGCTTGAGCGGCGGCTCCTGGGTGATGTTCACCGTCATGGCCTCCGGGATCTGGATGTGGCCGTCGTCGCGCGCGAAGGTGAGCCGGTTGCGGACGGCGACGACGCCGTCGACGCGGCTGGTGAGGGTCTCCGCGATCGGGATCATGCTCTTGCGCTCGATCTCACCGCGCAGGGTCACCACACCGTCGCGCACCTCGATGGTGACGGTGGCGGGGTCGACCACGGTGTCGAGGTTGCGGGCGAAGATGTACTCCGCGATGTCGGCGGCGATGTCGTCGTCCCCGCGGAGGAACACGGTGAGCAGGTCGCGGCGGCTGACGATACCGAGCAGCGTGCCGTCCTCGGCCACCACCGGCAGCCGCTTGACCCCGTGCTTGTCGAGCACCTTCGCGGCGTCGACGACGGTGTCGTCCGGCCCGATGGTGTGCACCGGGTGGCTCATCAGCTTGCCGGCTGTCGTGGGCTCGGCGCGCTCGTCGTCCCGGTGTCGCTTGAACCGGGCCATGAATGAGTGCGAGTCGGACGGTTCCTGGGCGGCCTGCTTCGGCAACAGGTCGGCGTTCGACACGATGCCGATCACCTTGCCGCCGGCGTCGACCACGGGCAGCGCGCTGACGTCGTGCTCGTCGAGCAGCCGCACGATGTCCTTGAACGATGCTTCGGTGTCCACGGTGACCACGTCAGTGGCCATGACGTTCCTGATCCTCCGGTGTCTGATGGCGGTCTCCTTGTGGCGAAGCCGTGAACACGCGATCGGTCGCGGACGTGCGACCGATGGTGATGATCACCAGCGGCGAGGTCGGACATACCGGCGAGACCAGGGGACAACAACGAGGATACCGCCGTGCGGGCGGCGGGCCACCCGGCGCGACCGGTCCACCGAGACGGTGTGCTCGGCGAGGACAACGCGACGGACGCTCAGCCCTGAGGTACCGGGCTGAGCGTCAGTTGTTGTTATCGGTTGTCCGCACCTCCGGGTGATCAGATCAGCCAACGGTTGCGCTGGACGAAGTCGAGGTTCGCCCACCGCTTCCCGAGTCCCCACACCATTCCGGCGGACAGCGTCGCGAGGGTGACGAGGACCAGGGCGTAGATGAGGTGGTCGTCGAGGAAGGGGTTGGTGGAGCGGGTCAGTTCTCCGGTGGCGGTGTGCCGGTCGAAGGGCCATTCGGCGGCCCACATCATGAGCAGCAGCAGGCTGCCGGCCACGGCGGCGACGCGGAGGCCGATGCCGGCCAGCAGGGCGACCGAGATGCCGGCGAGGCCGAGCATGAACAGCCAGTCGGCCCAACCGTCGCCGGCCCAGCTGTTGAACAACGACTGGAACGGGCCGTGCTTGATGCCGCCGAGGAAACCCTTGGTAGGCGAGCCGCCGTTGACCCACGCGCCGGCCGAAGGAGTGGCGTAGCCGAGTCCGAACACCTTGTCGACGAAGGCCCACGCGAAGATCAGGCCGAGGCCGATCCGGAGGGCGGCGACTAACCGCCCGGCCGTCGTGCTCAGCACACTGGCTGTGGGTTGGGCGTCCTGCCGATATTGAACCGGGATGTGCTTCGCAGTGTCGCGCGGAGTCTGCTGGATGGACATGTGAACCTCCTTGGGAATCGGTCTGCGTCTAGTCTCTGCCGGCGCGATGCGCTGCTCCTGAGTCGAAGGTCCCGGCCGGCAGGGGCGTTGGTCATCCGCTCGGTTCGCCGGCTTTCTCCAGCTGGCGTTGGGAAAGGTGAACCGGCGCGGGAGACCAAAGACCCTGTTCGACGGGCCGGGCCGGGCGTCCCCGACCGCGGCGACCATGGACCACGGCCGGCGGGTGGCGCCCGGGGTCAGCGTTTCCCTGAGTGTCGAAAGGGAGAACACGGGTGTGCCGCACGGCCGGTTCGACGGGCGGCAACCCGGCAGGCTCGGCATGATGCGGGTGGTGGTCGCTTCTCCGCATCCGACACCAGCGAGGAGAACCAGTGCCATGCGTGCCCGTGAGATCATGACCAGCCCGGTGATCACCGTTCGACCCGAGACCTCGGTGCGTGCGGCGGCCGCCATACTCGCCGAACGAGGGTTCACCGCACTGCCCGTGGTGGACGAGGACGACCAGCTCGTCGGCATCGTCACCGAGGCGGATCTGGTTCGCGACCGGTTTCTCCGCGATCCGCGCTTTCTCATCTACGACCGGCACCCGCCGGAGGTGGTCGAGACCGAGCTCGTCGGTGACGTGATGACCAGCCCGGTGACCGCCATGGATGACGACTGCGACGTCGCCGATCTCACCACCGCGCTACTGAAGGCCAACCTGCGCAGCATGCCCATCGTCGACGGCGGGCGCCTGATCGGCATCGTCACCCGCCGGGACCTGGTGCGGATAGTCGGCCGCGCGGACATCGCGATCGCCGCTGACGTCCGGCACCACCTGGAGGTCTACGGCGGACCCAACCGGTGGACGGTCCAGGTGCGCGATGGCGTGGTCACGATCACCGATCGGTTCGACGATGAGACCGATCGCCACGTCGCCGTCACGCTCGCCGAGGCCGTGCCGGGAGTGGCCAGGGTGCTGATCGAGGCGTCTCACGACTGAGTAGGTGCCACCCGACTGAGTAGGTGCCACCCGACCGAGTGAAGGCAGACTCGGTCTGTCGCGGTTCGCCACTGCCGTGTCCCGACGAGGGAAGCGAGAAGGATTGAGCGCCAAGAAGAAGACGGCGACCGGCGCGGCCGACCGCGGCCCGGCTCGGCTGCCGAGGAAGGTGTACGAGCGGGAGCTGTTCCGGCTCCAGGCGGAGCTGGTGAAGCTCCAGGAATGGGTGCGCGTCGAGGGGGCGCGGGTGGTCGTCGTGTTCGAGGGTCGCGACGCCGCCGGCAAGGGCAGCACCATCAAGCGAGTCACCCAGTACCTCAACCCCCGCGTCGCGCGGATCGCCGCGTTGCCCGCGCCGACCGAGCGCGAACGCACCCAGTGGTACTTCCAGCGCTACATCGAGCACCTGCCCGCGGCCGGCGAGATCGTGCTGTTCGATCGCAGCTGGTACAACCGCGGTGGAGTGGAACGGGTCATGGGGTTCTGCACCCACCACGAATACCGGCGATTCCTGCACCAGTGCCCCATCTTCGAGCGCCTACTCGTCGAGGACGGCATCCTGCTGCGTAAGTACTGGTTCTCGGTCAGCGACGCCGAACAGGAGCAGCGGTTCCGCTCCCGTCTCGAAGATCCGATGCGCCAGTGGAAACTCTCGCCGATGGACCTCGAGTCCATCAGCCGCTGGGAGGACTACTCCCGGGCGAAGGACGAGACGTTCGTCCACACCGACATTCCCGAAGCACCCTGGTACGTCGTGGAGAGCGAGGACAAACGCCGGGCCCGCATCAACATGATCGCCCATCTCCTCAGCACGATTCGGTACCACGAGGTGCGACGGCCACCGCTCGCGCTGCCACCCCGGCCGCCGTCCTCCGGCTACGAACGACCGCCCCGGGAGGTGCAGACCCCGGTACCCGATCACGCGGCCGCGCTGTGACACCGGTTTCCCGCCTAGGTGTACCGCCCGATGAGCTGTGATTCATCCGGCCGGTGCGAAGTGGACCCGGATGTCAGGATGCGGTGTGTCCGAAGGCGATGAGTGGGCGGTCCACCTGGTCGGGCGCAAGGCCGCACCATGACCGTCCGGTGTCGCGGCGGTGGGTCAGCGGTGACCCGCCTCACACCGCTTCGGCGACGATCACCGACTTCGCGCCGACGAGCTGGTCGTGGGCGACGAACCGCCATCCGGTGCCGGCGAGCCACTGGCGGGCCTCGGCGAAGCTGTACACGTCGCCGTGCTCGATGCTGACCGCGAACTCGCCGGCCATCAGGGCGGCGATGGCCGGCTCGGTGTGCGTCGGGTCGGTCCAGTAGTCGACCAGCAGCAGCCGCGCGCCCGGCTCGACCGCGCGTCGCACCGTGGCCAGCAGCCGCTGGTTGTCCTCGGCGGAGAAGCAGTGCACCACGTTGGCCAGCAGGCAACAGTCATGGCCGGTGGGCAGCTCGGCCGAGAGGAGGTCGCCGCCGGCGACCTCGATCCGGCCGGACATGTCCTGCTCGGCGATGCGCCGCTCGGCGATGCCCACCACCTGCGGCAACTCGAACACCGTCGCGGTCATGTGCTGGTGGGCTCGCACGACCGCGATCGACCACGAGCCGGTGCCGCCGCCGACGTCGAGCAGCCGCCGGCTGGCGGTGAAGTCGGCCGTCGCGGCCAGTGCGGCGGCCTGCTCGGCGTTGAGCGCTTCGACGCCTTCGGAGAAGATCTTCTGCGACTCCGGGTCCAGATCGGTGATCTGCGTCGTCGGGCCGTGCCGCAGCGCGTGCGCGAGGTTGGTCCACGCCGGGTAGCTGAACCGATCCGAGAACCGGACGAATGGGCGCAGATCCAGGGCCGTGGTGCCGGCGAGGTACGCCGCCGCCGCCGCGCTGTTGCGATAGGTGTCGCCATGGCGCTCGAGCAGGCCGACCGACACCATGGCATCCGCGCAGATCCGGGCCGCTCTGCGGGTCAGTCCGGTGCGCGTGGCGAGCACCTCGAGGTTGGCGGGCGCGTCGGCGAGCGCCTCGAAAACGCCGAGTTCGTTGGCTGCCATCAGGAACTTGGCCGCCCTGAACCCGCTGAGCAGGTCGATGATCGGCGCCGGAGAGGCGACCTCGGCGGCGTTTGCCGATCCGTTCTGTCGATTCTCTACTGCTGTCATGGCGCTTTTTCTCCGCTCCGGTGTGCCTTCGTCAAATCCGTCCTCACGCGGCGCGCAACAGTTCGGCAACCCGCTCTCCGATCATGATCACTGAGAGGTTGATGTTCGCTCGCACCATGGTTGGCATCACGGACGCGTCCGCCACGTGCAGACCGTCGACTCCGTGCACGGCGCAACGCTGGTCGACCACCGACATCGGATCGCCGGCCGGACCCATGCGCGCGGTGCCGACCGGGTTGTACGCGGGGTCGATCGTTGCCGTGACGTAGTCGCGGATGGCGTCATCGGAGTCCATTATCGAGTCATTCAGGAGCACCACTCGGTCCGCCAGGTCGCGGATCGTCGGCGATTGCGCCAGTTCCCAACCGACCCGGAGGCCGTCCGCGAGCAGCTGATGGTCCTTTTCGGAAGCGAGAAAATTAAGATCGATTCGGGGTGCTTTCCGAGGATCCGTCGAAGCCAGAGTGACGCGGCCCCGCGAGTTCGGCTCACGAGCCACCACCAGCACGGTGAATACGCGCCCCGCCTGCGCGGCGTCACGCAGATGCGGGAACTGGGTTGCCAGGTCGAAATGATTGACCATGGCGTAGTACATGTCGTTCTCCCGAGCGGTGCTTGGCGCCGAGGCTCGCACCACGATCTGCCCCATCGCCTTGCCGTAGTTCTCGGCTCCGGGTTTGGGAACCATGAAAACGCCGGTTCGCGCCTGGTCGCTCAGGCCCGCGCCGACACCGGGCAGGTGCAGCCGCACGTCGATCCCGAGTCGGTGCAGGTCGTCCTGCGGGCCGATGCCGGAGCGCAGCAGAATCGCGGGGGAAGACACCGCTCCCGCGGCCAGGATCACCCGGCGGGCGCGCAGTTCCTGGGTGGTCGATCCGGTCAGCACCTCGACCCCCCGCACGACCCCGTCGTCGAGCAGCACCCGGCTAACCACCGCGCCGGACATGATCGTGAGGTTCTCCCTGGCGCGTGCCGCCGGCAGGTAGGCCATCGCGGTCGACACGCGCTCGCGAGCGTCCTTACGGTTGGACGGCGCCGGTCCGACGCCGCTCGACACCGGGTGGTTGTGGTCGTCGACCCGAGGAAACCCGGCGGCCAGGCACCCGTCGTAGAAGGACTGCTGCACCGGCGTCAGCTCATCGGGCCGCCACCGCCGGATGGGCAGTGGACCGGCCTGGCTGTGGAACTCGCCGCCGTAGTCCAGGTCGTTCTCAAGCGCCAGGAAATGCGGCAGCACTTTCGACCACGACCACTCGGGGTTGCCGGCGGCCGCCCACCCGTCGAAGTCATCCGGCATGCCCCGAATGGCGATCGTGTTTCCGACCGCCGAGGATCCACCGGCGACCTTGCCCTGGAAATACAGCGTGGTGCGAGTGGGTAGCAGCTGGGCGGCGAATCGCCAGTCGTGTTCGACCAGCGACATGTCGTTGCCGTCCAGCAGATCAATCGGCGTCTCGTCCCGTGTCCGGTAATCCGGGCCGGCCTCGATCAGCGCGATCCGCCTGGCCGGATCGGCACTCAGCCGCGCGGCGATTGGAATCCCGGCGCTGCCGGCGCCGACGATGATGTCGTCGAATGTGTCCAGCGCGCTCATCGGCGTCCTCCGCGTCTCGAATGGCGTTCGTCAATGGGAGTACGGCCGAAAGCCGATGGGTTCCAAGGGTATCGGACCCGCCGGTTCCGGGCTTCTTCCACAGTGCGCTCGGCCGGCGTGGCGTTGTCGAATTACTCGGGAATTGTGGCGCGCTTTGTTTCGATCAAGCCCGTCCCGGCTCGACTACGTCTTTGGCCAATATCGACGAGACCCGGATTCAGATCAGGTGGATCGAGCGCACGGGCCGGGCGTGTTCAGCTCCTGTTGCGGCAGGCGGACAGGTAGGCGACGCTCGCCACGGTGAACGGCACCACGTAATTGATCACGATCCGGATCCAGGTCAGCGAGGTCGCCTCGCCGGAGAGGACCACGCCGCCCTGGTTGACGATCGACAGCACGGTGCCGACGATCGCGGCGATCGGGCCCGCGGTGCGGGCGGTGCGGCCGCGCAGGATGAGGCCGATGGCCTCGTGTCGCGCGGTCCACACCGGGGTCGCCCGGAGTGTCGCCACGGGTCATCACCTCCGTGGTCAGGATAGGACCGCCGGAACTCGCGATCGGTACAGCCGCGATCAGTTCCGGGTTGCCCGGCCGATGGCGCCACCGCTTCCGGGGGCCGTCCGATGCCCGTTGACGCGACGTAGTGATGCTCCTACTGTCAGATCAAGGAATCGAACATTGTCCGACATATCGAACATTCGAATCTCGGCGCACGTCCCTGCTCCTCAGCATTCGCACCACGCTGCACCGGTACGAAAGAGGTTCACATGACTGTTCGACCAGGACTTCGGCACGTGCGAAGGGCACTGCTGCTCGCGGCCACGGCAGTGGTGCTCACCGCTGGTGATCTGGTTTCCCTGCCTGGCGTCTCGCAGGCGGCCGGGCCGCTCCCGTGCGACATCTACGGTTCGGGCGGCACACCATGCGTCGCCGCGCACAGCACCACCCGGGCGCTCTTCGCCGCCTATGGCGGCAACCTCTACCAGGTGCGCCGCGCCTCGAACAACGCCACGATGAACATCGGCGTGCTGGCGCCCGGAGACTATGCGAACGCCGCAGCGCAAGACGCCTTCTGCGCCAACACGACGTGTGTCATCACGATCATCTATGACCAGACGTCGCGACACAACGACCTGTTCATCGAGCCGGCCGGCACCGCGGGGCCGGCCAACTCCGGCGTGCCGGCGGACGCGCTGCCGGTGACCGCCGGCGGCCACAATGTCTACGGTGCTTCGTTCTCGGGCCGGATGGGCTACCGGCACACGGCCGCGTCCGGCGTCGCCGTGAACGGTGCGCCGGAGGGCATGTACCTGGTCACCTCCGGCACCCACTTCAACAGTGCCTGCTGCTTCGACTACGGCAACGTGGAAGTGCAGATCGCGGACACCGGCAACGGTCACATGGACGCCATCTACTTCGGCACCCTGTGCTGGTTCTCGCCGTGCAACGGCGCCGGCCCGTGGGTGATGGCGGACCTCGAGAACGGTCTCTTCCAGTCCAACACCGGCGGCAGCCAGAACACGTCGAACACCGGCAACCGCTCGCCGTTCGTGACCGCCACACTGAAGAACAACGGCCAGAACTTCTTCGCCATCAAGGACGGCAGCGCACAGTCCGCGGGGCTGACCACCCGCTACTCCGGCGCGAACCCGACGTTCCGGCCCGGCTACGCGCCGATGCACCAGGAAGGCTCCATCGTCTTGGGTACCGGCGGTGACAACAGCAACGGGTCCATCGGATCGTTCTTCGAAGGCGTCATGACACAGGGTCTGCCATCGGACGCGACCGAGAACGCGGTTCAGTCCAACATCGTCTCGGTCGGCTATGGCGGGCCGAGCCCGATCGCGGGCGGCACCCTGACTCCTGGTTCGACCATCTCGCTACGCGCGACGACGGCGTGCTGCGCGACTCGCTACCTCCGCCACCAGGCCAATGGCGCGGTCACGTCGGTGATCGCGTCGGGCAATCCGGCCGTCGACAAGAACGACGCGTCCTGGATCGTGCGCCGTGGCCTGGCGAACAACGCGTGCGTGTCGTTCGAGTCCAGGAACTTCCCGGGAGACTTCCTGCGTCACTCGAACTTCCAACTCTTCCGTCAGCCCATGGACGGCACCGCGCTGTTCCGCGCCGACGCGACCTTCTGCCCGCAGGCGGGTCGCAGCGGCCAGGGCACCTCCTTCGCGTCGTTCAACTTCCCGACCAGATTCCTCCGCCACTTCAACAACACCGTGTTCATCGCCGCCAACGGCGGCCCGAACGCGTTCGACAGCGCCACCTCATGGGCGGCCGACAGCTCCTGGGCCGTCAGTTCGCCGTGGGCCCCGTAGCTCGACGCGGCGCCCGCCCGGCGAACCGCGAAGCCGGCCAGGAGCCAGTCCCCTGGCCGGCTGGTGCGGCCGTCGAGCTCACTCGACGGTGACGGACTTCGCCAGGTTCCTCGGCTTGTCGATGTCGTGGCCGAGAGTCAGTGCGGCGTGGTAGGCGAGTAGTTGCAGGGGAATGGTGAGCAGGATCGGGTCGAGTTCCGGCTCGGTGCGCGGGACGACGATCCGGGGGACGTCGAGGTCACCGAAGTCCACCTCGTCGTGGGTGATCGCCAGGACCGCACCGTCGCGCGCCCGCACCTGTTGCACAGCACCGAGGTTGCGATCCCTGAGGTCGTCGTAGGGCACGATCGCGACGGTCGGCAGCGAGTCGTCGATCAGGGCGAGCGGACCGTGCTTGAGCTCAGAGGTCTGGTACGCCTCCGCGTGCCGGTAGGAGATCTCCTTGAACTTCTGGGCACCCTCGCGCGCGACCGGATATCCGCGAACCCGGCCGATGAAGAACAGGCTCCGGGCCGCCGCGAGCGTCTTGGCGTGTTCGGCGATCTCGGGTTCGGCGTCCAGGACCCTCCGGATCTGATCGGGAAGCGCGCGCAGCGCGGCGATGATGCGACGTCCGTCGGCATTCGACAGGTCGCGCACCCGACCGAGGGCCAGTGCGATCATCGCGAAACCCACCGCCATATGGGTCAGCGCCTTGGTCGAGGCGACGGCGGTCTCCGGCCCGGCATGCAGGTAGACGCCGCCGTCACAGGCCCGAGCGATGGTCGAGCCGACCACGTTGACCAGGCCGACCACGCGGCCGCCCTTGCGCTTGATCTCCTCGACGGCGAAGACGGTGTCGGCTGTCTCCCCGGACTGGCTGACCGCCACGTACAGGGTGTCCGACTCGATGATCGGGTTGCGATAGCGGAACTCCGACGCGGCCTCGGCGTCGGCCGGGATCCGGGCCAACTCCTCGATCATCGTCGAGCCGATCTGGCCGACGTAGTATGCGGATCCGCAGCCGAGAATCTTCACCCGGGCGAAACCGCGCAGCTCGCGGGGCGTGAGGTTGAGCCCGTCCAAACGCGAGACGCCGAAGCGGTCGTCGAGCCGCCCCTGCATCATTCGCTGTACCGATTCGGGCTGTTCCTGAATTTCCTTGTACATGAAATGCGCGTATCCGCCGAGTTCGAGATCGTCGGCACTGATGTCGATTTCGGCGGCGACCTTGCCCGTGTCGTGCCCCTCGATGGTGAAGGTGCGGTAGCCGGTCGGGGCGACGGTGGCGAAGTCGCCGTCCTCGAGGTGGACCACCTGCGAGGCGTGCCGGACCAGCGCGGCGAGGTCGCTGGCCACGAACATCTCCCGGTCACCGACGCCGATGATCAGCGGGGAGCCGTTGCGGGCCACCACCATCCGGTCGGGATGCTCGGTGTCGGTGACCGCGATCGCATAGGTGCCGGTGATGCGTGAGACCGCGTCGGCGACCGCGTCCTCGAACGTGTCCGCGCTCGACCGGGCGATGAGATGGGCGATCACCTCGGTGTCGGTGTCGGAGGTGAGCTCGACGCCCGCCTCGGTCAGGTACTGCCGCAGGGCGTTGGCGTTGTCGATGATTCCGTTGTGCACCACGCAGATTCGTCCGTCCGCGGAGGTGTGCGGGTGGGCGTTGTCCTGAGTGGCCGGACCGTGGGTGGCCCAGCGGGTGTGGCCGATCCCCACCTTGCCGGCCAACCGCTTGGGCAGCGTGGCAGCCAGGTCCCGAACCCGGCCAACGGTGCGGTGCACCTGGGCTCCCCGGTTGCCGAGCACCGCGATGCCGGCCGAGTCGTACCCCCGGTACTCCAACCGGGTCAGGCCTTCGACGAGGATCGGGGCGGCGTTCTGATAGCCGACATATCCGACGATTCCGCACATGGTGATCAATCGCTCCTCGGTCGGGGTGGTGCGACAAGACGTCGCTGGCGCGGGGTCATCCGTAGATGACGCGCCGCAGTTGGCGCTCGGTCAGCGGCGGCGCGGCGACCACCCGCCGACCCAACTCGCCGGCGATCGTCGCGAAGATCTCCGGATTGCGCCGGCCGTGCGCCTGCAGCCAGGCATGCCGGCGCCGCACGTAGTCCTCGACGGACTCGCGGTAGTAGGCGACCACGTCCTCGACGACCCGGGCGGCCACACCGGCCGGCAGCCCGGTCGATGCGGCGACCTGGTCGACCAGCTCCGCGTCCTGCACGACCCCGATGGTGCCCGGAGCATCCGCAAATGGCAAATATCTGCCCGATATCGGGCAAGATCGGCATAGATACCGGCTGGTACGGTTGGTCGGCCGGTTTGCCCGCCATCGGTTTGACCAGCCGATCGGTGGGGTAATCTCCGTCACAGGTCCTATCTCGTCGGCAGCGCGGACAGTCCGGCGGTTCGCCGCGTGTGCGGGCTCCAGACCAGGGCCCACTTGTCTCCGTGACCGCTACCGAGCTCGCATCTCCACGCACATGTGCTCACCGAACCGCCGACCTGGTTCGAACGGGTGCAGAAAGGGTCGAGATGAGCGTCGACAGTCGCAGGGTGGACGATGTCCTGGTGGTCCGCGTGACTGGTGAGATCGATATCCAGACCGCCCCAAAACTGCAGGAATCCCTTGACGAAACCGTTGAGCGGATGAAAGGTGGCCGAGTTGTCGTCGATCTGACCGACGTGACCTTCTTCGGCTCGGTCGGTCTCGCGGTCCTGGCCGACGCCGCGGCACAGGCAGATCAGCACCACTGTTTGTTACGGATCGTGGTAGGCATCAATCATCTTGTCCGGCGGTCGATCGAAGTCACCGGGCTCGACCGGGTCCTGGTATTGTGCGTCAACCTGGTCGAAGCCCTCGCCATCTAGGCGAAACGGACGTCCTGTTCCGGGGCGTGGTAACGATGAGTCGTGTCGCCGATTTTCGGGATGGACGCCTACCTTGATGTCCTGCCGCTCTGGCAGCAGGCCGAGAGATCATCACGGCCGGCCACGGCAACAAGACCGCCAGAACCGTCGCCTTCCGCGAAGGAGCGCCGATCAACGACCGCGTCCTGCTCGCCATGTTCCGGCAGATCATTGCCAACAACCGCGCCGGCGGCTGGCGCGAGGTCAAGTACCCCATAGAATAGGGCCGGGCCACCGTTCGCTGTCGGGGCAAAGCGTTGAGCTGGGGTCCTCGGCAAAGGATTGGCTCGTGCCCCTGCGAGTGCTTCGACGGCGGCGACGGCCGGAAAGATCTGGCCTCGGCCGCGCGGACGCACCACGGATGGCAGGCACCATCGGCGATCGGCTGGGCCTGCGGTGACCGCGCTGCTGGCGGTCCAGGCCGCTGTGACCTGTCTGGTGCTCGCGATCCTGTTGTATCTGCTGATCCGCTTGCCGAACAACGTGCCACTGCGCGCGGTCACCATCGCGGTAGCGTCCTTCAGCCTGACCGTCGTATTCGGCTCGGCCGCCACGAATGGCACCGTCGTCTTCGGCGTCGAGCCGCTGATGTCGCGGCTGATCCAGCACCTCGGCATGGTGGCCGGTGGCTACAGCCTGATCGCGTTCTACCTTTTCTCCGCCCTCGACGGGCGCGACGCTCGCCGGCAGGCGAGGTTGCAGGCGATCCCGATGGCGGCCGCGGTCGGGCTGCTGTTGGCCGCCGTCGTGCTGATGCCGGCCGCGATGCGGTACGACGCGGCCACGTTGGCTTTCGCCCGGCCAGGGGCTGGGCCGCTCGACGAGATCACCATCCCGATGCTGTACCTGACCCCGAACGCGTACATGGACTACGCCTTCGCCAGCGCGTTGTTGTGGACCCGCCGTTACTCCCGGGGAGCCGAACCACGATTGCGCCACGGATTGGCATTGACGGCGGTCGGCCTGACCGCTCTGGTGATCGGCGAGACGGTGTTCGTAGCGGCGACCACCGCTCAGTGGGTGGGTGTCCTGGTGCCGCTGTGGCTGTTCGCGATTGGGTTGTTGTTCATTGTGCCCGGCAGCGTGGTATTCATGGTCGGTTTTGCCTATCCGGCGGCGACCACGCGCCTCGCCGCATTACGGGTGTGGTGGCAGCACCGAAGGAACTACCGCCGGCTCGCTCCACTGTGGACTCTTCTGCACCAGCACTTCCCGGAGGACGCGTTCGGCCGGACACCGTCGGGACGGTGGGGCGACGCGTTGCGGCTGCGCGGGGTGCATCGGCGGTACTACCGCCGGGTGATCGAGTGCCGGGACGGCCTGCTCCGGGTCAGCCCGTACCTCGGGTCCACCGGCAACGGTGATTTGTCGCTGGCCGAGCGGTTGCGGGCCGGCCTGCTCGCCTGCGCGTCGGGCGTTCCCGCCCCCGGTGAGGCGGTGCCGGTGGCCATCCCCGACACCGACGGCCTGGACGCCGACGTGCGCGAGTTGATCATGCTGGCCGAGGAGTTGCGCCTGTCGGACCCGGCGCTGTCCCGATCGGTGGCCCACACCAGGTGACCGTGCGTGGCCGGCAGACGTCGTTGTCTCCCGGCCACGCACGTCGGTGCGTGTTCGGACACAGTCCTGAGTAGAGGATCTACTACTCAGAACCAGTGCGCGCGCCCACCGACCCGGCGGCCGGTGCCGCCGAGGATCGCGAGCACGACGCCGACCACCAGCAGGATGATGCCGAGCGTCCATAAGATGGAGATCTTGGCGATAAAGCCGATGATCAGCAGGATGGCTCCGAGCACGATCATGAGCGCTACCTCTTTCGGGGACAGGGGCCGGTGCGCCTGGCGGGGTGGCGGCCAACGACCGGCCGGGGGATCACGACGAAGATACCCAGCCTGACCTGCGATAAACCTCGAGCTTCACAATCGGCTCACTTGCCCGGCCAGGACCCGGTGAGCTTGCGGTAGCCGGCGGCGCCACTGCGGTCGATGGCTGCCTTGACCAGACCGAAGATCGCGCCTTGGACCGCGGCGGCGATGAGCACCTCGCGCCAGCCGAGTTCCTCGTCGGTGGCCCGCGGCGGCTCGTCCTCCCCGGTGACGGTCTGCCAGGTCTTCTTGAACGTCAGACTGGCGAGGAGTCCACCGAGGACGCTGACGAGCATGCCGAGCGGCTTGTAGAGCAACTTGTGCATCCGGTCGTCGTCTCCTCAGGCCAGGACGGCGTCCGCGGCCTTCTTGAGCGCGCTGGGCTGGCTCGGCTTGCGGGGCGCCTTCTCGCGCAGCTCGATCATCTGCGCACCGATCTCCTGGAGCTGCTTGCGGCCCAGTTGGGCGCGCACCTTCGGAAACCAGTCCTGCTCCTCTTCGTCGATGTGATGGGTGACGCTTTCGATCAGTACCGTGGTCTTGGCGTCGAACCGTTCGTCCCCCGGGCTCAGCGCGGCCAACTCGACGCAGAGCACGTCGGCGACGTGGTGTTCCTCATAGGACTCCAACACGTCGTCCTCGAGGTCGGGCGCCAGCTCTCGGACGCGCGGGTACATGCATTCGTTCTCGAGGTAGGTGTGCACCGTCAGGGCTTCCAGGATGCGGTCGACGATCTTCCCCTTGGTGGCCGTCGCGTTCTTGCCGGCCTGCTCGAACTCGCGAAACAGTCTGCGGATCTGCTTGTGGTCGTCCTTGAGGAGCACGATGGCGTCAGTCGACATGGGATCTCCGATCGGGCCGGGACGGCAGGGACTCCGACCGGTTACCCATTCGGCCGCGCACCAATCGACCCGGTGACGGTTACACCGCGGTCGTGGCTTGGGTTTGCTCGATCAGCATCGAGATCACGTCCGCCCAGCTCTCCCGACGCCGGTAGGCCGCCCGCTGCCGGGCCGCGCCGCCACCGGTTCGGCGGAGCTCCGCGAGCGTCTCGGCGACGAAGTCCTGTTCGTCGCGTCCACCCGGACACAGCGGGACCAACTCCGCGAGGATGTCGTGCGCCGGGCGCAGCTCCCCGGTGCCGGGATCGGCACACTGCCCTTCCAGACCGTCGCGGGCCGCCCGCCACAGCTGGCCCCGCAATACCTCGTGCGGCACCTGTTCGGCGGGCACACCCCGGTCGATGCGGTCAAGGGCGTCGGCGACCAGCGCGCGGACCAGCACACCGATCAACGTGGCCTCGGCCGCCGTGGCGGCGGTGTCGTGCACCCTGATCTCGATGGTCGGCTGGTGCTCGGACGGCCGGATGTCCCAATAGATCATTCCTCGGTCCAGCGCCGCGCTGGAGCCGAGCAGGCCGCGCACGATCCGCTCGTAGTGGTCCACCGACTCCAGGTACGGCGGCGGCCCGGAGGTCGGCCACCGGCCCCAGAGCAGATGGCGCGAGCTGGCGTAGCCGGTGTCGCTGCCCCGGTGGAACGGCGAGTTCGCCGACAGCGCCAACAGGACCGGCAACCACGGCCGAAGCTGGTTGCTCACCTTGATGGCGGTGTCTCGGTCGTCCACCCCGACATGCACGTGGCAGCCGCAGGTCGAGCCGTCGACCACGAACCGTCCGACGTGGCCGACGATGCGGCGGTACCGCGGCCCTGCCGTCACCCGCTGCGGATCTCTCGGCTCGGCGAGGATCGTCCCGCAGGCCAACAGCCGGGCACCCCGCTCGTTCGCGCCATCGATGAGCCGGGCGCGCAGCTCGGTCAGGTTGGCCAGCAACTCTCGGTGGTCATGGCAGATCTCACTGCCGGACTCGACCTGTGCCCGCAACAGCTCGGCCTTGACGTCGACCCCGTCGCCCCCGGTGCTGTCCTGGTCGCTCTCGTCCTGGGCCTGGTCATCGACGGTGGCGATGGTGCCGGCCGCGTCCTGCACCAGTTCACCCTGGTCGTCGACGAGGAAGAACTCCTCCTCCACGCCCATCGTGAGGGTGCACGGCTGATCTGACATGTCAGGGCGATACCCAGCTTGCACAGCACTTAAGCCGACATCGGCGAACAACGCGGCTCGCAGCATCCACACCGACAGGGCGGCGGGCCGCGCCGGTGCGTCCCTGAGGAGCACGCGCGTTTCCCCTGGTGGGTCGGCTACCCACTCACCGAGCGTCCAAACGCCGCCGGGGAATTCATCGGAACGTGCGAACCGGGGTGGTTTGAGGCGGCGGCGGCCGGGGCATCCGAATCGCAGGAGGAGATGTAATGAGCACAGATGACAAGTTCGACGCCAAGGCCGATGAGCTCAAGGGCAAGGCGAAGCAGACGACCGGACGGGTCACCGGCAACGAGGACATGGAAGCCGAAGGCGCCGGCGAGAAGATCAAGGGCAACCTGAAGCAAGCGGTCGAGAAGGTGAAGGACGCCTTCAAGGACTGACGCGGCGATAATCGAAAGGCCGGGCGGCACGCCGCCCGGCCTTTCACCTGCCTACCCGGCGGTATCCGCCGATTCGTCGAGCCGGAGCGTGGTGTCCCGGCCGGTCAGCCTGCGGACGACCAGCACGACAATTCCGACAGCCAGCCAGATCAGGCCGCCGATCTTGGCTTTGACGTCGATGTTGTAGAGAACATAGCCGACGATCACAAATCCGATGGCCGGAACCACCAGGTGCATGCCGAACGTGCGTTGCCGCTTCTTGATCAGGTGGTAGACGGAGACCGACAGGTGCAGCAACAGGAACGCGACCAGGGCACCGAAGTTGACCACGGTGGACAGGAAGGCAACCTGGCCGACGAACACCAGGCCGAGGAGCAGGCTCAGCGCGGCGACCAGGAGCACGGCGCGGTCGGGAACCTTGCGGCGCGGACTGATGTGTGCGAGGAACCGCGGCAGCGCGCGGTCGCGGGCCATCGAGTACAGCAAACGCGACGTGGCGGCCTGCGCGACCAGACTGTTGGCAACGGCCGCGGCGACCGCGGTGGTCACCGCGACCACCACCAGCATCCAGTGGCCGGCGGCCAGCCCGGCCACGGTATAGAAGGCGCTGTTGGCCTCCTCCCCGCCGAACTCGGTCTTGCCCGGCACCAGCAGTGCGGCCAGGTAGGTCTGTACCACGAACAGCGTGGCCACCAGGCACAGGGACAGTACGGTGGCCCTGCCGATCAGCTTGGTGTCGCCCGCCACCTCCTCGGACATCGTGGAGATGGCGTCGAACCCGAGAAACGACAAGACCGCGATCGACAACGCGCCGAACATCAGGCCGGGGGAGAACTCGTTCGCGTTGAAGAACGGGGTGAGGGTCCAGTGCGCACCGTTGCGGCCCTGCGCGACCGCGATCACGGCGAGCACGACGAACAGCCCCAGGATCACCAACTCGCCGAACAGGAACGCGCGGTTCGCCAAGGCGGTGATCTTGATACCGGCCAGGTTGACCGCGGTGTTGAACACCACGAAGATGATCACCCAGACCGACTGCGGCACCGCGGGAATCACGGTGCCGAGTGCGACCGCGCCGGTGACGTAGAGCAGGGTCGGCACCAGCAGGTAGTCGAGCAGGATCGCCCAGCCGGCGACGAAGCCCGCCGAGTTGCCGATGCCGCGCTGAGCGTAGGAGTACACCGAGCCGGCGACCGGGAACGCCCGGCTCATCGCGCGGTAGGAGAGCGCGGTGAACACCATCGCCACCAGGCCGATGAGGTAGGTGAGCGGCACCATGCCGTGCGAGGCGTCGAACACGAAGCCGAAGATCGCGAACGGCGCGATCGGCACCATGAACACCAGGCCGTAGATGATCAGGTCGCCCAGCCCAAGCGACCGGCGCAGCTCCTGCCGGTAGCCGAGCCGGCGGAGGTCTTCCTCGGCGGTCCGTTCGGCGGCTGGGGAAGCGACCACGGCCTCGGTCCGCTCACTCATGACAACCCCCCGCAAGCTTGCTCGCTCACAACAACCCCTCGCAGGTGTCAAGAAACTCGGTGACCAGGGCGTTGAACCGTTCGGTGTCCTCGATCTGCGGCAGGTGACTGCAGTTCGCCATGATTTCCCAGCGCACGTTCGCGATGCCCGCCTCATACGGCGCCACGGTTGCCGGTGTGGCCTCGTCGAACTCCCCACTGATCAGCAGCGTCGGCACGGTGATCGCGCCGAGCCTGTCCACTATGGACCATTCACGCAGGCTGCCGATCACATGGAACTCGCTCGGCCCGTTCATGGTCAGGTAAACGGTGGGGTCCTCGTCGATGGCGGCGAACGTGCGAGTCAACTCGTCCGGCCACGGCACCCGGCAGACGTGACGGTCATAGAAGACCCGCATGGCCGCACGGTATGGCTCGCTGTCCGTGGTGCCGGCGGCCTCGTGGGCGCGCAGGATCTCGTCGACCCCCTCGGGCAGTGCCGCGCGCAGCCGGTCCGCCTCCGCCGACCACAACTCCATGCTGGCCGGCGAGTCGGCGATCACCAAGCCGCGCAACCCCGGGGGGCGCAGCGCGGCGTGCTCGGCCGCCAGCATGCCGCCCCACGACTGGCCGAGCACCAGATACCGGTCGGCGATTCCCAAAGTGTCCACGAGGGACTGGAGCTCGTCGAGAAACAGCCGCACCGTCCAGAACTCCGCCGGCTTGTCCGGTAACCGGGTCGAGCGGCCGTTGCCGAGCTGGTCGTAGTGCACCACCGCCCGCCCGGTCTCGGCGATGGCCGCCAGCGGCAGCAGATAGTCGTGGATGCATCCCGGCCCGCCGTGCAGAACCACGAGCGGCGCCTTCGCGGCGGACAGCTCGCCGGTTATCCGGAACCAGGTCTGGTAGTCACCGAACTTCGCGATGCCATCGGTTGCGGGTGCTGACATCCGAGCCTCCCCATAGGCCCCCTGATCAAGCACACTGCCGCACGCGCTACCCGGCGACAAGCTCCTTTCGGCGGATGTTTCGTACGGCCCCCACCGCCGGCGAGCGCCTGAAACAGATTTCGAAGATCGACCGCGCCAGGCCAACCGGTGCCGGAACCCGGCGTTGAGCGACGTCGCGCTCCGTGACCGGACTGGCCGAGCGGTACGCCTACGGTGGTCCTCGCGCAGGGGGCGCGGTCCGGTCGTCGCCGGTTCGCCTCGGCCACGGAATCGGCCGCGACCGCTCCGATCGCGCCGGTCCCGGTTCCGGGCCACACTCTGGTGCATGGCGGTAGCTCCGGTTGAGGCGGCCGAGATTGACGAGCCGACGGTCGACCTCGGCCACACCAAGCGCAACGCCGTGGTCGGCGCGGTCATGCTCGGCATGCTGCTCGCCGCCCTCGACCAAACGATCGTCTCGACGGCGCTGCCCACGATCGTCGGCGACCTCGGCGGCGCCGACCACCTGGCCTGGGTGGTCACCTCGTACATGCTCGCCGAGACCGTGGTGACGCCGCTGGTCGGGAAGTTCGGCGACCTGTTCGGCCGCAAGATCATTTTCCAGGCGTCCGTAGTGGTCTTCGGCGTTGGCTCGCTGCTCTGCGGGTTCGCCGGCAACATGCCGCAGCTCATCGCGTTCCGGGGAATCCAGGGCTTCGGTGCCGGCGGGCTGATGGTCACCGCGGCAGCGCTGATCGCGGATGTGGTCCCACTGCGCGAACGAGGCAAGTACCAGGGTGCGCTCGGGTCGGTGTTCGGGGTCACGACGGTGATCGGCCCGCTGCTCGGCGGGTTGTTCGTCGACCACCTGACCTGGCGCTGGGCGTTCTTCATCAATGTGCCGTTCGCCGTGGTGGTGCTGCTGGTCGCGGCCGTCGCGATGCCGTCCATCCCAAGGGCGGGGCGGCCGACCATCGACTACGCCGGCATCGTGTTCATCTCCATCGGATCCGGCGCGCTGGTGCTGATGACCAGTTGGGGTGGGACGACCTATCCGTGGAACTCACCGACGATCATCGGGCTCGGTGTGCTCGGCGTGCTGTCCCTCGGTGTCTTCGTGGTGGTGGAAATGCGCGCCCGAGAACCGGTGCTGCCGATGCGGCTGTTCCACTCGCGGGTGTTCACGGTGGCCAGCGTGCTCAGCTTCGTCACCGGATTCGCGATGTTCGGCTCCATCACGTTCCTGCCGCTCTACCTGCAGGTGGTCAAGGGGGCCACCGCAACCCAGTCGGGCCTGCGGATGCTGCCGATGGTGCTGGGACTGCTCTTCGCCGCCGTGTTCTCCGGGGTCGTGGTCAGCCGGACCGGGCGGTACAAGATCTTCCCGATCGTGGGGGCCGCGGTCACCGCGGTGGGCATGCTGCTGCTGTCTACTTTGGACAGGTCGACCGGGTACCCGATGGCGGCGCTGGCCATGCTGGTGCTCGGCATCGGCATCGGGCTCGGCATGCAGGTACTGGTGATCGCCGTGCAGAGCACGTCGGACTATGCCGACCTCGGGGTGGCCACCTCGGGTGTGACGTTCATGCGCACCATGGGCAGCTCGTTCGGGGTCGCGGTGTTCGGCACGATCTTCACCAACGCGCTGCACGCCAGGCTCCCGGCCGGGGTGGATCCGGGCTCGACCGGAGCTCCGGCGTTGAACTCCCTGCCGCCCGCGGCCCGGGCCCAGTTGGCCGATGTGTACGCCGAGGCGCTGCACGTGGTGTTCCTGTCCGCGGTGCCGGTGGCCGTGATTGCCTTCGCGTGCGCCTTCCTGATGAAGGAGGTGCCGCTGCGAGATGCCGCCAGGGCAAAGGCGTCCGACGTCGGCGACGGGTTCGGCATGCCGGAGTCGCAGCGGGCCGAGCAGGAGGTGGAGAAGGCGATCTCGGTGTGGTGGAGCCGGCGGGGCGAGGATGTGCTGCCGGCGGTGCTGGCCAAGACGACCGAGGAGTTGGACACCGCGGACGCCTGGCTGATCGCGCAGGTCTTCCGGTTCAGTAAGGAGACCGGGCACACGTCGGTCGAGGAGATCGGCGCCGAGCTGGAGATCCCGCCACGAATCCTGCTGCCGGCCTTCGACGATCAGGTGACCAGGGGGCTGCTGGTCAAGGAGAACGGCACGATCGCCTTCACCGACCAGGGCAGGCGCGCACTGACCGGCATGCTCCGGGTGTGGCGGGACCGGTTCGTGTCCGATCTGGCCGAGTGGAAGCCGGAGCAGTCGGCGGAGCTGTCCGCCACACTGGACCGGATGTCGCAGCGGATGGTGCGCGAGCACGCGGTTCTGCGGGCCGGCTCGCACCACTAGCCGGCGTGGCTCGCCGATTCCCGGTGGCTCGCCACGGTGAACTGGAACGGTCCCGATCGCAGCGGTGACGACGAATGGTGGCCGTTGGCCCATGTTGAGTGATCCCGGTCAACTGCACCGGTTCCTGCTGGAGATCGGCCGGGCCCTCAGCCTCGCTGGCACGGCGGTGAGCGAGACACAGGAACGGCTGTCCAGGATCGCCGCGGCCAACGGTGCGGAAGACGCCCGCATCGTGGTGCTGCCGACCGCGCTGATGATCTCGGTGCGCGAGGCGCACGAGACCACGATCGACGCGATCCCGCAGGCGAGCGGAGCCCTGCGGCTGGACCAGATTTCGGTGCTGTACGAGGTGGTCAAGGGAGCCGAGCGCGGCGAGCTCGACCTGGTCGACGGCCTGGCCCAGCTGCACGCGATCCGGACGATGAGTCCGCGCTACGGCCCGATCGTCACCGTGCTCGGCTACTCCGCCATGATCGCCGGGCTCTGCCTGATCCTGCGACCCACCCCGCTCGACGTGGTGATCTCAACCATCTTCGGCGCGTTCGTCGGCACCCTGGTGCTGCTCTGCCGCGGACGGCCCACGCTGCGCGTGCTCGTCCCGATCATCGCCGCGGTGATCGTGTCCGCGCTCACCTTCGAAGCCGTCCAGCACGACATTCTGGATCCGGGCCTGCGCACGTTGATCGCGCCGCTGGTGACGTTCCTGCCCGGTGGCGTGCTGACGACGGCCACCGTCGAGCTGGCCACCGGTGAAATGGTCGCCGGGGCGAGCCGGCTGGTGTTCGGCTTCCTCCAGCTGTTGCTGCTCGCCTTCGGGATCGTCGCCGGTGCCGAGCTCGCCGGGCTGCCGAGGAACATCGTGCTCCAGGACACGTACACCATGGTGCTCGGGCCGTGGGCGCCGTGGCTTGGCGTGCTGATCTTCGGCGTCGCGGTCAGCTTCTACTTCTCCGCGCCGCGCGGCTCGCTGTTGTGGCTGCTGCTCGTCCTGCTGACCGCCTGGGTCGGCCAGCTCGTCGGCGAGGCACTGGTCGGCGCGAACACCAGTGGGTTCTTCGGAGCGATCGCGATGACACCGGTGGCGCTGGCCGTCGCCGAGGTGCCCGGCGGTCCGCCGTCACAGGTGACGTTCCTGCCGGCGTTCTGGCTGCTCGTCCCGGGCGCGCTCGGCTTGGTCGGCGTCACCCAGATCCTCGGCGACCCGGCTATCGCGGGAGCCGGAGATCTGTTGCAACCGCTGGTCGCAATCGTGGCGATCGCGCTCGGCGTGCTCTGCGGCACGTCGATCTACCGGGGGATCGCACTCGCCGTCCAGCGCCGTCCGGGGCGGCGCCGGTAGCCCCGGCTCGCGAGTCTCGCGCTCGGGCAAGTGAGTCTCGCGCTCAGGCAAGTGAGTGGCGCGCTCAGGCAATGGGTGGTCCGCCGCCGTCGCGATATTCCGAACCGCACACGCCCAAAAAAGGGGGGCCAGTTACCAGGATTCGTAGATGGCGGCAATCAGCGCCTGGTTACGTGAGCTGCGCCAGCGTGGGACGACGTGGTTCATCACATAGCCGAATGCGACCCCTGCGTCCGGATCGGCGAACCCGAGCGCTCCGCCGGTGCCGAAGTGGCCGAAGCTGCGCGGGTTGGGGCCCAGCGGGCGGCGCGGACTCGTCGGGGTGAAGCCGAGCCCGAACACCACGTCCGCACCGAGTATCGGGCAGGGTCCGCTGGAGTGGACCCGCGCGGCATGGTCCAGCAGGCCGGGCGAGACGAGCTCGCCGGGGCGCAGCAGCGCCGCGTAGAGCGTGGCAAGTCCCCGTGCCGTGCCGTGTCCGTTGGTGGACGGCAGTTGCGCGGATCGCCAGCGGGCCGTGTTGACCACGCCGACGGAGGAGTAGCCGGGCGGGTTGAAGTGCGCGAGGGCGTTCATCAGTGCCTCGCCGGACAGGTCCACGGTGTCGAGGTCCACGGCGATTGGCGACCCCGCGGGTGCCCAGATCACCTCGGCGCACCGGTGCTGCCGCGCGGCCGGCACGCCGAACCACACGTCGGCGCCGAGCGGCGCCGCCACGGCCCGCAGGCGTTCGCCGGGCGGCTCCCCGGACACCCGCCGGACGACCTCACCGATCAGGTGGCCGAAGGTGTTGGTGTGATAGGCGTGCCGGCTACCGGGCGGCCACCACGGTTCGGTGCCGGCCAACGCGTCGGTCATCCGGTCCCAGCTCCACAGGTCCTCATTGGTCAGCCTGGCCCGGATCGCGGGCACCCCCGCCTGGTGGCACAGCGCCATGCGGAGCGTCACGGTCTCCTTGCCGCCATGGCCGAACTGCGGCCATACCGAGGCGATCGGGGTGTCCAGCCCGATCAGTCCGCGGTCGACCAGTTGCAGCGCCAGCAGCGCCACGAGCGCCTTGCCGACGGAATAGAAGTTGACCAGCGTGTCCGGCCGCCACGGCCGGGACCGCGCCGCGTCGGCCCAGCCGCCCACCAGGTCGGCCACCACAACGCCGTCGACCACCACGCAGACCGCGGCCCCGACCTCGCCCCGGCTCGCGAAGTTCTCCGCGAAGGCCGTCCGAACCGCACCGAACGCCGGATCGCACCAGCCACCCACGACGCCATCAACCCTGGCACCATCACTCACGACCGCAGTCTGCCGGATCGCCTCGCTCCACTCATACGGTCGGAGCCTCGCACCGAACAACGGCGAACAGCACGCCGGAGAAACAACCCGGGCGTGTTCGCCGCGAAGTGGGCGGTTTTCACCGGATACCGGGCCGTTGTGTCGAACCGGCCTCGACTTCGCTCGGTGCCGGGATAGAGCTGGATCGGTCACGGAGGATGGGCATTCCACACAGGACACCGACCTTTGACCTCGTCCGAACAAAGGCGTCGTTCAATCGCGCGGCGTGACGCTGCTGTACCGGGCCGGATGGCCGCGACCACGATCCTATGAAATCCGTGTGGCCTTGATCACATTCAGCGACAATGGTGGGGTCTCCACGGTGGTCAGGATGCGCAACGGGCGCAATATGTGATATTTAAATCCACCAGCGCCCAGTATCGCGGACGAGGTTTGGGGACATTGGGCGACTCGTACACCACCTTGGAGGTTCCCATGGCTCAGAAAGTCACCGTCGAACTGGTCGACGACCTGGACGGTATCGCCAGCGGCGATATCACAACCGTCAGCTTCGCCCTGGACGGCGTGAGCTACGAGATCGATCTCAGCGAGGACAATGCCAGCAACTTGCGCAATGCATTTGCCGACGTGATCAGTGCGGGCCGGCGGATCGGCGGCCGAATCAAGCGCAGTACATCCGGCGCGCACCCCGGTGCTCGGCCCGCCGCCGACCGTGAACAAACTCGGGCAATCCGCGAGTGGGCTCGGCAGAACGGGTGGGACCTGGCCGACCGCGGCCGGATTCCGTCCAGCGTGATCGAGGCTTTCGAGGAGGCACACGCCGCGCCCGCGAAGTCCCGGGGACGGCGGAGCAAGGCCAAGGCAGCCTAGTCCATCCGCGTTTCCTGATACGGCATACCCCGCGTTATCGATGCGCCGACGGCACGGGTGGGTCCGCCTGGTGCGGTACCCACCCGCTATGCCGCCGGTCGCGCCGTGCACCGCCTGTCCTCGGCGGCCCCTAACACGTGCGCGCCGAGCCCCGATTCCTTGGACGTGGTCCGAAGGACGGCGTGAACTCCCTCGGCGGTAGGGATGCACCATGGAGATCATCATTGCGGGGGCCGGTATCGGCGGTCTGATCACCGCCCTGCGGCTGCATCACGAGGGCGTCGGCTGCTCGATCTACGAACAGAGCGACCAGATCCGTGAGCTGGGCGTCGGGATCAACCTGTTGCCGCACGCGGTCAAACAGCTTGCCGCGGTCGGACTGCTTGACCGGTTGGACGAAACCGGGATCCGCACCCGCGAGACGCACTATGCCCACCGCCTCGGCCAGCCGATCTTGTCAGCGCCATGCGGCACGGCGGCCGGATTCACGGTCCCGCAGTTCAGTATCCACCGGGGAAGGCTGCAAGCGGTGCTGCTCCACGCGGTGCGCGAACGCCTCGGCCCCGGCGCGGTACGAACCGGTCATCGGCTGACCGGCTTCGACCAGGACGCGGACTCGGTGCACGCACAGTTCGCCGATCCGCACGGCAGCACCGTCGCCGAGGTTCATGGTGACGTGTTGATCGGTGCCGACGGCATCCATTCCGCCGTGCGTGCCCAGTTGTTCCCGCGGGAAGGCCCGCCGCACTGGAGCGGTCTGACGATGTGGCGGGGCGCGGCCGACTGGCCGGCGTTCGGCACCGGCCGCACCATGGTCGTCGCCGGCGGGGCTTCGGCGAGGTTCGTGGTCTATCCCATCGCCGACGGGTCAACCCCGGGCACCAAGCTCACCAACTGGCTCATTTGCCGGCGAACCGGCCGGGCCGGTGACCCGGCACCGAATCGTCAGGACTGGTCGCAACGGGTGGCACCAGCCGAGCTCACGAGGCATGTCGAGTTGTTCCACCTCCCGCAGGTCGACCATGCCGGGCTGGTCGCGGCTTCCGAGGAACCCTTGATATTTCCCATGTGCGACCGGGAGCCGCTGCCGGTCTGGTCCCATGGCCGGGTCACGCTGCTCGGGGACGCTGCCCATCCGATGTATCCCATGGGGGCCAATGGAGCCGGCCAGACCGCCCTCGACGCGGTCAGCCTGGCCGGCAACCTGGCCCGGCATGCCGACCCGGTCGAGGCGCTGCGCGCATACCAGTCCGACCGCCTGCCGGCTGCGAACGAGGTCGTGCTTCGCAACCGGCAGGGCGGCCCGGAACGAGTGATCGACATCGTCGAGCGACGTGCTCCCGACGGATTCACCAACCTCAACGACATCGTCGATCCCGCCGAACTCCAGGCCGTCGTCAGCGGCTACGCGCACGCCGCCGGAGCCGCACAGGAGCAGGTTAACCAGCGTTAATCAGCCGAGGTCTCGCCCCCGGTGATCAGGAGACGATGATGTAGCCGTGGAGGTAGATGCTGCTGCCGGCCGGGTCGCAGTGGTAGAAGTCCCACCGCCCACCCCGTCCGGCGTCACCGGTGACGCGGCAGTCCGCGGCCGCGTTCGGTCCGGTGAACTGCTGGGTCCAGACCAGCCGAACCGCCGAAGCATCGGCCGAAGCCGACGTGGTGAACGCCGCGGCGGCACTCAGTGCGATCATGCCCATCGCCGTCCCAAGACGGCCTTTAAACCTGGTCATAGCACCGCATTTCGCAGTTGTTGGATAGCGGGTGGTAGATCATTTTCGGTCATGCTAGCTGTCGTGTTGATCCCGCACCAGCATAAGAATCCGGTATAGACAGTTCGGCGCATCCGGTGTCGGGGACGTTGCAATGGCATGGGGCGCAACGGACTAGTGCGGTGACCGGCTGTCGTCGAGGTGGCTACGGCAGGTTCGCGCGGCGCGGCTTGGCCCAGCCGAAGGTGAGCTCGACCGCGCGCTTCCAGTTGGCGTACTCCGCGTCGCGGTGCGCCGGGTCCATTTGGGGGAGCCAGCGCGCCGCGAGGTGCCAGTTGCGCCGCAGGCCCTCGAGGTCCGGCCAGTATCCGACGGCCAGCCCGGCGGCGTAGGCGGCGCCAAGGGACACCGTCTCGGCCATCATCGGCCGCATCACCGGAATGTCGAGCACGTCGGCGATGCATTGCATCAACAGGTGATCCGCGGTCATGCCACCGTCCACCTTCAGCACCGGCGACGGCACGCCGAGGTCGGCGTTCATCGCGTCGACCACCTCACGGGTCTGCCACGCGGTCGCCTCGAGCACCGCCCTGGCCAGGTGGCCCTTGGTGATGTAGGAGGTCAGCCCGACGATGATGCCGCGCGCCTCGCTGTGCCAGTGCGGCGCGAACAGCCCGGAGAACGCCGGCACGATGTAGCAGCCGCCGTTGTCCGACACCGTCCGCGCCAGAGTCTCGATCTCCGGGGCGCTGTGGATCATGCCGAGGTTGTCCCGGAACCATTGGACCAGCGAGCCGGTGACCGCGATCGAGCCTTCCAGTGCATAGGTCACCGGTTCGCCGCCGATCTGGTAGCCGATCGTGGTGAGCAGGCCGTTTCCCGATCGGACGAGGGTGTCTCCGGTGTTCATCAAAAGGAAGCTGCCGGTGCCGTAGGTGCATTTGGTCTCGCCCTTGGCGTAGCAGGTCTGACCGAACAACGCCGCGTGCTGGTCGCCGAGGGCGGCGGCGATCGTGATGCCCGGCACCACCCGGCTGGTCCGGCCGTGAATCTCGGTGGACGGCCGGATCTCCGGCAGCATCGCGGCCGGAACATCGAAAAAGGACAGTAGCTCGGCATCCCATTTCTGGGTGGTGAGGTTCATCAGCATGGTGCGGCTCGCGTTGGTCACGTCGGTCACGTGCAGACCGCCGTTGACGCCGCCGGTGAGGTTCCAGATCAGCCAGGTGTCCATCGTGCCGAACAGCACGTCGCCGCGCTCGGCCCGGTCCCGCAGGCCCGGCCGGTTGTCCAACAGCCAGCGCAGTTTCGGCGCGGAGAAGTACGTGGCCAGCGGCAGGCCGCAGCGGCCGCGGACCTCGTCGAGGCCGGGCCGCGTCTCCAACTCGCCGATCAGCTCCTCGGTCCGGATGTCCTCCCAGACGATCGCCCGCCCGACCGGGACTCCGGTGTGCCGGTCCCACACCACCGCCGTCTCGCGCTGGTTGGTGATGCCGAGCGCGACGACCTGGTCCGGCGACACCTGCGCGTCCCGCAGCGCCTGCGGCATGATCCGGTCGACGTTGCGCCAGATCTCGACGGCGTCCTGCTCGACCCAGCCCGGCCGCGGGTAGTACTGGCGGTGCTCGCGCTGCGCTACCGAAACGAGCCGGGCGTTGTGGTCGAACAGGATGCACCGGGTCGAGGTGGTGCCCTGATCGATGGCCATCACATAGCGGGCGGTCACGTCAGCACACCTCAGCTTCCGCTGCCGAGCGCACGGGTCACGGCCTCGGCCGCGAACGACACGTGGCCCACCATCGCCGGCTTGGGCCGGTTGCCCGCGTCGCAGATCCGGTCGACGGCACCGGATATCCCGATCGCGCCGACGACCAGGCCGCCTGGCACTCGGATCGGCGCGGCGATACTGGCCTCGCCGGGCATGCACTCCTCGGCTTCGCTGGCCCAACCGGACGCGCGCACCTCGGCCAGTTCCCGCTCCAGCGCCGCCGGCTTGACGATCGTGCGGCGGGTCAGCGAGGTCAGCTCACGCCGCCGGGCCGTGGCGGACAGGTCCCCGTCGTAGGCCAGCAGTACCTTGCCCAAGGCGGTGGCATGCAATGGAAGCATGCCGCCGACGCCCAACGTCTGCATGGTGTCGTCCGGACGGAACACGTGGTGTACGACGAGCACCGCTCCGTCGAGGTGCATGCCGATCCGCACCTCCTGGCCGCTGCGGGCGGCCAGCGTGTCCGCCCAGTTGATCGAGCGGGAGCGCAACTCGTTGGCGTCCAGGTAGCTGGTGCCGAGGTGTAGCAGCGCCGCGCCGAGCCGGTACCGGCCGCTGACCTGGTCCTGCTCGACGAACTCGACGCGCTGAAGGGTGCGCAGGATCCCGTGCGCGGTGCCCTTGGGCAGGCCGAGCGAAGCCGAGATCTCGGCGAGGCCGTGATGCCCCGAGCCCCGGGCCAGCAGCCGCAGCACAGCGGCGGCCCGTTCGATGGACTGGATCGGTCCCGGCACGAGCAGCAAGTTAGCCGACGGGCTGCCTGTCGGCAATGTCGAACGGCCGGCGAGCCGGGTGGTGCGTCGCCGACCACGGTCAGCGTGCTCATGGCCATCCCGCGGTAGCCGGGCGATCACGCGCTCACCGGGTCGGGCGTTCGGCATTGTCGAAACCAGCCTGTTGAGGCCGGGTGTGACCCCGGATACCTTCCGGCCGACGCCCGTTGCGCGACAAATGGAGGATGCGTGTCACTCGGAGAGGTGTTCGTCAGCGAGGTACTTGGCACCGGCACGCTGCTCCTGCTCGGCGCAGGCGTCGTGGCCAACGTACTGCTGACCAAGTCCAAGGGATTCGACGGCGGCTGGCTCCTGATCAACTTCGGTTGGGGCTTCGCCGTCATGGCCGGCGTGTTCGTGGCGTACAAGTCTGGTGCGCATCTCAACCCGGCGGTGACACTCGGGATCATGACCAGCGGGGCGGACGAGTTCACCCCCGGCGTGTCGATCACGGCCCAGTCCGCGCTGGTCTACCTGGCCGGACAGATGATCGGCGCGTTCCTCGGGGCCTGCGTGTGCTTCCTGAGCTACCGCAAGCATTTCGAGGCCGAGCCGGACGAGCAGAGGAAGCTCTGGGTGTTCTCAACCGCACCGGAGATCCGCAGCCCCTTGTGGAACTTCGTGACCGAGGTGGTCGGCACGTTCGTGCTGGTGATCGTGGTGCTCTCGTTCGGCAAGACCCCGCACCAGCTCGGTCCGCTCGCCGTCGCGCTGCTCGTGGTTGGCATCGGCGCCTCGCTCGGCGGTCCGACCGGCTACGCCATCAACCCGGCCCGCGACCTGGGCCCGCGCATCGCGCACGCGGTGCTGCCGCTGCACTACCGCTCGAAGGTCGCGGTCGGCGTCGGTGCGGCGGGTGCGGGGGAACTGGCCGACTCGCGGCCCCGTCCCGCCAAGGACTCCGACTGGGGCTACGCATGGGTGCCGGTCGTCGGCCCGCTCGTCGGTGGCGCCCTGGCCGGTCTGCTGTCCCAGCTCGTGTTCTAGGTCTCGAAAGGACGCATGATGACTCGGTACGTACTCGCCATCGACCAGGGCACGACCAGTACCAGGGCGATCGTGTTCGATCACTCCGGTCTGATCGTCTCGGTCGGGCAGCAGGAGCACGAGCAGATCTTCCCCAGGGCGGGCTGGGTCGAGCACGACCCGAAGGAGATCGCCGCGAACACCCGCGCGGTGGTCGGTCAGGCACTGGCGAAGGCGGACCTGAACACCGGTGACCTGGCCGCGGTCGGCATCACCAACCAGCGGGAGACCGCCGTGGTGTGGGACCGCAACACCGGCGAACCGGTGTGCAACGCCATCGTCTGGCAGGACACCCGCACCCAGTCCATCGTGGAGGATCTCGGTGCGCTCGGCGGCGGTGCCGAACGGTACAAGGAAAAGGTCGGGCTGCCGCTCGCGACCTACTTCTCCGGCCCCAAGATCCGCTGGATCCTGGACAACGTGGACGGTGCGCGAGAGCGGGCGGAGAAGGGCGACCTGCTGTTCGGCAACACCGACACCTGGACGTTGTGGAACCTGACCGGCGGGCCGAACGGCGGCGTGCACGCGACCGACGTGTCCAACGCGTCCCGGACCATGCTGATGGATCTGGACAAGCTGTCCTGGGACGTGGACATCGCCGGTGAGATGGGCATTCCGCTGTCGATGCTGCCGCAGATCCGCTCGTCCTCGGAGGAGTACGGGACCGCGTCGGGCGGTGTGCTCAACGGCGTGCCGATCGCCGGGATTCTCGGCGACCAGCAGGCCGCCACGTTCGGCCAGGTGTGCTACGAGGTCGGCACCGCGAAGAACACCTACGGCACCGGCAACTTCATGCTGCTCAACACCGGCACCGAGAAGGTGGCGAGCAAGAACGGCCTGCTCACCACGGTGTGCTACAAGATCGGCGACGAGCGCCCGGTCTACGCGCTCGAGGGCTCCATCGCGATCACCGGCGCGTTGGTCCAGTGGCTGCGGGACAACCTGCGGATCATCGGCTCGGCCGCCGAGATCGAGGAGCTGGCCGGCAGCGTGGCGGACAACGGCGGGGCCTACTTCGTGCCGGCGTTCTCCGGGCTGTTCGCGCCCTATTGGCGGGCCGACGCGCGCGGCGCGCTGGTCGGGCTCACCCGCTACGTCACGCGGGAACACCTCGCGAGGGCGGTGCTCGAAGCCACCGCGTTCCAGACCCGCGAGGTGCTCGACGCCATGAACGCCGACTCGGGGGTCGCGCTCACCGAGCTGAAGGTCGACGGCGGCATGGTGCAGAACGAGTTGCTCATGCAGTTCCAGGCGGATCTGCTCGACGTTCCAGTGGTGCGGCCAAAGGTCGCGGAGACAACGGCCCTCGGCGCCGCGTACGCCGCCGGGCTCGCGGTCGGCTATTGGAGCGGCCTGGACGACCTGCGCGCGAACTGGGCCGAGGACAAGCGGTGGGAGCCGCGGCTCGACTCCGGTGAGCGGGAGCGGATCTACCGGAACTGGAAGAAGGCCGTCACCAAGTCGTTCGACTGGGTCGACGCGGACGTTCAGTAGCACCGAGGAGGCCCGATGTCCGCGCGGTTGGACGCCGCTTACCGCACGGCGGCGCTGCGTACTCTCGCCGAGAACGAGTTCGACGTGCTCGTGGTCGGCGGCGGCGTGGTCGGCGCCGGTGCCGCCCTCGACGCGGCGTCGCGCGGCCTTTCGGTCGCACTGGTCGAGGCGCGGGACTGGGCATCGGGCACCTCGAGCCGGTCGAGCAAGCTGATTCACGGCGGGCTGCGCTACCTCGAGCAGCGTGACTTCGCGCTGGTGCGCGAGGCGCTTCGGGAGCGCAGCCTGCTGCTGCACAAGCTGGCACCGCACCTGGTCCGGCCGGTGCCGTTCCTGTTTCCGCTGCGCGGTCGCCGTTGGGAGCGCGCCTATGTGGGCGCGGGAGTGCTGCTCTACGACAGCATCGGTGGCGCTCGGGCGTTGCCGATGCACCGGCACCTGTCCCGGCGCCGGGCGCTGGAGCTTGCCCCGGCACTGCGTTCCGACGCGCTCACCGGTGCGGTGCGGTACTTCGACGCGCAGGTGGACGACGCCCGGCTGACCATGATGATCGCCAGGACGGCCGCGCGGCACGGCGCCACGGTGCTCACCCATGCGCCGGCGGTCGCACTGCTGCGGCACGGCCGGGCGGTGGTCGGCGCCCGGGTACACGACCCGGGTTCCGGTGCGAGGTTCGCCGTGCGGGCGCGGCGGGTGATCAGCGCGACCGGGGTGTGGACCGAGGAACTCTGCGGGTCGGCGCCGTTTCGGGTACGGATGTCCAAGGGCGTGCACCTGCTGGTGCCCCGCGAGCGGATCTCGTTGCGTACCGGGCTGATCACCCGCACCGAGAAGAGCGTGCTGTTCGTCATCCCGTGGGGCGAGCACTGGATCATCGGCACCACGGACACGCCGTGGGCCGACGATCCGGCCGCGCCCACCGCCACCCGGGCCGACCTGGACTACCTGCTCGGGCAGGTCAACGTCCTGCTGCGGGAGCCGCTGAGTGCCGGCGACGTGGTCGGCGTCTACGCCGGGCTGCGCCCACTGCTGGACGGGAAGCCCAGCGAGACCACGAAACTGTCCCGCGAGCATGCCGTCGCCGAGCCGGAGCCGGGCCTGTTCGTGGTGGCGGGCGGCAAGTTCACCACCTACCGGGTGATGGCGGCCGACGTGGTCGATGCCGCCGTGCGCGGGCTCGGCCGGGCGGTCGCGCCGTCGTTGACCAGACACCTGCCGATCCTCGGCGCGGTGGGCTATCGCGAGCTGTGGGCGGACCGGACCGCGCTGGCCGCGAACGCCGGTCTTGCGGTGTCCACTGTGGAGCGACTGCTGCACCGGTACGGTTCGGCGGTCACGGACCTGCTGGCGATGATCGAGCGCGACGGCCGGCTGGCCACCGCGCTGGCCGGGGCACCGGGGTACCTGGCGGCCGAGGTGGTCTACGCGGTCACCCACGAGGGCGCGCTCGACCTGGACGACGTGTTGGCTCGGCGGACCCGGATCGCCATCGAGCAGCCCGAGCGTGGTCTGGCGGCGGTCGAGGAGGTGGCCGGTCTGATCTGCGCGCACCTCGGCTGGGATCCGGCGGCGCGCGCGGCGGCCGTCGAGTCCTACCTGGAGCAGGCGCGCGCCGAGTTGGTCGAAACTCGTGGGGCAGCGGTCCGCCTGTTGACGGAGTGAGCACTCACTCCGCACAATGGCCGGGTGACACCCACCGAGACCCGCCGTCGCGCGCCCGGCATGAGCGTGGCGGCGCGGCGCCAGATGATCGTGCACGCGGTGCTCCCGCTGCTGATCGAGCACGGCACCGCGATCACCACCAGCCAGATCGCCCGGGCCGCCGGCATCGGCGAGGGCACCATCTTCCGCGCGTTCAAGGACAAGGACGAGCTGGTCGACGCCTGCACGATCGAGGCGCTGCGGCCGGACCACGCCCTTGACGCGATCGCCGACATCCCGGCCGACCTGCCGCTCGAGGAGCGGCTGGTCGAGGCGGCCGACGCGCTGAGCGCCCACCTCGATCGGATGGGCGCGCTGATGGGAGCGCTGCACGCGTCCGGCCGCAGCCGCCACCGCGACGGCGAGCGGCGGACGGCGGAACGCGGGGTGCAGAAGGCCGGCCGGCGCGAGTCGATGGTCGCGATCAGGGCGGCGATGATCGAGCTGTTCGAGCCGGATCAGGATCGGCTCCGGCTCCCGGCCGAGCAGCTCGCCTCGCTGCTGCTGGCGCTGCTGTTCGGCGGCCGGCGGGTGCCGGACGGCGAGATCCCGGGAACCCGGGTGCTTGTCGGAGTGTTCCTGCACGGCGTGGTGGAGCACGTATGATCCCTGGGGGAGGTGGGGGCCTGGAGTTCATGCTCGCCCGGCGCAACCGCAGGCGGGCCGCGGCCACCGTGCCGGACAGCGGGCTCACCGGCCCGGTCGACATCCCGGAGCCGAAGCAGGACCAGCAGCCGAACGACCTGCGTTCGCGGCTGCGGCGAATCCGGAGTTCGGTCGCGGGGACGGTGCGCGGCCTGCCCAAGGTGATCCGGCTGACCTGGCAGGCGAGTCCGGGGTTGACCCTGGTGCTGGCCGTGATCACGCTGCTGTCCGGCCTGCTGCCGACGGTCACCGCCTACATCGCCAAGCTGCTGCTCGACTCCGTGGTCGCGGCGATCCAGCACCGCGGCACCACCGGCGACATCGTCCGGGTGGCGCTGTTCCAGTTCGGCGCGCTGGCGCTGTCCGCGATCAGCGGCTCGGTGACCTCGATCGCGCAGACGCTGCTTCAGGAGCGGATGACGCTGACCATCCGGTACCAGGTGATGCGGCACGCCAGCGAACTGGAGCTGGCCTATTTCGAGGGCTCGGAGTCCTACGATCTGCTTCGCCAGGCGGCGCAGGAGGCACCGACCCGGCCGCTGGTCATGATGAACTCGGCGCTCGGCCTGCTCCGCACGGCGATCACGTTCGGCAGCATGGTGGCGCTGCTGATCGCGGTCAGCCCGTTGCTCGCCCTGGCCGCGCTGCTCGCCCCGATCCCGGCGTTCATCTACCAGTCGCGGTACGGCTCACGGGCGTTCTGGCTGAACATGATGATGTCGCCGCTGAAGCGCCGGATGGACTATCTGTCCTCTTTGGTCACTACGGACACCTATGCCAAGGAGACCAAGCTCTTCGGCCTCGGGCCGTACTTCGTCGACCGGTTCCGCAAACTCGGCGCCGTTTCCTACGAGCGGCAGCGGAAGCTGACCGTCAACCGCAACATCGGCGCGGCCGCATGGGGTCTGATCAGTACCGCGGTCGGCGCGGGGATCACGCTGTACATCGCCATCGAGGCGGTGGGCGGCCGGCTCACGCTGGGCGATCTCGCGCTGTACACGGCGGCGGCGACCTCGGTGCAGACCTCGGTGGCCGGCCTGTTCACGGCGTTCTCCGGCATGTACGAGAACAACCTCTACCTCGACACGCTGTACCGCTTCCTCGGCACCCGGCCACAGATTCTGGCTCCGGAGCGGCCGCGCCCACTACCGGCCACGGTTCGGGGTCACATCGAGTTCGACGGGGTGAGCTTCACCTATCCCGGCTCGGAGCTTCGCGCGCTCGACCACGTGAGCTTCGAGATCCGGCCGGGCGAGACGGTCGCGGTCGTCGGGCGCAACGGGCCGGGAAGTCCACGTTGTTCAAGCTGCTCTGCCGGCTCTATGACCCGACGAGCGGACGGATTCTGCTGGACGGCGTCGACATCCGCCAGTACGACCCGGACGCGCTGCGCGGGCAGATCAGCGCGATGTTCCAGGACTACGTCACCTACCAAGGCACCGCCGCGGAGAACATCGGCCTCGGTGACCTGGTCCGGCTGGATGACCGGCCGCATATCGAGGAGTCGGCCCGCCGGGCCGGCGCCGATCAGCGGATCGAGGAACTGCCGAGTGGATATGACAGCCCGCTCGGCAGGTGGTTCGACCAGGGCGTCAGCCTTTCCGGCGGGGAATGGCAGAAAATCGCGCTTGCCAGAGCGTTCCAGCGGGAGGCGCCGATCCTGATGCTGGACGAACCGACCTCGGCCCTGGACGCTCAGGCCGAGCACGACCTGTTCGCCCGGCTGCGTGAGCTCGCGGAAGGCCGCACCACGCTCTACATTTCGCACCGGTTCTCCACCGTTCGCCAAGCCGAGCGAATCCTGTTGCTGGAGCACGGAAAGGTTGCCGAGTATGGTACCCACGCCGAGCTGATGGCCGCGAACGCCGGTTATGCGCAGTTGTTCACATTGCAGGCGCAGGCCTACCTCGATCACGTCGAAACCTGACGTCCGGGGGCCATGCATCTCCGCTCGCGACCGGCGCGTTTCACGATCTGCCTGGTCGTTATCCGTCCGTGTTCCACGGTAACGGTTTGCCCGGTCCGTCGATGCTGGGGTGTACATCCGGCTCGGCGCACCTGGAGTAATCGTGTTTGAGAACTCGTCGGCGGGTTTGCGGTTGTTGGCAGACGAGGTGGCGGTCACGGTCACCGGCGAACAACTTCACCAATCCGCATTGGCTCGTTATCCCGTCGCGGTGGGAATGCAGCGCCGCGTAGCCGTTGAGCTGGGCTGGTGCACGATCGGCTCCGGAAAGTACCGGGGACTACCCGCCGTCGAGGTCCGCCTCGACGGTCAGCGGGTGGGCGAGCTGACCCATCACATGTCGCGGCGCTACGGACCGTTGATCGCCCAGGCGGCGCACGGCGGCCGGCCCGGCTGCGCGGCCGTGATCCATCGGGGCTCCGCCGGACTGGAAGTGGTCCTGCGGCTGCCCCGCGACACCGCGGTCGTGTCCCCGCAGGTTCCGCCGACCGTGGTCCTCCCGGGTCCGGCGGTGCCGGCGACCGGTCCGGTGGCGGGTCCGGCGGTGCGACGCGCCACCTTCGCCGCCCATCGTCCGGCCTGGATCGCCGCGGCCGTCGTCACCGGCCTGCTCGTCGTCGGGGTGGCCATCGGGGCCGCCACCAGCGGCGACCCCGCCGCCAAGCCGGCCACCGAGCGCGACACCTTGGGCTCGGTGTCCTCGACCGTGCCCGCGAACCCGACCACGACAATCCCGTCGACCACGACCATCCCGTCGACCACGACCATCTCGCCGACCACGACCATCGCGCCGGCTGCGCCGGCTGCGCCGGCTGCGCCGGCCGCGAGCACGGCCGCGCCGGCGCCGAAGCCGGCTCCGCCGGCGCCGAGGACGACCACCACCCGGGTGGCGGCCCCGCCCGCGCCGAAACCCAAGTGCGACCCCAACTACAGCGGCTGCGTCCCGGTGGCCAGCGACGTCGACTGCCTCGGCGGCACCGGCGACGGTCCGGCCTACGTGCAGGGCCCGATCCGGGTGATCGGCAAGGACATCTACGACCTCGACCGCGACCACGACGGTATCGCCTGCGAATAGTTCCTCTCCGCGAGTCCGGCGCTCGGGCACGTGCGTCCTGCGTTGCGCGGGCGCCTCCGGCGGGGTGGCCGGATACGCTCGGGGCGCCGGGCGAGCGAGTGGGAGAACGAGGCCGTGACTGCGGAGAGCCTGTACGGGGCGGATGACCTGACCCATCTTGAGGGGTTGGAGGCGGTCCGCAAGCGGCCCGGCATGTACATCGGCTCGACCGGCAGCCGCGGCATCAACCACCTGCTGGCCGAGATCGTGGACAACGCCACCGACGAGGGCATCGCCGGGCACGCCGGCCGGGTCGTCGTCACGCTGCACGCGGACGGCAGCGTGCAGGTGGACGACGACGGACGCGGCATCCCCACCGGGGTGCACGCCAAGTCCGGGCTATCCGGCGTCGAGCTGGTGCTGACCCGGTTGCATGCCGGCGGCAAGTTCGGCGGCGCCGGCTACAAGACCTCCGGCGGACTGCACGGGGTGGGCGCGTCCGCGGTGAACGCGCTGTCCCACCGGCTGGACGTGACCGTGCGGCGGGACGGCGGCGTACACCAGATGTCGTTCGCCCGCGGCGTCCCCGGGCTCTTCGACGGGCCCGGTCCCAAGGCCGGGTTCACCGAGCGGTCCGGTCTTGCGCTCGTCGGCAAGCTCAAGCGCGGCGAGCGGACCGGCACGTCGATCCGGTACTGGTACGACGCCAGGTACTTCGATGCCGGCGCGGCGCTGGACATCGAGGCGGTGCGGGCGAAGCTGCGCAACACCGCGTTCCTGGTGCCCGGCGTGAGCTACGTGCTGCGGCACGCCGGCGACGGCGCGATCGGCGAGGAGACCTTCCACTACCCCGGCGGACTCTCCGACATGGTCGATTTCCTGACGCCGGCCGGGGACCGGCCGGTGTCCGGCACCCTGATGATCAACGGGGACGGGACCTACCTGGAGAACGCGGCGGACGAGAACGGCGTCATGCGGTCCAAAGTGGAGCGTCGGGCCGAGGTCGAGGTGGCACTGCGCTGGGGGACCGGCTACGAGCAGACCGTCGAGTGCTTCACCAACACCATCCGCAACCTGCACGGCGGCACCCACCGCAAGGGTTTCGACCGGGCCGTGCTCAAGGCCGTGCAGGAGGCCGTTTCCCGGTCCCGGGGTCTGCTCAAGCCGAAGGAGGACCCGCCTGCGCTTGACGACGTGCTCGAGGGCATGACCGCGGTGGTACACGTCCGGATCCCGGAACCCCAGTTCACCTCGCAGACCAAGGACGAACTGTCCACCGCGGGCATCACCAAGGTGCTCCAAAGCGTGCTGGAGCGGGAGATCCGGGCCTGGACCGAGGACCGGCGCACCAAGGCCGAGGCGAAGACCGTGCTCCAGAAGGTGGTCGACGCGGCCCGGGTGCGGCTGGCCCAGAAGCAGCAGAAGGACGCCGCCCGGCGCAAGACCGCGCTCGAAGGCGCGGCCATGCCGGCGAAGCTGGTGGACTGCCGCTCGACCGGCGTGGCCAGAAGCGAGTTGTTCCTGGTCGAGGGCGACAGCGCGCTCGGCTCCGCGCGAATGGCCAGAGTCTCTGAGTACCAGGCGCTTCTGCCGTTGCGCGGGAAGATCCTGAACGTACAGAAGGCAAGTCTGGCCGATACGTTGCGCAACGTGGAGATCGCCTCGATCGTGCAGGTGCTTGGCGCCGGTACCGGCCGCACCTTCGACCTGCCCGCGATGCGGTACGGGCGGGTCATCCTGATGGCCGACGCGGACGTGGACGGCTCGCACATCCGAACCCTGCTGATCACGTTGTTCGCCAGGTACATGCGCCCGGTGATCGAGGATGGCCGGCTCTACGCCGCGATGCCGCCGCTGCACAAGGTGACGACCAAGGGGCGCAACCCGGAGACCAGGTTCACCTTCACCCAGCGGGAGATGGAGCAGACGGTGGCCGCGTTCGAGCGGGCCGGCAAGCAGGTGGTCACGCCGGTGCCGAGGTTCAAGGGTCTCGGTGAGATGGACGCCGAGGAACTGTGGGAGACCACGATGAACCCGGCCACCCGCTCGGTGCGCCGGATCACCCTTGACGACGCCGGTGCCGCGGACGAGGCACTGGAGTTGCTGATGGGGGAGAAGGTGGAGCCGAGGCGGGTCTGGCTGGTCGAGTCCGCCGCGCGGGTGGACCAGGAAGCAATCGACGTCTGACGAGAGAGCACCAAAGCACATGGCACGCCGCAAGGGTATCAAGTCCACAATGGACCCGACCGCGTTCGATCGGGCCGGCGCCATCGTCATCGACAAGCCGGTCAAGCACGAGATCGAGGACTCCTACCTGGAGTACGCCTACTCCGTCATCCACTCCCGTGCGCTGCCAGACGCCAGGGACGGCCTCAAGCCGGTGCACCGCCGCATCCTCTACTCCATGCACGAGCAGGGCTATCGCCCGACGAGCGCCTACGTGAAGTGTTCGCGCATCGTCGGCGACGTGATGGGCAAGTACCACCCGCACGGCGACGTCGCCATCTACGACGCCATGGTTCGCCTCGCCCAGGACTTCTCGATGAACTCGCCGCTGGTTGACGGGCACGGCAACTTCGGCAGTCCGGACGACGGCCCGGCCGCGTCGCGGTACACCGAAGCCAGGATGTCGCGGGCGGCGATGCTGCTGGTCGGAGAGTTGGGCGAGGACACCGTCGAGTTCCGCTCGAACTACGACGGTTCGCTGCGGGAACCGACGGTGCTGCCGGCCGCGTTTCCGAACCTGCTGGTGAACGGGACCTCGGGGATCGCGGTCGGGATGGCCACCAACATGATCCCGCACAACCTCGGCGAGGTGATCGGCGCGGCCAGGTGGCTGATCGACAACCCGGACGCCACCCTGGACCGGCTGATGGAGTTCGTGCCAGGCCCGGACCTGCCGACCGGCGGGATTCTGCTGGGGCTGGACGAGGTGCGCAAGGCCTACGAGACCGGGCGCGGGGTGGTGCGGATGCGGGCCCGGGTGGAGATCGGCCCGCTCGAGGGAAGCCGCGGCCGGCAGGCGATCACGCTCACCGAACTGCCCTACGGGGTCGGTCCGGAGAAGATCATCGAGAAGATCACCGACGAGGTCACCAAGTCCCGGCGGCTCACCGGGATCGCCGACGTGAAGGATCTGACCGACCGGGACAACGGCACCCGGGTGGTGGTCGAGTGCAAGGTCGGGGTGAACCCGCAGGCATTGCTCGCCGACCTGTACCGGCTGACTCCGATGGAGCAGTCCTTCGGGATCAACAACCTCGTGCTGGTCGACGGGCAGCCGAAGACCCTGGGACTCAAGGCGTTGCTCGAGGTGTTCCTGCGGCACCGGTTCGAGGTGGTCACCCGGCGCACCCGGTACCGGCGCCGCAAACGCACCGAACGGCTGCACCTGGTCGAGGGTCTGCTCCTCGCCCTGCTGGACATCGACAGCGTCATCCGGCTGATCCGCAACAGTGACGACGCGCAGGCGGCCAAGGAAGGCCTGATGCGCGAGTTCGGGCTCTCCGAGATCCAGGCCACCTACATCCTGGACACCCCACTGCGCCGATTGACCAAGTACGACAAGCTCGAACTGGAGTCCGAACAGGACAAGCTCAGCGCGGAGATCGCCGAACTGTCCCGGATCCTCGATGACGAGGCGGTGTTGCGCGAGGTCGTCTCGACGGAGTTGGCCGAGGCCGCCGAGGAGTTGACCACCGAGCGGCGCACCGCGCTCATCGACGGCGACCTCAAGGAGGTGCTCGCGGCGTCGCGACCGGCTGGCCCGCTCGAGGTCGCCGACGACCCGTGCCAGGTGATCCTGTCCGCGACCGGCCTGGTGGCGAGAACCGCGGCGGAGTCCGAGGAGGCGAGTGAGGGGCGCAGGCGCAACGGCCGCACGAAGCATGACGCGGTGACCGCGCTGGTGCACTCCACCGCGCGCGGGCAGGTGTTGCTGGTCACCAGCCAGGGCCGCGCGTTCAAGACCGACGTGCTCCCGCTGCCGGTGCTACCCGAACAGTCCGGCACGGTGTCGCTTTCCGGCGGGATGGCCGCCAGGGAGCTGGTTCCGTTGCGGGATGGGGAAAGGGTGGTCGGCATCGCGCCCATCGGCGACGACTCCGGCACACCCGGCCTTGCGCTCGGCACCCGGGAAGGTGTGGTGAAGATCTGCGCGCCGGAGTGGCCGGTGCGCAGCGACGAGTTCGAGGTGATCGGGCTGCGCGAGGGTGACGAGGTGGTCGGCGCGACCTGGCTCACGGACGGTACCGAGACCTTGGTGTTCCTCACCTCGGACGCGTCCCTGTTGCGCTACGACGCTGCTCTGGTGCGGCCGCAGGGTCTGCGCGGCGGCGGGATGGCCGGGATCAACCTCGGCCCCGATGCGCGGGTGGTGTTCTTCGGCGCGGTCCGCATCGACGACGACGCGCACGGCGAGCCGATGGTGGTCACCTCGACCGGGATGAGCGTGAAGGTGACCCCGTTCGCGGTGTATCCGGCCAAGGGCCGGGCCACCGGCGGGGTGCGGGCGCACCGCTTCCTCAAGGGGGAGAGCCGCGTCGCGCTCGCCTGGGTCGGCCCGCGCCCGGCCGGCGCGTCCGGTACCGGGAGCCCGGTCGAGCTGCCCGCGCCCGACCAGCGCCGGGACGGCTCCGGTGCCACCCACCCCGGTCCGGACGTGGTCGGCCACCTCATCGAGCGCGGCTGAGCCGCCGTGGACCGGGAAACCTGGCGGTGGAGCGAGGCGCAGTGGCGCGAACCGGTCGCGCGGGTGCGGGCCGGACGGCCGCTGCGCGGGGACGGCTGGCCGGGTGGCGCGCGGGTCGCGGTGGCGATCTCGTTCGACTCCGATCACGAGACGTTGTCGTTGCGGCACGGGGAGACCTCGCCGGGCGAGCTGTCCCGTGGCGAGTACGGCAACCGGGTGGCGGTGCCGCGGATTCTGCGGTTGCTCGAGCGGTTCGGGGTGCGCGCGTCGTTCTATGTGCCGGCGGTGTGCGCGCTGCTGTATCCGGCGGAGGCGCGTGGCTACACCGACGCCGGGCACGAGGTAGGCATGCACGGCTGGATCCACGAGCGCAACACCGAGCTGCCGCCCGGGGTGGAACGGGAGCTGGCGTCGCGCGCGGCGGACACGCTTGAGCGGATCGCCGGGGTGCGGCCGGTCGGGATCCGCACCCCGTCCTGGGATTTCAGCGCGGACACGCTGAGCATCATCCGGGAGCTGGGCCTCGCCTACGACTCCTCGCTGATGGCCGACGACGAGCCCTACGAGCTGCTCGCCGACGGGGAGCCGACCGGCGTGGTCGAGATCCCGGTGGAGTGGATCCGCGACGACGCGCCGTACTTCACGATGAGCCCCAAGGCGGCGCTGTTCCCGCACCTGACGCCGAGGGCGGTGCTGGGCATCTGGCGCGACGAGTTCGACCGGGCGCTGGCCGACGGCGGGCTGTTCCAGCTCACCCTGCACCCGCACGTGATCGGCCACCGGTCCCGGATCATCGTGCTCGAGGAGTTGCTCGCCCACATCGCCGGCCCGCCGGACGTCTGGTTCGCCACGCACTCGGAGATCGCCGAGCACGTCCGGCCGTGATCGGCGCCCACCTCGCGCGAGTCGCGCGAGTCGCGCGCTCAGGCAACCGAGTCTCGCGCTCAGGCAACTGAGCGGCGCGCCGACGGGCCGGGTCAGCAGTCCCGTTCGAACAGCAGTGCCTTGGTGCTCGCGCCCCACTGGTAGGGAATCTGCCGAAACCAGTACAGCGGCGGCAGCGCCGAGGTGCTGACGTAGACCTGGCCGGGGAAGCAGCGGGACACCCGCAGCCGGGCCCGCCAGGCGTGGTCCGGCGTGGTGACCAGGATGATCGAGCGCCAGTGGTACCGCTCGGCCAGCGCGCCGATGGACTGGGCCTCACCCCGGGTGGTCGGCGGCTCGGCGTGGAAGCACAGGATCGTCACGTCCGGCACCGGCGGCAGGCAGCGGTCCGTGCCCGCCTCCTCGACCACCGTCGACTGCACCAACACCGGCGCGCGGTGCTCCCGGGCCAGGGCCAGCGCGTCGTCGTCGCGGAAGCCAGGGCCGCCCAGCTCGATGATCGCGTCGGCCCGGTCCGGCAGCGGCGGGAGGTCGGGCCACACGAAGAAGCGCGCGGTCGCCCCGGCGAACAGCAGGAGCACGACACCCAGGATCAACCAACTCCGGTGGCGTCTGCGCCGTTTGGGTGCGGCGACCGCCGGTTCGGCCGGTTCGGCCGGCTGCTCCCCGCTCGTCACGAGCCGGGCGCCGGCAGGTCGGGCATGGCGCGGAGTCTACCGCCCGAGTCGCGCCCACCAGGCGGGTGTGCGCGGGCGTGCATAGCGCACCCCGGTCCGGGGTAATCACTCGACAACGACACTCACAGCGACATGTGACGCGACATCTCCCAGGTGAGGAGCGTGCGGTGGCGTACGACGAGACAGCGCCCGAGAGAGTGCCCGAGAGAGTGCCCGAGAGGCTGCCCGAGCCCGGACCCGAGCCGGGGCCGCTGGAGGGACCGACCGGAGCCGACGACAGTCCGGACCTGCATACGGGCGTCGGCACCGACGGCAGCCTGGTCACCGCACATCCGGATGCCGAGCCGCGGCAGGGCGTCGGCACCGATGGGAGCCTGGTCAGCGAGCACCGCGACGACACCGACCCGAGCGTCGGCGTCGGCACGGACGGCAGCCTGGTGAGCGAGCGGGACGATGCGGGGCGCTGAGAACAACCACGCGGTGGGGGAAGTTGCCTGAGCGCGGAACTCAGTTGCCTGAGCGCGCGACTCGCTTGCCTGAGCGCGCGACTCGCGGGGTGGGCGCTCAGAACTCGCAGTACATGACGTGCAGACCCACCCGGCCGAGGGTGGGGTGGGCGAACGCGCCGGGGACCGTGCCGACCACGGTGAAGCCGAGCCGCCGGTAGATCTCGACGGCCGCGTGGTTCGACTCCGCCACGGCGTTGAACTGCATCCCGGCGTAGCCCCGCTCCCGCCCCCAGTCCAGGGTGAACCGGCACAGCGCGGAGCCGACGCCCCGGCCGCGGGCGTCGGGGGCGACCATGAAGCTCGCGGTCGACACGTGCGAGCCAGGCCCCGGCCGGTTGGTCTGCATGTGTGCGGTGCCGAGGATCCGCTCGTCCTGGACCGCGACGACGGTGCGCCCGGGCGGCGCCACGATCCAGGTGCCGCGCGCCTGCTCCTCGGTCATCTCCGGGTCATAGGTGAAGGTGTCCGCGGCCCGCACGACGTCGCGGACGATCGGCCACACCCGCGGCCAGTCCGCCTGGCCGAGGTCCCGAATCAGCACGGTCATACGCTAGCGGGCCGACCGGTCGCGCCGACGCCGGCCAAGCCGACCAGGTTGCCCTCCGGGTCGGTGAAGTGCGCGACCACAAGTCCGGTTTCGTCGGTTCGCTCCGGCCCCATCCGCCGGGTTCCGCCGAGGCGCTCCGCCTCGCGCAGCGCGGCCTCGACGTCCGGCACCCCGACGTAGAACACGACCTGCCGGCGGTAGCCCGCGCCGCCACCGACCCCTCCGGGGATGCCGTCCTCGTTGGCCACGAACCCGTAGTTGTCGGGCTCCGACACTCCCTCGGTCACCGGGCCGCTGGTGTCGAACTTCCACCCGAAGAGCTCGCCGTAGTACTCGCGCAGTCGCGCCGGGTCGGTGCCGATGATCTCGAAGTGCACCACGGGCTCTCCCATAGCCGACTTCCTTCCTGTGGCCTGTGTGTCCAACCGTAGCGACGATGATTGTTAAAAACAACTACTTGGTACTAAGGTCGCATCATGCCGACCACCCGCAGCTATGGTGACGCGTGCGGGATAGCCCGTGCGCTCGACGTCGTCGGCGAGCGCTGGGCGCTGCTCGTGGTGCGCGAGCTTCTCCTGGGCCCGCAACGGTTTTCCGAGCTTCGCCGGGCACTTCCCTCGGCCAGCTCGAACCTGGTGGCGGACCGGCTGCGCGAACTCGACGCGCGTGGCGTGATCCACCGGCACAAGCTCGCGCCGCCGGCGGCTTCCTGGGTCTACGACCTCACGGAGTGGGGCCGGGAGTTGGAGCCCATCGTTCTGGCGCTCGGCGGCTGGGGCCTGCGCGTCCCACTGCCGCCCGAACCGACGCTGAGCGCGACCTCGGTCCTGCTCTTCCTGCGCGGCGCCGCCCGGCCGCACCCCAAGACACCGCCCGCCACGTATCGCCTGGAGTTGGACGATCGCCTCTGGACCGTGCACGCCGCGCGCGGCCGGCTCCGGATCCGGGCCGTCGATCCGCCGAACCCGATCGCCGCCCTGCGCACCGATCCGCGCACCCTCAACACGCTGCTCACCACCACGACGCCGGTGGACGCGGCGATCTCGGCCGGGACCGCCACCGCGACCGGCGACCTCCCCGCCCTGCGCCGCCTGCTCGGCTCGGCGCGCTAGCCGGGATGCCGCATTCCGCTGTGCACAACGAGAACAGCGATCCGGGCCGCCCCTGGCCGGGGTGAGTGATGTTGGTAGAGTCGCCCGGCCGACCAGGGGAGGCGCCGCATGGGGATGTCCAGCCGAGCCAGATGGGCCGTTGTCGCAACGGCAACGGCCGTTGTGCTCGCCGGCGCGGTGATCCTGCTGACCCGTGGTGGCCCCGCGGATCTGCCGGCGGGCCGGTCCGTGTCGCTCGCCGAGCGAACGTCCGCCTCGGTGAGCTTCGCGGCCACGGTCGTACCCGTGCCAGGCACGGCGGTGATCACGACCACCGCCGGTTCGGCGAAGCCGCCGGCGACCAGCCGTAAACCGGTGGCCAAGAAGGCCACGATGCCCGCGCCGACCGCACATCCGGCCGATGTCGCGGTGCCGCCGCCGCCGCACCCGGCGCCGGTGCCCGGCTGCGCGCCGAGCTTCGCCGGGGAGAACGCGGCGAAGGCGGACGTGAAGGCCGCACTGCTGGCCGCCGCCGGCCGGCAGTACTGGGCGAACGCGTCGAACCCGCCGCTGGTCGCGATCGATCCGCCGGAGGGGAGCCCGGCCCCGACGCCGGAGCAAACCGGCCCGCGCGCGGTGATCACCGTGCCGGCCGCGCTCATCGAGGCGGTCGCCTGGCAGGAGAGCGGCTGGCAGTCGGCGATCCGGGCCTGCGACGGCGGGGTCGGCACCATGCAGGTCATGGGTCCGACGGCGACCTGGATGAACCAGCGGTTCGGCACCGGCTACGACCACACCACCCTGGCCGGCAACGCCGCGATCGGCGCGGAGTACCTGGAGTGGCTGATCGCCTACTTCGGCGAGAACAACTTCGGCCACCACTACGACATCACCGACCCGGACCTGCTCACCGCCGTGCTGGTCGGCTACAACGCCGGCGCGGGCGCGGTGCAGTTCACCGGCGGGCACACGGTCGCCTCGCGCTACGCCACGACGGTGAAGGCACTGATGTCCAGCCAGCCCTGGGCCTGACCCAGCAGGCACGCCCGGCACCCCGGCTCCACCCGCTGTCCGCGCGGCCGGCTTGACACATACCCATATGGGAATACGATTGCCGCATGGCACGGACAGCGACGACGGCGGACGCGTTCAACGCGGTGGCGGAGCCCCGGCGGCGGCAGATCCTGGACGTACTCGCCGGCGGTGAGCGTCCGGTGAACGACCTGGCGCGCCTGCTGGGTCTGGCCCAACCGCAGGTGTCCAAGCACCTGCGGGTGCTGCGTGCGGTCGGCGCGGTCGAGGTGACCGATGCCGGCCGGCAGCGGCTGTACCGGCTCAACGGGTTGGCGCTCAAGCCCATTCACGACTGGGTGAGCCGGTACGAGCGGACCTGGTCGGAGCGGTTCGAGCTGTTGGATGTCGTGTTGGACGAACTCAAGGACGAGGAGAGCGGCCATGGCGGAAACGGCCAGGGGTGCACCGGCGAAGATCACGTTGCCGACCGATGAGCAGATCCTGATCACCCGGGAGTTCGACGCCCCCCGGCACCTGGTCTACCGGGCGTGGACCACCCCGGAGCTGGTCCGGCGGTGGTGGGCCGGGCACCGGGGCGAGGTGACGCAGGTCGAGATGGACCTGCGGGTCGGCGGCCGGTGGCGGTACGTCCTGGTTGCCGGCGGCGGGTTCGACGTAGCCTTCCATGGGGAGTACCGCGAGATCGTGCCGAACGAGCGAATCGTCAACACCGAGGTCTTCGAGATGCCCGGTGCGCAGGACCTCGACCCGGCCGAGGTGCCGGTCAACACCGTCACGTTCACCGAGGTGGCCGGCCGGACCACGCTCACCCTGCTGACGCAGACGGCCAGCCGGGAGCTGCGGGACACGATTCTCAACTCCGGGATGGAGGTCGGCATGCAGGAGCAGATGGAGGTCATCGAGGAGATCGCGACCGCGCTCGCCGAACAGGAGCCAGCATGATCGAACTACTCCGGTCGAACGACCCGGTGCTGATGTCGTTCGCCACGTCCGTACTGAGCGACGCGGGGATCGAGCACAACGTCGCGGACTCGCACATGGCCGTGATCGACGGCTCGATCGGCGCGGTGACCCACCGGATTCTGGTGCCGCAGAGCGTCTACGACGATGCCAAGAGCCTGCTGGTCGACGCCGGGGTGCGGTTCGAGGCGCACTGAGCGAACCGGGCTCAGGTGCTGATGTCCAGCCCGGCCAGCCGGGCCGAGTCGGCCAGGATGTCGATCTCCACGATCCGACCGCCGACCACGGTGCACGCCATGACCGAGAGCACCGAGCCGTCCAGCACCGAGACCAGGCCGGCGACGCCGTTGACCACGGCCGGCCGGGCGAGCGGGGCCGTCTTGGCGAACATCAGCGCCCGCGAGGCGACCTCCGTGGCGCCGCGCACCAGGGACAGGCCCGCCGCGGTGTCCACCCGCAGCAGCACGTCCGGGTCGAGCACCGCGAGCAGCGCCTCGAACCCGCCGCCACGGGAGGCCGCGGTGAACGCGGCCACCACCTCGCGCTGCCGGGACAGGTCGGCGTCCGGCACGGTGCGCGAGCCTTGCACGCGCCGGCGCGCCCGGCTGGCCAGCATCCGGGTGGCCTCGGTGGAGCGGTCGACGATCGGCGCGATCTGGTCGAACGGGACGGCGAACATGTCGTGCAGCACGAATGCCAGGCGCTCGGCCGGACCGAGCGTGTCCAGCACCACGAGCAGGGCAAGCCCGACGGTGTCGCCGAGCAGCGCCGCGTGCTCCGGATCGGCGCCGCTGTCCAGGTTCACGATCGGGTCCGGCAGCCGGTCGTCGAGCGACACCTCCCGGCGCGACTTGCGGGACCGGAGCAGGTTGAGGCACACCCGGGAGACCACCGTGGTGAGCCAGCCGCCCAGGTTCGCCACCTCGCTGGCGTCCGCCCGGTGCAAGCGCAGCCAGGCCTCCTGCACGGCGTCCTCCGCCTCGCTCACCGAGCCGAGCATGCGGTAGGCCACCGCACGCAGGTGGCCGCGATGACCCTCGAAACGCTCGGCGAGCAGCTCCTCCGCGTTCACTTCGCATTCCCCCAGGCGTTCCGTCAGCGTGGTCGCGGCTCCAAACTATCGCCGGGCGATCCCGCGCGCGGCGACGAAAGAGAAATGTGTGGAAAGCGTTCCGGTAAGGCCGGAGCGCGGGCTCACGCCTCGTTGCCGGGGGAGATGTCCGGTAGTTCCTGGAAGCTGAGCTGGCCGGCGCCGACCTCGCCGGCGGCGGCCACCGGCTCGAGCAGGAAGGCCTCGTGGTCGCCGGTGTCGTGGCGGGCCAGGACCCGACCGACGAACCACTGCGGACAGTCGGTCAGCAGCGGCACGCCGTGCGGGCCGGAGCGCCAGGCGCAGCGGGCGAACTTGTCGGTGGTGAACCCGGTCCGCGAACCGAACAGCACGGCCAGGTCCAGTTGGTCCGGCGTCGGCACGTGCACGGCGAGGAACTCGGCCGAGCCGGCGACCTGGTAGGTGTGGTTCTGCTTGGACAGACCGACGGTGAACCGAGGCGGGTCGATGCTGGCCTGCGAGGCGAACCCGATCAGGCAGCCGGCGCGGCGGCTGCCGTCGGTGGCCGTCACGATGAACATCGGGTAGTTCAGCTCGCCGACCAGCCGGTCGAACTGCTCGGCGACGGTGTCGTCGGTGTCCTCGGTCATGCTGGGCAACGTAGCGGGGCTGAACGGTGGGTGAACATCAGTTCGATTGTCCCCAGCTTTATCCCCAGCTGTGGACAACTCGGCCGGCGACTCAGCCGCCCACGTGGATTCCGGGACGGCGGCTGGGATCCTTCTCCACCTTGCGCAGAATCTCCCGGACGACCGGTGGGGTGTCGCCCTGGCCGAGGATCAGGTAGCGGAACAGGTGGCCGAGCGGGCTGCCTTCGGACCACTCGAAGTGGCAGTGCGGCCGCGTCCCCGTGGTGTCCCGTAACGCCAGCAGGATCGCGGCCACCGCGTTGGGCACGGCCGGGCTGGCCGCCCGCAGGATGCGGTAGCCGGCCACCTCGACGCCGCGCACCGTCAGCACGCCGCTGAACTCCGAGGGGTCGGTCACCTCGATCTCGAGGAACAGGATGTCGGTGGCGCCGGGCACCGGGTTCATCCCGCGCTGCTCGTCCTCCTTGGCGCGGTACTCGGCCTCGTCGCCGGCCTGCTTCTTGTTGGCCACGATGTTGAGGTGTCCGTCGAGCGCCAGCGAGTCGGTGACGAACCGGCGGGCGGTCTCGTCGAACTCGATCCGATCCGCACGCAGCTCGGTCGTGCGCGACACCCGGGAGATCAGCGAGACCACCACGATGCCGGCGATGAACGCGGCGGAGATGGCGATGCCGTCCGGCTTCTCGACGATGTTGGCCACCAGCGCGTAGATCAGCACCGCGGTGAGGACCGCGAAACCGGCCGTGGCCCGACGCTGCCGGCGGCGAGCCGCGGAGATCGTCACGGCCACCGCGCCCGACACCATCATCGCCAGGATGCCGGTGGCGTAGGCCCCGGCCTGTGCGTTGACGTCGGCGCCGAACGCGATCGTGAGGCCGATGCTGATCACCGTGTAGACCAGCACCACCGGCCGGACCGCGCGGCCCCACTCCGGCGCCATGCCGTACCCGGGTAGGTAGCGCGGCACGATGTTGATCAACCCGGCCATCGCCGACGCCCCGGCGAACCAGAGGATCAGCACGCTGCTGATGTCGTAGACGGTGCCGAACACGCCGCCGAGATACTGGTGCGCGAGGTAGGCCAGCGCCCGGCCGTTCGCCTCGCCGCCGGCGGCGAACTTGTCCTCGGGGATGAGCACCGTGGTGACGAAGCTGGTCACCACCAGGTACACCGACATGATCAGCGCGGCGGTGGTGAGCAGCTTTCGGGTGTTGCGGACCCGGGCGTCCAGCCTGGCCCGCGCGTCCGCGCCGTCCGCCTCGACCAGCGGCATCATGCTCACCCCGGTCTCGAACCCGGACAGACCGAGCACCAGCAGCGGGAAGGCGATCACCGCGGGGCCGACCAGGTCGAGCAGCCCGCCGCCGTGGGACTTGAGGGCGTCGGTCCACCGGGACAACGCCCCCGGCTCGGTGAACACCTCCACCAGCCCGACCCCGGCCACGATCGCGTTGAGCAGCAAGAAGATCGCCACCAACGGGATGGCCACGCCGACCGCCTCGCTGAACCCGAGCAGGAACACGCCGCCCAGGATCAGCAGCAGCACAACGGTGATGGTGACCGCCTGTCCGGACAACAGCCCGGCCGCCGCCGGGTTCTCCAGCAGGTGCACGGTGGCGTCCGCGGCGGACAGGGTGATCGTGATGAGCCACGAGGTGGCCACGAAACCGAGCAGCACGAGCACGAAGACTTTGCCGCGCCAGAACGGCAGCAGGTTCTCGAGCATGGCGACCGAGCCCTGCCCGTGCGGGCTCTCCCTGGCCACCCGCCGGTACATGGGCAGCATGCCGAGCAGGGTCAGGCCGACGATCAGCAGCGTGGCCAGCGGGGAGAGCGCGCCGGCCGCCAGCACCGCGATCGCCGGCAGGTAGGACAGCGTGGAGAAGTAGTCCACGCCGGTCAGGCACATCACCTTCCACCAGGGCTGCGGGCTGGCATGCGCCTCGTCGCTCTCCGGCCCGACCGGCGCGACCTGGTGCCGCAGCAGCCATCCGGCCAGCCCGGCGGCCGGTGGACGGGACGCCCCGGCACGGTCAACGCTGGCCGGGATGGCCAACTCCTTCGCCGTGCTCATCGGTCGCCTCCCGCTCACTGCTGCATGTCCCCGCTGGACCTACCCCGCATAGGATGCCGGATCGCCGCGGCACGTTGGTGTGCGCGCCCGGCCGGTGGCCGGGGCGGGTGTGGTGCGACGCGCTGGGTGAGCGGCCGCGCGGCGGTCGGGCACCGCACGCGCTGCGCGGTGTCTTCGATGAACCGGTTTATTTATTTCCGTTCGCGGAAATGCCCGGTCCAATCGGAGCAACATCGGTCGGCGGCCGAGTCCGCCGAATCCGCGACCCACTGTTCAGCGTCCAAGCTGAGATATGCGCGTGATATGTGTTCGTACGGTTGTTGGGGTAACGTGCCTCAGTTCGACTCGGCGCTGGGACCAACGAGGAGCTATGGCGGTTCGGCGATTCCACCTGGCAATCGCGGTTGGCGCCGTCGTCACCGCGCTGATCGCGGTGAACGGACTGGCCCTGTGGGGTGATCGGGCCGCACTGTGGGTGGACGACGCGATGCAGCTCGGCGCCGGGTTGACCGCCGCGGTCAGCGGGCTGGTGCTCGCCCGCCGCGCCGCCGGGGGCGCGCAGCGCTGGTGGCGGTTGCTGATCGCGCTCGGAATGCTCGCCTGGTCCGGCGGTCAGGTGGTCTGGTCCAGTTATCAGCTGATCGGGAACCGCGGGCTGCCCTCGCCCTCCCTTGCCGATGTCGGCTACCTGCTGTTTCCGGTGCTCGCCCTGCCCGCGCTGCTGGTTCTCGCCAGGGCGCGGGAGCAGCCGGAGCGCAGGCGGCGCCAGCCCGGCAACTGGACCGCGCACTTCGGCATGGCCGTGGTGCTGGACGGACTGGTGGTGACCGGGTCGCTGTTCATCCTGGCCTGGACCGCCACGCTCGGACCGGCGTTGCGGGCCCGCCCGCCGGATGGCACCGCCTGGGCGGTGGCCATCGCCTACCCGCTGTCCGACCTGGTGATGGTCGTGGTGGCGGTGCTGTTGGTGGTGTTCGACCGGGTGGACCGGCCCTACCGGGCCAACCTGATGCTGCTCGCCCTCGGCATCGTGGCTCTTGCCTGCTCGGACAGCATCTTCGCCTACCTGGTCAGCATCGGCGCGCAGAGCATGAAACCGTGGGCCGACGCGGGTTTCGTGCTCGGCCCGCTGCTGATCGGCGCCGCCTTGTTCGCCGCGCCGGCCAGTGCCGAGCGGGAGAGCGTCAGTCAGCCGCGTGCGGTGGACTGGTGGCAGCTGGTGTTGCCGTACCTGCCGGTGACCGCGGTCGGCGTGCTGATCGTCGGGCAGCTGTTCAGCGGGAACGGGCCGGATCTGGTGGAGACCTGCCTCGGCGTCGCGGTGATCTTCCTGGTGGTCGCCAGGCAGCTGGTGTCGCTGATGGACAACCGGGCGCTGTTGCGCCGGGTGTACGAAGGCCAGCGGCAGCTGACCTACCAGGCATTTCACGACTCGCTGACCGGCCTGGCCAACCGGGCGCTGTTCGCCGACCGGCTGGACCGCGCGCTCGCCGACGAGCCCCGTCGGCGGCTCGTGGTGATCTTCGTCGACCTCGACGACTTCAAGGAGGTCAACGACCGGTTCGGCCACGCGGCCGGGGATCTGTTGTTACACGCGATCGGGCAGCGGCTCGTCGGGTGTGTTCGGGCGGCCGACACCGTGGCCCGGCTGGGTGGCGACGAGTTCGCCATCCTGCTCGAGGGCGAGCTGGACACCCCGCAGGCGGTCGCCGACCGGATCCGGGGAGCGCTGCGCCGCCCGTTCGTGGTGCGCGGCACTCTCGTCACGGTCCGCGCCAGCATGGGCCTCGTGGTGCCCGACGCGGCCGAGCCGCTGCTCACCGCGGACGTACTGCTCGGCCGGGCGGACACCTCGATGTACGCGGGGAAGCGGATGGGCAAGGACACCGCCGTGGTGTACCGGCCGGAGCAGGACGGACCGGCCGACTTCCCGTCCGCGCTGCGGCACGCGCAGGGCGGTGTGCCGCCCGGCTTCGGCCTGTCCTTCCAGCCGATCGTGCGGCTGGCCGACGCGGTACCGGTGGCGGTCGAAGCGCTGGCCCGCTGGCGGGCCCCGGACGGTACCCCGGTGCCGCCGGAGACGTTCGTCGCCGCGGCCGAGGACTCGGGGCTCGGCGCGGTGCTCGACGCGCTGGTGCTCGACCTGGCCTGCCGGGAGGTCGTCGCCGCCGGCCTGAATGTGACCGTGCACGTCAACGTGTGCGCCGGCCGGCTGGGCAACCCGGCGCTTGAGGAGTGCGTGGCCGCGGCGCTGCAACGGCACGGCCTGGCCGCTGAGCAGTTGGTCGTGGAGATCACCGAGACGGTGCCGATCCGCGACCTTGCCGCGGGCGCCGCGGCGATCCGCCGGTTACGCGCGCTGGGCGTCCGGGTGGCCCTCGATGATTTCGGCGCCGGCTACAACTCGCTGACCTATCTGCACGCCCTTCCGGTTGACCTGATCAAGCTGGACCGTTCGCTGACCACCGGTGTCGAGCCGGACCGGGATGCCGCGCTGTGCGGCTCGGTGGTCCGGCTCTGCGGCGACCTCGGCCTCGCCGTGGTGGCCGAGGGAGTGGAGACGGCCGAGCAGACCGAACGGGTCACCCGCGCCGGCTGCAGCATGGCCCAGGGGTACCTTTTCGGCCGCCCGGCCCCGCTGTCCGCCCTCGCCCTGCCCGGCGCGATCCCGGGCGGCATCTCCGGTGGCATCTCCGGCGGCTCAGCGTGACGGGTGGGGTCACTCGGCGCGCACGCCGGGCGGAAGCACCCCGAAGATCGTCGCGGTCGATCCGGCGCCGTCGCGGTTGATCGGGCCGCCGGCCAGCACCCAGGCGCCGGTGGTGGGCAGCGCCCGCAGGTTGGCCAGGATCTCCAGGCTGATCCGGTGCCGCTGGTAGACCAGCTTGGACACGGTGAACGTCTCCTCGATGCCGACGTCCGGGCTGAACGTGTCGGTGCCGGTGCCGCCCTGCCGGCCGAGCCGGCCGGTGTCGAGCAACCAGCGCAGCGCCGGGATGCCGAAGCCCGGCTGGTGGATCTGGCCCTCCGCGTCCAGGTTCGGGAATGCCGGGGTGCCCCACTTCGCGTCCCATCCGGTCCACAGCACGACCACCGACCCGGCCGGGATCCGGCCGTGCCGGCGTTCCCACGCCTTGAGGTCGTCGATGGTGACCGCGTAGTCAGGATCGTGCGCCGCCCGGTCCCGGATGTCGATCTTGACGGCCGGCCGGAACAGGTCGGCCAGGTCCATGTCGTCGGCCAGCGGCGCCCCGGTGTTGAAGTGGCCGGGCGCACCCCAGTGGGTTCCGGTGTGCTCGCCCTCCCGGACGAACTGGAGGTAGTAGCCGTTCTCCGGGATGGTGGCGATGGTCTCCAGGGTGAACGCCGGATCGCCCGGGAACACGTTGGTGGTCGCCGGGTCGTTGAGGTGCGAGAGGTTGACCAGGTGGAGCGCGTCGAGTCGAGGCCCCGAACCGGCGTCCGCGCCGGCCCGGCCGCCGGGCAGCGACAGCGCACCGACCAACCCGCCGATTCCGGCGGCCAACTTCCGTCGGCTGAGTAACATGTGACCACCTTCCTGTACTGACTGTCCTGATTGGACCGCGAAGCGTGCGCTTGGTCGCGCGGGGCCCATTCTGAGCGGCGCCGCGCCGAACCGCCAGGCATCCGTGCCCACCTACCCTGCGGAACCGCTGACGTTTTGGCCCCATCCGACGACATAGGGGGCACAGTCGGGTGAGCGGGGGAGGGAACATGGACCAACCGTGGGGCCTGTCGGGTCCGCAGTTCGTCGAGCTCTATGCGGTGGGGTTCCTGGCCGCGCTGGTGCTGATGTTCGTGATCCAGGCGCTGCTGTCCCGGGTCGGCGCTCGGGGCGTCGGCGCTGACGTTCGGCTCGACGTGTACGAGGCGGCCTACCTGGCCGGCGGCCGGCCGCGACTGGTGGACACCGCCATCGCCGGGATGGCGTTGCGGGACCAGTTGCTCGTGGCCAGGGACGGCCGGTTGACCACGGTCGCCCACCCCGGTTGGACCGGGCCGATCGAGTCGGCGGTGTGCCGGGCGGTCGGCCAGCACACGTCGCAGTCGGCGGTGCACCGGCGGCTGCGCCGGGATCCGGCGCTGCGTGCGGTCGCCGAGCAGGTGCGCGCCCGGGGCCTGGTGCTGGCCGGGGGCAGGGGGCTGACCTGTTGGCTGGTGGGCCTGCTGCCGGTGGCGGTCCTCGCCGTCGGGGTGGCCCGCGTGCTCAACGGCATGCGCCTGCACCGGCCGGTGCAGACGCTCGTCGTGTTGCTCGGCGTCTCGTTGCTGGTAATGATCGGAGTGCTGGTGGTCCGGCACGCCGCGCACCGCAGGCGCTCCCCGGTAGGCCGGGCGGCGCTGCGGGCGCTCGACCGGCAGTACCGGTTCACCGGCCGCGTCAATCGGGACTTCGAGCTGGTCGGGGTGGCCGTGTTCGGCTACGGCGCGATCGCGGATCCCACGCTGAGGATGGCCCTGTCCACCCGGACCTCGTCCGCCGACGGCTTCTCCGAGGCCTACAGCGTTGATGCGGGCTGCGGCGGCGGCAGCAGCGGCTGCGGCGGCGGAGGTGGCGGCGGATGCGGCGGCGGAGGTGGCGGGTGCGGGGGATGAACGGGCCGGCGCCGGCCGGCCAGGAGGCCGGCCCCGCGGTCGGCATCGGCTGGCGGCCGGAGATCGACCTGACCGTCGAGCGGCTGCCCGGCGTCGAGTTCGTCGAGGTGATCGCCGAGCAACTGCGGCCAGACCGGCTGCCGGATTCCATCGTCGCGCTCCGGGCCAGGGGGATTCCGGTTGTGCCGCACGGCGTCTCGCTCTCCCTCGGCGGCGCCGGGCGACCGGAGGCGGCCCGGCTCCGTCGGCTCGCCGAGTGCGCCGAGGCGCTGGGCGCCCCGCTGGTGAGCGAGCACATCGCGTTCGTCCGGTCGCACGGGCGCGACGCCGGGCACCTGCTGCCGGTCCCGCGCACCCGACCCAGCCTGGACGTGCTGGTGGAGAACGTGCGGATCGCGCAGGACGCGCTCGGCGTGCCGCTCGCCCTCGAGCACGTCGCCGCGGTGCTCGCCTGGCCGGAGGACGAGCTGACCGAGGCGGAGTTCCTCAGCGAGCTGCTCGACCGCACGGGTGCCCTGCTGTTGCTGGACGTGGCGAACCTGTACAGCTCCGCGGTGAACTTCGGCACCGACCCGGTCGCGGTGCTCGACGCCCTGCCACTGGACCGGATCGGCTATGTGCACGTGGCCGGCGGCATGCTGCGCGGTGGCGTCTGGCACGACACCCACACCCATCCGGTCGGCGAGCCGGTCCTGACGCTGCTCGCCGAGTTGGCCGCCCGCGCCACCCCGCCCGCGGTCCTGCTCGAACGCGACGGCCACTACCCGGCCGCCTCGGTGCTGCGGGCCGAGCTCGCCGCGATCCGCTCCGCCGTCGGCCGGGCCGAGGCCGGTACCGGCGCCGCGCCGAGGCTGCGGCTCCCCGACACGCGGCCGGTTCCGTGCGCGCCAGCGGTTTCGCCCGGGGGTCGGGCGGATCTCGACGCCGCCCAGCACCGCCTCGCCGACGCGCTGGTCGGGCGCACCGAGCCGCCACCCCGGTTCGATCGGGAGCGGGTGGCCGTCGCCCGCTCGGCGCTCACCGCCAAGCGCGCCACCGCCGTCGCCCGGCACGCCCCGGCGGTGGCCGAGGCCCTCGGGGCCCGGCTGCCGGACCTGTTCGCGCAGTATGCCCAGGCCCGAGCTAAACCAGCGGGTGATGCCGCCGCCGACGTCGCCGCGTTCGTGGACCACCTGCGCGCCACCGGCCGGCTCCGCGGCTCCCGCCGCCGCCCCCGGCTGCGCGGGTAACTGCCCGCCCTCGGCGTTGCTCGCCCGGGCGGCTCGCGGCCGGCCGGCCGGCGCGCGGCTTGGCAGCTCCGTGTGCCGGTAGAGCGCAGGGTCACCTTCATGCGGGACGCCTACGGGCGCAGCTCCAGGTACGACACGCCGGGCATGGGCAGCGGGAAGTCTTCGACCACGGCGCCGTTCACCAGCACGAACTGCCGCTCCGGGCGCCATTCCTCGAGCACGTCGGCCTCGCGCAGGATGGACCACTGCGCCTCGGTCGGCCAGTCCCCGCCGCCGAGCCGCTCCCAGACCCGCTGGATGTTGGAGTGGTCGCGGTCCACCCGGAAGTGCCGCAGCCGGTAGGTGTTCGGCGCCAGCCCGTCGATGCGCAGCTCGACCGCGCGGCGCAGCGCCGCCGCACCGCCGGCCGCGTCCTGGTACAGCCCCAGGTTCCAGACCAGCACGCCGACCGTGCCGTCCGCGTCGCGGGCGGCCCAAGCCTCGACCAGTCCGCCCGCGCCGTCCCCGGTCAGCTCCACGGCGAGTTCCTCGGTACCCAGCCGCTGGGCCAGCGCGAGTGCCCAGTACCGGGGCTTGCGCAGGTTTCCGACCGTGAGCAGGCCGAACCCGCCGTGGAACAGTCGCGGCGGGCGGCCGAGTTCCTCGAAGTGGTCGGAGAGCACCCAATGCGTGAGCGCGTCGATCCGCCCGGCCGCGGATCGCATGCCGCGCAACAGGAAGGCCGCTGCGAACGCGTCATCGCCCACCGGGTTGAAATGGGTCGGCGTGGTTCCCCACTCCGTCCACAGTAGACTGAGGCCGGGCCGGCCGTGCCGCTCGGCGAGCGGGCGCAGGTCGAGCGGCGGGCTGCCGTAGGTGTGCGTGGACAGGAAGTCGATCGGCGCGCCGGAGGCGTCCAGATGCTCGAGCAGGTCGCCGATCCAGCCCGCGGCGGCGGACGCCGGGCCTCCGACGCGCAGCCCGGCGTCGACCGCCTTCACCGCCCGCGCGGTGCGGTCGTAGAACTGGAAGTGCTCCTCCTTGGTGCCGGACCAGAACACCTCGAGGTTCGCCTCGTTCCACACCTCGAACGCCCAGTGTTCGCGCACCTCGTCGAGCCCGTAGCGGTCGGCCAGGTGCCGGACCAGCGCGGTGACCAGGTCGGCCCAACGGTCGATGTCCTTGGGCGGGGACACGATCGCCCGGTACTCGAACGCCGTCTTGTCCGGCTCCCGAGCCAGGTCGCGTGGCATGTAGGAGAGCTCGACGACCGGCCGCAAGCCCTGCTCGCGCACCAGGTCGTAGACCCGGTCGATGCCGGTGAAGTCGTACTCCGGCTCCCCGTCGACCTCGCGGTACACGCCGAGGTCGTCGCAGAGGATGCCGTGCGCGCGCACGGTTCGCACCCCCAGCTCGGTGTGCGCGACGGCCAGCGCCTCGGTCAGTTCGGCGCCGATCGGCCGCCCGCCGCTGGTGTCCGTGCACAGCAGGTGGCTCAGGTGCTCCGAGCCGATCGCCGCCTGCCACGGCCGGCGCAGCGGCCCGACCACCGCCTCGGCGCGAACCGCGACCCGCACGGCTGGATCCGGGGCGTTGCCCGGTTCGTCCACAGTGGACGACGCGGTGACCGGCTCGCAACGCCGGCCGGGCCGGTTCACGTCGGCTATCGCCGCGACCGCGTAGTGGTAGCTCCTTCCCGGTTCCCCGGTGGAGTCGGCATACGGCGGGTGCGGCACGGCGAGCACGTCCCCGCCCCGGTGGTCGATCACCGGATACGGGCCGTTCACGTCGTCGGCCCTGAGCACCAGGTAGCCGATCGCGCCCGGCACCGGCTGCCAGTCCAGCGTCACCTGACCGCGCCCGGGCAGCGCACGCAAACCTTGCGGCTCAGGCAGGATCAGCTCGTCGCCGGCGCTCTCCTTCCGGCGGCGGCCGATCCGGGCCGTCCAATCGAGGCGCGCCCGGCTACCCGGCATGGACATCCGACCATTCCTCCATCCCGATCACCGGGTGCAGCGCCAGGAACGAGGCATGGGGGTCAGCACCCCTTCACCGTAGGCGGTCGGCCCGGCACCCGGGCCGGTCCGCGGCTCAGGAGTTGATGGTGGTCAGTTCCGCCGCGTCGTCCGCGTCGATGGAGCGGGCGATCCGCCGCTTGATCACGATGGTGACCACGAGGCCGCCGGCCACCGCGACGGCGAGGCCGATCCAGGAGAACCGGGACAGCCACTTCTCGGCGATCAGGCCCAGGGTGTAGACGGCGAACGTGGTGCCGAAGGCCCAGGCGATGCCGCCGAGCGCGTTCGCGATCAGGAATCGGCCGTAGCGCATGTGCAGGGAGCCGGCCAGCGGTCCGGACAGGATGCGCAGCAACGCCACGAACCGACCGAAGAAGACCGCCCACATGCCGTAGCGGTCGAAGAACTGCTTGGCCTTGGCGACGTGCCCCGGCCCGAAGTGCTTGGGGAACTTCCGGCCGGCCCAGGCGAAGAGCCGGTCCCCGCCCTTGCTGCCGATCAGGTAGCCGATGCTGTCGCCGACGATCGCGCCGACGCTGGCGAAGACCGCGATCCACCACGGGTTGAGCGCGTCGTGCTGCGAGGGCAGCAGCGCCGCCGAGACGAGCACGATCTCCCCCGGCAGGGGGACGCCGAGGCTCTCCAGCCCGATCACGACGCCGACCAGCACGTACACCAGCAGCGGTGGAATGGCCTCGAGCCACTGGTCGACGTGCACGCGTTCACTCCCTCTGGGTGCGGATACCTGCCCTCGATCTCCCATGATGCACGCTCCACGGCCCCGGTGGACGCACTTCACCCATCGTGCCCCCATCGGGCGGTCGGTATCCCAGCGATCCTCCTACCATGCGTAACCGGACCGCGTCACGGTGGAGTAGTTGTCACCCCGTGTCGAGTACGCCTACGCGGCGTCGAGCCGGGCCAGGTCGTCAGCGGAGAGCCGCAGGTCGCTGGCCTTGGCCGAGTCGCGGATCGTCTCCGGCCGCGAGGAGCCGGGGATGGGAATCACCACCGGGGACTTGGCCAGCAGCCAGGCCAGGCACACCTGTTGCGGGCTGGCCTCGTGCGCCTTGCCCACCTCGGCGAACGCGCTGAACCGCGCGCCGAGCCGGCCGGCACCGCCGATTCCGCCGAGCGGGCTCCACGGCAGGAACGCGATGTCCAGCTCGGTACACAGCGCCAACTCCGGCTCGCTGGACCGAAATGCCGGCGAGAACTGGTTCTGCACGCTGGCCAGCCGCCCGCCAAGGATGTCGCCGGCCAGCCGGATCTGGCCGGGATCGGCGTTGGAGATCCCGGCGAGCCTGATCTTGCCGGCGTCCAGCAGGTCCCGGATCGCCCCGACGGACTCCGCGTACGGCACCCGGGGATCGGGCCGGTGGAACTGGTACAGCCCGATGGCGTCCACGCCCAGCCGCTTGAGTGAGGCGTCGCAGGCCCGCTTGAGGTACTCCGGCCGGCCGTCAAGCGTCCAGGAGCCGTCACCGGGCCGTAAGTGCCCACCCTTGGTGGCGACCAGGACATCGGAGGTGTCGCCGCCGTAGCCGGTGAGGGCGCGGGCGATCAACGACTCGTTGTGGCCGACCTCGTCGGCGTCGCGGTGGTAGGCGTCGGCGGTGTCGATCAACGTGACCCCGGCGTCGAGCGCCGCGTGGATCGTGGCGATCGACCGTGCCTCATCCGGCCGACCCTCGATGGACATCGGCATGCCGCCGAGCCCGATCGCGCCAACCTGCACAGCACCGATCCGGCGAGTCTGCATCAAGTTCCTCCGTGTTGACCGTGTTGACCGTGTGATGACGGGCCGCTGTCCGCACACCAGCATCGAGCGCCCGGCGGTTGCAGCGCAAGGTGACATTGCTCCGCTGCGCACCGCGCAATGTCACCGTGCGCTGTATCGCACCGGCGGCTCGGTCACCGGCCCGCGCAGGCGCGTTCGAAAAAGGTGATCAGGTCGTCGCGATACGCGTGGAGGTCGAGAGTGTCGTACGCGATGAGGTAGACCGGAATGGCTTCGAGGGTGGCGCGCATCATCATGGCCATCGAGCGGATGTTGAACTGACCGAAGTCGCCGCATTCCTGGCCGCGGCGAAGGATGTCCTCGTAGACCGCCAGGGCCGCCTCCTGCAGTGCGGCGTCGTGCGCGAAGCGGGGGTGGCCCTGGTCGTCGGTGTGATGCTGGCCGAGGAGGTAGAGCACCCGGATCGCCTTCGGGTCGACACCGAGCGCCTCGACGAAGGCCGTGACGTAGGCACGCAACTGCTCGCGCGGGGTTCCGGCGGCCTGTATCCGGGGCAACATGAAGTTCGCGCCCGCGGTCACCACTTCGGTGAACACGGCTTCGATCAGCTCGTCCCGGTTCGCGAAGTGGTAGAAGATCGCGCCCTTGGTTATCCCGGCCCGCTTGGCGATCTCGGCCAGGGACGCCCGGTGGTAGCCGACCGCGTCTATCGCGTCGATCGCACAACGCACGAGCTGCGCCCGCCGGGCTTTGTCGACGAACGTTCGCTGGTCATTTTCACCACTCGGTTGATTTTTTGACCGCACGGTTAGTATCCTTGGTTCACGCCACGTTGCCAGGGGAGGCGGCCATGAACGACTTCGCCGGCTTTGCGCCCAGCCCCATACCGGCCGAGCCGAGCCAAGAAAGCGTGCGGCTGCGCGACCGAACCGCGCACAACCGAAAGTTCCAGAACCGTACCAAAGCCCATGGAATGAGCTTACGGCTCATGCGGCTGATGATGTCCACCATCGCGCTCACCGTCCGGCCGCCGCCGGGCGGCGCGGCCGGGCCGGTCTCCTACGGTGAGCGCGTGCGGGGCCGACTGGTGACCGCGCACGGCGCCGACGCCGCCGTCGGCGTCCTGATGTGGGTGCACGGCGGCGGGTTCGTCACCGGGTCGCCCAAGCTGGACCAGGGGTTGGCGGCCGGCTACTCGGAACGGTCCGGACTGCCGGTGTTCCTGCCGCGCTACCGGCTCGCGCCCGAGCATCCCTTCCCCGCGGCCGCCGACGACGTGCTCGACGCCTACCTGGCCCTGCTGCACGAGGGGTTCGATCCGGACCGCATTCGGGTCGGCGGGATCTCGGCCGGAGGAACGCTGGTCGTCGGGCTGCTCGGCGATCTCGCCCGGGATGGGCTCCCCATGCCGTCCGCGGCCCTGCTGCTGTCCCCGGTGCTGGATCTCAGCACCGCGTCGGCGCACCGGTGTGATGCCCTCCGCCCGGACCCCTTCTGCTCGCCGCACTTCATCGAAAGGGCCAACCGGGCTTATGTCCGGGACACTCCGCTGTCCGATTCGCGGTTGAACCTGTTGGCCGCCGACATGAGCGACTGGCCGCCGGTCCTCGTGCAAACCGGTGGTCTCGAATGTCTGGCCGGTGAGGCCGAACTGCTCGGTGCGGCAATGCTCGGTGCCGGCGCTCGGTGCGAAGTACAGATCTGGCCCGGGCAGATTCACGGATTTCAGGGGCTCGGCGCCAAGAAAGTGCCGGAGGCCAAAGCCGCCGTCGAATACGGCGCACAATTCCTCTTGTCGCGTTAGCCGGCACACGGCCCGGTCACGGCGTTGCCGTGAACCCGGCGGTTGAGGCGCGGACGATCAGCTCGGGCTGGAACTGGACCTGCCGGTGCACGTGTCCGGGAACCGGCTCCGCCTCCTCGAGCAGTAGCTGCGCGGCGGTGCGGCCGAGCTGTTCGCGGGGCTGGCGCACCGACGTGAGCGGCACCGCCGCCGCCTCGGCGAACTCGATGTCGTCGTAGCCGACGATGGCCATCCGGTCCGGCACGTCGACCCCCTGCCTGGTCATCTCCTGGAGGAATCCCAGGGCGAGCAGGTCGTTGGCGCAGAACACGGCGGTGGGGCGGGTTGCGGCCGGCCCGGCGAGCACCAGCTGGCCGGCGCGCCGCCCGTCGGCCACCGTCATCGCCTCGGTCGGCACGCTGACCAGCGCGTCCTCCGGCAGGCCCGCGGCGGCGACCACCCGCCGCGCGCCTTCGTGCCGGTCTCGGACCTGGGGCAGCGTCGCGGGTCCGCCGACGTAGACGAGCCGCCGGTGGCCGTGCTCGAGCAGGTGCCGGGCGGCGAGTGCGCCGCCGGCCACGTCGTCCACCGACACCGAGCAGGCGCCGGAGTCGGTCGAGCGGTCCACCAGGACCAGTGGGATGCCGCGCTCGGGCAGGTGCGCCAGCCGGCCGCCGTCCGGGTCGATCGGGGTGATCAGCACCCCCCGCACCCGCTGCTCGACCAGCAGGTCGAGATAGCGGTGCTCGACGGTCGGCTCCTGGTTGCTGTTGCACAGGTAGAGACCGAACCCGGCCTCCTCGGCCACCTGCTGGGCACCCCGGGCCACGTCGGTGAAGAACGGGTTGGACGCGTCCAGCACCACATAGGCCAGGGTGCGGCTGTGTCCGGCGCGCAGCTGACGGGCCGACTCGTTGCGCACGTAGCCGAGCTCGCCGATGGCCTGCTCCACCCGCGCCCTGGTCGCCGGGCTGACCACGGACGGGTTGTTCAGCACGTTCGACACGGTGCCAAGGGAGACGCCGGCACGCAGCGCGACGTCCTTGATGCCGACCGAGCTGGCGGTCACGGAGCGCTCCCACGGGCCAGTGAAACGTAACAATCCACGACGGGTTCGGGCCGACCATAGCCGCTGAGCGGCTCATTGACGAGCAGGACGAAAGCGCGGTCTTGACACCACGATCCGGTCCAGGCAGGGTGTCCCGAACCCGATTGAAACGTTTAAAGGCGAGGCCACCGATGATCGAGCCGATGCTCACCGTGCGCGGTGCGCGCAAGCAGTTCGGTGGGGTGGTGGCGCTCGCCGGGGCGGATCTGGCGCTGCGCGCGGCGGAGATCCACGGCCTGCTCGGGGAGAACGGTGCCGGCAAGTCCACCCTGCTCAAGACCCTCGCCGGGGTGCACCGGCTGGACGCGGGCGAGATCACCTTCGCCGGTGCCGCGTTCGAGCAGGGTAGTCCTAGGCGCGCCAGGGAGCAGGGCGTCGCGGTGATCTACCAGGAGCCGAACCTGTTCCCCGACCTGACCATCGCGGAGAACGTGTTCGTCGGCCGCCAGCCGCTGCGCCGCGGCCGGGTGGACTGGGCCGGGATGCGCGAACGAACCCTCGAGCTGTTCGACCGGCTCGGCGTCTACCTCGACCCGGCCCGCCGCGCCGCCGGGCTGTCCATCGCCGACCAGCAGCTCGTCGAGATCGTCAAGGCGCTCTCCACCGAGGCCACGGTGATCGTGATGGACGAGCCGACCGCGGCGCTGTCCGCCACCGAGGCGCAACGGCTGCTCGCGGTGGCCCGCCGGCTGCGGGACCGGGGCGCCGCGGTGGTGTTCGTCAGCCACCGGCTCGACGAGGCATTCGCGCTGTGCGACCGGGTCACCGTGCTGCGCGACGGCGCCACCGTGGCCGAGGCCGAGATCGGCGCGACCACGCCGGCCGAGGTGGTGCGCTGGATGGTCGGTCGGGAGCTCACCGAGATGTTCCCCAAGGTGCCGAGCGAGCCCGGCGAGGTACTGCTGGAGGTGGCGGGCCTCGGCCGGGCGGGGGTCTTCGCGGACATCTCGTTCACCGTCCGGCGCGGCGAGATCGTCGCGCTCGCCGGCCTGGTCGGCTCCGGGCGCACCGAAGTGGTCCGGGCGGTGTTCGGCATCGACCGCTACGACACCGGCACCGTGCACGTCGGCGGCGCGCCGCTGGCGCCGGGCGACCCGCGCGCCGCGCTGGCTCTCGGCATCGCCCTGGTGCCGGAGGACCGCCGGGCGCAGGGCCTGTTCATGCCGGCTTCCGTGGCCCGCAACAGCGCGGTCGTCGTGCTCGGCAGGCTGCGCCGGTTCGGCTTGGTCCATCCCGGAGCCGAGCGGGCCGTCGCGGACACCTGGGCACAGCGGCTGCGGCTGCGTGGCTCCGGCCTCGAGCAGCCGGTCGAGCAGCTCTCCGGGGGCAACCAGCAGAAGGTGGTGCTGGCCAAGTGGCTGGCCACCGAGCCGCGGCTGCTGGTGATCGACGAGCCGACCCGCGGCATCGACGTCGGCACCAAGGCCGAGGTGCACCGGCTGCTCTCCCAGCGGGCCGCCGATGGGCTGGCCGTGCTGATGATCAGCAGCGAGCTGCCCGAGGTGCTCGGCATGGCCGACCGGGTGCTGGTGATGCGCGAAGGCCGACTGGTCGCCGAGCTGTCCAGGGCGGAGGCCTCCCAGGAGCGGGTGATGCTCGCCGCCACCGGGCAGGAGGTGGTGTCATGACACCCCTTGTGTCAACCCCGCGCTCGGATCGGGTCATGGGTCTGCCAACCGCACCTCAGGGGAACGTGACGCAAGCCGGCCACAGGTACGTGGCCAACCAGCACCTTTCCGCCCTCAACCCGGCCACAGTAGTGAATTCCGGGGAGGCGGACCAGTCATGACCGCCCCCCGCCGGCTGCTGGCCGCCCGCGAGGTACCGGTCGCGCTCGCGCTGCTGGTCGTGGTGGCCGGCACCACCGGGGCGAACCCGCGGTTCCTCTCCGCGCAGGGGCGCACCGACCTGATGGTGGCCGTCGCGATCACCGCCCTGGTCGCGGTCGGCCAGACGTTCGTGATCGTGATGCGGCACGTCGACCTCTCGGTCGGTTCCACGCTCGGGTTGGCCGCCTACTTCGCGGCGACGGCGGTGCGTGGCCACGCGGACGGTGGCGTGCTCACCGTCCTCGGGATCGGGCTGGTGGTCGGCGTCGCGGTCGGCGTGCTCAACGGTGCGCTGGTGGCGTTCCTGCGACTGCCCGCGCTGGTGGTCACGCTCGGCACCCTCTACGTGGTGAAGGGCGTGCAGGCGGTCGTGGTGGGGCCGCACCGGATCAACGCCGACCAACTGCCCGGCACGGTGGTCGCGTTCGGCCGCGAATCGGTGCTCGGCATCCCGTACCTGATGTGGCTGTGCCTGCTCGCCGGTCTGGCCGGCACCTGGTTCCTGCGCACCGTCCGAAGTGGACGCGACCTGTACGCGATCGGCAGCAACGGCCCGGCCGCGCGGCTGGCCGGCATTCCGGTCTGGCGCCGGGAAGTACTCGCGTTCGTGGTGTCCGGCGCGTCCGCCGGGCTGGCCGGCGCGCTCTACCTGGCCCGGTTCGGCGGGGTGGACGCCAATGCCGGCGCCGGTTACGAGTTACCCGTGGTGGCCGCCTGCGTGGTGGGTGGCGTGGCCATCACCGGCGGGGTCGGCACCGTGGCCGGCGCGCTGCTCGGCGCCGCGCTGCTGAAGACCATCGGGGTCGCGCTGAGCGCGCTGTCCGTGCCCGAGTTCTGGCAGCAGGCGGTCAACGGCGCGTTGCTGCTGCTGGCCATCGCGGTGGACAAGGTGATCAACGACCGGCGGTTGCGGCAGACCACCGAGGTCCAGGAGGTGCCGACGTGATCAGGGCCATCGGCGCCCGGCTGACCTGGGACAAGCTCGTGCCGCTGCTGCTGGTGCTGACCATCGTGGTCGGCACCCGGGTGGAGCCGCGGTTCGGCCGGGGCGGCAACCTCGCCTTCGTCGTGCAGGACATCGGCGAGATCATGCTGATCGCGTTCGCGATGACCCTGGTGATCATGACCGGCGAGATCGACCTGTCCGTGGCGTCCACCGCGGCGCTGGCCAGCTGCGTGCTCGGTTGGGCCTTCGCGCACGGGGTGCCGATCTGGTTCGCGGTGCTGCTGGCGCTGGTCACCGGGCTGGTCTGCGGTGCGGTCAACGGACTGTTGATCACCTCGCTTGGGCTGCCATCGCTCGCGGTCACCATCGGCACGCTGGCGCTGTTCCGTGGCCTGTGCTGGGCGCTGCTCGGTGACGAACCGGTGGCCTCCTACCCGGAGAGCTGGACCAGGCTCGGCTCCGGGCGCTTCCCGCACACCTACATTCCTTACCTGGCACCGCTGCTGCTGGTCTGCGCGATCGCCTTCACGGTGCTGCTGCACGCCACCAGGAGCGGCCGCTGGATCGTCGCGATCGGACAGAGCGCGGAGGCGGCCATGTTCGCCGGAATCCCGGTGGCCCGGGTGAAGCGCCGGCTGTTCCTGCTCAGCGGCGTGTTCAGCGCGCTGGCCGGCGTGGTCTACACCATGCGGTTCGCCAGCTCCCGACCGGATGGGGCGGTGGGGTTCGAGCTGTTGGTGATCGCGGCGGTGCTGTTCGGCGGGGTCAGCATCTTCGGGGGCGCCGGCACGATGTGGGGAGTGATCTGCGCCGTGCTGTTCCTCGGCGCGCTGCGTTCGCTGCTCCTGCTGCAGAAGGTTCCGCCGAACGCGCTCAACATCATCACCGGTGGGCTGCTGCTCGCCTCGGTCGTCGTACCAGCCGTCATCGCCGCCCTACCCCGGCGAAGAAAACCCTTGATTAGTAAGGAGTTGCCATGCGAACCCGATTCCTTGGCGCGCTCGCCGCAGCGGCAGCCGTCCTCATCTCCCTGACCTCCTGCGCCGACGACAGTGGCGGCGGCAGTGGTGGTGGTGGTGCGCCCGCGTCGAGCGGCGGCGGGGTCAAGAGCGGCCTCAAGATCGCGGTGTTGCCCAAGGCGGTGAACATCCCGTACTTCGACGCGGCCTACGCCGGAGCCAAGAAGGCGTGCCAGGAACTGGCCGCGCAGTGCGACCAGGTCGGCCCGACCGAGGCGAGCGGCTCGGCTCAGGTGCAGTTCATCAACACGGTGATCCAGCAGCAGTACAACGCGCTGGTGATCTCCGCCGCGGACGCCAACTCCGTGGTGCCCGCGCTGAAGCAGGCCAAGAGCGCCGGCATCACCGTGATCACCTATGACGCCGACGTCGCCGATCCGTCGGCCCGCTCGGCGATGATCCGCCCGACCACCACCGACCTGGTCGGCAAGGCGCAGCTCAAGTGGATCTCCGACGCGATCGGCTCGGCCGGCGGCGAGATCGCCATCCTGTCCGCGGCCGCCACCGCGGAGAACCAGAACGCCTGGATCGCCGTGATGAAGCAGGAACTGACCAACTACCCGCAGCTCAAGCTGGTTGACACGGTCTACGGCGACGACGACGCGGCGAAGTCCGCGGAGAAGGCGTCCGGGCTGCTCCAGTCGCACCCCAACCTCAAGGGCATCATCTCGCCGACCACGGTCGGCATCGCCGCCGCCGGGCAGTACCTGAGCGGTTCGCAGTACAAGGGCAAGGTGGCGCTGACCGGGCTCGGCCTGCCCAGCCAGATGAAGGCCTACGTCAAGGACGGCACGGTGAAGACGTTCGGGCTGTGGGATCCGGCGATGCTCGGCTACCTCGGGGTGTACGCGGCCGCCGACGTGGCCAGCGGCATCGACATCGCGAAGGGCTTCGAGGCAGGCGGCAAGAAGTACGCCGTCGAGGACAAGGGGCTGGTCACGGTCGGCCCGCCGCAGGAGTTCACCGCGCAGAACATCGACAGCTTCAACTTCTGAGGGACCGTGCGCCGCTACTGCTTTCTCCTCAGGGTCCGAGCCGACCTGATCGACGAGTACCGCGCCCGGCACGCCCGGGTGTGGCCGGACATGTTGCGCGCGTTGCACCACACCGGCTGGCGGAACTACTCGCTGTTCCTGCGGCCGGACGGGCTGCTGGTCGGCTACGTGGAGTGCGCCGATCTCGACGCGGCCCGTGCGGCGATGGCTCGAACCGAGGTGAACGCACGGTGGCAGGCCGAGATGGCGCCCTTCTTCACCGATTTGGAAGGGCGCCGTCCGGACGAGGGATTCCTTGTCCTTGAAGAGGTTTTCCATCTCGAGGACCAGATAAGGGAGGGGACGGGCCATGCCTGACCTCGACGCGGTCGCCTCGGCCCTGCGGGCGCAGCACATCGAGCTGCCGTCCTGGGCGTTCGGCAACTCGGGCACCCGGTTCAAGGTGTTCCCGCAGGCCGGGGTGCCCCGCACGCCGCAGGAGAAGATCGCCGACGCGGCGCAGGTACACGCGGTCACCGGGGTGGCCGGCTCGGTCGCGCTGCACATACCGTGGGACGCGGTGGACGACTACGCCGCACTCGGCCGGCAGGCCGCGGATCTCGGCCTGCGGATCGGTGCGATCAACGCCAACGTGTTCCAGGACAACGACTACATGCTGGGCAGCGTGACCAACCCGGATCCGGCGGTGCGCCGCAAGGCCCTGGACCACCTGCTCGAGTGCGTGGACATCATGGACCAGACCGGATCCGCGGACCTGAAGCTCTGGTTCTCCGACGGCACGAACTATCCGGGTCAGGACGACATCGCCGCGCGGCAGGACCGGCTGGCCGAAGCGTTGCGCGCGGTGGCCGACCGGCTCGCCGACGGGCAGCGGATGCTGTTGGAGTACAAGCTGTTCGAGCCGGCCTTCTACACGATGGACGTGCCCGACTGGGGCACCGCGTACGCGCACTGCGTCGAGTTGGGGCCCAAGGCGGCGGTGGTGGTGGACACCGGCCACCACGCACCGGGCACCAACATCGAGTTCATCGTCGCCTTCCTGTTGCGCAAGGGAAAGCTCGGTGGGTTCGACTTCAACTCGCGGTTCTACGCCGACGACGACCTGATGGTCGGCGCCGCGGACCCGTTCCAACTGTTCCGGATCATGGCCGAGGTGGTGCGGGCCGGTGGGCACCACCCGGACGCCGGCATCGCGTTCATGCTGGACCAGTGCCACAACATCGAGCCCAAGATCCCCGGGCAGATACGCTCGGTGATGAACGTGCAGGAGGCGACCGCGAAGGCGTTGCTGATCGACTCGTCCGCACTGGCACACGCCCAACGCGCCGGGGATGTTCTCGGCGCCAACGGGATTGTCATGGACGCCTACAACACCGACGTGCGGCCGCTGCTGCGTGAGGTGCGTGCGGCGCAGGGCCTCGACCCGGATCCGCTGGCCGCCTACGCCGCCTCCGGCTACGCGGAGCGGATCGCGGCCGAGCGGATCGGCGGCACCGCGGCCGGTTGGGGGGCCTGATGCACCCGGAGGTGGCCGCGCTGCTGGCCCGCAGCAACCGGCTCGGTGCCGATCCGCGCAACACCAACTACGCCGGCGGCAACACCTCGGCCAAGGCGTCCGGTACCGATCCGGTCACCGGTGGCCCGGTGGATCTGCTGTGGGTCAAGGGTTCCGGCGGCGACCTCGGCACGCTGACCGAGCCCGGGCTGGCCGTACTGCGGCTGGACCGGCTGCGAGCCCTGGCCGGCACCTACCCCGGGGTGGACCGGGAGGACGAGATGGTCGCCGCGCTGGACTACTGCCTGCACGGCAGGGGAGGCGCGGCGCCCTCGATCGACACCGCCATGCACGGGTTGCTGCCCGACCCGCACGTGGACCACCTGCACCCGGACGCCGGCATCGCGCTCGCCACCGCGGCCGACGGCGAGGCGCTGACCAAGGAGTGCTTCGGTGGCCGGGTCCGCTGGGTGCCGTGGCGCCGGCCGGGATTCCAGCTGGGTCTCGACATCGCGGCGATTCGGGCGGCGAACCCGGACGCCGTCGGGGTGATTCTCGGCGGTCATGGCATCACCGCGTGGGGCGCTACGGCCGAGGAGTGCGAGCGGAACTCGCGATCGATCATCGCCGACGCCACCGCGTTCCTGGCCAGGCGCGGCCGCGCGGAGCCGTTCGGTTCGGTGCGACCCGGATTCGAGCCGCTGCCCCAGCCGTTGCGCCGGGACCGGGCCGCGGCGATCTTCCCGGTGCTGCGCGGACTTGTCTCCACCGACCGCAGACAGGTCGGGCACTACACCGACCTTCCTGCGGTGCTGGACTTCCTCGCCAGGGAGAAGCTCGCCCCCCTGGCCGCGCTCGGCACCTCGTGCCCGGACCACTTTCTGCGCACGAAGGTCCGGCCGCTGGTGCTCGACCTGCCGGCGGACGCTCCACCCGAGTCGGTGTTCGCCAGGTTGCGCGAGCTGCATTCCGCCTACCGGGAGGACTATCGGGCTTACTACGAGCGGAACGCCGGCCAGGACACGCCGCCGATGCGCGGTGCGGACCCGGCCATCGTGCTGGTGCCAGGGACAGGGATGTTCAGCTTCGGCGCGAACAAGCAGACCGCGAGGGTGGCCGGGGAGTTCTACGTCAACGCGATCAACGTGATGCGTGGCGCCGAGGCGGTCTCCAGCTATGCCCCGATCCCGGAGGCGGAGAAGTTTCGGATCGAGTACTGGGCGCTCGAGGAGGCGAAGCTGCGTCGGTTGCCCAACCCGAAACCGCTGGCCGGCCGGGTCGCGCTGGTGACCGGCGCCGGCTCGGGGATCGGCCGGGCGATCGCGCACCGGCTCGCCGCCGAAGGCGCGTGCGTGGCCGTATCCGATCTCGACGAGTCCGCCGCGGCCACGGTGACCGGGGAGCTCGGCGACCCCGACACCGCGATCGCCGTGCCGCTCGACGTGTCCGAAGAGGACGCCGTGGACGCCGCGTTCCAGGCTGCCGTGCTGGCCTTCGGCGGAGTGGACCTGGTGGTCAACAACGCCGGGTTGTCCATCTCGAAGTCGTTGCTGGACACCACGGTCCGGGACTGGGAGGTGCAGCACGACGTCATGGCCCGTGGCTCGTTCCTGGTCTCCCGCGCGGCCGCCAGGGTGATGACCGGCCAGGGTTTGGGCGGCGACATCGTCTACATCGTGTCCAAGAACGGCGTTTTCGCCGGGCCGAACAACATCGGCTACGGCGCGGCGAAGGCGGACCAGGCGCACCAGGTCCGGCTGCTCGCCGCCGAGCTTGGCGCGCACGGAATCCGGGTCAACGGGGTCAACCCGGACGCCGTCGTGCGGGGCTCCGGGATCTTCGCCAAGGGCTGGGGCGCGCAACGCGCGGCGGTCTACGGCGTGCCGGAGGAGCAGCTAGGTGCGTTCTACGCCAGGCGAACGCTGCTCGGCCTCGAGGTGCTGCCCGAGCACGTGGCGGACGCGGTGTTCGTGCTGACCGCCGGGGAGTTGGCGCACACCACCGGTTTGCACATTCCGGTAGACGCCGGGGTGGCCGCGGCGTTCCTGCGCTGATGGTCACCGTCGCGGCGGTCGATCTGGGCGCGTCCAGCGGGCGGGTGATGCTCGGCCAGGTCGCTCCGGACCGGCTCGAGCTGACCGAGCTCCGCCGGTTCGACAACGTGCCGGTGCGCGCCGGCGGCACCCTGCACTGGGACATTCTCCGGCTCTACCAAGGAGTTCTGGACGGACTGCGGGCGGCGGGCCGGCTCGACGGCGTCGGCATCGACTCATGGGGTGTGGACTACGGGCTGCTCGACGCCTCGGGCGCGCTGCTCGGCAACCCGGTGCACTACCGGGACGGCCGCACCGCGGGGGTGATGCAGCGGGTGACCGACGCGCTGGGCGCCGAGCGGATCTATGCCAGCACCGGGCTTGCGTTCCTGCCCATCAACACGATCTATCAGCTGGCGTCGGCGCTGGACGGTGCGCAACTGGCCGCCGCGCGCCGGCTGTTGCTCATCCCGGACCTGCTGGCGTACTGGCTGACCGGAAGCATCGGCGCCGAGCTGACCAACGCGTCAACCACCCAGCTGCTTGACGTGCGCACCCGGGACTGGGCGGTGGATCTGGTCCGCCGCACGGGAATCGACCCCGAGCTGCTCCCTGCGCTGCGGCAGCCGGGGGAGCGGATCGGTGAGCTGGCGCCGGAGGTGCTCGAGCAGACCGGGTTGCCCGGACCGGTGCCGGTGCTGGCCGTCGCCTCGCACGACACCGCGTCCGCGGTGGTCGGCGTGCCGGCCGACGGACCGGCGTTCGCCTACATCTCGTGTGGCACCTGGTCCCTGGTCGGGCTGGAGCTGGACGCTCCGGTGCTCACCGAGGCGAGCCGGCTGGCCAACTTCACCAACGAGCTCGGGGTGGACGGCACGGTTCGCTACCTGCGCAACGTGATGGGCCTGTGGTTGCTTCAGGAGTCGTTGCGCCGCTGGAACATCGAGCTGGAGCCGGTGCTGCGCGCGGCCGCGGACGCGCCCCCGTTCACCGCGCTCGTCGACCCGGACGATCCGGACTTCCTTGCCCCTGGCGACATGCCGGCACGGATCGCGCGGGCCTGCCGGGCAACCGGCCAGCCCGCACCGGAAACGCCGGCCGGGTTCGTCCGGTGCATCCTGGACAGCCTCGCGCTCGCCCACCGGCGGGCGCTGCGCACCGCGCGGGAGCTCACCGGGCGGCAGGTGGAAACCGTGCACATGGTGGGTGGCGGGGCGCGCAACTCGCTGCTCTGTCAGCTCACCGCGGACGCCTGCGGGGTGAGCGTGGTCGCCGGACCGGTCGAGGCCGCCGCGTTCGGCAACGTGCTGATCCAGGCCAGGGCGCTCGGCGCGGTCGCCGGTGACCTTCCGGCCCTGCGTGCCCTGCTCCGCCGCACCCAGCGACTGAGGCGTTATTCGCCGCGCGGCGACCAGCGTGCCTGGCGCTGTGCCGAGCGGCGAGTCTGGCCGGACCCGGGCTGACCGCGCGGTCCGCTCCGCCGCCACCGCACCGTCGTTGACGGCAATGGTCCTGTGGGACACGATGACAGCCGTGTTCGTCATCGTCGTGGAGCATCCGGTCGGCGAGCGGTGGCGTGAGCTGCACGACCATCCGTTGGTCCAACAGGTGTCGCTGGCGCTGTCCCTGCCGTCCGCATGGGTGGCGTTCAGGCTGCATGATTTTGTGACCGCAGAACAGGCATCGCAACTCGCGGAACAGATCCGGACCCGCGTGGACGAAGGCACTGTCACGGTCCGCTTTCGGGAGCCGTGACGGGCGGAGCCGGCGCCGGGTCGCGATCATCTGGAACTCACCCGCCGCGTGTGCCGGCCCCGCCGCCTCGGCACCGTTACCCGGTCGCGTCGTTCGGTTCGCAGAGCACGATGCTCAACGAGCTCGTGCCCTCACCTACGCCGGCGGGAGCGTCCATTCCTTGGAGATCAAGGAGGGTCATGGCGGTTCACCTCCTTCCGGAACCATTCGCGGTCGGCGCGATGACACGGCGCTGATGGTTGCGCACCGGACGAACCGGGCGACACCACCGGTCGTTGCAACCTGCCATGTGCGGAACGCGCGTCCCGCCGCGATCATGCACGGGCGCCGTGCGGTGTTGCCTGAGCGCAACTCAGTTGCCTGAGCGCGAGACTCGCTTGCCTGAGCGCGAGACTCGCTTGCCTGAGCGCGAGACTCGCTTGCCTGAGCGCGAGACTCGCGGGAATGGGGACTAGCTTGCTTGGCGGTCGAGCCAGTCTGGGCGGGCGTCGTCGGTGCACCACTCGAGTGCGTTGAGCGTCCACTGCAGGGCGAGCACGATCACCTTGACACACGCCTGCTGGTCCCCGGCGAGGGCCAGGGAGACCTGGTCGGCCGCGTCGTCCGGGCAACCGTTGACCTGGGCGAGCAGCGCCCGCACGGTGGCCCGTACCGGCGGGTCGAGCCGGTCGATGTCCACCGTGGTCTCGTCGTCCTGGCGCAGGTCCGCCCCGAACGTGCCGTTCATCCCCATCGCGTTGGCCCGACGGATCAGCATCGACGCGTTCGCCTCGATCAGCGCGCCGAGGATGAGCCGCAGACGTTCGTTCTGCCGCTGCCCGGCGAAGGTGAGCAGGGTGAGCGAACCGGCCACCGCGTCCAATTCCCCGGCGCGGGCCATGGTCACCAGCCGGCCCGCCGTCATGCGTGCGTCCTGTCTCGGATCCCTCGCCATGGTCCACCGCCCGACTCGACGACCGTCTGGTCGCGGAATACCCAGGTCCAGTGAACCCAACCCCGCTCAACCCACAACCCGATCCGCATCGAGTTCGGGTCAGCGCGGGACTACCGGGCGAGGTCGGCGAGCGGCGCCGTCGGCAGGGCGATCCAGCCCTCGGTGTCGGCCGCGGCCCGCTCCTCGTCGGTGCCCGGGATGCTCGCCAGACGCAGAGCCGAAGCGCGGGCCAGCAATGCGGCGACCACCGCGTCGAATGCGTGGTCGCTGTGCCGGCAGAGCGGCTCGTACCCACTCAGGGTGAGCCACGGCGCCGCCCTGAGCAGGCTGTCCACCAGCTCGCCGAGCCGGCTGCGCTGTTTGCCGCCCTTGTACCGCCGGTGATCGAGCTGCCAGTAGTTGAGCCCGGCGGCCGGGTAGACCTCGACGATCAGCCCGGCGCCGGCCCGGTCGATCGGGTGGCCGCGTTCGGCGAGCAGGTTCTGCAGCCGGGCGGCGCGCATCGCGGTCAGTCCGATCCGGTCGGTGGCCACGCTGAGCGGGATGATGTTCAGTTGCTCCCGCACCAGCCGGTCGGTCAGCCGGTTGGCCAACCCGCGGCGCCACTCCCCGCCCATCACGTGGTTGGCCGTGTCGGCCCGGCGTTCCCGGTGTGCGGACAGGAACTCGACGAAGGCGTCCGGCCAGCCGAGCGGGCAGTCGATGCCGATCTTGTCCGCACCCTGCGCGAGCTGGAGCACCGCGGCGTCGTCGGCCGGCACCGTGAGCGCGGTCAACTCGGCGCCCTTGGCCCGCCATTCCAGCACCGCGACGGCCGTGGTGTCCGGCTCCGCGGCCAGGTCCACCCCGACGGTGATCACGCGTCGACCTCTCTGCGGTCCGCACCCCACATGGTGTGGAAGCTGCCGTCCCGGTCCACCCGCCGGTAGGTGTGCGCGCCGAAGTAGTCGCGCAGTCCGTGGATCTGCGCGGCCGGCCGCCGCTCGGCGCGCAGCCCTTCTTCGTAGGCCAGCGACGAGCTGAACGCCGGGGTGGGGATGCCGGCCTGGGCGGCATGCGCGACGATCCGGCGCCAGGCGTCCTGCCCCTGCGCCACCGCGTCGGCGAAGTACGGGTCGACCAGCAGGCTGGGCAACTCGGGGGCGTTGGCGTAGGCCTCGCGGATGCGGTCGAGGAAGCGGGCCCGGATGATGCAGCCGCCGCGCCAGATCGTGGCCATCGCGCCGAGGTCGATCTGCCAGCCGTACTCCGCGCTCGCCGCGGCCATCTGGTCGTAGCCCTGCGCGTAGGCCACCACCTTGGAGGCGTACAGGGCCTTGCGCACGTCGTCGACGAAGGTGTCCCGATCGCCGAGCGGCACGGCGGAGCTCGGCCCGGGCAGCACGGCGCGGGCGGCGGCGCGCTGCTCCGGGTGGGCGGACAGCGCCCTGGCGAAGGTGGCCTCGGCGATCCCGGTCACCGGCACGCCGAGGTCGATGTCCCAGTCGAACTCCCGTGCGCCGGCCACGATCAGGTCGAAGCCCTGGGCGTAGGCGACGACCTTGGAGGCGTAGAGCGCGGCCCGGACGTCGTCGGCGAACCCGTCGGGTACCTCCGGCGCGGCGGGCCGCTCCTGCACCGAGGCGCGTACGGCGGCCCGCTG
>JBJMIG010000092.1:0-39968 GCA_045806965.1 Labedaea sp. | reverse complement strand
GAGTGCAGGGCAGATTACCCACGTGTTACTCACCCGTTCGCCACTAAACCACCACCCGAAAGCGATGATCCCGTTCGACTTGCATGTGTTAAGCACGCCGCCAGCGTTCGTCCTGAGCCAGGATCAAACTCTCCAAAAAAACCTGACTCCAACTCAAAGAAACCCACAAAGGGTTTCAACCAAACATCTACAAGCTCACATTCGGCACACTGTTGAGTTCTCAAACAACACACGCACACCCATCACACGCCCAAATCGAGCGTGATCAGAGGGGCAGTTTCTCGCAGTTACTTAGCTCTTACCTTGCACTGGCCAGGGCCCGCGCCCCACTCGGGGGGAGGCTCTTGCTCAGGCAACCCGTTCACTCTACCCGGTCCGCATCGGGGTGTCAACCCCCTCGGCCCGGAAGAAGTCCAGCCACTGATTAGCTTATCAGAGGCTTCGCTTCCCGCCGAATCGGGCCGGGGTCGCTACTCCCAGCAGGTTCGGCGCGGTACGTGGCTTGGGAAAAACTAGGGCACAGCCCTTGACCAAGTCAAACCGGCTGGTCAGAGCCGGTTTCCGACTCGGATCAGCAGACCGCGGGCATCGGATCCGGGCTCACGATCGGCTGATTATCGAGTGAGAAACGAGCTCTGACCCCATCGATCAGAGTGTCCCGAGAGGTCGGGCCACCGAACCGCAGCCGGTCATAGCCGGTGAACGGAAGCTCCACCGACTCGAGCTCGTCGACCAGGATGTGCAGTCGGGCCAGCCAGAGCATGGACTCCGGCTTCGGCTCGGCCAGCGCCTCCCTGATCGCCGCCATGAGCTGTCCCTTGCGGATGATCGTGTCCGGCCGCACCGACCGGAGACAGACGTACCGGCCGCTCAGGTAGGCGGCCCACTCCTCCGCCGCCTCGGCGGGGTCAACCCACATCGATTGAAACCAGCCGGGTAACCGGTGTATTCCGCCGGCGCGGACGGCCAGGTCCAACAGGTCGGCCGGCACCATCTCGGCCCCGTCCGAGCACAGGTAGCTCGGCAGCGGTAACCGCCCGGCCAGCATGTGCGCGCGCACCACGTCCGGCGTCTCGTCCCGGCCGAGACACAGCTCGTCCAGCGTCACGAAGTGCCGCCGGACATACGCGTCGTCCGCCGAGGTCATCGGGTGATCGCCGTTCACCTCGACGTACCGCGCGGCCAGCTGGTAGGCAAGCTCCGACATGCCACCGACGCTAGCGCAGCGCTCCGACAATTCCTGGGCAGCCGGCGATCCCCGCTGCTCAGAGCATGGGCAGCAGGGTGCGCAGCTCGTGCGGGGTGACACTGCGCCGGTAGGCGTCCCACTCGGTGCGCTTGTTCCGCAGGAAGAAGTCGAACACGTGCTCGCCGAGGGTCTCCGCGAGCAGCTCCGAGCTCTCCATCTCGGCCAGCGCCTCACCAAGGTTCTGCGGCAGGTTGGCGTAGCCGGCGGCGCGGCGCTCGGCGTCGGTGAGCGACCACACGTCGTCCTCCGCCGCGGGCGGTAGCTCGTAGCCCTCCGCGACCCCCTTGAGCCCGGCGGCCAGGATCACCGCGAACGCCAGGTAGGGGTTGCAGGCCGAGTCGAGACTGCGGATCTCCACCCGCCGTGAGGACGCCTTGCCAGGGGAGTACATCGGCACCCGGACCAGCGCGGACCGGTTCGCGTGGCCCCAACAGACCGCGGTCGGTGCCTCACCCCCGACGATCAGCCGCTTGTAGGAGTTCACCCATTGGTTGGTCACCGCCGAGATCTCCCTGGCGTGCTTGAGCAGCCCGGCCACGAACGCCTTGCCGGTCGCGGACAGCTCGTACGGGTCCGCGCTGTCGTAGAACGAGTTCCGGTCGCCCTCGAACAGGCTCAGGTGGGTGTGCATGCCGGAGCCGGGCTGGTCGGTGAACGGCTTCGGCATGAACGACGCCCGCACGCCCTGGGTGATGGCCACCTCCTTGACCACGTACCGAAAGGTCATCACGTTGTCGGCCATGGTCAGCGCGTCGGCGTAGCGCAGGTCGATCTCCTGCTGGCCGGGCGCGCCCTCGTGATGGCTGAACTCCACCGAGATGCCCATCGCCTCGAGCGTCTCGATGGCGTGCCGGCGGAAGTGCGTCGCCGTCTCGTGGCTGGCCTGGTCGAAGTAGCCGCCGTTGTCCGCGGGAACCGGCTCGCGCCCGTCCGCCGGCAGCTCGGTGAGCAGGAAGAACTCGATCTCCGGGTGCACATAGCAGGTGAACCCGGCCTCGCTGGCTCTGGACAGGGTCCGGCGCAGCACGTGCCGCGGGTCCGCCCAGGACGGTGAGCCGTCCGGCATGGCGATGTCGCAGAACATCCTGGCCGAGTAGTGGTGGCCCTCCGGGGTCTCCCAGGGCAGGACCTGGAAGGTGGCCGGATCGGGTCGGGCCACCATGTCCGACTCGTAGACCCGAGCGAACCCCTCGATGGCCGAGCCGTCGAAGCCGATGCCCTCGGCGAACGCGCCCTCCAACTCGGCCGGCGCCACCGCCACGGACTTCAGAAAGCCCTGCACGTCGGTGAACCACAGCCGGACGAACCGGATGTCGCGCTCCTCGAGCGTGCGCAGAACGAACTCTTGCTGGCGATCCATGCGCGAAGCGTAGGGAGATCGTGTTAACCCGATGTTTCGGGTGCTTGCTTTGTTCGCCGGACCGGGATGGAGATGGACATCAGGGCGGCCAGCACGCACAGCGCCCCGGCGAGGTAGAAGGCCAGCCGGTAGTCGCCGAGCGAGTCCCGGATGACGCCCGCGCCGAGCGCGGCGATGGCGGCACCGACCTGATGCGAGGCGAACACCCAGCCGAAGACCACCGGGCCGTTGGCGCCGAACCGTTCGCGGCACAGGGCCACGGTCGGCGGCACCGTGGCGATCCAGTCCAGGCCGTAGAAGACGATGAACACCCAGGTGCTCGGCTGGGTGTCCGGACCAAGCAGCGCGGGTAGGACCAGGAGGGACAGGCCGCGCAGCGTGTAGTAGGCACCGAGCAGGACCCTGGGGTCGATCCGGTCGGTGAGCCAGCCGGAGAGGATCGTGCCGGCCACGTCGAACACGCCGACCAGGGCGAGCAGCGAGGCCGCTGTGGTGTGCGGCATGCCGTGGTCGTGCGCGGCCGCCACGAAATGCGTGCCGATCAGGCCGTTGGTGGACATTCCGCAGATCGCGAAGCCGCCGGCGAGCAGCCAGAAGGTGGGGGTGCGGCTCGCGTCGCGGAGCATCCGCAGTGCCCTGGCGACGCTGCTGCCCGCGGCCGGGCGGACCGGCGGCGGATCGGCCGGGCTCGCTCCGTACGCGGTGGTGCCGACGTCGGCCGGGTAGTCGCGCAGCCCGACCAGCACCAGCGGCACAACGGCGACGGCCGCGACGGCGACCACGATCGCCGGAGTGCGCCAGCCGTGCGTGGTGGCGAGCGCGGCGACCAGCGGCAGGAAGATCAGCTGACCGGTGGCGCCCGCGGCGGTCAGCACCCCGCTGACCAGGCCGCGGTGCCGGACGAACCAGCGCCCGGTCACGGTGGCCACGAACGCCATGGCCATCGAGCCGGTACCGACGCCGACCAACACGCCCCAGCAGAGCAGCAGCTGCCAGCTGGCGGTCATGAACACGGTCAGGCCGGAGCCGGCGGCCACCAGGAGCAACGCGCAGGACACCACCCGGCGCATGCCGACCCGGTCCATCAGCGCCGCGGCGAACGGCGAGAACAGGCCGAAGAGCACCAGGTTGATGGACACCGCGCTGGAGATCGTGGCGCGGGACCAGCCGAACTCGTCGTGCAGCGGGTCGATCAGCACGCTCGGCACCGCGCGGAACCCGGCCGCGCCGATCAACGTGACGAAGGCCACCGCGGCCACGATCCAGGCGCGGTGCGGCCGGCGGATCCGGCCCGGGGCGCGGCGGAGGTCCAGTTGGGTCACGCCTGGAAGCTTCGATCACCGGCCGGACGGGCACGAGTGGCCGGATTGACAATATGTGAAAGGATCTGGCCATGACCCTGCACCGGGTGGCCGTTCTCGCGCTTGGCGACGTGATCGGCTACGACCTGGCGATCGCGCCACAGATCCTGCAGTCGAGCACCGACAGGGACGACCAACGGCTCTACGACGTGCGCATCTGTGGGCTGCAACGGCGGCCGATCCGGGTCGTCGCCGGGTACACGATGCTGCCCGACCACGGCCGGGAGGCGCTGGCCGAGGCGGACACGGTGATCGTGCCGGGCACCCGGATCGAGGGGCCGCGCCAACACGGAACCCTGCCGGACGACCTGGCCGAGGCGTTCGCGCTTATTCGGCCGGGCACCCGCATCGTCTCGATCTGCACCGGCGCGTTCGTGTTGGCCGCGGCCGGGCTGCTGGACGGGCGGCCGGCCACCACGCACTGGGCCTACGCCGACGAGTTCCGCCGGCTCTACCCGAAGGTGCTGCTGGACGAGGACGTGCTGTTCGTCGACGACGGTGACGTGCTGACCTCGGCCGGACTCGGCGCGGGGGTGGACCTGTGCCTGCACCTGGTGCGCACCGACCACGGCAGCGAGGTGGCCAACCGGACCGCCCGCTTCTGCGTCGTGCCGCCGTGGCGAGACGGCGGGCAATCGCAGTTCATCGAACGGCACCTGCCGGAGAACGGCACCGACGGCACCGCGCCGACCAGGGCCTGGGCGCTGCGCCGGCTGGGCCAGCCGCTCGAACTGGCGAACCTGGCCGGCCACGCCCAGATGAGCGTGCGCACGTTCAGCCGGCGGTTCCGGGCCGAGACCGGCCTGTCCCCCGGCACCTGGCTGATTCAGCAGCGGGTGCGGCACGCTCGGCACCTGCTTGAGACCACCGACCTGCCGGTGGACCGGGTGGCCGCCGAGGCCGGGCTTGGCACGGCCGCCTCGCTGCGGACGCACCTGCGCGCGTCGATCGGAGTGGCGCCGCTCGCCTACCGCAAGACCTTCCGAGCCAACTGACCGCCGCCCGACGAGCCCGCCCGCGCCTTACAGCGCAAGGTGACCTTCCGCTGTAAGGGCTGACGCGCTCCGGAGCCGTGCGAGTCGGCCGCCGGTGTCTGGACTGACGAGCAGCGCAGCGAGCGAGCAGCGCAGGAGGGAAGACACCGGCTCAACGGCCGCGAGCCGCGCGAACGAGCCTGCGAGCGAGCGCAGCAGACACAGTGAGCGCAGCAGATACAGCGGAATGTCACCTTCCGCGTCTAGAACCGCATGAAGGTGACCTTGCGCTGTACGCGCTGACGCGCTCCGCAGCCGTGCGAGTCGGCCGCCGGTGTCTGGACTGACGAGCAGCACAGCGAGCGAGGAACGAGCGAGCGAGCAGCGCAGGAGGGAAGACACCGGCTCAACGGCCGCGAGCCGCGCGAACGAGGAACGAGTGAGCGCAGCAGACACAGCGCGCAAAAGACACCGCCAGCGGTTTCTCAGCAGCGGGGTCATACGATGCGGGCATGGTCCTGCGCCGGCTCCTGATCGGATCGCTCGCTCTTGTCGCCGCGGCGACAACCGCGTGCTCGTCGGACTCGGGTTCCGGCAACGCCAACAACGGTTCGCTGCCCGAGGGCGGCGCGGTGCTCGGCGAGGCCTCCCAGGCGTCGCGGGACATCCGCAGCGCGCACTTCACGCTGAAGGCGAACGGCGACATCGCGGCGTTCCCGGTGCACAGCGCGGACGGCGACCTGACCCGGGAGGGCGGGCCGTCCGGCGGGGCCAAGGGAAAGATCAACATGGACCTGTTCGGCCAGCTCTTCGAGGGCGAGTTCGTGCTGGTCAACGATCAGGTTTACATCAAGGGTCCAACCGGGTCGTTCCAGCAGCTGCCGGCCGTCGCGGTGGCGAACCTGTACGACCCGTCGGCCATCCTCAACCCGGACAAGGGCATCGCCAAGGTGCTCTCCAGCGTGCAGAGCCCGAAGACCGAAGGCACCGAGACCGTGGACGGCGCCGCGACCTACAAGGTCAGCGGACGGGTCGCCCAGGACGTGGTGAGCAGCCTGGTGCCCGGTGTCACCTCGGAAGTGGGCGTCACGTTCTGGGTGCGCCAGGACAACAAGCGCCCGGTCAAGGCGTCGGTGGAGATTCCGGGCGGGAACGTGGACGTGACCCTGTCCGACCTGGACAAGCCGGTCACCGTCACCCCGCCGGCCTGACATGGCCGAGTCCCGCGGCCGGTCCGTCGCCATCGCGGCCGGCGGCCTCGCCGTTCTGCTCGGCGCGCTGGACACCTACGTGGTGATCAGCCTGTTCCGGCAGATCATCGACGACCTCGAGATCCCGGTGAACCGGCTGGAGCGGCTGACTCCGGTGATCACCGGCTACCTGCTCGGCTACGTGGCCGCCATGCCGCTGCTCGGCCAGGCCTCGGACCGGTTCGGCCGCAAGGTCATCCTCCAGGTCTGCCTGGCCGCGTTCGTGGCGGGTTCGGTCATCACGGCCGGCGCGCACGCCCTCCCGGTGCTGGTCACCGGCCGGGTCGTGCAGGGCGTGGCCAGCGGGGCGCTACTGCCGGTCACCATGGCGCTGGCCGCCGACCTGTGGGCCGAGCGCAGGCGGTCCGGCGTGCTCGGCGCGGTCGGCGCGGCACAGGAGCTGGGCAGCGTGCTCGGACCGCTCTACGGGGTGGCGATCGCGGCGGTGGCCGGCTGGCGCGCGGTGTTCTGGGTGAACGTGCCACTGGCCGTGCTGGCCATGGTGGCGGTGCAGTTCACGGTGCGCGGCCGGGCCAAGGACCGACCGGCCTCGGTGGACGTCACCGGCGGCGTGCTGCTGGCCGTCGCGCTCGGCCTCACCGTGATCGGGCTGTACAACCCCGATCCGCAGACGGCGGCGATGCCCAGCTGGGGGTTGCCGGTGCTGCTCGGCGCCGGCGCGGCGCTGGCGGCGTTCGTGGGGTGGGAGCTCGTCGCCAAGACGAAGCTGATCGACACCACCGGCGTTCGGCTGCGCCCGTTCCTCGCCGCACTCGGGGTGAGCCTGGCCGCCGGAGCCGCGCTGATGGTCACCCTGGTGGACATCGACCTGTTCGCGCAGAGCCTGCTCGGCCGCGACGACCGGGGCAGCGTGCTGCTGCTGTTGCGCTTCCTGGTGGCGCTGCCGTGCGGCGCCCTGCTCGGCGGTTGGCTGGCCGGGCGGCTGGGCGAGCGGATCGTCGCGGTCGCCGGCATGCTCGTGGCCGCCACCGGCTACCTGTTGATCTCCCGCTGGCCGGTCGAGGTGCTGAGCACGCCGCACGTGCTCGGCCCGCTGACGCTCCCCCGGCTGGACACCGACCTGGCCATCGCCGGGCTCGGCCTCGGGCTGGTGATCGCGCCCCTGTCCGCCGCCGTGCTGCGCGTGGTGCCCGCGGTGCAGCACGGGGTGGCGTCGGCCGCGGTCGTGGTGGCCAGGATGACCGGGATGCTGGTCGGCGTCGCCGCGCTGTCCGCGTGGGGCCTGCACCGGTTCCACAGCATGACCGCGAACCTGCCGACCCCGCTGCCGTTCGGCAAGCCCAAGGAGCGGTTCGACGCGGAGCTCGCCGCGTACCGCAAGCTGGTCGACGGCGCGCTGCTCACCGAGTACCGGGACATCTTCCTGATCACGTCGGTGATCTGTGCCGCAGCGGCGCTGCTGGCCGCGCTGATCGCGGTGCCGGCCAAGCGGGCGAGCACCGGTCAGGAGCAGCGGGTTCCGGTCGGCGGCAGCTGAACGTCGGTCAGGTACCGCGCGCCCACGTCGTCCACGCACTTGTTGTCCTGGAGGAACGCGGTGTGCTGGGTGCCCTCGAAGGTGACCAGGCCGCCGCCGAGCGCCTTGGCCAGGTTGACGCCGGCCTGATAGGGCGTGGCCGGGTCGTTCGTGGTCGAGACGACCAGCACCGGGGGCAGTCCGGCGATGTTCGGCAGGTGCGGTTGCCCGGTGTTGGGCACCGGCCAGAACGCGCAGGTGTCCAGCGCGGCGCTGGCCGGCTGGCCGTCGTCCAGGAACGGCGCCGCCTCCTTGTACCGCCGCTGCGCCTCGAGCACCACGTTCTTGTCGGTGACCCGCGGATCGTCGACACAGCGGATCGCGGTGAACGCGTCCTGGGTGGTCGAGTAGTGCCCATCCCGGCCGCGTTCGAGGTAGGAGTCGGCCAGCAGCATCAGGGTGGTCGCCTTGTTGCCCTTCAGCTCGGTCAGCCCGGTGTTGAGGTACTCCCACAGCTCGTCGGCGTAGAGCGCCTGGACCACCCCGGTGGTCGCGTCGGAGAAGGAGAGCTTGCGGCCGTCGCCGACGTCGACCGGGTGCTGGGCCAGCGGGTGGACTAAGCCCTGGAACGTGGCCAGCGCCTGGCTCGGATCCTTGCCGAGCGCACAGTCCTGGCGCTTCACGCACCAGGCCACGAAGCCGTCGAACGCCTTCTGGAAGCCGGCGCCCTGGGCGACCAGCTCGTCGACGGCGTTCTGGTTGGGGTCGAGCGCACCGTCGAGGACGAGCGCGCGGACGTTCTGCGGGAAGGTCTCGGCGTAGGTGCTGCCGATCCGGGTGCCGTAGGAGTAGCCGAGGTAGGTCAGCTTCTGGTCGCCGAGCGCGGAGCGCAGCACGTCCAGGTCGCGCACCACGTCCCTGGTGCCGATGTTGGCCAGCATGGTCGCGCCCTTGCCGGTGCGCTGCGTGCACTTGGCGGCGTAGTCCTTCTCGTCGGACTCCACCTTGGCCACCCCAGCCGGCGAGGTGTCCAGCTCGTCGTCGTCCGCGCGCTCGGCGTCCCGCTCGGCGTCGGAGAGGCACTTGACGGTCGGCTCGCTGGCCCCGACCCCGCGCGGGTCGAACCCGACGAAGTCGAACCGCTGCGCGAGCGAGGTGGACTTGGCCTGGGTAGCCAACCGGGCCGCGGCCGGCATGCCGGCCGCACCGGGACCGCCCGGGTTGATCACCAGCGAGCCGATCCGCTTGGCCGGGTCGCTGGCCGGGTGGCGCAGCACGCCGAGCGTGATCGTGTCGCCGTTCGGTTTGCCGTAGTCCAGCGGCACGGTCAGCCGGGTGCACTGCACCTCTCGACCGTTGAGCACCTCGCGGTCGGACTCGCTGGTGGCATACGACCCGCAGTCACCCCAGCTCAGCGCCTGTCCGTAGAACTTGGCCAGGCCGTCGGGCACCGGGCCGGTCGGGCCGCGCCGTTCGATCACCGGGGCCACCGCCGTTCCCGGAGTGCTCGTCGTGCACGATGCAACGAGCGCGAGCACCATGGCCCCGAGAGTCGGCAGGGCGCGCAGAGACCTGGTCACAATCGTGATAGTGCCATCACGGGGTGCGGAACTCATCGACCGTGCTGCACCGTTACCGTGCAGGGTCAGAATCTCAAGGCGAGGAGGCCGGCGGAGTGGCTGCGTTCCTTGGGCGGGTCAAGGGCGGACTTCAACGACTCCTCGAACGTCCGGCCACGGTCGATCTGTCGCACTACGAGAAGCTGCTGAAGTCCGTGCAATGGCGCGGCAGCAAGATTGAGCAGCTCGCCGACGACGAGCTGACCGCGGCGGCGGCGAAGCTGCGGCGCGACGAGGAGCAACTCGGCCTGCCGTTCGACGACACCGAGCTGGCCGAATTGTGCGCGCTCGGCCGCGAGGCCGCCCGGCGCGGGCTTTCCGAGCGGCCCTACGACGTTCAGCTGATCGGCACGATGGAGCTGCTGGCCGGGCACGTGGTGCAGATGGCCACCGGCGAGGGCAAGACCCTTGCCGGTGCGCTGGCCGCGGCCGGGTATGCCATGCAGGGCAACCCGGTGCACGTGATGACCGTCAACGACTACCTGGCCCGGCGCGACGCGGAATGGATGCGGCCGGTCTACGAGCTGCTCGGCGTCTCGGTCGGCTGGGTCAGCCAGACCTCCTCGCACGAGGAGCGGGCCGTGGCCTATGCCGCCGACGTCACCTACGGCTCGGTCAGCGAGATCGGCTTCGACGTGCTGCGCGACCGACTGTGCACCGACGAGGCGGACATGGTTCAGCGCGAGCCGGGTGTGGTGCTGGTCGACGAGGCGGACTCGGTGCTGGTCGACGAGGCCAAGGTGCCGTTGGTGATGGCCGGTTCCTCGGCGGACAACCAGGCCGACCCCGAGGTGGCCAAGATCGTCCGGGTGCTCCAGCCGGGCACCCACTTCCAGCGCGACGAAGAGGGCCGCAACGCCTGGCTGACCGACCGGGGCGCGCAGATCGTCGAGCGCGCGCTCGGCGGCATCGACCTGTACTCCGGCGAACACAGTGACCGGCTGGCCGCGGTCAACGCCGCGCTGCACGCGCACGCCCTGCTGGAGCGTGACATCGACTACATCGTGCGCGACGGCAAGGTGCACCTGATCAACACCTCGCGCGGCCGGATCGCGTTGCTACAACGCTGGCCGGACGGACTACAGGCGGCGGTGGAGGCGAAGGAGCGGCTCGCGCCGACCGAGAGCGGCGAGGTACTGGACTCGATCACCGTGCAGGGCCTGGTCGGGCGCTACCCGACGGTGTGCGGCATGACCGGCACCGCGGTCGCGGTCGCCGAGCAGCTGCGCGAGTTCTACCACCTGCGGGTCGCGGTGATCCCACCGAACACCCCGTGCATCCGCGAGGACGAGCCGGACCGGATCTACGACACGCTGGACGCCAAGGAGACGGCCATCGTCGCGGAGATCCAGGCCACGCACGAGACCGGGCGGCCGATCCTGATCGGCACCCTGGACGTAGCGGAGTCGGAGCGGGTGGCCGGCAAGCTCGCCGAGGCCGGCGTGGACTGCGTGGTGCTCAATGCGAAGAACGACGCGCAGGAGGCCGCGATCGTGGCCGAGGCCGGGGCGTTCGGCGCGGTCACCGTGTCCACCCAGATGGCCGGCCGGGGCACCGACATCCGCCTCGGCGGCAAGGACTCCGGACAGCACGAGACGGTGGCCGGGCTTGGCGGGCTGTACGTGATCGGCACCGGCCGCTACCCGAGCAGCCGGCTGGACGACCAGCTGCGCGGCCGGGCCGGGCGGCAGGGCGACCCGGGCGGTTCGGTGATCTTCGCGAGCCTCGGTGACGAGCTGGTCGAGACCTACGCGCCGGACGCCTCGGCCGGAAGCAGCCCGGACGGCAAGGGGCGGCTGGAGGACGCCACCTCGCGCCGGTTCATCGAGCACGCCCAACGCGTGGCCGAGGGCGTGCAGCTGGAGATCCACCGCAACACCTGGCGCTACACCAGGCTGATCGAGCACCAGCGCGGCGTGCTGCTCGAGTACCGCGACGAGCTGCTCTCCACCGACCTGGCCGCGACCGAGCTCGCGGCGGTCTGCGGAGAGCGGTGGCGCGAACTGTCCGATGCCATCGAGGAGGACGTGCTCGGCGAGGCGGCCAGGGAGATCCTGCTGTTCCACCTCGATCGCTGCTGGACCGAGCACCTGGCGTTCCTGTCCGACGTGCGGGAGACCATCCACCTGCGGGCACTGGCCAGGGAGACGCCGATCGACGAGTTCCACCGCGCGGCCATCCCGGCGTTCAAGAAGATCCCGGACGAGGTGGCGGAGAAGTCCGCGGAGACGTTCAACTCCGCGACCATCACCGCCGATGGCGTCGACCTGGCCGAGGCCGGACTGATCCGGCCCACCTCGACCTGGACCTACCTGGTGCACGACAACCCGTTCGACACCGACGCCGAGCAGGCGCTGCAACGGGTACGGGCGATGCTGAAGAAGGTCAAGGGAGCCAAGCGGCGCTGACCGTCACATTTTCGCTTCACAGGCGAAAACCCGTGGGAGGATGACCTCATGGCGCAACTACGGATCGCCCTCGCCCAGGTCAACGCCACCGTCGGGGACCTGTCCGGCAACGCCGAGCTGATCGTGACGTGGGCGCGCAAGGCCGCCGAGGCGGGCGCACACCTTGTGGTGTTCCCGGAGATGGCGCTCACCGGCTACCCGGTCGAGGACCTGGCGCTGCGCGAGTCGTTCGCCGCCGCGTCCACCCAGACCATGGCCGAGCTCGGCGCCCGGCTGGTCGAGTCCGGTTGCGCGGAGCTGGCCTGCTACGTCGGCTACCTGGACCGCGACCAGGTGGGCGCGCGGGACGGGGCCGCGGTGCTGCACCGCGGCGAGGTGGTGGCCCGGCAGTTCAAGCACCACCTGCCCAACTACGGCGTGTTCGACGAACGGCGCTACTTCTGGGCCGGGGAGAGCCTGGACATCCTGCGCCTGCACGGGCTCGAGATCGGCATGGTGATCTGCGAGGACATCTGGCAGGACGGCGGGCCGATCGCCGCGCTCGGGGCGGCCGGTGTCGACCTGGTGGTCGCCCCGAACGCCTCGCCGTACGAGCGCAACAAGGACGACGTCCGGTTGCCGCTGGTGGCCAGGCGGGCCCGGGAGGCCGGCGCCCCGCTGGCGTACGTGAACCTGCTCGGCGGCCAGGACGAGCTGGTGTTCGACGGCGACTCGATGGTGGTCGGCACGGACGGCACGGTGCTCGCCCGGGCGCCGCAGTTCGTGGAGCACCTGCTGGTACTCGACCTCGATCTCCCCGGCGGCGCGGCACGCACCGACGGCCCGGTCGGCGAGTTCACGGTGCGCAGACGGGTGCTGTCCGAGGCGCCGCTGCCGGCCTATGCCCCACTGCCCGCACCGGGCGTCGCCGAGCCGCTCTCCGACGAGGCCGAGGTGTGGGCCGCGCTGGTCACCGGCCTGCGTGACTACGCGCACAAGAACGGCTTCCGCTCGGCGGTGCTCGGCCTCTCCGGCGGCATCGACTCGGCCGTGGTGGCGGCGCTCGCGGTGGACGCGCTCGGTGCGGACGGGGTCCACGGGGTGTCCCTGCCGTCGGTGTACTCCTCGGAGCACTCCCGGTCCGACGCCGAGGAGCTGGCCAACCGCACCGGGCTGCACTACCGCGTGGTGCCCATCGCGGACATGGTGGCCGCGTTCACCGGTCCGCTCGGGCTCACCGGGCTGGCCGAGGAGAACGTGCAGGCGCGCTGCCGCGGCGTCACCCTGATGGGTCTGTCCAACCAGCACGGGCACCTGGTGCTGGCCACCGGGAACAAGACCGAGCTCGCGGTCGGCTACTCGACCATCTACGGCGACGCGGTCGGCGGGTTCGCGCCGATCAAGGACGTGCCGAAGACGCTGGTGTGGGAGTTGGCCAAGTGGCGCAACGCCGAGGCGGACAAGCGCGGCGAGACGCCGCCGATCCCGGAGAGCTCGATCAGCAAGCCGCCGTCGGCGGAGCTGCGGCCGGGCCAGTTGGACACCGACTCCCTGCCCGACTACCTGCTGCTCGACCGGATCGTCGACGAGTACGTCGAAGGCGACCGCGGCTACCGCGACCTGCTCGTCGCCGGGTACGACCCGAAGCTGGTCGAGGAGGTACTGCGGATGGTGGACCGGGCCGAGTTCAAACGCCGCCAGTACCCGCCCGGCACGAAGGTGACGTGGAAGGCGTTCGGCCGGGACCGCCGCCTGCCGATCACCAACAAGTGGCGCGAGGGTCGCTGAAGTCGCGATCACCCCTCGACGGGTGTCACCCTGGGAGCGCCGGGGCCGAGTGCCGGCGCGCACGGCGCTGACCGCCCGGGACGGAGCGCACACTGTGAGTCTCGTCGCACCGACCAGCCAGTGCGGACCCGGTGGTGCAAGGCTTTGGCCGTACACCCTCCGCACGAACCCGGGGACCCGCACCGCGCGGGCTTCGAGGGAAGGATGGTCGACAACGATGTCAGATCTGCCTACCGGCGCCGAGCTGCCCGCACCGTACGGGACCGGCGCAGCCGCCTCTGACCAGGCGAAACCCGTCAAGCGGGTACGCATTCACCATCTGCGGGAGCTCAAGGAGCGCGGCGAGCCGTGGCCCATGCTCACCGCCTACGACATGTACACCGCCGAGCTGTTCGACGAGGCCGGGATCCCGGTTCTGCTGGTCGGCGACTCGGCCTCCAACAACGTGTACGGGTACGACACCTCGCTGCCGGTGACGGTGGACGAGTTGATGCCGCTGGTGCGCGGGGTCACTCGCGCGGTGAAGCGCGCGCTGGTCGTGGCGGACCTGCCGTTCGGCTCCTACCAGCTCTCTCCGGAGCAGGCGCTGGCCACGTCGGTCCGGTTCATGAAGGAGGGCCGGGCGCACGCGGTCAAACTGGAGGGCGGCCGGGCGTTCGCGCCGCACGTCAGGGCGATCACCACGGCCGGTGTCCCGGTGATGGGCCACATCGGGTTCACCCCGCAGAGTGAGCACAACCTCGGCGGTTACCGGGTGCAGGGCCGCGGCGTCGCCGGGGACGACATCGTGGCCGACGCGCTGGCGTTGCAGGAGGCCGGTGCGTTCGCGGTCGTCATGGAGATGGTGCCGGCCGAGGTGGCCAAGCGCGTCACCCACGAGCTGCACATCCCCACCGTCGGCATCGGTGCCGGGCCGGACTGCGACGCCCAGGTGCTGGTCTGGCAGGACATGGCCGGACTCCGCCGGGGCAAGGCGCCGCGGTTCGTCAAGCGCTACGCCGACCTGGCCGGAGTGCTGCTCGGTGCCGCCCAGGAGTTCGCCGCCGACGTGCGCGGCCGGGAGTTCCCCGCGCCGGAGCACGTCTTCCACTAGCTGGTCCGCCGCTCGGGATGTTCGTGCGGTTGTCGCGACGACCCGGCTCGGGTGCGGACGGGCTGCTGGCTGGGCGCCGTCACGGCGCCCCTGAGGTGCCGTTGGCCGGCCCCGCGGCCCGCTCATCCCAGATCTCCGGATCGGGGCCGGCCGGGACGATGCCGGTCGGGTTGATCTGGTTGTGCGTCACGTAGTAGTGCCGCTTGATGTGGTCGAAGTCGACGGTGTCGCCGAATCCCGGGGTGCGGTACAGGTCGCGGGCGTAGGCCCACAGCACCGGCAGCTCGGTGAGCTTCTGACGGTTGCACTTGAAGTGGCCGTGGTAGACCGCATCGAACCGGACCAGGGTGGTGAACAGCCGGACGTCCGCCTCGGTGATGGTGTCGCCGAGGAGATAGCGCCGGGTGGACAGCCGCTCGCAGAGCCGGTCCAACTCGTCGAACAGCGCGTGGAACGCCACCTCGTAGGCCTCCTGCGAGGTGGCGAACCCGCAGCGGTACACCCCGTTGTTCACGTTGCGGAAGATCGGCTCGATCACCTCGTCGATCTCGGCGCGGAGCCGCTGCGGGTACAGCTCGGGCGCACCCGGCTTGTGCAAGGTGCGCCACTCGGTGGACAGGTCCAGGGTGATCTGCGGGTAGTCGTTGGTCACCACCCGGCCGGTTTCCCGGTCCACAATGGACGGCACGGTGACCCGGCCGGTGTAGCCCGGGTCGGTCGCGAGGTAGGCCTCGGCGAGATACCGGATGCCGAGCACCGGATCCCGGCCGTCCTCGTCGAGGGTGAACCGCCAGCCCCGCTCGTCCCGGATCGGGTCGACCACGGCCAGCGAGATCGCGTCCTCGAGGCCGAGCAGCCGGCGCACGATGACCGACCGGTGGGCCCACGGGCAGGCCAGGCTCACCACCAGGCGGTAGCGGCCGGGCTCGGCCGGCCAGCCGGATGAGCCGTCCGCGGTGATCCGGCCGGTGAACCGGTTGGCTTGGCGGACGAACTCGCCGCGGGTCGAGGTTTCCTTGCCGAACTGCGCCGAGGTCATACTCCGAGCGTAGGCATTCGGGCAGCATGTCCCCATGCGTGGCTTGTATCCCGCCATTGAGGCGCACGACCGGGGCATGCTCGACGTCGGCGACGGGCACCGGGTGTACTGGGAGGTCAGCGGCAACCCGGCCGGCAAGCCGGTGGTGTTCCTGCACGGCGGACCCGGCAGCGGCACACACCCGCTGCACCGCAGGATGTTCGACCCGGCGGCGTACCGGATCGTGCTGTTCGACCAGCGCGGCTGCGGGTTGAGCACGCCGCACGTGCGGGCCGATGAGGGGCTGGCGGCCAACACCACCTGGCACCTGGTGGCGGACATGGAGTTGTTGCGCACCCGTCTGGACATCGGACGCTGGCAGCTCTTCGGCGGCTCGTGGGGTGCCACCCTGGCGGTCGTCTATGCCGAGACCCATCCGGAACGGGTCAGCGAGATCGTGCTGCGCGGCGTGTTCCTGCTCCGCCAGATCGAGCTGGACTGGATGTACGCGGGCGGCGCCGGAATGCTCTTCCCCGAGGCGTGGGCCGACTTCGTGGCCGCCGTCCCGAAGGACGACCGCGCCGACCTGCTCGCCGGCTACCACCGCCTGCTCAACTCCCCGACGCCGGAGGTCCGCGATGCCGCCGCCCTGGCCTGGAGCAACTGGGAGGGCGCCGCGGTGTCGCTGCTGCCCAACCCGCAGATGACCGCGCAGTACGCCAACCCCGCCTTCGCGGTCCCGTTCGCCAGGATCGCGCTGCACTATTTCGTGAACCTCGGCTGGCTCGACCCCGACCAACTGGTGCGCGACGCCGGGAAGCTCGCCGGCATCCCCGGCACCATCGTGCAGGGCCGCTACGACTCCGTGACGCCGCCGCGCACCGCCTACGACCTGCACCAGGCCTGGCCGGACTCGGCCATGCACCTGCTCCCCCAGGCCGGCCACGCGGTCACCGACCACGGCGTGCTCGACGCCCTGATCACCGCGACGGACGACTACCGCTGATCCGCGGGGACCCCGCGGCGACAGACAGCTGCGCGACGGGCCGCCTTGCCGACAACGCCCTGGCGGCAAGGCGGCCTGTCCGGGCGCATCGGCCGGAGTCGGATCGGCGCGCTCAGGATCGTCCGGCTGCGCAGGGTCGGCGATGCGATGGGCATCGGTTGCCGAGACGGGTGGCGCGGGGTCCGGCCGGGCCCCTGTGCACCATGGTGCTCCCGGCGGCCTCGGTGGTCTAGACCTATGTGGGTGATTGGTTTAGTCCAATACCCCTAGGTGGGGGCCTGCGGCCTCGTAGCCCCGATCGAGTGAACTACCGCGACAGCAACGGTCTACCCGGCCCGCATTGTCGGTGGCCCTTCCTAGAGTCGCACACGTGATCGATTGGTCACGCTGAGACATTGGCCGAGGCCTGGATGGGGAGACACGATGAGTGCTGGGACGCTGAGCGAAGTCTGGCCGAGGGAGGACCGGCCGCCCTCCGGACGTGGCACCGGCTCAGCCACGTCGTCGGCGAACGAGGCGCCGGTTCACCTCCTCGGCGAGCACGTCGGCATGGCAGGACTGCGGGGCACACCAACACCCCAGCGCGAACCCGGTCAACTCGCCGGCGTCGATCCGGCGCAGCAGCTCGGTCCGGCCGCCGAGCCAGTCCCGATAACGGCGGACCATGCCGGGCCGGTCGGTCGCCGCATCGCGCAGAAAGGGGTTGGCGAAGTCGGACTCCGGCCAGGAGTGGCGCGGGCCGGCGTGCCCTACGTAGCGCAACCGCCCGGTCTCCACCAGCCAGGGCACCAGGTTGCGGTGGTGGCCGGACTTGCGCACGTTGACCACCACCGACCAGCCGTCCAGCAGGGCGGTGGCCAGGGTGCGCTCGGCCCGGCTCCAGCCGGCGGCTTCCGGTGGTAGCGCGGTCATTCCGAGATGTCGGTGACCCGGATTCCGGCGTGCGCCTTGTACCGGCGGTTGATCGCGATCAGGTTGGCGGTCAGCGCCTCCACCTGGTGCGCGTTGCGCAGCCGGCCCCCGTACACACCGCGCATCCCGGGAATCAGGCCGGCCAGCGCGCGCACCTGATCGGTCGCCGCCCGATCGTCGCCGAGCACCAACACGTCCGTGTCCACCTCGGACACCGAGAGATCCTCGAGCAGCACCGCGGACACGTGGTGGAACGCGGCGGTCACCCGGGAGTCCGGCAGCAGCTTCTCGGCCTGCTGCGCGGCGCTGCCCTCCGGCACGGCCAGCGGGTACGGGCCCTGCTGGTCGAAGCCGAGCGGGTTCACGCAGTCGATGACGATCTTCCCGGTCAGCTCGTCACGCAACGACTCGAGCAGGTCGCGATGGCCGTCCCAGGGCACCGCGACCAGCACCACCGATGCTTGGGCGGCACACCCCGCGTTGTCCCGGCCGGACACCCGGTCGACCCCGGCCGCCGCACGCAGCTCCGCCGCCGTCGCCTCGGCCCGCTCGGCCTTGCGCGAACCGATCACCACGGTCAGACCGGCTTTCGCCCAGCGCAGCGCCAACCCACGGCCCTGCGGTCCGGTGCCGCCGAGCACCCCGACGGTCAACCCAGCCACCTCGGTCATCTACGTCTCCACCCGCTCGAAAACCACCTTGCGCGCCCTGGGGTCCGCCGCCACCAGCCGGACCCGGATCCGCTCCGACTCCGGCAAGCTGTCTCCGCCGCACTTGGCGATGACCGGCGGGTCGGTGAGGAACACCTCGGCGCTGCCCGGCTCGGAACGCAGCACCACGGCGTCGTACTCGCTGCCGATCTGGTCGGCGAGCACCCAGGCCTCGACCTGGTCAAGACAGGCCCGGTCCACTCTAGACGCGAGCGCATCCGAGGTTTCCATCAACTTCGGCAGCTCGGGCAGGGCCTGCCGGGCCCAGTCCGGCACCTCGCGTCCGGCCGAGATGGCCAGGCAGATCTCCGCGCCGAACCGATCGACCAGCCGGCGCAACGGCGCGGTCACGTGCGCGTACGGGGCGCCGAGGCCGGCATGGGACGGGTGCTCCGGCGCGCTGCCGTCGAACACCGTGTAGCCGGCGCCGCGGAGCAGCCGGGTGGCGTCCATGAACAGCGCGAGCGCCTCCGGCCGGGCCGGATCCAGCCCGGCCAGCAGCTCCGCGGCGGCCATCTCCTTCGGCCAGTCCACGCCGAGCGAGCGGGCCGAGCGGCGCAGCCACTGCACCGCCCCGTTCTCCGGGTCGGGCAGCGTGCGCAGCACCCCGACGCCGGCCGCCAGCATCATGCTCGCCGCGGACATGCCGGTGAGCAGCGAGATCTCGGCGTTCCACGCGTCGATGTCGGTGCGCGGCCGCAGGAGCAGCTGCCAGCCGCCCCGGCCGTCCGGCGCGATCTGCTGCTCGGGCAGTTGCAGCTCGACCGCACCGCGCTGCACGGCCAGCTCCCGGCGCAGCCGGCCGAGCGCGGGCAGCGCCGCCACCGAAGGGTGCGGGTTGCCGGCCGCGACCGCGGCGCGCACGCTCTCGTAGTCGAACTGGGCCACCGAGTGGACCATCGCCCGGCGCACGTCGGCCCGCACCACCTGTCCGTCTGCATCGCAGTCGATGGTCCACAGCGCGGCCGGGCGCACCCGGTCGGGCAGCAGGCTGGCCGCGTCCTCGCTCAGCACCGTCGGGTGCAGCGGCACGTTGCCGTCCGGCAGGTAGATGGTCTGCCCGCGCCGGCGCACCTCGGCGTCGAGCGCCCCGCCCGGGGCGACGAACGCGCCGAGGTCGGCGATGGCGTAGTACACCCGGAACCCGCCGCCCGACCTGGTCTGGACCAGCAACGCCTGGTCGAGGTCCTTCGAGCCGGGCGGGTCGATGGTGACCAGCGGCAGGTCGGTGGCGTCCACCCGGTCGCCGGAACCGGTGCTGGTCCACTCCGCAACCGTCCGCTCGGCTTCGGCTAAGACCGGATCCGGGAACTGCGACGGAATGCCGAACTCGCGGCGAATCTCAGTGAAATCCTCGCCGCCCGCGCCCGTCACCGCCATCGAAGCCACAGGGGCACCCTATCTGGGCGTGCCCACCGGCTAGGCCCAGTTGGTCCGCTGCTGCACGGGCGGCGCCGGGAAACCGCGGGGCGGCGTGTCCTGATCGGCGTTGCTCTGCTCGTTCGGGATCGGATCCAGAAACGAGACCAGCACCTCGATTCCCTCCGGATCGGCGATCAGGTTGCCGTTGCGCTCCCGGTAGACGACCTCGCCGTCCGCGTCGATCTCCACCAGGTAGCCGACCTCCGCCAACTGGTCCTCGTCCAGGTTTACCAGCCGCTCCCGGCGGGACGGCACCACCCGGTACTCCGGCCAGGAGAGGTGGGCGTACGCGTCGTGGAACTCGGCCAAGATCTGCACCATGGCGTTCTGCCAGGGCAGCGGCATCTGCTCGATCAGGGCGCGCGGCAGCACGACGTAGGCGTCCTGGACGCCGGGTCGGCCGCGCACCAGTGCGTCCCGCAACGGCGTGCTCGACGCCGGTGGCCCGACCGGGCGGGGAATCGGGTCGGAGGTGTACATGCTCACCGCGGAAGGAACCCCCTTCGCTACACACCCGGCCGAACGGCCTGGGCTACCAACTCGGCCTCGGTCCAGCTCACCGGTCTGACGTGCACCGGGACGCCGGTCTGCTGTGCCTCGACGATCTTGCCATCGCCGAGGTACATCGCGACGTGGTGAATGGTCGCCGGGTTGCTCGGGTCGTACGCCCAGAACAGCAGGTCACCCGGTTGAGCCTGGGCGACCGGCAGCAGCGCGCCGGCGCGGAACTGGTCCCGGGACACGCGCGGCAGGGTGATGCCGGCCGCCCGGTAAGCCTGCAACATCAGACTGGAGCAGTCGAACGACCCCTGCTGGTCGGTCGGCGCGCCCCACTCGTAGGGCTTTCCCTGCTGTCCCAACGCGAAGTTGAGCGCCGAGCCGGCCGCCGCGGTCGGTGCCGGGAGCAGCAGGCCGACCCCCTGACCGCAGCCGGTCGGGTCGGTCACCGCACCCACGTTGCCGATCAGGTGCGCGGCCATCGCCTCCCAGCGGTGGTAGCGGTCCGGGAACGCGGAACGCTCCACGTCCTGCGCCGACTCGCCGGGCCGCTGCTCCTGCCAGTTCGGCACGCCCTGCAACACGTCGTAGAACTTGTTGATGGCGTACACCGGATCGGTGACCTGAACCGGTGAACCCCAGCCCATCGACGGGCGCATCTGGAAGATGCCGAGCGAGTCGCTGTCGCCGTGGTCCAGGCTGCGCAACCCGGACTCGGTCATCCCGGCCTGGATCGCCACCTGCCAGGCGCGCGCGGGGAGTTGGCGCTGCTTGCCGATGGCGATGATCAGCGCGACGGTGCCGCGCTGATCGTCGGTCAACCGGGAGGCGTCCAGCGCGCCACTGCCCGCCGGCCCGGACGTGATCGGCCCGAGCGAGGCGTTGCAGGTCAGGCCCATCGCCCTGGCCACGTCGGCCTGGTGGTCCTGGTCGACGACGGTGTTGATGGCCCCGGTGCTGATCACGGCGGTGAAGATCGCCACCACCAGCGCGCCGACGGCCACCATCGCCTTCATGTCACGCCGCCGCCTCGTAGTGGGCGACCCGCCAGCCCTGCGGCGTGGCGATGACGGTGATGGAGAGTGTGCCGCCGTTGGTGGTGACCATCGCCTCCACCGAGGTGGTGTACGAGGTCTTGGCCACCGCGTCGGCGGTGACCGCGGTGGCGGGGATGTTCGCCGGGTCCACAGTGGACATCACGGCGAGCTGCTCCTCCGTGGTGTACGGGGCGAGGCTGGCCCGCCACTGCTCGTTGCTGATGCCCTGCGGGTGGGTCACCCACGCCTTGGCCCAGACGGTGGCCACCTCGAGCGCCTTCGGGGCGGGCGCGGCTGAGGTCGGCGTCTGCGGCGGCGACGTGATGCGGGTGGCCAGCGAGCTGGTCGCGGTGGTGCCCGGCGCGGCCGGCTGGCCGGAACCGCCCGGGGTGCCCGCGGCCGGGCCGCCCGCCGGAACCGGGGCGACCGAGGAGGACGTGCTCGAACCGGCGGCGCCGGCCGGGGTCTCCGAGGCGCCGTCCGACCCGGACAGCCGGGGCATGAGCAGGCTGACGAACAACACCACGGCCAGCATCACCAGGCCGAGGGCCACCAGGTGCCGCGGCGAGCGCATCGGCCAGTTCCACAGCTTCCGGTACACCGCGGTGCGCCCGCGGTTGGTTCGCAGCGGCACGTCATCTCACCACCGTGTCGGTGTAGCGCGGCCCGTCCCGCAGCGGCAGCCGGCGCGGACGGCCGGAGTCGGCCACCTCAAGGCCACGAGACGGGCGGTAGACCACCTGCACCGGCCGGCCGGCGACCTCCTCGCTCTCGGCTGGGCGCGGCGAGCCTGGCTCGATGTCACCGCCTCCGAGGTGGGTCACCCGGGAGGGCACCACGACGGCGTCCTCCCCCCGGTCCCAGCCGCGGTCGGTGACCGGCACGGTGTCCACCACCCGGCTGGCCGAGCCGGGCACCAGCACGTGCGTCCTGGTGCCGCGACCGGGCGCGGGCAGCACCGGATCCACCACCAGCTCGACACTCGACCGGGAGCGCCCAGGCGGCAAGGCCGGAGCCGATCCGCCGGAGATCGCCGGCCGGGCATCCAGCCGCTCCGCGGTCGCGGTGACCGGGTAGCCCGCCTCCGGCCGCTGCCGGCGCACCGACTGCGCGGTCATGGCCGGCGCGGAGCCGTCGCCGAACTCGCTGTCCTTCAGGTTGTCCCAGAACAGATCCTGCGGCGTCGGCTGGGTGGACTTGCGGCCGCGGAAGCGGGAGAACAGCCCGCCGCCGGAGGACGGCACGGCCGCGCCGGCCGCGCCGACCGACAGCTCGATCATCTGCCACATCCGCCGCATCGGCCGACCGACCATCATGAAGATCAGGGTGACGATCGCCGCGAGCAACATCTGGGTGAGCAGCGAGAGCTTCGCGTCCGCCGAGAAGATGAGCTGAAGGAACCGGAAGTGGACCCCGGCCAGCATGGCCAGGATCAGCACGTTGAGCACGACCGCGCCGACCGCCTTGCCAACCTTGCGCAGGATGTCGTGGTGGATCAACGCGACCAGGCCGATGATCGGCGCGGTCAGCGTCAGGATGCGCAGCAGCAGCTGGGCGAGCAGCACCGAGAGCTTGGCGAACAGCTGGAACAGCGAGTAGACCAGGGACTGGAGCAATGCGAGGAACCCGGCGCCGACCCGGCTGCCGTCGGTGCCCTTGAAGTACCCGGTCGCCGGCCCCAACTCGGTGGCGATCTTCTTGTAGTCGTCCTTCTTCGCGTTCTCCGCGTTGTTGTCGGCGTCCTTGCCGTTGCGCACGTCGTCCCAGGTCCAGGCCTGCGCGTCGAGCAGCCGCCGGCCGAACTCCTTGGCCTGCGGCGCGTCCGGACTGCCGAACTCGCCGCGTTCCCAGTTCTCGTAGACCACCTTGGTGTGCAGGTCGGTGGGCAGCACGTCGCGCACGATCCGGTCCGAGTCCGGATCCACGAACCCGGCCTGGATGCCGGTGGTGGTCTTCACGATCGCGTCGTCGATGCGGCCGTAGTTGTTGACCAGCACCAGCGTCGACGCGGCCAGCCACATGCCGCCGAGTGCGAACAGCGTCCGCTTGCTCACCGCGGCCAGGTCGCCGCGCCAGATCTGGCGGAACATCATCACCGCGAGCACCAGCATGAACAGGCTGAACAACTGCATGTAGACGTTGTCGAACACCGCGTTCGCGGCCTTGCCGATCTGCTCGTTCAGCCCGCCGAGCACGCCGCCGTTGAGCAGCGTGTAGTGCAGCGAGTTGGTCGCCCCGACGACGTTCTTGCCCATGGAGAACAGCTCGTTGCCGGCCCAGGTGTCGATCGTGGTGCTTGGGTCGGTCACCGTCTTCGACAGCGGGCCGCAGTTGTCCTCGAAGACGTTCCACACCATGCCGGCGTAGCCGTAGTTGAGGTACGGGCTGTCCTTCTCCCCGTTGCCCTGCGGCGGATCCAGCGCGCCGACCATGCCGGCGCCCGGCCGCTCCGGGTTGGGCGCCTGCGCACAGCTGTCCTGTGCCATGGCTGGGGAGCTCAGCGCCAGGTTGAAGCCGAGGATCGCGGTCACGAGCAGCAGAGCGCGGGCACGGCCGCGCAGCACCGCACGCGGGTACCGCCGCCGCACCGCTATCAGCAGCGCGGCGACCAGCACCACCACGGTCAATGTCACGCGGCGTCCTCCCGGTCACCGTTCTTGCGGCGCTCCTTGCGTACCGGACTCCCGGCCGGATCGACCGGCACCCCGTTCGGTTCCTCCTCGGTCAGCCCGAGCTCGAAGTCGGCGGCCATCTCGAAGTCGAGGTCGTTCTGCTCCGAGCCGTCCACCGGCGGGTCCACCTCGTACTCGTCCGGCAACGCCGGCGCGGTCGGCTCGGCCGGCACCACCGCGCCCGGCCCGCTGTCCCGCTTGGCGTCCGGCGTGGTGTCCAGGGCCAAGCGCAGATGGTCGAGGTGCGGGCCGGAAAGGTCGATCCGAATCCGCTCCACGCCGCCCGCGCCGTCGCCGAAGATGAACTGGCGGGGTGCGAAGTCCCGCTCGACGCCGCGGTCCGCACCGGGCCTGCGGCCGAGGCTCGCGATCACCTGTTCATAGCCCGCGGCGACCGGCACCTTCAGCAGCCGCAGCGCGTCGGCCTGGGCCTGGTCGTCGTCCAGCCGGCCGACGAACACCGAGTCCAGCAGCGCGACGAAACCCTGGATGCGCAGGAAGTCCGCCGGGATCTGGCTGGACAGCAGGACCCGGACGTTCCATTTGCGGGAGTCGCGAGCGAACCGGTTCATCAGCACCCGGCCGGTCGGCACCTCGGAGAGGAAGAACGCCTCGTCGATCCAGACGCCCTTGCGGGTGTCCTTGGGCCGCTCGTAGATCGAGCGCTGGGTCAGCCAGGCGGCCAGGTTGAGCATCTCGACACCGAGCGCCTCGGCGTCGGTCCAGTGCTCGCGGCCGACGCCGTCCTTGGGCAGGGTCAGGCCCGCCATGGTCAACACCGTGAGCCGGTCGTCCCTGGCGTCGCGGTACGGGTCGGCGTCCGCCTCCGGGATGAGCAGCGACATCCGCTCGCGCATCTCGTCGAGGAAGTCGGCGACCACGACGGCGTGCTCATGGTGCTCGCTGGCGTCGCGGCGCAGCGCGTCGAACACCAGGCTGGGGTTGGCGTCGGCGCGGCCGCCGACCGTGCGCACGGCGCGGAGCAGCACGATCCGGGTCTGCGGCATGCGGGCCACGTCGTAGGGCAACAGCCCGGTCAGCACGTCCAGCACCAGCCGCCTGCGGGTGGCCGCGGCCAGCGCCTTCTCCCGGCGCCAGGCCCGCTCCGGGTCCTCCTCGTCGATGAAGTGCTCGTACTGCGGCTCGGCCACCACCCGGTAGGGGTTGAGGATCCCGGGCTGGGCGTTGAGCAGGTTGATCGGCCGGGCGAACGGGCGCAGCTCCGGCAGGTCGCACAGCCGGGCCAGGGGTCCGGAGGGGTCCAGGATGGTCCAGTAGGCCCCGGCGCGCAGCGCCTTGTAGACGATGCCGCCGCCGAGGAAGGACTTGCCGCCGCCGAGCCCGGCGACCATCGCGGTCAGTCCGGAGCCGTCCCGGATCTCCTGCGCCATCCAGGGATCCCAGGCCACCGGGCGCCGGGTCGCGGTGCACGTCTCGCCGAGCAGGATGCCCCGCCGGTCGCCCACCTCGGCGGTCGCCGTCGGCACCGCGGAAGCGGCCCAGACCACCGAGCCGCGCCGCAGGTATGCGCCGGAGGACAGCGGCTCACCGGGAATGAACTCCCGGGCCAGCGCGTACTGCGCCTCCGGGTGCTCGATGGCGACCTTCGGCTTGTAGAGGTCCAGCAGCTGCTGGGCCAGCCGCAGCGCGTCCCGTTCGGTCGGCCCGGACACCGCCAGCCGCCACCAGGACCGCACCCTGGTGGCGAGCGAGGTGAACCCGGACGTCATCTCGTCGTCGATCTCCAGCACCCGCGACGCCTGCCGGGCCAGCGACTGCGGCGGCTCCAGCTCGTGCTCGTCGGTGTAGTGCTTGACCTGCGAGCGGACCTTGTTCATCTGGCGGGCCAGCTCGCCGGAGACCTCCTCTGGCTTACGCACGTAGATGCGCGCCGACCACTCCACCGAGGCCGGCAGCCGGTCGCTGCGCTGCACCCACGGGTCGTCCACCTCGGGAATCTGCAGGCCGTGCATCAGCCCGACGGTGAGCACCGCGACGTGCCGGGTCACCCCGGCGTTGGAGCCGGTGCGGCCCCGTACGGTCAGCGTCGGCGCGTACGGCTCCTGGTGGTAGTCCGCCGCGTCGGTGAAGCTGGCCAGGTCCTCCGGCTCCCAGGCCGCTCCGGGCACCGCCGGCATGTTGCGCGGCGCGGGCAGGCCAAGCGAGCAGGACCGGTGCATCAGCCAGGACATCTCTTCGGCCTTGGCCGGGCGACCCTCCAGCCCGGGGGTGCCGATCACGTGATCGAGGTGGTCCACCTCGCTGTCCAGCGCGGCCAACTCGGCGTCCACCGCACCAGGAAACACCTTGCGCAACAGTGGGGCGGCCCGTTCGACCGCCCTGTCCACCATGTTGCGGGTCTGCACCTGGACCCCGAGGTAGACCTCCTTCTCGGCCATCGACCGGCCCATCAACTGCTGCTGCTCACCGACCAGGTAGTCGTCGAAGGACAGTGCGCCCGGCGTGTCCGGCAACCGGTTCACCGCGTTGTGCACGTGCGCCTCGGCCCACATCCGGATCGGGTAGGGCCGCGTGGTCACCCGCAGATGCAGCCAGCGCCCGTTCAGCTCGGCGTACTGCCCGGCGATCGCGGCGATCAGGTCCTGGCGCTGCGAGTCGCTGCGAAACGACCAGCGCTGCGGCGCCAGGCGGTACCAGGCGAACACGTCGTTGCCGGTGCGCAGCAAATGCCCGTCGATGCTGCGGGCCGAGATCTCCGGGGTGTAGCTGGGCGCGGACTGCTCCCCGGGCAGGCGACGGTACTTGCCGTTGGACTGCTCGGTCGCCGGCCGGTACTCGGGTCTCGGCGACGGGGCGTAGGAGTACTGGTCACCGTACTTGTCGTGGTACTGGACACGGTCCAGCGCGGCGTGCCGGCCGTAGCCGCCGGGCGGCGGCGCGGCCTGGTAGGGGGAGTGGTTTCGCTGCTGACGCTTACCTCCGCGACCAAACACCGCCAACCTCCATGGGACGAGCCGGCCAGGGTGGATGAGGTCCCGGCGGCAGGGCGGCAACGGGGCGCTCGACACGACCACGTCTGTTCGGTCGGTTGTTCGTCCGGCTGTTCGGTCGGTTACGCGGCCGGTCGGCGCGCACCCGGATCGCGGACGCGCTCACCGCACCACCGCGACCCGTGACAGCTTCTCTCGGCGCGGTGAGCTCGCGGAGCCACATGGCCAGCACCGAGCCGAGTGGTCGCTCGTGGCTGATCTTCCCGCAAATGATCATAGTCAGGCCCACCGTGACCACCATCCCCCAGGCGATGGACCAGAACAGGCTGATCTCCAACTGGCGGAAGATGGTCAGCACAAACAGGAAGACGACGGTACCGACTCCCCACGCGACGTAGCGGGCCCGCCAGGGAAAGGTCGCCTTCGGCGGCCCCAACCAGACGGCGTCGACGCGGTACACCTCGTCGTCAGTACGGATACGCACTGCTGTTCCCCCGTTCGTCAGCCAGTGAACAGGCCGGCGATCCATGTGCCGATGTTCTTCCCCGCATCGGTGGTCACGGCGAGGCCGACAACCGCGAGGGCGACGATGACGCCGCCGAGCCGGCGCATGACGCCGGCGTTGTCGCCCTTGCCGCCGCCGAGCCAAAGCAGCAACAGAGCTACCACAAGGAGAAGAAGGGGGATGAGATTGTTCAGGATCCAGGCGCGGACACCTCCGGTGCCCAGCCCGCCTTGTTGCTGTTGTTGGGCAATATTCTCGAGGGCGGCCATGGCGATCATGTCTTACTCCCAAGTTGCGCGGAGCGGATCAATCGTGGGGCGCTCCAACGCCGCCGGTCTCTGCTGTGCCCCACGAGTAGACCACGTAACGAGGCGTAGCGGTAGCGGCGCTCTCCGTGCTGCCACCACAGACACCTCGCGGTCGGTCCGGGGCCCTCTTGAGCAGGGATATCTTTGTTGTCACGATGTCTGGTGCGCGTGATGTGGAAACCTCCTTTGACCAGGTTGTGGACAATTCACCCGCAGGTGACACCGCCCTTCACCCTAGGTGCCTTTTCTCGGACGTCAAACATGCGTTCGCGCGACGATTCGGTTAAGGCCGGTGGCCGGGATCCTGATGTTGTCGACAGTGATCGGCAGTGATCGGCAGAGTGATCAGCGGTGATCCGCGGAGTGATCGCCTGGTGCCGGAGGGGCGTCAGGCCTGGTCGTGCCGGGTCGCGAAGGAACCGCGCCCGCGGGGCGAACACGGTCGGGTGAAGCCGGATTAGCGGTACGTACGCGGTCGGTGCGGACGACGATCTTCAGGGCGGGCGAGCCGGCATATAAGCCGGATCCTGTCCCGGGGCAGCTGCCCCGGTGGCGGCCATCCATCTAGGCCTGCCGTCGCCGACAGGCTCGTGCGGCCTACCCGCAGGCATCGGGCGGGCAACCCTCGAACGCCTGCGCAGGAGCCTCGCGGCTCCCTCTTGGCCTTGCTCCGGGTGGGGTTTACCAAGCCATCCCGGTCACCCGGGATGCTGGTGGGCTCTTACCCCACCGTTTCACCCTTACCTGGCGTTTCCGCCAGGCGGTCTGCTTTCTGTGGCACTGTCCCGCGGCTCGCGCCGGGTTGCCGTTAGCAACCACCCTGCCCTGCGGAGTCCGGACTTTCCTCGCCGGCGGGTCGCCCCGCCGCCGCGGCCGCCCTGCCGACTCGCCCGCGTGACCAGCTTACCGGTCAGCTCAGGTGGCACGTGTCGTTGACCAGTCGCACGGAGGCGTTGCCGTCCGGATAGAACTCGGCGATCGACAGCGACGCCAGATCGAGGTGCAGCCGGAAGAGCAGCGCCGGGCCGGCGTCCAGGCCCATCCGCAGCACCGACTTGATCGGCGTGACGTGGCTGACCACGATCACCGTGGTGCCGCCGAACTCGGCGATCAACTCGTCGCGCACGCGGCGCACCCGGCGGTGCACCGTCTCGAAGCTCTCCCCGTCCGGCGCCGGGACCGCGCTGTCCAGCACCCAGTCACGGTGCAACAGCGGGTCACGCTCGGCGGCCTCGGCGAAGGTCAGGCCCTCCCAACGCCCGAAGTCGGTCTCGATCAAACCGGGGTGGGTGCGCACCGCGCCGCCGGTCGCGTCGGCCACCGCCTGGGCGGTCTGCCTGGCCCGGCCGAGCGGAGAGCAGACGATCGGAGTCGCCTGCTCCACACCGTCCATTGCGGACAGCCGAAGCGCGGCGGCCTTGGCCTGCCGCTCTCCGACCTCGGTCAGCGGCACCTCGCCGCGGCCGGAGTACCTGCGCTCGACGGACAGCGGCGTCTGCCCATGCCGGAGCAACAGGAACCGGGTGGGCGGCCCGATGGCCCCGGTCCAGCGAACGGGCTGCGCCTGCGCCCTCGGCGCCTCTCCCGGCGTGATCCCCGCCTGCGCGTCCATCGCCTCGTTGGCCAGCCGGTCGGCGTGCTTGTTCCGCTCGCGCGGCACCCATTCGAAGCGGATCCGGGCGAACCCGCCGGCCAGCCGCTTGGCCTCGAGCGCGAGCGGCTGCAGCGCGGCATTCTTGATCTTCCAGCGGCCGGAGAGCTGTTCGACCACGAGCTTGGCATCCAACCGCGCCTCGACGGTGTCCGCGCCGAGCTCGGCGGCGGCGCGCAGGCCGGCGATCAACCCTTGGTACTCGGCCACGTTGTTGGTGGCCACCCCGATCCCCTCGGCGCGCTCGGCCAGCACCTCGCCGGTCGCCGCGTCGCGCACCACGGCGCCGTAGCCGGCCGGCCCGGGGTTGCCGCGCGAACCGCCGTCCGCCTCGACGATCACTCTCACAGACCGGACTCCGGGGTGCGGACCAGGATCGCGCCGCACTCGTCGCAGGTGACGACCTCATCGGCCGGCGTGGCGGAGATCCGCGAGATGGCGCTGCGGTCCAGCTCGAGGCGGCAGGCACCGCACCGGCGGGCGCGCAGCGGCGCGGCACCGATGCCCTTGGCGGCGCGCACCCGGTCGTACAACTTGAGCAACGCCTCCGGCAGCTGCGGAATCAGCGTGGCCCGCTCGGCGTCCCGGCGGGCCTGGGTGGTGTCCAGGTCGGCCAGCGCCTCGTCGCGCCTGCGGCCCGCGTCGGCCAGCGCCGCCTCGGCCTTGGCGAGCTCAACCGTCGCGTGCTGGCCGTCCAGCTCGACGGCCTCACGCCGTTCCATCAGCTCCAGCAGATCATCCTCGAGCGAGGACTGCCGGCGCTGCAACGTGGCCAGCTCGTGCTCCAGGTCGCTGAGCTGCTTGGCCGACACGGTGCCATCGCTGAGCAGGCCACGGTCCCGGTCCTCGCGGGCGCGCACCGCGTCGATCTCCTTCTCCTGCCGTTTCACCTCACGATCCAGGTCGGTCAGCGAGGTCTGGATCCGCACCTGGGCGTCCCGCTTGGCGCGCACGGCCAGCTCGGTCGCGGCGATCTCGGCCAGCTCCGGCAGACTTCTGCGGCGGTGCTCCACCCGGGCCAGCACGGCGTCAACCTCGGCCAGCTCGAGCAGGCGGCGCTGTACGGCTGGATCGGCTTTCACCCTTGGTCCCTCCCGATTCGTGTGGAGGCCATCCCGATCGTCCAAGGATCGGTGCGGCGCATGGAGACATGGATGTCGACGTTACCGCCGATTGAGGCACGCAGGATGCCGGCCACCTGCTCGCACCACGGCCACTCACTCGCCCAGTGCGCCACGTCGACCAGTGCCGGGCCGGCCGGCCGCGCCAGGTGCTCGACCGCCGGGTGGTGGCGCAGATCGGCGGTGACGTAGGCGTCGACACCCGCGGCCACCGCGAGCTGAAGGTAGCCGTCGCCGGCACCGCCGGACACGGCCACGGTCTTGATCAGCCGGTCCGGATCGCCGGCACCGCGCACTCCCCCGGCGGTGTCCGGCAGCGCGGCGGCCACCCGTTCGACGAACGCGGCGAACGGCTCCGGGGTGGGCAGCGCGGTGAGCCGGCCGATGCCGGTGCGGCCATCCGGGCGAGGGCACAGTGGCGCCACCACGGTGAGCCCGATGGCATCGGCCAACGCGTCGGACACGCCGGGGTCGGCGGCGTCGGCGTTGGTGTGCGCACAGAACAGCGCCCCTCCGGCCCGGACCAGCCGGTGCACCAGGTTGCCCTTCGGCGTGTCGGCCGGCACCCCGTGCACGCCGCGCAGCAACAGCGGATGATGCGCGATGATCAGCTCACAGTCCAGCGCGAGCGCCTCGTCCACAGTGGACTCGACCGGATCCACGCAGACCAGCACCCGGGTCACCTCGTCGGCCGGATCGCCACAGACGAGGCCGACCGCGTCCCAGTCCTCGGCGAGGGCGGGCGGGTAGGCGATGTCCAACACCTCGACGATGTCGGCGACCCTCATCGGCCTGCTCCGATCCCGAGCTCAGCGTGCAGTGCGGCGATGAGCGGGGCGGCCTGCCGCGGCGAGCGGACCGCGACCCGGAAGTGATCCGCGGTCAGGCCCGGGAAGGTGTCCGCGCGGCGCACCGCGATCCCCCGTGCTTTCAGCCCGACCCGCAGCCCCGCGCCATCCTTGTTGTACAGCAACAGAAACGGCGCGCCGGCCGGCTGGTTGACCGTCAGGCCCGCACCGGTGAGCGCGGTGATCAGCCACTGGCGGTGCGCGACCAGTTCGGTGGCGGCGAGCGCGGCCTCGGCCACGGCGAGCGGCTCGCTGCACGCCGTCACCGCCTCGAGCACCAGCGTGCCCACCGGCCATTGTGGACGGTGGGCGGCCAGCCGGGCGAGCAACGCCGGATCGCCGAGCGCGTAACCGGCGCGGAGCCCGGGCACCGACCAGGTCTTGGTGAGGCTGCGCAACACGAGCAGGCCGGGCAGGTCGGCGGCCGCGATCACGGACTCGGGCTCGCCGGGGACGGCGTCCATGAACGCCTCGTCGACGAGCAGCACGCGGCCGGGGCGGGCCAGCCGGCGCACGACGTCGCGCGGGTGCACGACGGAGGTGGGGTTCGTCGGGTTGCCGAGCACCACCAGATCGGCCGCCTCCGGCACCAGCTCCGGGTGCAGGGCGTAACCGTCCTCGGCGCCCAGGACCGCCCGGACCAGGTCCACACCGGCCGCGCGCAGCGCCACCTCGGGCTCGGTGAACGACGGGTGCACGACCGCGGCGAGCCGGGGACGCAGGTTGGGCAGCAGGGCGAACCCCTCGGCCGCGCCGGCGAGCACCAGCACCTCGGCGGGGTGACGGCCGTGCCGGGCGGCCACCGCGGCGCGCGCCCTGGCGTCGTCGACGGCCGACGGGTAGCGGCCGACCCGGTCCAGGGCGGCCGCCAGCCGGTCGCGCAGCCAGCGCGGCGGCCGGTCCTGGCGCACGTTGACCGCGAAGTCGAGCAGCCCGGGCTCGGCGTCCACATCGCCGTGATGGCGCAGCGGATCGGTCAGCTCGTGGGTCATCGCGGCGAGTCTATGGGCAGCGCTTACGGTTGACCCGTGCGGTTGAGCTTCCTGCTGCGGCCCGGGTGGCTGGCGGTGACGCTGGCGGTGCTGGCGTTCGCCACCGCCTGCTTCACGCTGCTCGCGCCCTGGCAGTTCCGCCGCCACCACGAGCGCAGCGCCACCAACGCCGCGGTGCAGGCGTCGTTCCACGCGCCGCCGGTGCCGCTCGGCGAACTTGGCGCGGGCAGCGAGTGGCGGCTGGCCACCGTGACCGGGCGCTACCTGCCCGACGGTGAGGCGCTGGCCCGGCTGCGCACCGTGCTCGGCGAGCCGGCCTTCGAGGTGCTCACCCCGTTCCGGCTGACCGACGGCTCGGTGGTGCTGATCGACCGCGGCTTCGTCCGGCCCAACGACTCGGTGCAGACGGACGACTATCCGGCGGCGCCGGGCGGCGAGGTAACGCTGACCGGCCGGGTGCGGGCGGACGAGACCGACCCGGAGCACCGCTCGGCGTTCACCGACCGGACCAACGGCGGGCGGCGGCAGGTGTACGCGGTTGACTCGCGGACCGTGGCGCAGGCGACCGGGCTGACGATCCGGCCGGGCTACCTGCAGCTCGAGGCCGGCGGCCCTGGGGTGCTCAGCCCGCTGCCGCTGCCGGACCTGGACGCCGGCCCGTTCCTGTCCTACGCGCTGCAGTGGCTCGCGTTCGGCGCCATGGCGCTGCTGGCCTGGATGTACTTCACCTGGCGCGAGATCAAACCAGGCGGGGTGCTCGCCGAGCCGCGGCGGCCGCGGCGGCGTTCGGTGGCGGCGTGGATCGCCGAGGAGGAGGCCGCCGAGCGGGAGGCGGCACGACCCGGCGTCTGACCCGCGCCCGGTGCTAACGCCGCCGCCGTCGGCGGCGGCGAAGCAGCGCGACCAGGGCGGCGACGATCGCGGTCAGCCCACCGACCACCCTGGACAGCTCGACCGCCCTGGTGACGTGGCCGGAGTCGGGCACCCGGCCGTCGCCGAGCACCGGGCGGTGCTCGACACCGTGCGGGTACACGGTCCGGCCGCCGAGCCGGACCTCGAGCGCGCCCGCGAACGCCGCTTCCACCTGCCCGGCGTTCGGGCTCGGGTGCGCCGCGGCGTCGCGCCGCCAGGCCGACCAGGCACCCCGGGCGGAGCCACCGACCACCGGAGCGCTGAGCACGGTGAGCGCCGCGGCGAGCCGAGCCGGCGCGAAGTTGACCAGGTCGTCCAGCCGGGCCGCGGCCCAACCGAACCGGCGGTAGCGCGGCGTGCGGTAGCCGATCATCGCGTCCAGGGTGTTCACCGCGCGGTAGCCGAGCAGCCCGGGTACCCCGGCGACCGCGCCCCAGACCAGCGGCGCGACCACGGCGTCCGAGGTGTTCTCGGCCACCGACTCGACCGCGGCCCTGGCGAGCGCGGTGAGGTCGAGCGAGCCGGGATCGCGGCCGCACAGACTGGGCAGCCGCTCGCGGGCCGCCTGCACCGCGCCCGCGTCCAACTCGCGGCCGATCGCGGCGCCCTGTTCGGCGAGCGACCGGCCGCCGAGCACCGCCCAGGTGGCCACCGCGGTGCCCACCACCTGAAGCACCGGGTTGCGCCGGCCGACCCGTTCCACCGCCACCCCGAGCAGCACGGTGGCGCCCGTGAGCACGGCGGTGTAGAGCGCGCCGGCCGCCTTGTCATCGCGGTAGACAACCTGCTCGAGGCGCTGCGACGCCTGGCCGAAGCCGGCGACCGGATGCCAGTGTGCGGGGTCGCCCAACGCCCCGTCCGCCGCGACACCCAGCAGCAGACCGAAAGCGCGTGCTGCACTCACCCCATCGTCCTCACCCTCGGAAAGCACCTCAGGGATCCGCCCGGGAGGATATCGGCATGAGCACCGTGGTCGTGGTGATGGGTGTGTCCGGCTCCGGCAAGACCACGGTCGGCCGCGCGCTTGCCGAGCGGTTGGGTGTGCCCTACGCCGAAGCCGACGATTTCCACTCGAGGTCCAACATCGACAAGATGACCGCGGGCACGGCGCTCACCGACGAGGACCGCTGGCCCTGGTTACGCGCCATTGCCCGGTGGATCGGCGAGCGGACGGCGGCCGGCGGCGGGGTGGTCACGTGCTCCGCGCTCAAGCGGCCCTACCGGGACCTGCTCCGGTCCGCGTCCGAGGAGGTGTGGTTCCTGCACCTGGACGGCACCCCGGCGCTGATCGCCACCCGGATCGCCGCGCGCACCGGCCACTTCATGCCGCCCGCGCTGCTCGACTCGCAGTTCGCCGACCTGGCGCCGCTTGCCGAGGACGAGCCGGGGTTGGTGCTCGACGTCGCCGCGCCGGCCGGGGACCTGGTGGAGTCGGCGCTGCGGGCAATGCCGGCGCCGCCTCCGGCGCCCGGCTCATCCAGCGCAAGGTGACATTGCGCTGTACGCGGCCCCGGTACAGCGCAAGGTGACATTGCGCCGTAAGAAGCGGTGGAATGTCACGTTGCGCTGTCAGGAGCCGGAACTGGCCCAGCCGGCGAGCATCTGGCGGGCGATGGAGGTGGGGCCGGGCAGGATGAGCCCCGGGATCTCCCCGTCGCGGTCCATCGCGGCGAGCACGTCGGCGCGGGGGACCCAGTGCGCGTGCTCGATCTCGCCGTCGGCCACCGTGATCGGCGCGGCGCGGTCGGCGACCGCGGCGAAGCCGATCATGATGGACCGCGGGAACGGCCACGGTTGGCTGCCGAGGTAACGGATGTCGCGCACCTCGACGCCGACCTCCTCGCGGACCTCGCGCGCCACGCAGGCTTCGAGGGACTCGCCGGCCTCGACGAAACCGGCCAGCACCGAGTATCGGTCCGGCGGCCAGATCGGTTGGCGGGCAAGCAGAACGTGCTCCGCGTCGTCGTGCACCAGGCAGATCACCGCCGGATCCGTTCGCGGGTACTCCTCGCGGCCGCAGCCGCCGCACCGCGACACCCAGCCGGCGTTGCCGAACGTCGTCGGTGCCCCGCACTTCGCGCAGAACCGCGCCCTGGCCTGCCAGTTGAACAGGGCGACCGCGGTGGTCAACAGGCCGGCCGAGGTGTCGTCCAGCAGCGCGCCGATCGAGCGCAGGTCGTGCCAGTGCTCGCCGTTGGCCGAACTGGCGCCCGGCCACATGCCCCACGCGTTGGCCGGCGGCGAGACTCCCTCGGTCAGTTCCTCGGCCGCCGGCACCGCCCAGTGTCCCGACCCGCCGTTCTCGCCGAGCAACACGGCCCGCTCCGGCGGCCCCGCACCAAGCTCGCTGGCCGGCCGGTCGACCAGCGCGGTGCCGTCCGGCAGCACCGGGGTGCGGCCCTTGCGGTCCACGACGATGACCCGCCCCCCGGCCCACAACCGCGCCACCCGGGCGGGATCCGCACGGGCCGACTCGTCCCGGTCCACAGTGGACCGGGACAGTCGGGGCACGCCATCGAGCGAGAAGGTCATGGCATCAGCACGCCGCCGAGACCGCGCAACCCGCCGAGCCGGTCGGCATCCCCGACGATCACCCCGGTGAACTTGGCCGGGGCGAAGAAGTCCAGCGCGGCGCCGGCGATCTGCTCGGCGGTGACGGCGGCCAACCGGTTCGGATGTCCGATCAACCAGTCCATGCCAAGGCCGAGCACGGCCAGCGCGGCGAGTTGGCTGGCCAACCCGGACTGCGAGGACGTGCCCACCACGAGCGAACCGATCCCGTACCGCCGCACGGTGTCCACTTCGGACTCCGATGGCGGGACCAGCCCGAGCCGGCCGAGCTCGTAGCGGATCTCCAGCAGCGTCGCCGCGGTGACCTCGCTGGCCGTGTCGGTGTCGACGAGCAGGGTCGCACCACTCGGGGTGAACTCGAGCGCCGACCGGGCGTGGTAGGTGTATCCCTTGGCCTCGCGGATATTCTCCACCAGCCGCGAGGAGAAGAAGCCGCCGAACGCCAGGTTCGCCAGCTGCAAGGCGGGATAGCGCGGGTCACTGCGCGGGATCGCCTGCGCGGACATGCGCACCTGGGACTGCACCGCACCTGGCCGGTGCACCAGCAGCAGGTCGCCACCGGCCACCTCGGGCAGGTCGGGCAGCACCGCGGCGTCCGCGTCCGAGGACCAGTCGGCGGTCGCCCGCTCGATCTGGGCCACCGCACGGTCCGGGTCGACGTCACCGACCACGACCAGCACCGAGCCACGACTGAGCACCGATCGCCGGTGCAGCGCCCGGACCTGCTCCGGGGTCACCGTGGCCACGTCGGACGCCTCGGGCATCTCCTTGGTGAACGGGTGATCGCCGTAGCGGTGCCGCTGCAACGCCTCCCTGGCGATGGTGCCGGGCTGCGAACGGGCCAGCGCGATCCGCTCGACCAGCCGGCCGCGCTCGCCGAGCACCTCGGTTTCCTGGTACGCCGCCGAGTTGAGCGCGTCGGACATCACCTCGAGCAGCGTCTCGAACCCGGAAGCGAGCGCGTTTCCGCTGATGCTGAACCGTTCCGGGTCGACCGCGGCGTCCAGGTCAGCGCCGACCAGGGCCAGATCGGTGTCCACGGCCACCCGGTCGCGCCGCGCGTCGCCGGTGAGCACCGTCGCGGCCAGCACCTCCGCGGTGGCCGGATGCAGCGGATCCGTTCCGGCGAACGGGATCCGCAGCCGCAGCTCGACCAGTGGGACCGCGGGCTGGCGCACCACGATCACCCGGAGCCCGTTCGGCAACACCGTGTCCACAGTGGACAACCGAGCTACGGTGCGCTGCTCGCCGAGCGGCGGCAGCGGGCGCGGGCCGAGCGCGGTCCGGCCGATCTCCTCCGCCGTGCGGCTCACAACATCACCTCGCAAGCTCGGTGCTGTCGCTCAGACACAGTGCTCGATGGTTCGCTCGCAAGCTCGCTCACGCGGCACCTCCCGCCGGCCGCACGGTGAGCACCGCGCGCGCATCCGGCCGCAGCGATTTCGCCGCCGCCGCAACGGCTTGCGGACTCACCGCGGAGATCCGCCCGGGCAGTTCGTAAACCAGCCCTGGATCGCCGTGCAGCAGCTCGAACGAGCCGAGCGCGAGCATCCGGGAGACCAGCCGATCGTGCTCCCGGTGCAGGGTGGCCACCCATCGCACGGTCACCTTCGCCAACTCCTCCTCGTTCGGGCCCTCTGCGGCGAGCCGTTCCAACTCCTCGTCGACCGCACCGAGCAGGGTGTCCACCGAGACGGCCGGCGTGTGCATCGCGGTGACGGTGAACGTGTCCGGATCCCGCGCCTCGAACGGCCCGAACAGCCCGCAGCCCGCGTGCACGTCGGTGACCAGCGGTTCGCGGTGCACCAACCGCTGCTTGAGCCGCGACCCGTCGCCGTCGGCGAGCACGCCGGCCAGCATCAGGTGGGCGACGTAGCCGTCCATCTCCTCGATCGGGTCGGGCAGTCGGTAGCCGATCGCCAGCGCCGGCACCGGGGCGTGCGGGTCCACGTGCTCGGCCCGCAGCTCGGCGGTCGGTGGCGGCTCGCCGAAGGATGGGCGAGCCGGTCGCGGTCGCGCCGGCACGTCGCCGAAGTGCTTCTCCACCAACTCTTTCGTTCGTTCGACGTCGAGGTCACCGGCGACCGTGAGCACCGCGTTGGCCGGCGCGTAGTAGGTGTCGAAGAACGCCGCGCAGTCCTCAAGAGTCGCCTGCTCGAGATCGGTGAAGTCGCCGTAACCGTTGTGCGCGTTGGGAAACGTCTGGTACAGCACGGGCGGAAGGAGAATCCAGGGGAACCCGCCGAACGGCCGGTTCAGCACGTTGAGCCGGATCTCCTCCTTGACCACGTCAATCTGGTTGCGCAGGTTCTCGTCGGTGAGTTTGGGCGCGCGCATCCGGTCGGCCTCGAGAAAGAGCGCGCGTTCCAGACCGGCGGACGGCAGCACCATGAAGAAGTCGGTGTAGTCCGGATGGGTCGAACCGTTGAACGTACCGCCCGCGGACTGCACGTGCCGGAAGTGCGCGAGCTTCTCGAGGCTCTCGCTGCCCTGGAACATCAGATGCTCGAACAGGTGCGCGAAGCCGGTGCGGCCCTCGGGCTCGGAACGGAACCCGACGTCATAGTGCACGCTCACGCCGATGACCGGGGAGGTGTCATCGGGGGCGAGCACCACACGCAGGCCGTTGGACAGGGTGAACCTGTCGAACTCGGTTTGGGTCACGTTCGAAAGCCTACGTGGCGTCAGTTCCCCCGTGGTGGCGTGCTCGCCGCCGGCTGAAGATCAGCACCAGCGCGCCGAGACCGACGGCCAGCAGGCCGAGACCGGCCAGTCCGATCACCGCGGCGCCGGTACTGGCCAGTCCCCCCGAGCGGCCCTGTGGGGCCGGCGCCGCGGTGGTCGTGGTCGCCGTGCCACCGGTCGCCGTCGCACCATTGGTCCCGGTGGTCGGGGCGGTGGTTGTCGTCGTGGTGGCGGACGTTGCGGTTGTGGTTGTGCCGCAGTCGATCGTCGCGGTGCCGGTGGCCGCGGTCCGGTCCGAGCCGGTGACCGTGACCTCGTGCGCCCCGGCCGGGAGGCCGTCGACGGTGGCCACGGCGCGCACGCCGCCGCCGACCGATCCGAGGGACACCGTCTTGGCCTGCCCCTTGACCCCGATCGTGTAGTTGACAGGCAACCCATTCGGGTTAAGCACGCCGACGGTTAGTTTGCCCTTTCCCGCTTCACACGAACCGGTGGCATCGACCTTGGCTGCGTTGCCGCGCTGGCACGTGACCTCGAACCGCCTCGTGAGGTCGAGCCCGCTGCCGGTGAGCTTCGCGATATGCGTCTTGTCGTCGTAGCCGTTCTCAGTGATCCGCACGAACGCGCCGCTCCGCGCGGTCACCAGGTGCGCGGTCAGCGGCGGGTCGATGGTCAGGGTGTACGCGGCCGGCGTACCGGACTTCGGGTTGGCCACCTGGAAGGTGACCACGCCCCAACCGGCCTTGCACTCCACCTCGATGCCGAGCGGGTCGTCGGTCGGCTTCAGCTCGGCGCACTCCCGCACCACGACGTGCACATTGTCCGCCGGGCTGACGTCCTGCGCCGGCTCGTCGACCGCCACCGCGTACTCGCCGGCCGGGAGGCCGGTGAACGTGGCCACCTGGACGAAGTGCTCGTTGTCGAAGGCGGTGGCGCGCGTCTCGCTGAACGTGCCGGTGACGCGGGTGACCCGCAGGACGTACGGCCGCGCCCGGTCCTCGTACACCACGACCCGCACGTTGGCCGGCGCCCCGGCGGTCGCGCTGTGGCAACTGGCGGTGACGGCGAGCAGCGGCCGCGGCTGGTCGACCGGCTCCGGGTCGCCGGCCGGCGCGGCCGGCCCGGTGCCCGCACCGCCGAGCAAGCCCAGCGCCGCCACGATCACCAGCACGAGTGAACGAAGGAAACGCCGGGGGGGTAAGAGGACGGGCACGGGGGCTCCCAATCGGGTGACACTCGATCAAGGCAAGCACGCTACCGCGTCCGTCCATTCCTACCGCGACCTGCCGTGCCATACCGCTGTAGAACCGCATGAAGGTGACCATCCGCGGCTAGCTGTATGAGGCCATGACGTTGGTGACGCCGGTGTGGAGCCGGGACGCTGGTGGCTGATCTCCAGCGGCGGTGTGTGGCCGATGGTAGTTGTAGTGGATGTTCCAGATCGCCAGGGCCGTGGTGCGGTGTTGCTCGCTGGTCCAGATGTGGGCGTAGAGGAACTCTTCGGCCAGGATCCGGTTGTAGCGTTCGACTTTTCCGTTGTGGCGCGGGGTGTAGGGCGTGATCCGCTGATGGCGTGCCCCTCGCAGCACGG
>JBJMIG010000091.1:0-137327 GCA_045806965.1 Labedaea sp. | reverse complement strand
GCGCAGCATCTTCGCGCTCACCTCCGATCTGGACCACGCCTACTTCGGCAGTGACGCCGAGAGCATCGACCAGGTCGGCTACCTCGACGCCGACACCAGGGCGATCTTCGGCCGTACCTACGCCGCCGAACCCGACGTACTGGCCGCGCAGTTGGCCGAGGACGAGGCGATCGCCGAAGCCGACACCCTGCTGCTGACCGTGCCCAACCAACTCGGCGTCGACTACAACGCACACCTGCTCCAGAACATCCTCACCCACATCGCCCCCGCACTCGGCTGGCGCTAAATCCACAACTGACAGGCAGGGACACACCTCGGTCGCCGAAGATCGTGAGAATGCGCGCTCATGCCGACGAGCGGACATCGTGGCTGGAAATAGGTTGCACGCTGCTCTGTGCAGGCAAACAACGGCAGGGAAACAAGGAGGTGGCGACGGTATCCATCCCTATGGAGTCAGCCCTGCTTCCTCTGGCGTGCCCGCCGGCGCAACGCAGCATTCCACCGGTGGTGCCGGTCGGCCTGCGAGAGCCGGCCCATCTCAAGTCCGCCAAGGTGAAGGAGTGCGGGCGCGCCAACGGTCTTCGAGATGAAGACGCAGTTTTCCGCAGTTGCGACAGGTCAAGAGACTCTCGTCGACCAGCGTCGCGGCTGACCTTAGAAAGAATTCAATTCGCCTGCAGACATCGAAGTCACACGCCACCTCACAGACCGCATGTGTGACGTGCAGCAGGAGGAGGCTGACGCACGTGGTTGGGTCGCATTTCTCTGGGACCACGACGTCCTGCACATCAAGAGCTTCCAACGGCGCCTCTCGTATCCGCACCACACGATGCCGGAGACGTGAACCATCTGCTCGATCATCGCTGCTTTCTCGGCGTCCTTGTCCGTGCGTTCGCGATGCCAGTACGATCCGTCAAACTCGACGACGAGCACAACCTCATTGAGCATGAAAGCCATGTCAACTGGTCGCACCCATGTGCTTACCTGGTGATGTTGTTTCCGTTGCCCAACACATAGTTGAGCAAGGCGAAGGTATCATTCTCAATCTTCGAGGTCCCAGGCCGCGCGGCGACGACACAGTCACCTGGCGCGCAGCGCACATAGTAACGACCAACTGAACCAGCGCGGGCGTCGTACACGACCACGACTATAGGGATGAGCACCGACAGTCTCCGCTATCGCGGAGGACCTGATCGACGAGTACCGCCCGTTCGTCCACCCCAGTCATCCTCGGCACGGCATCCGGCACTTCCCGCGCTGGCCACGCCTCCACCTGCGGCTGACCGAGTCGGCACCCTGAGGTCTCGGGTCGTCTACCTTCACTGCCAGCGCATACGAGTTCGCCCCTCGGTGGACAACGTCCGACTACGACCAGTTCAAGGACGCCGTGAACGCGCACTCGGTCGGTGGACCGGCCGCACTCGGACCCGCTGCGCCACCGCCCCTAACACGCCTGCGAACGCACCGTTCTGCCGCACACGCCGTGGACGCTGTGCCCGACTGTCATGATCCGACCGTGGTCGAGTTACCCGGCGGCCGCGGTGGCCGCAACGGCTTCGAAACCGAACTCCACCGCCTCGGCGTGCGGCAGAAGAACTCCCGCCCCAACCACCCCACCACCTGCGGCACAGTCGAACGCTTTCAACAGACCCTCAAGAAATGGCTACGCGCCCAACCCACTCAACCAGGCACCCTCGACCACTCCAAGCCCTGATCGACACCTTCATCAACACCTACAATCACCACCGACCCCACCGGTCCCTCCCCCACCGCGCCACCCCGGCCACCGCCTACCAGGCACGCCCGAAAGCCACCCCACCGAACAGGGCACGGCCACCCGCTGGCGCACCCGCACCGACCGCGTCGACAACGCCGGCTCAGTCACCCTGCGCTACCACGGCAGACTCCACCACATCGGTATCGGCCGAACCCACGCCCGAACCCCCGTCCTGCTGCTCATCGCCGACCGGCACATCCGCATCATCAACGCCACCACCGGCCAACTCCTCCGCGAACTCATCCTCGACCCCACCAAGGACCACCAACCCCGCGGCACCACACCACACCCCCAACACCAAAAGCCCCGAACCCCATGAGGGTTCAGGGCCTTTCCGATGTCCTGAGACATCACAGCGTGCCCCCGGCAGGATTCGAACCTGCGCTCCCGCCTCCGGAGGGCGCAGCGCGAAGCAACAGCGGCACCATCGTGACCTGGGCCAACGCTGTTGACGAGAACTACACCGGGGCAACTTTGGCCCGTATTTGGCCTGACGACATGACCAAGCCCGCGGATCAGATCCGGAAACCGGTCGGTCAGATCGGGTCAGCATGCCACCGTTAGTATGTCTAGAGCTTGGGGGGATCAGGATGTTCATCCAACCAACAACACGTTCGGAGGTCGTTTTGTGACATCGCCATCGAGCGAGCCGGTATCGGGCCTGCGGGTTCCATGGAGTGTCTTGACCTTGTCGCTCGCAATCGTCACGGTCGTGTCGCTAGGTACGCTTGCGGTAGTCGCCAGCGTTCATGACGTCGATGCACTCTCCACAATCGCACTCGCACTGGCCGTATTAGCATTTGCCGCGCAGCTCATCATCTCATTGGGACAAGCTAGCGCCGGCGCGCAGCAGATTTCCCAATCAGAACGTATCAATACAGAAACCAAGGCCGCACTGGCCGAACTTCGGGCAACAAGCGACTCGCTCCTTGCCAATCAGAAAGATCTAATTGGCCATCTCTTGCGGGCAGCAATTCCAGAGATAGCGCGAGACCTGTCGTCCGATCCTCAGGGTGGAATCGGCACCCCGTCAGGCGTCGCCGACATGGCGACCCGCTTGGAGCTTGCGGTTACCAAAGCACTTAAAGATACTCCCCTCTCATGGCGTGGTTATCGCCCCGATCCATTCGCGATGGCGTCCGTCATCCTCCAAAAGGACGGCCAGGCCGCCGGGTGGCAGAGCAGTATGCCTGTGGGTGGCCGCGATTGGGAAATCACTTTCAAACAAGGGCGCCCATCGCCAGAGGCACTGGAAGATCTGCGCGACTATGCAAAGTCTGCTGGCTTGAACTTGACCATCAAGATGGAGCCTACGCAAGATAGCATCGATTAGTGGCGGGTTTCCCATAGGTCCCACTCACGGACTTGCCGACGGGGATTCCGACGCACCGCAGCTCGGCCTAATCATTTGATTGCGGCGCCAGTTCCCCCGTCACCAGCGAGTGGGCTCCTGGGGCCAACTTGTTGCTGTCCGCCGTGTAGGTCGGAACGAGCAGCTCGGACGTAGGCCCCGATCAACTTCCCATATTGCTCGTCATCGTAAGGGACTGAATCCCAAACGACCGTTGTTCCCATGTAGAGTATCGCAGCCGCTGCGTCTGCTACATCGGATGCTCCGATCAGGCATAGTGTCGTGTATTTGTCGAAGACAACGTTGCGTTGTCGGCGGGCCTTTTTGAGAGTCTCTGCCCCGTCCTCAGTATAGCCTGGGCCATTTAGAATCCCTCTCAGGGTACCCGCCTGCTGCCAGAATTCTGCATAGCTCGTTATACGCTCATTATGCAACCTGAACCTATCCTCGCGCGCTGTTTGCTCTGACCTCATCCGGCGCGCCTCTCGGGCTTGCCACCGGAACCCAAGCCATGTCCCAATCATTGTCAGCGCACCTCCGACGCCAGTCAGCAGGACCGATTCCCACAAGGCCATGGCCACCTCGCCTCAGAGTGCCACCTCGCCGTGTTCGAGATAGAGGGTTGAGCTCGTCCGATGTGCCTCGTGTGCACGCGCTAGGCGGCGAGCTAGACGAGGGATCACCAGATCTGAGAGTTGGTCAATTGCCACCCATTTCCACCTGTCCAACTCGACGCCGTCGAGCGTAATCAAACTCGTGTTGATACGCGACTCTCCGCACCCGAAAACGTAGAGAATCTTGTCACCCTCGCCCTCACTAGGCGCCCAGTCATGTACTAATAGTCGTGTCGGAGCAAATTCGAGTCCAAGCTCTTCGCGTACTTCGCGCCGGCATCCGGCTGCGGGCGATTCTCCGTGATCGACGTAGCCGCCGGGTATGTCCCAGCGGTTGCCGTATGTCTTTCGAACAAGCAGCACTCGGCTGCCATCCACGAACAAGGCGCCGGACGCTATCCGGGGCGTTGCGAACTTCTCTGCCGGGTTAGTCACGTCGCCTAGCCTACGACATGGAGGCGACGTGCGAGCCGGTCCAACTCTATGCCCGGTTTGCCTGGCGAATTTCGGACCCATCCGAGAACAAGTTGTCTGCTCAGGTAGTGATGGCGGACCTGTTCCGGTGCCATGCCCTCCGCATCCAGGACAGTTCGGATTGCATCGTTGCGACGGCCACTCATGTTGTATGCCCTGGCCACGTCGAGGAGGTGCCTTACTCGCCGCTCTGCTGGCAGGCCTGTCGTATTAAGATCGGGGCCGATAGAGAGCGCTATCTGAACGTCCCCTAACTCCATGGCTGTATTGACGCGGTGAATCGCCACATTCGTCGGGCCAAATGCGGTCCACAAATGGTTTGCGTCTCGTCCGAGACGCATCGCTGACTGCTGAGCTTCATTCAGGTAGCTCCGGGTTGTAGCGCGATCATCTGACCGCGCCGCAGCCATAGAACCGGCTAGAAACAGCATTCCGTAGACTGAGTGAAGCTCTTTGCTAGTGTCGGTTAGGTATGGCTGTAGAAACGATGTTCCGGCCTCTACTAGTTGCATGGCTGGAGCGAAGCGACCCGTTGAGAGCAATGCAAATGCTACGGACCGGAACAGAGATCCGGTAATGGCGTTGTTGTTCGCTTGCTGTGCAGCAGCCAAGCCACGTTCTGCTGCCATCCATGCCAGGTCAGACTCTCCCAGCTTGGTCAGTACCGACGCTGCCGCCTGGTAACTCAGTGCCAGTAGTTCATGTGCGCGGAGTTTGTCGTCGCCGTCGTACTGCCTTGCAGCCAAGAGCGCGTCAACGAGTAGAAGAGGCGCACGGCCGGCGGTGAATCCGAACCGTGAGGCCTGATAGCTGTCAAACACGGTCCGTACGTCTCTCTGGAGGTCCACCAGCGACGGCGGTGCTCCGTTGCTTCCACCCGGCTCGCTCAGTATTGGACTCAATTGGCGGTAGTCCATGAGTGCGGCGCGCAGAGCGGGAACGGTTGAGTTACCACTGTCCGAGGTCCAGTCCAGGAGGGTGGGCTGCCCGATGACGTCGCCCAGTGACACGTCAAGAGCCTCCGCCAACCGTCGAATCACAGACAGACGGTCCAGTTCGATGCGGTTGTTCTCAGCTTTCCCCAGCCAGTCAGCGGTCCGGCCAACCAGGCCGGCGAGAACCTCCTGAGACATCCCGCGCCTGCGTCGGTACCAGGCGACCCGCTCACCGATGGTCAGGTTCTCTGTCATCCCGTGCATGGCACCACCCTCTGACGGACTCTCCAAAACGTACCCGGAAGGTTTTTCCGGGTCGATCTCCCCAACTCACCTGACGCTAAATGGCATGAGACAGCAAGGCTCGACGGTCGGCACCAACGCTGACGGGAGCAGCCAGGTCAGTGCAGCGACCAAGGCAAGCCGTCATGGTCCCGGAGGAGCGCGCTTGGGCCCGGGAGCTGCCGGAGGGATACCAGCCTCTCGGGCAAGCCTCCGGATGTACGTGCTGGTGAATGGCGACAGGCGTTCGACCTCAGAAGGCCCGATGCCGGCGCGGAGAGCGCTAAGTACCGCGTTAACAGTCTGTTGTCGCGCCTGTTCATGGGCGGTCTCGGTCTCTCGATAGCGCCGTGTAGCGGCGGAGAGTTGCTCCCGGGGATCAGTCACCAAAGCAGGGTACCGCAACAGGCTTGCGCAACAGGTCTATGAAGCGGTACGCTGTTGCGCAACCGAGGTTCGAAGATGGAGGTAAAGGCGATGAGTAAGCAGGGGTACCTAGGCCCGCGGCATCCGGTGGCTGGCGTGGTGGCGCGGTTGTGTCGTGAGCATCTGGGTGTTGGGAGTCCTGTGCGGTTCATCGGTGGTGTGGGGTGTGGGGCTTGTTGGGAGCGGGCGATCCGGGACGACGAGCGGGCGGTGGTGTTGTTCGGGTTGCCGCGAGAGATCGAGGTAGACCCGAGCTTGGTCGATGAGGTCGCGGTGGAGTTGGCGTTGCGGGGGGAGTCGGTGTCGTTGAGGTCGGTGGAGCGCGCGGTGGTCGAGGACCGCAAGCGGGTTCTACGGGAGCGGCAGGCAAAGCGGGCCGTTCCGTGGAACAGGTTGCGGCGTCTGCCGCGCAGCCGGGTCGACTGGAAGGGCCGCATCAAGTCGCCGGCTGGTCAGGGTGAGGTCGGGGAGTCCGTGGCATGAGCCGGCATGACCGTGTGCATGGCACCCAGAGGCAGCGCAGCGCGCAGACCGCTCCGGATGGGTTCTTTCCCGAGGTGGGTGTTGTTTCTCGTCCAGCCAAAGCCGTGTGCCTGATGTGTCCGGTGCACGTTGCGTGCGTGGCCTACGCGTTGGAGCACGGCGAGCTGCACCACGGCGTGTGGGGTGGTCTCTCGCCGCGGGAGCGGCGGGCCCTGCTGCGGGCCCGCGCTGGGGAGGTGGCGGCGTGATGGCCACGGTGTTGGACGAGCTGGGTGTGTTGGTGCGTAGCCGGCCGAGTCTGGGCGCTCCGGCTGCCGAGGTGGCCGCTTGGTATGAGCGCAAGGCCGCGATGTTGCGGCAGGTCGCCGCCGGCAGCGGCTCCGACGCTGCCCGAGCCGGCGAGTGGGCCACATTGGCCACGAGGCACGCGGCCGGCTTGGGTGGTGCGACCTGATGGGCACCGTGTATTGCGGACCGCCGTATGCCGACGTGATCGGCTATGACGATCACGAGGGTTACGCCGCGCGAGTGCTGCCGGACGGCACCGAGACCGGTACGTGGACCTACGCCACCCGGCAGTTCAGCGGGTATCGGGCCTGGTGTGCGTGTGGATGGCGGGGCAGCGCCCTTTATCCACCAACGGATGCGGGCGAACGCGGCGCGGAAGACGAGTGGGACCGAGACCACGTCCAACCCCTGCTTCACGCCGAGGCGCAGCGGCACATGATCCGCGCCGATGTGTTGCTGGCGTTCGTGCGCGACCTGCGCAGCTCGGTCAGGCCCGGCCCGAACCTCACCGCCCGCGGCCGGGGTGTTCTCGACGCCGCCGACCGGCTCTGTGTCCTGCTCGATCACCTCGCTCAAGGAGACACCCCATGACCACCACCATTACCCCTACCGCCACCGCTGCCAGTGCGGCACCCACGCCGGAAGACCGGGTCACGATCGATGCCGCCGCGCTGTGGGGCCTGTTGTCGGATCTGATGTTGTCCGCCGGCCACGAGGCGTGCCTTCCGACGATTCTCAACGGGATCCTGTTGCACACCGCGATCGACGCGGCCGGCAGTGCGGTGCTGGTCGGCACCTCGACCGACCGGTTCATGTTGGCGCAAGCCCACGAGCCGATCGGCTCGGGCCGTTTTCCGCAGACCTTCCTGCGGGTGCCCGCGGTACGGGCGCTGCTGAGTGTGCTCGGCGCACCGGACGACCCCGACGAGGAGGCCGAGCCGCCCGGTCCGGCTGTGCTCTCGGTCACCGCGGACACCGTGACGCTGACCCATGCCGGCCAGACGGTGCAGGTCGCCTGGTCATCGGACTGGTACCCGGCCACGGCGCTCGCCCCGTTGTTGACCGAGCCACAGCCAGTCAGCCGGGCGGCGTTCGTGGCCGGGTCCTATCTCGGTGTGCTGGCCGCGGTCGCCGACCGCCGCGACGGCCGGGTGGTCCTCACCGTTCAACAGCCGGACCGCCCGATGCACGCAAACATCGGGGACCGCTACCGCGCCCTGGTGATGCCGATCAAGCAGGACACCGCACCCACACCGCCGGTCTTCTTCCCGCCATCAACGCACCGGCAGGGCGCCGCATGAGCACGGCGACTCATCCCCCGATCACCCGACCCGGCGGCTATCCCGCCAAGAACACCCGCCGGGCCGGGGCCCTCAACCACCTGCAAGGAAGTGGAGAGAAGTCGATGGTAGACACACCCACCCCGGTCGTTCTGGCCACCGATGTGGTGCTGCTGAGTTGCGATGCTGGGCAGTGGCACGTGCTGTTGATCCAGCGCGGCTGGCCCCCGTTCCAGGGCTGCTGGGCGCTGCCCGGCGGGCATGTCGATCCGGGCGAGACGTTCGAGCAGGCGGCGCGCCGCGAGCTGGCGGAGGAGACCGGGTTGCTGGCCCCGGCTGTGCTGGTTGAGGTCGGGGTGTACGACGCCCCGGGGCGCGACCCGCGTGGCCGGGTGATCTCGGTGGCCTTCGCCGGGGTGCTCACCCAGCAAGTCCAGGCCATGGCGGGTGACGATGCCACTGCCGCCCGGTGGGTGCCGGTCGCGGAGGTGCTCACCGAGCCCGCTTCGGTGGCGTTCGACCACGCCGCCATCCTGCGGGCCGCCGTGTCTCGTGTGGAGCAGCGGCAGGAAAGCGCGGACCTGTGTGACGCGGTGCTGGCCCTGTCCAGCGAGGTCCACCACCACACAACCGCGCACCACCGCGTGCTGAACACGTTGGCCGAGGTGCGCGGCAAGTACGTGCGGCTGCAAGCCGAACGCGACGAGATTGCCCAGGAGTCCGACCTGCGGGAGCAGGAGATCATCGCCCTGACCGTGGAGCGGGACCGGGCGCTAGACCTGGCGGGTGAGCGGCGATGACCCCCACCACGACGCCGGTCTCCGGGGTGTGCCTGGTCTGGGGGGTGGCCCGGTGACGCGCGCCCTGGTGATCACGACCGCGATCGTGTTGGTGCAGTGGGTGGTCATTGCGCGGTTCCCGGACCCGAAGTGGGTTCTGCTGGCCTTAGCGGTCCCGGCGTTCCTTGTCGGATTGGTGGTCAGCGGTGTGGTGGCCGTGGTCGGCCGCCGGGGAAGTGGTCGGCGATGAGCAGAACGGTGGTGGGCCCGATGGCGGAGTTCATGGGTATTGCCGGTGAGCTTCCGGCGCACGCGGCAGCGATCGCGCAGTGCCTACGGCGCAACGGTTTCGACCCGGAGCAGACGGTGAACCGCCAGGTTCTCGGGCTGGCCGAGGAAACCGGGGAGTTCGTCGGTGCCTACCGGCGCTGGTCGGGACAGGCCCGGCGCACGGGCACCGCGGAGGAGATGTACGAGGAACTGGCCGACGTGATCATCACCGCGTTCGTCACCGCACACGAGTTGGGTGTGGACATTGACATGGTGATCGCCGCGAAGCTCCGCACGATCCACACCCGCGGGTGGCGGGAGAACCCGTCGGGAGGTGCCACCCGATGAGCACTCGGAGTCAGGACGCGAAGCACCAACCGCTATCCCGGGTGGACCGGTTGCGACAGGACGCGCAGCACGCCGCTCAGGTGCGCCGGTTGACCACGCACCCGGACGTGGTGGCGCTGCGGGTGGAGCGATACCGCACCACGATCGACGCCTTGGCCTGGATCGGGATCGTGCTCGGTTTGGGGTTCACGATGGTCAACGTTCAGCAGTTCGCCGCGGCCGGCGCACCGGTGTGGTCGTTGACGTGGTGCGCGGCGTGGCTGCTGGACCCGATGGTGTCGCTGGTGTTGATCGCGGTCCTGTTGGCTGAGCAGATCACCGCGCGATATCAGGTGCCGATGCGCGTCGGGTATGCCGGGCCGTGGGTGCAGGTGACCAAACGGTTCGCCTTCGCCGCCACCTACGCCATGAACACGTGGGCGTCGTTCGCGGCCGGGTCCTTGTCGGGGGTGGTGCTTCACTCGGTGCCGCCGCTGATGGTGTTCTGCGCGGCCGAAGCCGCACCGATCCTGCGGGACCGGCTCACCGAAGCGGTGCTGCGCGCCGAGCAGGACGCCGCCCACACCGCCGCCGTGAACGCGGCCGCGAACACCGCGCCGGGTGTTCACGACAGCGCGGGTCAGGAATTCGTGAACGACACCGCACCCGTTCACGACCCGGGCGGTGAACACCAGCCGCGAACGGCCCGGCCCCGTTCACGTCCCGTTCGCAACACTGCTGGGAACGCGCCGCGCAAGCCCGCCGCGGCCTACCTCGCCGAAGCCCGCGCCGCGTGGACTCCGGGGACGGTGGTGAGTCCGGCGTGGGTGCGGGAGGTCACCGACTGCTCCCGGGGGACCAGCAAGAAAGTCGCCGACGCGCTCACCGACGAGATCACCCACGGACACCATGAGGGGGTGGCGGCATGACCACCGAGATACCTGACCGTGAACACTCACCGGCCACGGTGGTGAACGAGCCGACCGTGGTCGACATCCCGGGCGTGGTCGGCCACGTGATCCCGCTACCCCGCACAGACAGCGACCCGTCGTTCCAGGCCGACCGCGACGCGTCAGGTCCAGTCGAGGCGTTCACCGCTGGCGCGGCCGGCCCGGGCACGGCGTTGGTGCCCGACGACGCGATGGAGGGTGAGTTGCTCACCGCGGCCGAGAGCCGCGCGCTGGACCGCCGGTTGGCCGGCGCACCGTGGCGCCGAGTGGTGCCCGCGACGGCTGCCCGCACGGTGCGGGTGGTGCGGGTGGTCCGTGACCCGGAGACCCGCACCGGCCGCACGACCCGGGCGGTGGTGCGCCACGGGCTGATGGTGATGCAGGGTGCGGAGTCCTGGGCAGTGCGGGGGTGGGACGCGTCCACGATGGGTGTGTACCGCCGGCAGATCAAGGCCGCGGAACGCATCGGCAACCAAGAACTCTTGTCGGAGTGGATCGACCGGGCCGAGCAGGCCAAGGAACGCCGGCACAAGCGGTTGATGGACCTGCCCGCCCTCATCGCCGGGATCGGCCGGGCCGCCCTGCTCGGCACGGTCAGTGTGTTCGTGCTGGTACTGGTGATCGGGTTGTTGGCCGAGCTGTCGGATGTGGGCAGTTTCATCGGGGTCCTGGGTGGGGTGTTGGGTGCGGTGGGGTGGACCTTCGCTGCGGTGGCGATCGCCTGGACCCCGTTCGTGATCGCCGCGCCGTTCCTGGTGGTGTTGGCGTTGTGGCGGGAAGGCCGCCGCCGTGGCACCCCGCCGGGGTGGTTGGCCACCGCCGGGGATGCGGATATGGACGCCGCGATCGATGAGACCACCATCGCCCGTGCGCTGGGTGCGTTGCGGATTCCGCAGATCACCAACTACCTCAAGGAAGGGCTGCCGTTGCAGTTCATCACCCCGGCGCGGGTGGACGGCCGCGGCACCCACGCCGTGCTGCGCCTCCCGGCGGGAGTCACGGCGGAGACGATCGCGCGGCGTCGTGCCGCCCTCGCGACGGGCCTGCATCGGTTGGCCAAGGAGGTGTGGCCGACCACCGGCACCGAGGCCGGCATCTTGGACCTGTGGGTGGCCGACAAAGGCGCGCTGGCCGAAGGTGCGGGGCCGTATCCGCTGCTCAGTGAGGGGTTGGTGGATGTGTTCAAGGGGGTGCCGGTCGGGAAGACCCTGCGGGGTGACCCGATCAGCGCACCGTTGTTGGAGCGCAACACCATCACCGGCGGCATGCCCGGTCAGGGCAAGAGTGCCTCCGCGCGGGTCATCATGGCCGGTGCCGCTCTGGACCCGACCGCGGATCTGCGGATCTGGGTGCCGGACACCAACTTCGACTTCGAGGTGTTCCGCGAGCGGTGCTCCCGCTACGTGATGGGCGCCGAGGACGAGAAGATCGAGGAGATCCTGCGTGATCTGCGGGAGCTGCACGCCGAGGTGCAGCGCCGCGGGGAACTCCTGGTCAGGTATGAGACTCCGGCGGTGACCCGGGAGTTGGCCAATCGCACCATCGGCCTGCATCCGGTGTTCTGTCTGCTGGAAGAGGCTCACGTCGCCATCCAGCACAAGACCCATGGGCGGGAGATCTCCCAACTCCTGGTCGACATCGTGAAGTTGGGTCGCAAGCGGGCGATTCACATGATCGTGTCCACCCAAGCCCCCACCAAGGACAGCATGCCGCGTGACGTGACGCGCAACTGCTCCAACGGGATCGCGTTCGCCGTGGGCGACCACCACGCCAACGATGCGCTGCTCGGACAGGGTGCCTACGCCGCGGGACACCGCGCCACCGAACTGATCCCGGGCACCGATCGCGGCACAGCGGTGGTCAAGGGCTTCAGTGGGGAACGCTCCGAGATCGTCCAGTTCTACTTCCTGGACGTGTCCAAGGACAACGACCAGGTCACCCCGATCATCCAGCGGGCCCTGGCCGCCATCGCCGAGCGGGGCCGGGGACTGCCCGGTGCCCGGCGGGAGGCCGCACCGCAGATCCAGACCCGGGACCTGCTGGCGGACTTGGGTGAGGTGCTCGGTGCCGATCCCGTCAACAGCGCGGACGTGCCCGCGCTGCTGCGGGACCTCGTGCCGGACTGGTCGCCGTATCAGTCCCTGACCGGCAAGGCTCTGCGGGAACGGCTCGACCGCGACTTCGGGGTCAAGGTGCCCTCCACCAACCGCAAATATCCCATCGATCCGGCCACGATCCGTGATGCCCTTGCCCAGCGGGCGGCAGCCGACCCGGACCCGCAGGAGTAGCCGCACCGGGGCCGAGTGAAGCCAGCCGACCACCCGCGCAACCCCGGTTTCCAGCCCGCCTGGCGGGGGTCACGCACCGGCTTCACTCGGCTCACTCACTGCACTTAGCCCTGGTCAGCACCGATATCGCTCGGCGCACTCGGCGAATGAGAAACCTCACTCGCTCCCGCTGACTTCACTCGCCCAAATTTCACCGCCACGCGGCGCCCCGCCGGGCGTCGCGACGGCACCCCCTACCCCAAAACCACTACCCACCGTCACCACTCAAGGAGCATCGATGGGCGCCACTCGCCTCACCAACACCCTCACCAGCACCCTCACCACTGTCCTTGCCGTACTGGCCCTAGCCGGCTGCCAACCCGCCACCGGCGCTACACCCGACACGGCACCACAACCAGCCACGCCGGTAGCGGCATCCGCCGCGCGGAACCTGCTGGCCGCGTTGCCGGTGCGCGCCGAGGACACCGGGGCGCACTACCGCCGCGCTGACTGGGGTGACTGGACCCAACACGGCCGGGGTTGTGACACCCGCGAACAGGTGTTGCGTGACCAGGGTCGCGGTGTGACGGTCGGCGCCGGCTGCCGACCGGGCTGCCCCGCCAACGTGGCGCCGTGCTGGGTCAGTCCCTACGACAACACACCGCTGCGTGATCCGGTCGCGGTGCAGATCGATCACCGCGTTCCGCTCAAAGAAGCCGTCCGCTCCGGTGCCCGCACCTGGAACCAGCAGCAGCGCCAGCGGTTCTACAACGACCCCACCAACCTCGTCGCGGTATCCGCGCACGCGAACACCAGCAAGGGCGACAAGGACCCCGGCCGGTGGCGGCCGTCCAACCACGCCACCTGGTGTGCCTACGCCACCGCCTATGTCGCCACCAAACACACCTACGGCCTGACGGTCGACCCGGCAGAACACGACGGGCTGGTCTCGATGCTCGCCACCTGCCGCTGAAACACCACCGGAAAGGAAGTACCTGTCATGTCTGGACTACCGGAGATCACCTTGGCCGGGACGTTGACCGCCGACCCGGAGTTGCGGTTCACGCCGAACGGGATCGCGGTCAGCAATTTCACCGTGGCCACCAACGATCGCCGCTTCGACAAGGACACCAACACCTGGAAGGACGGAAGCGCGACGTTCCTGCGGTGCACGATCTGGCGCCAGCCCGCCGAGCACGTGGGTGAGTCGCTGTCCAAGGGCACCCGGGTCCTGTTGACCGGCACGTTGCGGCAGCGCGAGTGGGAAACCGACACCGGCGAGAAGCGCTACGCCTTCGAGGTCGACGTGACCGAGATCGGCCCGTCGCTGCGGTGGGCCACCGCCACCGTCAAGAAGGCCACCCGCACCGGCCCGGACTCCCCACCGCCGTTGGACGAACCGCCGTTCTGACCCAACCCCGAGTTGTGGTTTCCGCCGGCCGGCCCGGCTCGTGTCGGCCGGTGGGAACCGCCATCCCTTTTGTCCATCCACTTGTGACGGAGTCATCCACGATGAGTGCCACACGAGACGAGAACCTGTTGGCTGCCGCCCTGGCCGCCGCCCAGCGCGGTTGGCATGTCTTCCCGATCCGCCCGCACAGCAAGAAGCCCCCCGCCCTGCACGGCGACACCACCGACCGGCCCTGCCCCCGCACCGGCGGCTGCCGCGACGGCCACCACGGGTGGGAGCAGCGTGCCACCACCGACCCGGACCGCATCCAAGCCGCGTGGAACGGGCCGTTCACCGGCTGCAACATCGGGATCGCCACCGGCCCAAGCGGGTTGCTGGTGCTCGACCTGGACACCGTGCACTCACCCGACGAGGTGGTCCCGGACGGCTGGAACCGGAGGGGGATTCGCCACGGACGCGACGTGTTCACCGCCCTCTGCCAACAAGCACAAGAGCCGGTGCCCGACCACACCACCACCGTCACCACACCCCGCGGCGGCACCCACCTCTACTTCACCGCACCCACCACGGTGCAACTGCGCAACACCGAAGGCGAGTCCGGCAACGGACTCGGCTGGAAGGTCGACACCCGCGCCTGGGGTGGCTACGTCGTCGCCCCCGGCTCGATCACACCAGACGGCATCTACACGCTCACCGATGATCGGCCACCGATGAAGTTGCCGGCCTGGTTGGTCCACCTCCTCACGCCCCGGCCGTCTCCGGTCAACTCAGCGCCCTCTGTAGTGGCCGCTGCCCGGTTGGACGCCTACGTCGCGGCCGCGGTGCGCGGCGAATGTGACCGGGTCTGCTCGGCGCAACCAACCCGCCACACCCGCACCCTGTTCAGTGCCGCCGGCAACCTCGGGCAACTCATCGGCGCCGGCACCCTCCCCCCGGTTACAGCCGAACAAGCCCTCTACACAGCCGCACAACACATGATCACCGGCACCTGCCAATGCACCGAACGCGAGGTGCGCCGCACCATCACCAACGGCCTACGCGCCGGTGCCGCCCGACCTCGCACCCTGCCCACCCAGGGACCACCGCCACCGGCCGCCATCACCGGGCTGTTCGACCAGGCCGGTGCGGCGTGACCGCGCTCACCGTGCTGTCGCTGTTCACCGGGATCGGCGGACTTGACCTCGGGCTGCAATGGGCCGGGATGCGGGTGGTCGGCCAGGTCGAAATCGATCCGTTCTGCCAACGCGTGTTGGCCCGACACTGGCCGGAGGTCCCCCGCCATGACGACGTCCACACCTGCATCCCGTGGTGGCGTTCCCGACCACGCCCGACAGTTGACGTTATCGCTGGAGGTTTCCCCTGCCAACCGGTCAGCACCGCCGGCAAGGGCCACGGCCAAACCGACCATCGATGGCTCTGGCCAGCCATGGTCGAGGTCATCGCCGCCCTGCGACCCGAATGGGTCGTCTGGGAGAACGTGCCCGGCCTGCGCACCCGAGGGCTACACATCGTGCACTCCGACCTCCTCGCGCTCGGCTACCACCACACCGTCGGGATCACCTCCGCTTGTGCGGTGGGTGCCCCACACATGCGCAAGCGGCTGCTCGGAGTGGCCCACGCCCCGGGCCAGCGACGGCGAGAAGGGCGGCCGAGGGGACCTGCTGGCCAAACTCCGAACCGGAACCACCAGCCGCCGCAAGGAATGGACCAGCACCCAACCCCGCCGCAGCCAGCAACGCGGCACTGGACACACGAACCCCGAATGGATCGCCTGGTTGATGGGCCTCCCGCCGAACTGGCTCTACGAGCCCTCGGCAACACCGTCGTCCCCCACATCGCCGAACACATCGGCCGACTGATCACCACGACCCACCACGACCAGGAGGCCGCCGCATGACCACCACCGACTCAGTCGGCGTAGCGCTGCTGGACGCCGTGCACGCCGCCCTGACCCGCTACGTGGTCATGCCGTCCCCGGAATCCATTGATGCAGTGGTGTTGTGGATCGCCGTTACCCACGCCCAACCCGCCTGGGCGCACGCGCCCCGGTTGGTCATCCGTGGTCCGGAACGCCGGTGCGGGAAGTCGCGGCTGCTGGATGTGGTGGAGGCGACCTGTCATGCCCCGCTGATCACCGTCAACGCCAGCCCGGCGGCGGTGTACCGCTCGATCGCCGAGGACCCGCCGGTGCTGCTCATTGATGAGGCCGACACCATCTTCGGGCCGAAAGCCGAAGGCCACGAAGACCTCCGCGGCCTGCTCAATGCCGGACACCAACGCGGCCGGCCGGCGCTGCGCTACGACGCATCCAGCTCCACCGTGGTCACCATCCCAACCTTCGCGATGGCCGCGTTGGCCGGGATCGGGGCCATGCCCGACACCATCGAAGACCGCGCGATCGTCGTGCACATGCGGCGCCGGGCCCCCGGGGAGAAAGCCGCCCCCTACCGCTCCCGGCGGGACCGCACCCCGCTCCGCGGCCTGGCCGACCAGCTCACCAACTGGCTGCGGGCCGACCTCGCCACCCTGGAAGCGGCCGTGCCCCCGATGCCGGTGGAGGACCGCGCCGCCGACACCTGGGAACCCCTGGTGACGGTGGCCGACTACGCCGGTGGTCCGTGGCCGGACCGGGCCCGGCTGGCCGCGGTGACCATGACCGCGCAAGCCGCCGAACAAGCCGAACAATCCGAGCGGATACGGCTGCTGGCCGACTGTCGCACCGCGTTCGCCGATTTCACCGCCCTGCCCACCACCGACCTGTTGCACCGTTTGCGGGCTGATCTGGAATCGCCCTGGCGGGAATGCGGCCCGGCCGGGCTCACCGCGATGAAACTCGGCGCGATGCTCCGCGAATACGGCATCCGATCCACCACCATTCGGTTTCCCGATATAGGCCAAGCCAAGGGCTATCGGCGGGCCGACTTCACCGACGCCTGGGACCGCTACTGCCCCACCCAAGGCACCCCCACCGACACCCCGGAGGGGGGTGAGCCGTACCAGCCGTACCAGCCTCATAATCCCAGGTCAACCCCGGTACGGCTGGATACGTGGTACGGCTCAAGCCGTACCACCAAACAAGCCGTACCGCCCCTGACCAGCAAAAACGAGGCTGGTACGGCTGGTACGGCTACCCCCCTCAGAACCGTCCCCGGAGGTGCCGCATGACCGCCAAGCTGGAGCGCCTGACCGTGGATGAATTCTGCGCGGAAATGAAGATCGCGCGGTCGACTTTCTACGACTGGAAGGCCAAGGGGCGGGCGCCGCGCTGCCACCGGTTGCCGAACCGGGAATTGCGCATCGACCGCGCCGATATTGAGCAGTGGTTCCGGTCGTGTGAGGTGGCTGCCTGATGGGCACGACGTATGACGTTCGCATCCACAAGTCCGAGGTCTACAAGGGCACGCGGACCACCACGCACTACGTGCGCTGGTCGGTCGGGGGGAGACGTTGGCGGGAAGGGTTCCGAGTGCGGGCGCTCGCGGAGAGCTTCCGGGCCGAGCTGGTCACCGCGACCGGCCGGGGCGAGGCGTTCGACATCGGCACCGGGCGGCCGGTATCGATGGGCCGCGAGCAACGGGACATGTCCTGGTATGAGTTCGCGTGCGCCTTCGCGGACATGAAGTGGCCGCGTGCCGCCGCGACCACCCGCCGGACGAACGCGGAAGCGTTGACGGCCGCCACAGTAGCGCTGTTCGCCACGGCGAAAGGCGCGCCCGATGGCCAAGTCGTGCGGGCCGCATTGACCCGCTGGGGTTTCAACACCGCCCGGCGACAAGACCCGAACCAACCCGTGCGGATAGCGGACGCATTGCGGTGGGTGGAGCGGCACACGGTGGCGGTGTCGTACCTAGCGAAACCGTTCGTGTTGCGTCCGATGCTCGACGCGCTCGCAACACGGTTGGACGGCACGCCCTACGCGCCCAGTGTGGTGAACCGGCGCCGCAAGATTCTGGGCACGGCCATGGAATATGCGGTCGAGCTGAAGCTGTTGACGACCAACCCCATTCCCGCGCTCAAGTGGACCGCGCCGCGCACGGTGCACACCGTGGACCGGCGGTCGGTGGCCAACCCGGTGCAGGTGCGCAGCCTGTTGGCGGCTGTCAGCGTGCAGCAGCGCAGCGGACCACGCCTAGTAGCGTTCTTCGCCTGCCTCTACTTCGCCGCTATGCGACCGGAAGAAGCCGTCGCGCTGGCCAAACACAACCTGTCTCTACCGGAGAAGGGCTGGGGAGAACTGACCATTGACACCGCCGAGCCCTACGCCGGTCGGGAATGGACCGACAGCGGCAACAACCGCGACCGACGACAGCTCAAACAGCGGGCACGCGGGGAAAGCCGCACTGTGCCCTGCCCACCGGAACTGACCGCCCACCTGCACAACCACATTCGGACTTTCGGGACCGCGCCGGGCGGACGGCTGTTCACCGGCGAACGCAACGCCGGGGAACTGCCGAAACTCACCATCACCCGCGCGTGGAAACGCGCCCGTGCGGCCACATTCGCGCCAGAGGTGGCCGCCGGGCCGCTGGCCCGCACTCCGTACGACCTACGCCACGCTGCCGTGTCGACGTGGCTGGGCGGTGGCGTTCCGGCGACCACGGTCGCGGCCTGGGCTGGGCACTCGGTGGAGGTGCTGCTCAAGATCTACGCGAAGTGCCTCGACGGCGAGACCACCGCCGTGCAACGGCGCATCGAGGCAGCTCTCGGGCACCTACCGCCCGGCTGAAACTTTGGCCCGTATTTGGCCCGGCCCGCCGTAGACGGCCGGTCGCGGCCAGAGTCAGCCGGACACAGAAGGAAGCCCCTTGACCGGATCATCGCTGGTCAAGGGGCTTTCTCTACTGGCCAGATGGGGTGCCCCCGGCAGGATTCGAACCTGCGCTCCCGCCTCCGGAGGGCGGTGCTCTATCCCCTGAGCTACGGGGGCTCGGGTTGACTTTGGCAGCTTAGCGCAGGGGCTCGGCTGAGGGCTGGCAGGGCTCGGCGAGGTGGGGCGATGGGCGCGCGTTGGAGTGGGGTGGAGCGTGCCCGCGGAGATTCGGGTGCGGGTTGGGGCTGCCCAGGACAGGGTACTTTGGCGCCATGGGTGTTGGACGGATAGTTGGGCTGGCTGGGCTGGTCACGAGTGTGGCCATCGTTGTCGCCGAGCGGGCCGAGATCCGGCGCTACCTCTTGCTCAAGCGGGCCGGGACCGATCCTAGCGCGGTCGGGCAGAGCGTGACCCCGGCGGGCAACGAGCTGGCGCTGGCGCGGAAGCGGCGTTAAAGCTGCGTGATCAGCAAACTTGCGGGATACGCAAGTTTGGCGGTACAGTTGTGCCGTGGACGGCACACCCGGCCTGCGTGAGCGCAAGAAGCAGGCTACTCGCGAGGCCCTGAGCTGGGCCGCCCTGCGGCTCGCGGTCCAGCACGGCTTCGACAACGTCCTCGTCGAGGATATCGCGGCCGGCGCGGGTGTCTCTCCCCGCACTTTCAACAATTACTTTTCCAGTAAAGCCGAGGCAATTGTCTGGCGTCACCTCGATCGGGTGCGGCAGTTCGGTGCGGCGCTGCGCGCGCGTCCGCCGGGCGAACCGCTCTGGCCGGCGATCATCCACGCCGCACTGGAACCATTGAACGACAACCAACACGTCGACGCGCCGAATCCCGAGTGGACGGCCGGCGCTCGACTGGTGATCAACGAGCCGGCGCTGATCGGTGAGTATCTGAAAGCCGGCGCGATCGCGGAGGCTGAACTGGCCGAGGCCATCGCGGAACGGACCGGCACGCACCCCACCCAGGACCTCTACCCGCAACTGGTCGCCGCGGTGGTGAATGCGGTGACCACTACCGCGAACCGGTTGTGGCTCAACGCCGACCCACCGATGCCGCTGCTCCCACTGCTGCGTGACGCGTTGCAACAGGTCGCGTCCGGACTGCCCGAACCAACCTCCACATAGGACAAGCACACACGGTACGGCCGCGCGTCGCGGGGCCGCTGTTTCCCGTGCGCAAGAAAAGGGGACATCATGGACACCGACATCGTCGTCGTCGGAGGCGGCCCGAACGGCCTACTGACCGCCTGCGAGCTCGCCCTGGCCGGCGTCCGGCCGGTGGTGCTGGAACGCCTGCCCGAACGCAGCACCATGCCCAAGGCGAACGGCCTGGTCGGGCGCGTGGTCATAGCGTTGCACTACCGGGGGCTCTACCGCCTATTCAGCCAGAACGAGGGCGAACCCCGCCCGGTGCCGGGATTCCAGTTCGGCGCCCTCCACTACGATCTATCCGGGGTGGACGACAACCCGATGCACGTCCTGCCGATCCCACAGAGCCGCATCGAGGAGCTGCTCGAACGGCGTGCGGCCGAACTCGGGGTCGACATCCGCCGCGGCCACGAAGTGACCGGGTTGAGCCAAAGGCACGACGCGGTGACCGTCGAGGTGCACGGCCCGGAGAGCGGCTACCAACTCAGCGCCCACTACCTCGTCGGTGCCGACGGTGGACGCAGCACGGTGCGCAAGCTGGCCGGCATCGACTTTCCGGGCACCTCCGAGGAGGGATTCATCGGCCGCTCCGGCCAAGTGGGCATCCAACCGTCGGTCACGATCGCGGGCACCGGTGAACTGGAAGTGGCCGGGTTCGGTCGGCTCCGCCCGGCGACGTTCACCCGCACCGACCGCGGCCTGTTCGCCTACGGCATGTTCCAGCCGGGGGTGTACCGGGTGTCCGTGCACGAGTGGGGCCAGGAACCATTGCCGGACAGCGAATCCATCCCACTCGAGGAGTTGAGCGCGGCGGCCGGCCGGGTGCTCGGCGGAGATCTGCCGATGACCGCACCGCCGGACGGGCACCCGCTGCGGCTCACCCGAACCACGACGGCTCAGTCCCGACAGGCAGACCGGTACCGCAGCGGTCGGGTGTTCCTGGTCGGCGACGCCGCCCACGTGCACTCCGGGATCGGCGGCCCTGGGCTGAACCTCGGCATGCAGGACGCGATCAACCTGGCCTGGAAGCTGGCCGCGGCGTGCAACGGTTGGGCACCGGCCGGGCTGCTGGACACCTACCAAACGGAGCGGCACCCTGTGGGCCGGCGGGTGATCATGTCAACCCGAGCGCAAGCCGCGCTGATCGGGCCGGGCCCGAAGATCACCGCACTGCGCGAACTTCTCGGCGAGCTATTCCAGGACACCAGCACCACAAGACGAGTCGCGAACCTGATGGCCGGCGCCGACACCCGCTACTCGACCGGCGACCACCCCCTCACCGGCACCTGGATGCCAAACCTGGCACTGGACAACGGAAGCAGCATCGCCAGCCTCATGCACCCAGCACGCCCGGTACTGCTGCAACTAGCCGGAACAGCAGCCAGCAGCATCACCACAGGCTGGCACGACCGAATCGACATCGTCACCGCCAGCACCCCACGGCCACCCGCCGACGCGATCTTGATTCGCCCCGACGGCTACGTCGCCTGGGCCGGCCAACCGCCGCACGAACTCGAATCAGCACTGCACACCTGGTTCGGCGAACCCCGCTGAGCACAGCGAATCGTCACGCACGGACGACGGTGCTCACGTCCCGGGCATGCTCTGGATGGCCAGCAACGCGATGTCGTCGCGGCTGTCCCCGCCGGACCAGCGCTGCACCGCCTGGTCCACCCGGGCGGCGACCTGCTCGACCGGCAGGTCGGCGCACTCGGCCAGCACGGCGCGCAGGCGGTCGGAGCCGAACAACTCCTCACCGCCGACGCCGCCGCGCGCCTCGGTGATGCCGTCGGTGTACAGCACGCAGATGTCCTGCGGACCGAGCTCCACGGAGTTCTCCCCGAACTGCGCCTCGGGCACGATGCCGACCAGCATGCCCGGCACCGAGATGGTCTCCACCACACCGTCGCGGCGCAGCACCAGCGGCGACGGGTGGCCGCCGGAGCTCAGCCGCAGCGACAGCTCACCGCCGGTCCCCCGGCTGATCGAACCGACCACCACGGTGGCGAACTTGGAGGTGTTGCCCATGCCGAGCGAGGCCCGGTTGACGAGCCGAAGAAGCCGCGCGGGGTCATCCTCGACCAGCCGCAGCGCGCCAAGGGTCTGCCGTACCCGGCCGCCGAGCGCGGCGGCTTCGGCGCCGTTGCCGCACACGTCGCCGAGCGCGAACAGCACCCCACCGTCCTCCTCGGGGTACAGATCGTAAAAGTCACCGCCGACGTCCACCGGCCCCGCGGAGGGCCGGTAGATGGCCGCCAGCCGGATGCCGGGCAGCGCCGGCAGCGCGGCCGGACGCAGCGTGCTCTGCAGCTCCATGGCGGCGTTGTGCAGCCGCTCGTAGCGCTGCGCCGCGGCGATCACCCGGCTGGCCCGGTCGGCGAACCCCGCGATCAGCGCCTCGGCCACGGCGACCGGCGCGGCCCGGGCCAGCAGCAGCACGCCGGGCGAGGTCCCGGCGTCGGTCACCGGCAGCGCGACCACGGACACCTGGTCGTAGCGGGTCAACGGCTCCGCCAGTGCTCTCGGCAGGCCGGCCGCCTCGGCTGGCAGCATCTCACTGACCTGCTTCAAGCCTTCCAGCCCGGCACTCAACGCCGGCGCGGCGTCGGTGGCCGGACGGCGGACCCGCCCGCGGGTGCACCGGCCGCCCGGCGACCAGCGCCACCAGTCCAGGCGCCCGCGCACGTCCGGGAGCAACACCATGGCGCAGTCCGCGAGGGTGGGCACGGCGAGCTCGACGACCAGCGTCGCCGCGGCATCCACCTCGACGGTGCCGACCAGCCGCCCGCCCGCGTCGGCAAGGAAGGCCAGCGCCCCATCCGCACTGGACGCGGCCATCCGGACGAGCTCGGCAGGCGCCGACGGCCGGGCCTTATGCACGCCAGCCCACCTATAACCTCCTGACCGTCATCCGGTCCGGTCGGACGTTAGCGTATCGGAGTTCGTGCCGTTGGCCACCAAGCGTGGGAGGCTGTAAACCCGAGCATGGTCCTCCGGGAGGGTGTTGTGTCGTCCGATGGTTTGCTCGTCGCGCTGAGTCAGCTGCGGGACGGGAACTTCAGCTACCGGATCTCCCCCGACGGCAACGGCGTGCCGGCCGACGTGGCGTCCGTGTTCAACGAGATCGCCGCACGCAACGAGAAGCTGGTCGGCGACCTGACCAGCGTCCGCGAACTGGTCGGCCGGGACGGGCGGCTGGACCAGCGGCTGCCCGACGAGCGCGGCAAGGGCGGCTACGCCGTCGCGGCGGACGCGATCGACGGACTGATCGACGACCTGACCAGGCCGACCGTCGCACTGGACCGGGTGATAGCCGCGGTGGCGAGGGGCGACCTGTCGCAGCGCATGGAGCTGGTCTTGGACGACCGCCCGCTACAGGGCCGGTTCGCCGAGCTCGGCCGCAAGGTCAACGCCCTGCTCGAGCAGCTCTCCCTGTTCGCCAGCGAGGTGACCAGGGTGTCCGAGGAGATCGGCACCGAAGGCCGGCTGGGCGGCAAGGCCGAGGTCCCCGGGGTCACCGGCACCTGGCGCGGGCTCACCGACTCGGTCAACCTCATGGCGAACAATCTGACCACGCAGGTGCGCAGCATCGCCGCGGTGGCCACGGCGGTGGCCAGAGGCGACCTCACCCAGAAGATCACCGTGGACGTCCGGGGCGAGATCCTGGAGCTGAAGAACACCCTGAACATCATGGTCGACCAGCTCTCCGGGTTCGCCGACGAGGTGACCAGGGTGGCCCGCGAGGTCGGCAGCGACGGCCGGCTCGGCGGCCAGGCCACGGTGCCGGGCGTGGCGGGCACCTGGCGCGATCTGACCGACTCGGTCAACTTCATGGCCGAAAACCTGACCACGCAGGTGCGCAGCATCGCCGCCATGGCGACCGCGGTGGCGCGCGGCGACCTGTCCAAGAAGATCGATGTGGTCGCCCGGGGCGAGATCCTCGAGCTGAAGAACACCCTGAACATCATGGTCGACCAGCTCTCCGGGTTCGCCGACGAGGTGACCAGGGTGGCCCGCGAGGTCGGCACGGACGGCAAGCTCGGCGGCCAGGCCAGGGTCCGCGGCGTGGCCGGCACCTGGAAGGACCTCACCGACAACGTCAACGTGATGGCCGAGAACCTGACCGGCCAGGTGCGCTCGATCGCCACGGTGGCGAGCGCGGTGGCCGGCGGCGACCTCTCCAAGAAGATCACGGTGGAGGCGAAGGGCGAGGTCGCGGCGCTGGCCGAGACGTTCAACGGCATGGTCGACACGCTGCGCGACTTCGCCGACGAGGTGACCAGGGTGGCCCGCGAGGTCGGCACCGAGGGCATTCTCGGCGGCCAGGCCAAGGTTCGCGGCGTGGCCGGCATCTGGAAGGACCTCACCGACAACGTCAACTTCATGGCGGACAACCTGACCGCCCAGGTGCGCAACATCGCCACGGTGACCACGGCGGTGGCCGGCGGCGACCTGTCCAGGAAGATCGACGTGGACGCCCGCGGCGAGATCCTCGAGCTGAAGAACACCCTGAACACCATGGTGGACCGGCTCTCCGCGTTCGCCTCCGAGGTGACCAGGGTGGCCCGCGAGGTCGGCACCGAGGGCAAGCTCGGCGGCCAGGCCGAGGTGGAGGGCGTGTCCGGTACCTGGCAGCGGCTGACCGAGAGCGTGAACCAGCTTGCCGGCAACCTGACCACGCAGGTCCGGGCCATCGCCGCGGTGGCAACCGCGGTCACCGCGGGCGACCTCACCAGGCAGATCAACGTCGAGGCGTCCGGCGAGCTGGCCGACCTCAAGAACAACATCAACACGATGATCGGCAACCTGAAGGAGACCACCAGGACCAACCAGGAGCAGGACTGGCTCAAGACCAACCTGGCCAGGATGTCCGGGCTGATGCAGGGCCAGCGTGACTTCGGCACCGTGGCCACGCTGATCCTGAGCGAGCTGGCGCCGTTGGTGCGCGCCCAGCACGGCGCGTTCTTCCTGAGCCGGACCGCCCCGGACGGGTCCACCCGCCTCGAGCAGACGGCCTCCTACGGCCGGGTCAACGCGATCCCGCCGCGGTTCGCCCTCGGCGAGTCCCTGATCGGGCAGGCCGCGCTGGACAAGCGCACCATCCTGGTGAGCGACGCGCCGCCGGACTACATCAAGGTCGCCTCCGCGCTCGGCGCCACCCGACCGGTGAACGTGATCGTGTTGCCGCTGCTGTTCGAGGGCCGGGCGCTTGGTGTCATCGAGCTGTCGACGGTCAACCGGTTCACCACCGTGCACCAGGACCTGCTCGAGCAGCTCAAGGAACCGATCGGCATCGGCGTCAACACGATCCTGGCCAACGAGCGCACCGAGGCGCTGCTGGCCGAGTCCCAGCGCCTGGCCCACGAGCTTCAGGAGCAACAGGACGAGCTCCAGCGCAGCAACACCGAGCTGGCCGAGAAGGCGGCGCTGCTGGCCAGGCAGAACAGCGACATCGAGGTGAAGAACTTCGAGATCGAGCAGGCCCGTCAGGAGCTCGAGGAGCGGGCCAGGCAGCTCGCCATCGCCTCGAAGTACAAGTCGGAGTTCATGGCGAACATGTCGCACGAGCTGCGCACCCCGCTGAACAGCGCGCTGGTGCTGGCCAAGGTGCTGGCCGACAACCCCGAGGCGAACCTCTCCGGCAAACAGGTGGAGTACGCCAACACGATCTACTCGGCCGGCAGCGACCTGCTCCAGCTGATCAACGACATCCTGGACCTGGCCAAGGTCGAGGCCGGGCACCTGGAGCCGCTGCCAACCGACGTGGCGGTCCCGGCGCTCGCCGACTACGTGCAGGCCATGTACCGGCCGCTGACCGTGGACAAGGGCCTGAATTTCGAAGTGCTGGTGGAGCCCGGGACGCCGCACACCCTGCACACCGACGAGCAGCGCCTGTTGCAGATCCTGCGCAACCTGCTCTCCAACGCGGTGAAGTTCACCCACGCCGGCACGGTCCGGCTGGACGTGCGGATGGCCAGCCGCGACGAGCTGCGCAGCCCCGCGCTCCAGGCCGAGCCGGCGGTGTTCGCCTTCGCCGTCACCGATACCGGTGTCGGCATTCCGGCCGACAAGCTCGACGTGATCTTCGAGGCGTTCCGGCAGGCGGACGGCACCACGAACCGGGCCTACGGCGGTACCGGGCTCGGCCTGTCGATCAGCCGGGACCTGACCCACCTGCTCGGCGGCGAGCTGACCGTACGCAGCCAGCCGAGCGTTGGCAGCACGTTCACCCTGTACCTGCCGGCAACCATTCCGTCGCCGGCCGACGGGCTGCCCGAGCTGACCAACGGCGAGCGTCCGGTCGCTCCCGAGCCGGTCAAGGTCGAGGAGCCGGAGCGCTTCCGGGGGGTCAAGCTGTTGATCGTGGACGACGACCCGCGCAACGTGTTCGCCCTGACCGCGGTGCTGGAGCAACACGGCTTCGACGTGGTCTCCGCGGACACCGGGGTGGCCGGCATCCGGGTCCTGGAGCAGCATCCGGACATCGCGCTGGTGCTGATGGACGTGATGATGCCGGAGCTGGACGGCAACGCCACGATCGCCGCGATCCGCAACATGTCGCAGCACGCCGACCTGCCGATCATCGCGGTGACGGCGAAGGCCATGCCGGAGGACCGGCAGCGCACGCTGGCCGCGGGTGCGAACGACTACGTGACCAAGCCGGTGGACGCCGCGCAGCTCGTGGAGCTGATCGGGTCGCATCTCGAGGACGACCTGGCCCTGCCGGAGCAGGAGCGCGCCCCCAGCTTCTAGCGCAGCGCCAGGTGCAGGCGGATCACGCCGGGCCCGAACTCCACCAGGTCGCACATCTGGTGGATCATCCACAGCCCGCGCCCGCCGGTGGCGTCGAGTGCGGGACGGCGCCGCCCGGCCAGTGGGTCGGCCAGCCGGCCGTGGTCGCGGACCTGGGCGACCACGTCGTTCGGCCGGCGCCACAGCGAAACCATGCCACTGCCTCCGCCGTACCGGATCGCGTTCGCCGCGGCCTCGGCGAACGCCTGCCGGAAGTCGGTCACGCGCTCGGCGTCCAGCCCGGCCGCGCGGCCGAAATCCGCCACCCGGTGGCGTAGGTAACCAAGCTCGGACCGGGTCAGCACATGTCGCTCCGCGCCGGCCGGCTCCGGCTCGAGGAGCGTGTCGAACTCGGCGTTGAGCTGGTGCGGGTCGGTGTAGGCGCTGCTGGCGGCCCGCTGCTGACCGGCCCAGAGCACCGGGTGGGTGCGCTCGGCGTCGGCCAGCACCGCGGCGGGCAGCTCGTTGACGTCGTACGGGCACAGGATGGTGACCGGTACTTCGGCGAACGCCAGGTTGATCAGCGCCTCGTGCCGGGTGGCCTCCCGGATCTCGGTTGGGGTGCGGGAGGCCCAGATCGGCTCGCCGACCATCCGGGCCCGGCCCGAGCCCCGCCGGCCGGCGAAGTCGGTGAGTGCGGTCATGATCCGGCCCGGGTTGCGTCCCACCTCGGACATGTCGAACAGGTGCATCCGGTTGGCGTCGCCGCCGAGGTGTTCGCGCAGCGGCGTAAGCCGTACCGGCGGGACGGAGGCGAACACCGGCTCCCCGGCGCGCAGCCCGGCTTGCAGGAAGCCGCCGACTCCCTCCAGGTAGTCGTCCAGTCCCTTGTAGAACAGCGCTGGGTGGACGAATCTGGCATCGGCGTTCGGCGCCTCGGTGCCAACTCCCATCGCTTCATCACCCCGCGTCAAGATACCCCGCCGACCCGGACTAATCCTCCGAGACCGCCTCGACCAGGTCTGCGACCTCGGCGTCTGGCAGGGAGCGCGCGACGTCGGCCTGGGCCACGATGCCCACCAGATTATGCTGCCCGTCGAGTACCGGCACGCGCCGGATCTGGTGTTGCTTCATGGTGCGCATGACCTGTCGCACATCGTCATCCGCCACGACGGTGACCAGCTTCTCGTCCTGCGGTACCTCGCCGACGTGCATGGCCCTCGGGTCCTTGCCCGCGGCAAGCACCTTCACCACGATGTCGCGGTCGGTCAGCATCCCCTTGAGTTGGTTGTCCTCACCACAGATCGGGAGCGAGCCGACCGCCTCCGCCGCCATCCGCCTGGCCGCGTCCAACACCGTCTCGCTGGTCCGCACACAGGTCGGGTCCGGGGTCATGATGTCCCGCGCGGTCGTCATCGCAACGTCTCCGATCACCGGTCTCAAGGTGGTTACTCGTCGTTCCTGGCACTCGCGGCTACCCCCTGGTTGTGAGGGCAAACGCGGAAAGCCGCCGGCGGGAGCCGAATCACCGGCGAGGACCGCACCCGACGGAGACGATCGCGCCGTGAGCCGGCCGCGAGCCGGCCGCGAGAACCGGTCGGACCGTGGGGTGAACAAGGCCGGCGGCGACCGCCGGTCAGGCTGGCCTGAGGTAGCCGTTCACCAGCTTCAGCCACTCGGGCTTGACCAGCCAGCCGTTCGGGCTGGCGGGATCCTGGTAGTAGATGCCATGGGTGGTCTTGTCGGTGCCGAGGACCCGGTAGGTCCACCAGGCCCAACCGATCCCGTTGTCGTTGAACGCGTCGAGCACCGTGTTCGCCTTGTCCTGGCTGTCGTCCCGGCCGCTGGGGATGCCCACCTGGTTGATCCAGACAGGTGCGTTGAACGTCTTTCGGAAGCCGAGGATGTCCTGGATTCGGCTCAGCGGTTTGTCGAAGATGAAGTAGTTGCCGGTGTAGATGATGTTCGGATCGACCGTGGTGTGCGCACCGGTGATGTGGCGCAGGTTGTAGGCGTCGTTGGGGCCTACCACGATCGGGGTGCGCGGGTCGATGGCGCGGATCACGGGGATGATCGAGTCGTAGAACGCCCGGACCCCGTCGTCGTCGACGCCGACCGGTTGCGGTTCGGGCAGGATCTCCCATGCACCGATGAACGGCTTGTTCAGGTATCGGTGAACGAGGAACTGCCACACCTCGACGAAGTGTTGCTTCATCTCCGGGTTGGTCCAGAAGTTGTCCCTGCGTCCGCCGGCACCCTGCCCGAAGTTCGAGTCCACGAACAGGACCACCCACAGGTGGTTGGTGATCGCCCGGTCGATGGTCTGGTCGAGCAGCTTCAGGTGGTCCCCGTCGATGTGTCCCGGCTGGCCGGGCGAGCGGCTGTCCACCCCGTCCTTCCAGTCTCCCCACCAGCGCAGCGGTATCCGGACCGAGTTCGCGCCCGCTGCCGCGTTGTCCGGGCCGTCCTGCGGCTGGACGGTTCCCCACTGACCCCAGTTGTAGCCGCGCAGAATGATCGGTTGCCGCTTGGGATCGAGGATCTGCGCACCGGAGACCGACAGCCGGCCCGGCTGCCCGCTACTCGTCGTCGGCCCGCCCGCGCCGAGATCATCGCTTGCCGGCGCGGTCGCCGCGATCGCGGCGGGCGCACACGCGGCCAGCAGCAGGGCAGCCACCAGGCCCACCGCCGCGCGGCCGCGGCGGTGCCGAGGTCGGGGTGCGGCCGCACGCGCCAACGTCATGGTCATGTCGTCGCCTTCACTTGTCGGAGTCGGTTCCATCGAGGCGCCACGCTGCCGGGTCCGGACTTATCCTTGGTTCGGACAACGTTCGAGGAATGTCAAGATCGCGGCCGATCGATGGCCTTCGGCACTTGCGCGATACCTGGTCACGGCGAGACATTCGGCTCGTCGCGGATGTTGCTTGGACGAGGAGCCCCATGGCCCGTCACCTGTGCTCGTACGTTCCGCCGTACCTTATTGATCACATCGCCAGGACGAGCAGGAAGACGGCGGAAGGCGGGTATCCCGCGCAGCAGACCGCGCTGGCCACTCGAATGCTGCGGGAGAAGCGCGAGGCGGTCACGCTGGCCAGCGTGCCCGCGACACTGCAACCGCCGGTCCAGGGCAGGGCCGATCGGGTGATCTTCGACGACAACCACCAGTGGACGTTCAGCACCGAGCCGATTCGCGGCGAGGGTGGCCCTCCGACCGCTCTGGCCAACGCCAATCTCGCCTACGACGGCCTCGGCGGTACCAGAGCGTTCTACCAGGAGGTGCTCGGCCGTGACTCGCTCGACAACGCCGGCGTTGCCCTGCCCGCACACGTCAACTTCGGGGTGCAGTTCAACAACGCGTACTGGGACGGCACGCAGATGGTGTTCGGCAACGGCGACGAAGTGATCTTCAAGGATTTCACCGGCGACATCGACGTGATCGGCCACGAGTTGACCCACGGGGTGACCCAGTACACCGCCAACCTGGACTACACCGACCAGCCCGGCGCGCTGAACGAGGCCACGTCGGACATTCTCGGCGTCTGTGTCGAGCAGTACGTGGCGAAGCTGGACGCCGGCACGTTCAACTGGCTGATCGGCGAGGATGTGATGGCCGATGACCTCTACGGCGAGGCGATCCGATCGATGTCACACCCTGGCACCGCTTACGACAACCCGCAGATGGGCAAGGACCCGCAGGCCGCGGACATGTCCGGCTACGTGCCAGGCGGCGACCCGCATGTCAACAGCGGGATCATCAACCGCGCGTTCTACCTGATGGCGACCGAGCTCGGCTCCTTCCCCGCGGCCAAACTCTGGTACGCGACCCTCCAGAACCTGTGGCCCACCGCGATGTTCGCGGACGCGGCCGCCGTGTGCGCGCAGATGGCCCGGATACTCGCCCGGGACAAGGTGATCACCCGGCTGGGTGCGCAGACCGCCAGGGCGGCGTTCCACGAGGTCGGCATCCCATGACGGCCAAACCGGAGCGGGCCAAGCCGGCACTGCGGGTCCGGGTGGCGCGTACCGGCGGATTCGCCGGCATCGCCCGTACCACCGAGGCGGACGCGGCGACCTTGCCGGCCGAGTCCTCGGCGCGGCTTCGGGAGCTGGTCGCCGACCTGGAAGAGCTCGAACCGCTGCCGGCATCGCGGCAGGTGCCGGACGGTTTTCGGTACCGGATAGACATCTGGCACGACGGCGCCCACCGGCACCTCGAGCTCAAGGACCCGTTCGTGCCGCCGTCGGCGCGCGAGCTCGTCGCGCTGGTCGAACGGCTCGAGGCGCAGCGGTAGCCCTTCTGGGTTTCTCGCGTTTCCCTCGGTGGCGGACGGGTACGTCCTCCGGGACCGAGGCCGAACGGGAGGAACACACATGAGCGGCACCGATCTGATCGACGTGATCATTGCCGATCATCGGGAGTTCGAGAAGATCTTCACCGAGCTGGAGAGCGGCACCGGCGGCGCACAGCACCGCCGTGACCTCCTCGACCATCTGATCGCCGAGCTGATGCGGCACGCCGTGGCCGAGGAGATGTTCATGTATCCCGCCGCCCGCAAGGCCCTCTCGGACGGCGACGAGATCGTTGAGCACGAGACCGCCGAACACAACGAGGCCGAGGAGGACATGAAGCGGCTCGAAGAGCTGACCCCCGGCGACGGGCGGTTCAACGCGATGGTCGGCAAGCTCATCGCCGACGTCCGGCACCATCTCGAGGAGGAGGAGACCAAGCTCCTTCCCCGGCTGCGCTCCGCCTGCTCCACGGAGGACCTGCAATCCCTTGGCCAGAAGGTGTTGTTGGCCAAGAAGGTCGCGCCAACGCGACCGCACCCGAACGCGCCGGACACCCCGCCGGCCAACCTGATCCTTGCTCCCGGGCTAGGTCTGATCGACCGTCTCCGCGACGCCCTTTCCGGCCGCAACACCTGACCGGCAGGGTTATGGCGGGCGCCCACCCAACCTGGCTGGGTGGGGCGCCCTTTGGAAACGCCCGGCCTTCCCGGACTCGCCCACGTGTCCGCGCCAGAATTCGGGGCAGCTTTCGGCGCGGGCACTTAAGCAGCCGAGTCCGGGATGTGCAGCCAGGCGGGGGCATCGAACTCCTTGGCGCTGACCTGGACTCGGGTGTAGTGCCCCGGGTCGATGTTGCGGTAGTAGTGCCGGACCACGCCCTGATAGATCAGGTCCGACACGACCAGCACCAGGCTGGCGGCCGGGTGGTGCGCGAGTCGTTGGTAGAGCGGTTCGCCATTGACCAGCCGGCACGCGATGATGAGGTCGTTGCCGATCCAGCCGTGGCCGTCGCGATCGACCTCACCGGCGTGGATGGCCACCCGTAGCCGGATCTTCAGGCCGAGCGGCACGGTCGCGTTGTACTCGCGGATCTCCTCGGCCAGTCGGGGTATCAGCGGGTCCAGTATGTCTACTTTGGACACGCTGGGCGGGATGAGCAGGATCAGGCCGTCGCCGCGGTCCTCGACGACAACGTTCGCCCAGCCGATGCCGGCGTCCCGAACGGCGTGTTGGGTCGCCGCCCGAAGCGCGGCTCGGGCAGACAGTTGGGCCTGGTTGTGCCACTTCGCCGAGCCGGCGATGTCGATGACCACGATCGAGCGGTGTACCGGACCGGGGGCCGGACGGGCCAGCCGCCGGCGGCGGGACAGGCCGCGGACCTGGTGGGCCGTCAACGACAGCTGCTGCGAGACCGTCGCGAATGCCGATCTGTTCATGTACCAGTGCATGACCGTCCTCTTGTCCAGCCGTAGATGGTCAACGCCGAACTGCCCCGTCCGAACAGTGCGCAGTCCAGACTCGGGTCGTAGTCGATGAGTCCGTTGCCATCCACCCTGAATTCGAATCGCGTTTCGTCCAATGTCATTACTCCGCTCTGGTCAGGCAGTAGGCGCACCAGTTGCGGAAGGCGCGCGTCGCGCCAGCCGACGCCGAGCAACAGGAAGATTGGCTGGTCCGCGCGGGAGGCGTCGATGGTTACCGGGAAGCCGTGCACGGTCAGAGCCGCAGTGTCCCTACCGGACAGCAAGGTGTCCAGTTCGGTCGGGTAGTCAATTCGGCCTTGATCGGTCAGGTCGAACCGAACCCGGTTACCCATGGGGCTTTCCACCCAGTGCCGGCCGGGCAGCAACCGAAGTGTCCGAACCGGCTCCGGTGTTCGCCAACCGGTACCACTGACCATCGTGTTGTGATAGTCCGTTTCCGACGTGTCCACGACGATCGGGAACCCGGTGATGGTCAGCGAGTCGCCGTCGCGCCCGGTGAGCACCCCGTCCAGCCCAGGCTCGTAGTCGACGCGGCCGGAGTCGCTGACCCCGAAGTCGATCAGCCAACCCACCGGAGTTTCCAGGGTGTACGCACCGGCGCGCAGGTTCAGGGTCTGCACTCGCCCTCGGTCGAGCACACCCACGTCGTGCAGCCGAAGACCGGTGTAGTCCACCGCGGTGGCATTGATCGTGATCGCATGTGCGGGTGTTGGCGGCGGAGTCGGGGTCGGGCGCGGCGCGAACGGCGGCGGGGGGACCTCGGGAGCCACCGGCGCGTTTGGCGTTCGCACGGGTTCGGCTTTCCGGCTCCGCGGCTTGGGTTGCGTGGTACTGCGCGGCCGCGTCGCCGGGGCGGCGACGCCAGGGGGCGGGGGGGCCGCGACCGCGCCGGTCGGGCGCGGCGTCACCGGCGGCGTTCGCCCGCCGGTCGGGCCTGGCGTCGCCGGGGGCGTGGCCGCGCCGTGCGGCGGCATCATCGCGCTGGGTCCGGCCACCGACGGGCCGAACCGGCCCGAAACCAGCACCCGGGCGGAGAAGATGAGCAGCACGCCGGCGAGGACCACGAACGCGGCGGCCGCGGCGTACCGCAGGACATCGGCCTGGCGCGAGGTGGCCCGCAGCACCAACCCGGCTCCGAAAACGCGGGACGCGGCGGCCCGGAACCGGTCCACGTGGCCGAGTCCGGTACTGGGCGATGGCGCGGCGACCGGCACCGGGCCGACCGGCGCGGGCCGGTGCCGGGGATGGCTGGAGATCGGCACGACTGTCCGGTGCGGCCGGCTGGCATCGTCGGCCGGCAATGGGGCCGGCGAGGACGTCTCGGCCAGCGCCGCGCGGATCGCGGCCAGGTCGGCTCGTTCCCGCTCGGGGTTGTGCACCGCCTCCGCCAATACCCGGTCCAACGTTCGCAACTGGGCGGGAACGACGTGCGGCGCGTCCTCCGGCCGCGGGAACTTGCGTGGTTTTCTCATCAGCTCTCCACCCCGGACTCGGCCTGGCCATTCCGCGCGACGGAAGGCTCACCGAACTGGTCGAGCTTCCGTTTGATCGTCTCCTGTGCCCGATTCAGATGGACCCGTGCGGTGCTCGCCTTGCACCCGAGGTGCGCGGCGATGTCCGTCATCTCGAACCCGAAATAGTGCTTGAGCAGGTAGGACTCCCGCTGCTGACCGGAAAGGCAACGCAGCGCGGCCAACGCGGTGGACACCTCGTAGGCGTCCTCCGGCGCGATCTGGCTGGAGGTCAGGTAGTCGGCGAGTCCATCGTCGAGGGAGACCTCGTGGCGGCGGCCGCGCTGCCGGATCCGGTTGTATGCCAGATTCACCGCGGTCCGCCGCAGCCACGCGCCCGCACTGTGCCGGCTCCGGTCCCTGAGCGTGTGCCACTTCCGCGCCGCCTGAACGAAGGTGTCCTGCAACACGTCCTCGGCGTCCTGCTTGTTCCACAGCAGGTAGTACAGCTGGACCAGCAGGCTGTTCCGGACCTGGTGGTAGAGCTCCTCGACCGACTGCCACGGCAGGTCGGCCGGGTCCGGGGTCAGGTCATCGCATGGCACGGCGTCATAGCCCAGCGCGGTCATGGGAGGTTCCCGTGAATACGTCGGTAGATCGCGGTGCGGGTTGCGACTGTTTCGGTCACGCCTTCCAGACACCGCGGCCATCGAATCCGCTTACACCCATTCGGGGGAACCTGGGCGGTATTTCTGTTGTGCTGGAGTGCGCTCCAGCACCTAGCGTCGTCCGGCATGACGACTGAGCTCACCTCCCCGACCTACCGGCGGCTCGGCACGACCGGGCTCGAGGTGTCCGCGCTCGCCCTCGGCACCATGCAGTTCAACTGGACGACGGATGAGGAGAACTCCTTCGCCGTGCTGGATGCGTACGCCGACTGGGGTGGCACCCTGATCGACACCGCGGACTGCTACAGCGAGTGGGCGGACAACAACGCCGGCGGCGTGGCGGAGGAGATCATCGGCCGGTGGCTCGCCGCCAGGGGCAACCGGGACGACCTGGTGATCGCGACCAAGGTCCGGGCCGCGATGGGCCAAAGCTTCAGCGAGGGCCGCGGCACCCGACATCAGCGCGAGGGCCTGTCCCGCCGGTGGATTCACCGGGCCTGCGAGGACAGCCTGCGCCGGCTCGGGGTCGACCACATCGATCTGTACCAGGCGCACTACCTCGATCCGTTCACCCCGATCGAGGAAACCCTGTCCGCGTTCACGGATCTGGTGCGGCGCGGACTGGTTCGCTACATCGGATGCTCGAACTACAGCGCCTGGCGGCTCATGGAGGCGCTGTGGACCAGCGACGTGCGCGGCTTCGAGCGGTACGTCGCGATTCAGCCGGAGTACAGCCTGGCCATGCCGACCAGGGCGAACTTCGAGCGCGAGTTGGCGCCTGCCTGCCTGCACCACGGGATCGGCGTGCTGCCGTACAGCCCGCTGGCCGGCGGTTTCCTCACCGGCAAGTACCGGCGGGACCAGCCGCTGCCTGACACGCCCCGCGCCGAGGGCAACAAAGGTCGGATGACCGAGCAGAACTGGGCCGTGATCGACGAGTTGGTCGCGATCGCTGAGGGCCATGTCAGCACACCCGCACAGGTCGCTGTGGCCTGGCTGCTCGCCCAGCCGTTCGTCACCGCTCCAATCATCGGCGCGAATACCCCGGAGCAGTTGCGCTCCCTGCTCCCGGCGGCTTCGCTGCGGCTAACCGAGGATGAAGTGGCCAGGCTGGCTAGGGTGTCGTCGTGGTCGCGCGCCCGCACCGAGCTGGACGGGCACGAGGCGCACTGAATCCGGTACGCTCCACCATCTTCCAGAAATTCATCGGAGGTGTTACCGTCATTCCGGTCAATGGCGATGTGTATCACTGAGCGGTACACGGAGGCTGGCGTGGACGTCCGGTACCCGACCGATCCGATGGCCGCACGTGGCTACCGCACCGCGAACGGTGGCTGAGCTTGCGCGCCGACCTGAGAACGCAGCAACGCCGGCAGTATTCCGGCACCCTGGAGCGCGGGTTGGCAGTGCTCCAGCACGTCGGTGCCCGGCAGGAGATCTCCACCAACGCCATCGCCACCCAGCTCGGCCTGTCCCGCAGCGCGGTGTACCGGATCGTCAACACGCTCAAGGAGTTGCAGTACCTCGAGGCGGATCACATCACCGGCCGGGTGCGGCTCGGCGCGCGGCTGGTCGAGCTCGGGGTGCAGGCGATGTCCGCGACGGACCTGCACAAGGCGGCACCGCAGTTCCTCGCCGGGCTGGCCGCGCGCAGCGGTGAGACGATCTTCCTCGCCGTGCCGGACGGCGACGCCATGGTCTACGTCGGCAAGGACCGAGGTGCCAACGCGGTGACCCTGCACTGTCAGCTCGGCACCCGCAGGCCCCAACACGCCACCTCGCTCGGCAAGGCCTGGCTCTCTGCTCTGTCTACTGTGGAGCGGGCCGAGCGAGTCGCCCGCATGCGGCTGGACCGATTGACACCGAACACAATCGTGGACCGGGCGCAGCTCTTCGACGAGCTGGACCGGACCGGCCGGCGCGGTTGGGCCATCGACAACATCGAGAACGAGCCGGACGTCGGATGCGTGGCCGCGGCGGTCCGGGACCGGACCGGCCGGCCGATCGGGGCCATGAGCATCGCCGGCCCGGCCGGCCGGGTGCTGCTGCGGGCGGCCGAACTGGGGCCGATGGTGGCCGACGCGGCCGGCACCTTGTCTCGGCGGCTCGGGCACCTGCCCGCGGCCGGCTGAGCACCGCGGCTCCGGTAGCAGCGCAAGGTGACCTTCCGCTTATGGAAGCGCGGCCTCACCTTGCGCTTGATCGGGCCAACGGGTAGCGGCCTCGGCCAGCGACGGGTAGCCGGGGTTGTCGATGGCCATCCGAGCGAGCACACTGCGGATCAGGTGATCACGCAACGATTCATCCGATGTGGACAGGTCTCCGGTGCGGATCCGCTCGGCCAGCGCGGAGTTGAGGTCGGCGTCGTCGACGCGATCGGCGCCGGCCAACGCCCGCAGCCGGGCCAGCTCGGCTTCGGCGACCTTGGCGCCGCAGGTCAGCTCGCGGTGCACGATGCGCAACGCGTTGGCGGCGACCCTGGTGTGGAACGCGAGTTGCCCGTCGAGCGTGGGAAGTAGCCGCTGGGTAAGGAACTCGGCAACGGCGTCGACGAGTTCGGCGGCGGTGGGACGTTCGTCGAGCACGGGCGGCCTCCTCAGCCGATCAGGAGCAGCAGGTCGAGCTCGGCCTCGGTGACCCGGCGGCCGATCGCGGCGCGCTCCACCGAGCGGTGCTCACCGTGCAGGTGGGCGTGCGCCTGAAGCTGGCAGATCACGCCCCACCGCAGCGCCGCGAACACCTCCCAGAACAGCACCCGCGACGGGTCGACCGCCCGGCCGGAAGCCCGCTCGTAGCACGCATCGAGATCGGTGCGAGCGCCGAAGCCGCCGACCTCGCCCGGCCCGCCGAACCGCCAGGCCCTGCTACACAGCCAGGCCAGGTCCTCCATCGGGTCGCCGAGGTGGGTGAGCTCCCAGTCCAGCACGGCAACCAGCCCTCCCTCGTCGAGGAGGAGGTTGCCCAACCGGAAGTCGCCGTGCACCAACGTGAGCCGGCCCGGCCGCGGCAGGTGTTCCCGCAGCCACCGGAAACCGAACTCGAAGGTGGGTACCGGCGCACCGACCGAGCGGCGCACCGACTCCAGGAACGTCACCGCCTCGGGGGCCGGCAACCGGGGCAGCGCCGGCAACCGGTCCAGCGGCACCGCGTGCACCGCGGCCAGGGCGGCGGCACAGTCCGGCACCAGGCGGGCCCGGGCCGCCGCATACGCCTCGTCCCGGAGCAGCCGGCGTGGAATGGTCTCGCCGGACAGCCGCCGCATGACATATCCGGTGCCGATGCTGTCGTCGGCGAACGTCGTCAGCACCGCGGCGACCGGCACGCCAGACTCGTGCGCCGCGCGCTGCACCAACGGTTCGACGGCTGGATCGAGCCCGAAGCCGATGCCGCTGCGGCCGGCGCCCCGGCGCAGGATCAGCCCGTGCGCGGCGCCGGTGCCGTCGGTGACATCGATCGACCAGGTCTGGGCCGACGCTCCGCCGGTCAATGGGCGCAGTTCGACGACCGTCACCGGCGGCGGCAGCACTTCGGACAGCATGGCGACGACCGCGCCGGTCGGGAGCTCTGCCATGGGAGCAGACGGTAGTCGACCAATTATCTTACGTATCGTGTGGTTGCGGTCACACAATAAATGTGGCAACACTCCAGTTGCGACATTGATATATTTGCGTCCATGCAAGTAAATCGGCAGGTCTCGGTCGACGCGCTGACCGGCGTGCTGGCCGACCTCGCCACGCACCTCAAGCGGCTCGGCGAGGCGAGCGCCATGCAGGTCGCGGCCGAGCTCGACCTGTCGCTCTCGCAGATCTGCACGATGTTCATCCTGGACACCAGTGACCACGAGCCGGCCGTGCACGAACTGGCCGAGCGGGTCGGCCTGTCCGTGGCGGCCGCCGGGCGGGCGGTGGACGCGCTGGTCCGCGAGGGCCTCGTGGCCCGGCGGGAGGACGAGCACGACCGCAGGGTCAAGCGGGTCAGCCTGCTGCCGGCGGGGGCGGCGCTGATCGGCCGGCTGACCGAGGCGCATCAGGAGCCGCTGCGGTTGTTCGCCGAGCGGCTCAGCACACGCGAGCGCACCGAACTGTTCAACGTGCTGGCGCCGATCCTGGCCCGGCCTGAGTTCAATCCACCGAAGTTAGAGGAGAACAGATGAGTACGGGGGGACACCCATCCGCCACGACCGGGGCCGGGCTCGATCGCCGGCTGCTGGCCATTGGATCGGTCGTGGTGCTTGGCGCGATCATGTCGATCCTCGACATCACGGTCGTCAACGTGGCGATCAGCAAGCTCTCGCTGGAGTTCGAGACCTCGCTCGAGACGATCCAATGGGTGGCCACCGGCTACACCCTGGCGCTGGCCACGGTGATCCCGCTGAGTCGGTGGGCGGCTGACCGGTTCGGCACCAAACGGCTCTACCTCACCGCGATCGGGCTCTTCATGGTCGGCTCCGCCCTGGCCGGAACCGCGTGGTCGGTGGAGTCGCTGATCTTCTTCCGGGTGCTCCAGGGACTGGGCGGCGGCATGATCATGCCGGCCGGCATGACGATCCTGACCACCGCGGCCGGCCCGCAGCGAATCGGCCGGGTGATGAGCGTGCTCGGCGTGCCGATGCTGCTCGGGCCGATCCTCGGACCGATCCTCGGCGGCTGGCTGGTCGACGACGTCTCGTGGCGGTGGATCTTCTTCATCAACGTGCCGATCGGCGTCGTCGCGCTGATCCTCGGCATCCGGATCCTCGACCGGGACCAGCCGAAGCCGGCCGAGCGGCTGGACTTCCCCGGCCTGCTGATGCTCTCCCCCGGCCTGGCCGCGCTGATCTACGGCCTGGCCCAGGTGCCGAAGCAGGGCGGCATCGGACACGCCGAGGTGCTCATCCCGGCCATCGCCGGCGCACTGCTGATCGTCGGGTTCATCCTCAGGTCGACCCGCACCGCTCACCCGCTGATCGACCTGAAGCTGTTCCGCAACCGGACGTTCGCGGTGTCCTCGGGCGCCATGGTGCTGTTCACCATCGCGTTCTTCGGTGCCATGCTGATGCTGCCGCTGTACTACCAGACGGTGCGCGCGGAGACCGCGTTCAGCGCCGGTCTGCTGCTCGCTCCGCAGGGCATCGGCGCGATGTTGACCATGCCACTGGCCGGCATGATCACCGACCGGTTCGGCCCGGCCCGGATCGCGCAGTCCGGCATCGTGGTGATCGTCGCCGCGATGGCGGTGTTCACCCAGGTCGGCGCGAACACCTCGTACTGGGTGCTCGGCGGCGCGCTGTTCGTGATGGGACTGGGCATGGGCATGACGATGATGCCGATGATGTCCGCCGCGCTCCAGCAGCTGACCAGGTCGGACGTGTCCGGCGCGTCGACCTCGCTGAACATCATCCAGCAGATCGGTGGCTCGATCGGCACCGCGACCATGTCGGTGATCCTGAGCAGCGCGCTGGCCAGCCGGCTGCCCAGCAGCGGTGATCGAGGCGGTCTCGGTGCGGCCCAAGGGGTTCCGCCGGAGCTGCGGGAGAAGGTGAACCCGTTGATCGCCGACGCGTTCGGCTCCACCTTCGTCTGGGCGCTCGTGCTGCTGGCCGTGGCGTTCATCCCGGCCCTGTTCCTGCCGCGCGGCAAGGCGCCCGCGGCCGCGGACCAGGCGCCGGAGGACAAGGTCAGCATCATGGCCTAGGCTTTTTCCCAACAGGGCCACTCTTTCCGGCGCCGAGCGCCGGGGAGGGTGGCCCTTGACGTATGCGGGAGAGAGGACTAGACATCATCTGTTTGTAAAGTTTCCTATCTATTAGGCTCACGCCGAGGTGGGGTAATGAAGCACGTCGCCATCGCCGCTGTCGCCGCTCTGCTCCTCGCCACCGCGACCGTCCCGGTCGCCTCGGCCGAGCCAACCACCACCGCACCGGGCGAGTTGGTGCACGGCTGGAAGATCCAGTCCTCAGCCGCCGTGCCGGACTCCGGCGCGGTGATCTCCCGGCCGGGCTACTCAACAGCCGGCTGGCTGCCGATCTCGCGGCCCGAGACGCTGATGGCCGGGTTGCTGGAGAACGGCCGCTACCCGAACATCTTCTCCTCGAACAACCTGGCCTCGGTGCCGACCGACCAGTTCAAGGTCAACTGGTGGTACCGCGACGAGCTCACCCTGCACCCGCGGGCCGGGCAGCACTCGTTCCTGGTGCTGAACGGCGTGCTGTCCAGGGCCAACCTCTGGGTCAACGGCACCAAGATCGCCGGCCAGGCCGAGCTGCAGGGCGCCTACTCGCGCTTCGAGTACGACCTCACCCCACTGCTCCGCGACGGCGCCAACGCGATCGCGCTGGACGTGTTCCGCAACGACACCAGCGACCGCGGCTTCCTCACCCTGGACATGGTCGACTGGAACCCGAACTCGCCGGACAACTGGACCGGGCTGCAGTTCGCCCCGACCCTGGAGCAGGACGGCGCGGTCTCCGTGCGCAACACCCATGTGGTCCAGTCCAACGCCGCCGACCTGAGCAGCTCCGACCTCACCGTCAAGGCGGACCTGCGCAACAACACCGACTCCGCGCAACACGCCGTCTTCGCCGGCACGATCACCCGGCCGGGCACCTTGGTTCCGTTCAGTACCAGTGTGACCGTGCCGGCGCACGGGACGCTCCCGGTGACGCTGGGCCCGGACCGGTTCCCGCAACTGCACCTGCGGCACCCGGCGATCTGGTGGCCCTACCAGATGGGCGACCAGCCCATGTACCACCTCGGTGTGTTCGCCACGGCCGCCGGCAGGCTCAGCGACACGGCGGCCGAGGACTTCGGCATCCGCACGGTCACCTCGTACCTGACCCCGGTGGTGCCGGGCAAAACCCTTGGACCCCAGGGATACCGGCAGTTCGTGATCAACGGTGAGCCGCTCGTGGTGCGCGGCGGCGGCTGGTCACAGGAACTGTTCCTGCGCTACACCCCGCAGAACACCAGGGACCAGCTGAACTACGTCAGGAACCTCGGCCTGAACACGATCCGGTTCGAGGGCAACTTCCCGCCGGACGACATGCTGCGCCAGATGGACCGGATGGGCATCCTCGCCATGCCGGGCTGGCAGTGCTGCGACAAGTGGGAGCAGGACTCGTCGCAGTGGAACGACCGGATCAAGGCCAACGCGGCGAACCAGGCTGCCAACGTGGCGCGCGCCTTCCGTGACCACCCCAGCGTGTTCTGCTTCTTCCAGGGCAGCGACAACGAACCGGACCCGGCCAAGGAGGCGATCTTCCTCGACGCGTTCCGGGCGGCCGACTGGTCCACCCCGCAGCTCGCCTCCGCCGAGTACAAGGCGTCCGCGCAGCTCGGCCAGGCCGGCGCGAAGGAGGGTCCGTACAACTACTCCCCGCCGAGCTACTGGTGGAACAACACCCAGGACATGAACCTGGGCGGCGACTTCACCAACGCCGGCGGCGCGTTCGGCTACGACACCGAGACGGGCAACGGCAACACGATCCCCACCGTCGACTCGCTCAACCGGTTCCTCACCCCGGCCGAGCAGGGCCAACTCTGGGACGTCAGCTCCACCAATGGCAAGGGCACCGGTCCGGATCTGTTCCATGCCAGCGAGTACAACGACTACACCGCGGTCGGACGGCTCGGCCGGTACAACACGCCGCTGTGGAACCGATACGGTCATTGGTCGGACATGGCGTCCTACCAACGCATCGCCCAGGCGGGCGGCTACGAGGCGACCAGAGCCGCGTTCGAGGCCTACCTCGGCCACGCCAAGGATCCGGCGAACCCGAGCACTGGCCTGATCTACTGGCAGCTCAACAAGGCCTGGCCGTCATTGCAGTGGGAGCTCTACGGTTTCGACTTCGACCAGGCCGGTGTCTACTTCGGCGCCCAGCGCGCCGGCGAACCGGTGCACGTGCTGTACGCCTACGACGACGGCTCGATCAAGGTGGTGAACCTGACCCGGCAGCGGCAGGCCGGTCTGCGCGCCACCGCGGATCTGATCGACATCAACGGCAGCGTGAAGGCCAGCTACCAGGCCAGTGTGCCGGCACTGTCCAGTCAGGACGTGGCCACCGTGCTGCGGCCCGCCGTGCCGGCCGGCATCTCCACCACGTACTTCCTCCGGCTCACCCTGACCGACGGAAACCGCACGGTGAGCCGCAACGTGTACTGGCTGTCCACCAAGCCGGACGTGGTCGACTTCAGCCGGACCCTTGGCGAGGGCAGCGGAACCGAGTTCGCGCCGAACGGCTACGCCGACCTCACCGGTCTGCGAACCCTTGCCCCGGCACAGGTCAACGTGTCCGCCCGGTCCGAGCAGAGCGGCGACGACCTGGTCACCACGGTCACCGTGCGCAACGTGTCGACCAGGCCGACGGTCGGTTTCCTGCTCCGTGCGGACGTGCGGCGCGGCACCGCGGCCGGCCGGCCGCTGGCCGGCGACAACCAGGTGCTGCCCATCCTGTGGAGCCAGAACGACCTCACGCTCTGGCCGGGCGAGTCGCAGACCATCACGGCCCGCTACGCCCGCGCACAACTGCGCGGGGCCGACCCGGTGGTCAGCCTTTCCGGGTGGAACACCGCGCCGCAGACCGTCTCCGGCTAGTGTCCTGAGCGCTGCTATGTGTTGAGTGATCGGCGGTAGCCGGCGAGGCGTCGGGGTTGTCGTTGCAATGGCCAGAGTCGTCAGGATGTCGGGGCGGACCGCGGGAAGCGCCATACCCGCGCGCAGGGGCCCAACTCTCGCTCAGGTGTACCGGCGCTTCGGGGAGGTCGACGCCGCCGAAACGTCGCCGCTCTACGAACGCGTCGCCATCGCCATGAGTGAGTCGGCCGAGGCGCTGCGCGCCATCGAGGCGGTGCCGGTGCGCAAGCGGCACCCCACGGTGATTCTCGCCGCGCTGCACGACCTCGCCCTGGCCGGACGCGCCCCGGCGCTCGCCGCGGCCTATGCCGCCGCGGACGGCGCGGCTGCCGCCCGCGCGGCGATCGACACGCTGCTGCGCATGACCGACTCGGTCGTCGCCATTGCCGCGCGCCGGCGGATACGGACCAACGAGGCCGGACGCTGCGCCGTGCTGTATCCGGTCATCGCCGAGGCGGCGCGCCGGGTGGGCGCGAACGCGGTTGGGCTGATCGACGTGGGTTGTTCGGCCGGGCTCAATCTCAATGTCGATCGCGTCGGCATCACCTACGGCAACGGACAATCGCTTGGCGAGGCGTCATCTGCCGTGCGGCTGTCGTGTTCGACCGTGGGTGAGCGGCCCATCCCGACGCGGGCGATGCCGGAGGTCGTCGCCCGGGTCGGCGTCGACCTCGATCCGGTCGACGTGACCGACGCCGATGACGCCCGATGGCTGCGCGCCTGCCTGTGGCCGGATCAGCCGGAGCGGATCGCGAGGCTCGAAGCGGAGGTGGCGTTGGCGGCCACGGACCCGCCGCTGCTGCTGCCCGGCGACGCGGTCGACGTGCTGCCCGACGCCTTCGCCCTGGTGCCCGCGCCCGCCCTGCCGGTCGTCATCACGACGTGGGCGCTGTCGCGCTTCCCGCTCGAGAACCGCCTGCGCTTCCTGCACCGCCTCGACGAAGCGGCGACCGACCGGGCGGTGGCGTGGGTGTCGGCGGAGGGAGTCGGAGTCGCGCCGGCGATCCCGACACTCGGCGACCGCCGCGCCTCTGGCCACAGCATCATCGGCCTGGCGGTGTTCAACCAGTCGGCCCTGCACGCCGAGGCCGTCGGACGCTGCTGGTCGCGGGGCCGGATGCTGGCCTGGCTGGCGGACTCCTAGCGAGTCTCCAGGTCGGCGGGTCAGTCGCCGGTGCGCTGGCGGAGCCGGCGGAGCTCCTCGAGGCCCAACGCCGGGCCGCTCAGCGCGCCCGCCCGGTCCGGGACCGCACGCAAGCCGTTGATCAGCAGGTCGAGGTGGCGGTGGGCGAGGGCATCGTTCTGCTCGCGGCTGAACCCGCCGGGCAGTGGCCTGGACAGCCGCACCACCAGCGTGCCGATGTCGGCGAAGGTGACGTCGGTGCGCAGCGCGCCCTCCCGCTTGGCGGTGTCGATCAGCCGCTGGAGCAGGGTCACCCCGGGCTCGCGCACCGCGTTGGTCTCCGCGTCATCCAGCGTGACCACCCGGAGCAGCGCGGGAATGACCGCGGCCACCCGGATGTCCAACGCGCGATGCATGTAGCGGGCCAGCGCGGCGAACGCGTCGGGCTCCTCGGCGACCGCCAGGCGGGCTTCGGCCAGCGTGCGGGTCAACGCGTCCACCACCACGGCGTGCCACAGCGCCTGCCGGTCCGGGAACCGGCGGTAGAGGGTGGCGATCCCGGTGCCGGCCCGCCGGGAGATCTCCTCGAGCGGGGCACTGGGGCCGAATTCGGCGAACACCTCCGTGGCCGCGGCCAGAATTCGATCGCGGTTCTGCCGAGCGTCGGACCTAAGCGGTCGATTTCCCTCCATATTCCAAGCGTACCAATCTATGTGGAGGGGATTCTCCACATTCGGTGAACAAGCGGAGGTAGCCACTCCAAATGGGGGGAGCGAAATCGCCGACACCGGGAACATGTGCCCGGCCGACCGCCTTGTAGTCGGCATGAGAGCGATCGTCTACGCGCGCAAGGATGACGGTTTCGACCTGGTGGACCGGCGGGTGCCCGAACCGGGGCCCGGCGAGGTCCGGGTGCGGGTCGCGGTGTCCGGGGTGAACCCGACCGACTGGAAGGCCCGCGCCAGGGTCAGCGAGCCGGACGGCGAGGTGGTGCCCAACCAGGACGGCGCGGGCGTGGTCGACGCGGTCGGCCCCGACGTGGCCAACCTCATTGTGGGCCAACGGGTTTGGCTCTGGGAAGCGGCCTGGCAGCGGCCGGAGGGCACGGCCCAGGAGTACCTGGTGCTGCCCGCGCGGCAGACGGTTCCGCTACCCGACAACGCGTCCTTCGAACTCGGCGCGAGCCTCGGCATCCCGGCACTGACCGCGCACCGCTGCCTGACCGTCGCCGAGAACGGCCCGAACCGGCTCGCCCCCGGCGCGCTGGCCGGCCGGCGCGTGCTGGTCGCCGGCGGTGCCGGGGCGGTCGGCAACGCCGCCATCCAGCTCGCCCGCTGGGCCGGCGCGACCGTGATCAGCACGGTGAGCAGCGCGGAGAAGGCGGAGCTGGCTCGCGCGGCCGGCGCCAACCACGTGGTCAACTACCGCACCGAGAACGCCGCCGAGGTGATCCGCCGGCACGCGCCGGACGGCATCGACCTGGTGATCGAGGTGGCGCCCTCGGTCAACGCCGAGCTCGACCTCGCCGTGGTCGCGCCGGGCGGGACGATCGCGGTCTACGCCACCGACGGCGGTGGCGACACCCTCACCGTGCCGGTGTTTCCCCTGATGCTGCACAACATCCGCTACCAGTTCGTGCTGGTCTACACGGTGGCCCCCGCGACGAAGGACGCCGCGGTGGCCGACGTCGCCGCCGCGGTCGAGGCGGGAGCGGTGCGCGCCGGTCTGGATGCGGGCCTTCCCCTGCACCACTACCCCCTCGCGGGCACCGCCGACGCACACGCCGCGGTCCGTGCCGGAGCCATCGGCAAGGTGCTGATCGACGTCAGCCCACTCGGCTAAGCGGCCCTGGCCATGAGGACCGTCCTGGTCAGCAGCACCGCGGCCAGTATGCCGGCGGCGAGCGTGCCCGCGAGACCGATCAGGACGCTGGCCAGGGCGCTGGCCGAAGGATGCGGACCGGTGTGCTCGGCCAGGGCGAGGAACAGGCTGCCGAAGGTGGCCACGCCGATCACCTGGGCGAGCTGCACCGTGGTGGTGACCAGTCCGCTCGCGTCGGCCGCCTGGCGCAGCGGCACGTGCACCAGCGCGTTGGTGAGCAGCGAGCTGAACGCGACGCCCATCGACGCGCCGAACAGCAGCAGACCGGCTTGCAGCAGCGCACCGCCCGGCCCGCCGTCCCGCATGGTCGCGGCGATCGCCAGGTAGGCAAGCACCGCGAGGGTGAAGCCGACCGGGGTGAGCAGGTGGTGGATCCGGCCGGGGAGCTTGCGCCAGTAGAAGCCGAACAGCCCGAACACCGCCCCGGCCGGGGCGAACGTCAGGCTGGCCCGCAGCGGGCTGTCGCCGAGTCCGCCCTGCAGGTGCAGGGTGAAGATGAACAGGAAACCGCCGTAGGCGATCATGCCGGCACCGACGGCGGCCAGCCCGGACCGCAGCCCCGGCGAGCGCAGTACGTCGAGGCGCAGCAACGGATCCCCGCCGCGTGCGGCCACCCGCCGTTCCACCGCGACGAACGCGGCGGCCAGTACCAGACCGGCGGCGAGGCACAGGAACGTCCACGCCGGCCAGCCCTGCTCGTGCCCGAGCACCACCGGAAACACCATGAGGAACACGGCCGGCACGGCGACCAGCAGCCCGGCGATGTCCAGCTTGCGGGTGCCCCGCGGCCCGTCCGGCGTCACCAAGCGCGGTACCAGCACCGCCACGATCAGCGCGAACGGCACGTTGACCAGGAACACCGGGCGCCACCCGGTACCGAACAGGTCGGCGTCGACCAGGACACCGCCGAGGATGCTGCCGCAGATCGCGCCGACCGCGATCACCGCCGAGTACGCGCTGAGCGCGGTGGCCCTGGCCGCGCCGGTGAACCGGATCTGGATCATGCTCATGATCTGCGGCACCATCAGCGCGGCGCCGGCGCCCTGGAGGAACCGGGCGACGATCAGCGTGGTCACGTCCGGCGCCAACCCGCAGAGCAGCGAGCTCAGGGCGAACACGAACAGGCCGGACAGGAACATGCGACGCCGGCCGAACAGCTCGCCCAGCCGGGCGCCGGTGATCAGCAGCATGGCGTAGCTGACCGTGTAGCCGGCGACGATGAGCTGCAGCGCCGAGCCGGAGGCGTGCAGGTCGATCCGCATGGTCGGCATGGCGACGTTGACGATGGTGACGTCGAGCAGGGCCATGAACTGGCCGGCGAGCAGCACGGTCAGCATGAGCCAGCGTCCGCGGCCCGGCTCGGCCGCGGGTCCGGCCGGCGGCCGGGCGGTGTCCAGGACTTCTGGCGTGATGGTCATGGTCCGACTCTGGCCCCGGGAACAGCGGGGACCCGAGAGCCGGTTGGTGCTGTTACCAGGACTACCTGGATAACGAGTCGAAATTGTCAGACCCCATCGGGAGGATGGTCTGGTGACCGTTCTAGCCACGACCGCACCGCCTCGCCGGGCCGCGCTCGGCGAGTTCCTGAAGGCCCGGCGCGCCCAACTGCGGCCGAGCGACGTTGGGCTGCCTGGCGGCGCCCGGCGGCGTACCGCCGGCCTGCGCCGCGAGGAGGTCGCCCTGCTCGCCGGTGTCGGGGTGACCTGGTACACCTGGCTCGAACAGGGCCGGTCGATCAACGCCAGCGCGCAGGTGCTCGACGCGGTGGCCAGGACGCTGCGGCTCAACCAGGCCGAGCGCGAGCATCTGTATCAGTTGGCCGAGGCCACCCCCGCGTATCTGGCCGCCGCGAGCACGGTGTCGGATTCGCTGTTCGAGATGCTGCGCTCGCTGGATCCGCTGCCCGCCTCGCTGATCAACGACCGGTACGACGTGATCGCCAAGAACGCCGCGTACGAGGATCTGTTCTCCGCCTGGCACAGCATGCCGTGCGTGCACCAGAACACGCTGTGGTGCTGCTTCGCCGAACCGAACCGGCGAGAGGTCTTCCTGAACTACGAGGACGAGGCGCCGCATCTGGTCGCCCGATTACGGGCCGAGTACGCCAAGCACATCGGGGATCCCGAATGGGAGGAGGACATCCGCCGGCTCGCCGAGCACAGCTCCGACTTCGCCGAGCTGTGGGCACGGCACGATGTCGCGGCTCCGGCCGAGCGTGTCCGCCGGTTCATGCACCCGGTGGTCGGCCGGCTCGTGCTGGCCAACACCGAGCTCGCGGTGCCCAGCGAGGGCGGTCTTCGGATGTCCGTCTACACCCCGAAGGACGCCGAGACCCGCGCACGCCTGGCGGACACTCGGACCAGCGCCAAGACGACCCTTCCGGCCGCCTGAGGAGGCTGATCACCCGGAAACTTGTCAGCGATCAAGATAATCCCGTAGCAGACGGTTTCTGTTACGCTGGTGTGTCATGGGCACTCAAGCGCCGCTCGGGGTCAAAGACGACCTGATGTATCTGCTGTCGCAGGCGAGCCACGTGCTGTTGACCGAGCTGACCTCGGGCCTCGCCGAGTTGGGTATCTCGCAGCGCGGCTACTGCGTGTTGTCCAAGGCACTGGCGACCGGCGACCTGTCCCAGATCCGGCTCGCCGAGCTGTGCAACCTGGACAAGACGACCATGGTGGTCACCATGGATGAGCTCGAGCGGGCCGGGCTCGCCGAGCGCCGACCGGACGCGCACGATCGCCGGGCGCGGATCATTCGGGTCACCGAGGCCGGCGGGCGCATGGTGGCCGCCGCGGAGCAGGTGGTCGCCCAGATCTACGCGGACGTTCTCGGCACGCTGGCGGACGGTGAGCGGGAGGCGTTCATGAACGGGCTGCTTCGCCTGGTCCGGGGCCGGCTGTCGACCCCGACGCCATGTTCCCGCCCAGTGAGACGTCGTTCGCCGAAGGCGTAACTGATCCCAAAACAGATAGTCCCGAACCGGATCATCTGCTACGGTCTCACCTGGACATCACGAACCAGGAGGGGATCCGTGACCCAGTCAGCATCAACATCCACTACAGCGTCCAACACACCGGGGGCCCGAGATTCCCGGTGGCTCGCACTCATCGTGCTGTGCACCGGAATGCTCATGATCGTTCTTGACATGACCATCGTGAACGTGGCGCTACCGGCCATCCAGACCGACCTCGGTTTCTCCCAGTCCAGCCTGGCCTGGGTGGTCAACGCCTACCTCATCGCGTTCGGCGGTCTGCTGCTGCTGGCCGGGCGGCTCGGCGACCTCATCGGCCGCAAACGAATCTTCCTGACCGGGCTCGGGGTGTTCACCGCCGCCTCGATCCTGTGTGGCCTGTCCGGCAGCCCGGAAGTGCTCATCGGCGCGCGGTTCGTGCAGGGCGTCGGCGGCGCCATGGCCACCGCGGTCACCCTCGGCATGATCGTCACCATGTTCCCCGAGCCCGACGAGCAGGCCAAGGCCATCGGCGTGTTCAGCTTCGTGGCCGCGGCCGGCGCGTCGGTCGGGCTGCTGGCCGGCGGGGTGCTCACCCAGAGTCTCAACTGGCACTGGATCTTCTTCGTGAACATCCCGATCGGCATCGTGGCCGCGCTGCTCGCCGCCCGGCTGGTGGCGAACGACCGCGGGATCGGCTTCGGCCAGGGCGCCGACGTGATCGGGGCCGTGCTGGTCACCGGCGCGCTGATGCTCGGCGTCTACACCATCGTCAAGACCGAGGAGCACGGCTGGGCTTCCCTGCACACCATCGGCCTCGGGGTGCTCGCGGTCGCGCTGCTCGCCGGGTTCATCCTCCGGCAGCTGCGGGCGGCCAACCCGCTGCTGCCGCTGCGGATCTTCCGCTCGCGCAACGTGTCCGGCGCGAACCTGGTGCAGATCCTGATGGTGGCCGGCATGTTCGGCATGTTCTTCCTCGGCACGCTCTACATGCAGAAGGTGCTCGGCTACGACGCGCTCCAGATCGGCCTGGGGTTCCTGCCGACCGCACTGGCCATCGGTGGGCTCTCCGTCGGGCTCTCCGCCCGGCTGATCACCCGGTTCGGCGCGCGCCAAGTGCTGATCGTCGGGCTGGTACTGATCCTGGCCGGGCTGACCTTGTTCACCCGGCTGCCGGTGGACGGCGGCTACTTCGGCGACCTGCTGCCGGCGATCCTGCTGGTCGGCCTCGGCGCGGGGCTGTCCTTCCCGTCGCTGATGACGCTGGCCATGTCCGGGGCGACGGCCGACGACGCCGGGCTGGCGTCCGGGCTGGTCAACACCACCGCACAGGTCGGCGGCGCGCTGGGCCTGGCGGTGCTGGCCACGTTGTCCACCTCGCGGACGACCGGGCTGCTCGCCGCGGGTGAACCCACGGCGGCCGCACTGACCAGTGGTTTCCGCCTGGCGTTCGGCATCGGCGCGGTGCTCATCGTCGCGGCGGTGGCCCTGGCCGTCGGCATGCTTCGCTCGGCACCGGCGCCGGGCGCCGGTGAGAACCCGGCGGAGGAGCCCGAGCCGGCGCGGGCCGCCGCCTAGCCGCCGGCCCGACCCGGCCCGGCGCGCCGTGGGGAGCGGCGCGCCGGGCCGGTTTTTCCGTTCTCCAGCCTGGGAATGACCTCGGCGCCGAACAGGCGGATGGCGTCCAGCACGTCGCACTGGGCCAACCCGCCGACATCCACGATCACCAGGTGCACGTCGAGACCCAGCCGGGCGGCGAGGTCGTTGAGCCGCCCGGCCACCTCCGGCGGGTCGCCGCACACGGCGGCGCCCTCCATCAGCCGATCGACGTCCAGCCCGGTGCCGTCGCCGCGCCACTCCTCGGCGAAGCGCGCGTAGGTCTCCAGGTGCGGCCGCCAGTGCGCCCGGGCCCGCGCCGAGGTCGGAGCGACGAACATGTGGCTGGGCAGCCCCACCCGCGCGTCGTCCGAGCGGATCCGGGTGCGGTAGCGCTCGACCAGCGGCAGGTGGGTGAGCGGGTCGCGCAGGGTGCTCGGCAGAACCAGTGGGAGGCCCAGCTCGACAGCCAGGTCGGTGGACACCTCCGATCCGCTGCCCACCCAGATGGTCGGCCGGGGCACCTGCACCGGCCGGGGCGTCGGCGTCACCGCGTCGAGCTGACCGCGGTAGCGCCCGTCCCAGGACACCTCGGGCTTCTCCAGCAGCAGGAGCAACAGCCGCAGATGTTCCTCGAACCGCGCGCGCAGGTCGTCGGGCGCGATGCCGAACGCGGCGTCGGTCTCCTGAGAGATCCCGCGCGCCACGATCAGCTCCGCCCGCCCGCCGGACAGCACGTCGAGCGTGGCCAACTCCTCCGCCACGCGCACCGGATCCCGGTGCGCCAGCAGGGTGACGCCGGTGGACAGCCGCAGGGTCGAGGTCCGCGCCGCGATCGCGGCCAGGACCAGTTCGGGTGCCGAGACGATGTAGCGGATGAAGTGGTGCTCCCCCACCGCGACCCCGGTGAACCCGGCCTCCTCCGCGACGACCGCCTGCTCGATGACGGCCCGAAGCCGCTCACCCTCGCTGACCAGCCGCCCGGTCCTCGGATCGGGCAGGTGGTCGCCCAGGATCAGCAGGTACACCTCCGGCATCGCGCCACCCACACGCCCATTCTTCATCACCGCGAACAACGCCCGGACATTCTCGAGTGCGCTGGCTGGCCGCGGCCAGAACGGAACGATATGTTCCGCACCTCGGCCGACCGACCGGAGCACCGCTGGCGCCCGGTCCAGCCCGGCGTCGGACAGTGGTCGAGCCGCGGGGTCGCCGCTCCGGCCTCAGGCCGCCGCGCCCACCCGCTGGCCGTAGGTGAGCCGGCGGGTGAGGCCGACGATCGTGCACGCGTCCGGCAGCAACCGGTTCGGCTGCGGGCTCTCGATCCACCGCTCGACCCGGCCGCTCGTCGTGTCCAGGCCGGTCGGCAGGACGACATAGCTGCCCCACGGCGCCAGTCGCACCTTGCTACCGGACAGATCCTCGGCGACCGCCGGGCGAATCGACGAGCCCGACTTGGCCAGAAATGTCCAGCGAGAACCGTCGGCGCTGGCGATTATCGGCGCGGCCAGAATGGATATTCCTAATTGGGCACGAACGCGCTCGCCAAGTCCGGCCGGCATGGCGATCGCAACCAGCACCGCACCGACCGCGACGACCAGGTTTTGGTGTCCGACCCGCACCGAAACCGGCCAGCCCAACAGCTCCTGATACCGAGCCTGAGCCTGCGCCAGCTCCCGTAGCCAGGCCGGAGCCGGCTCGGAGACCCTCGACGAACTCATGATCGACCCCATTTCGGATGAGTTGCGGCAATACTCTTTGGGCACTCTAGAAATGCACTCGAACATGACTCGAATCACACGAGAGAATGGCAGGTACTAGACTCGTCGCATGCCGAGCCGCCGGGACACACGCTGCACGTTCTACGCCATCATCGCCGGCGACCTGACCGCCACCCTTGTCCACGAGACCGACGACCTGCTCGCCTTCCTCGACCATCGCCCGGTGTTCCGCGGCCACGTGCTCCTGGTGCCCAAGCAACACTTCCAGGTGCTGAGCGACCTCCCGGCCGAGTTGGTCCCGCCCTTCTTCACTCTGGCCCAACGCCTGCAACGCGCGGTCGAGGACGGTCTCGGCGCGGACGGCTCCCTCATCCTGATCAACAACATCATCAGTCAGTCGGTCCCGCACCTCCATCTGCACGTGATCCCGCGCCATCACAAGGATGGGCTGCGCTTCTGGCTCGGCCCGCGGCATCCCTACGACGACGCCGAACCGGCCGAGGCATACGCCGACCGAATCCGCGTCGCCCTGCTCAGTCCGGCTACACCGGCGGGACACCCGGACGGCCAGTCACCCCAAGACCCAGCCTGACCGACCCCAGCGGCGAGTCCTGCGCCACGGCACGCTCGGCGTAAGCGCCGCCGCGGGACACCCATGCCCCGCATCCAGGAAGATTTCCGGACATTTTTGTCGTTGACCGGAGGTTCACCGGATGAGATGGTTAACTTATCTCGATACCACTTAAGTCAACCCGTGAGGTAACCCTGATGGCGCCCACTCGAGGTTGCCGGTAGCCATCGTCGTGACGGCGCTGGTGTCGCAACCAGAGTCGGCTCTCCCGATTGGAGAGCAACCATGCTGTACGCGCTCATTCTCCTGGCCCTGATGATCATGGGCTTCTGGAGATCATTGTTCAAGATCCTCATCGCCATACTGGTGGCCCTGCTCATCCTCGGCGGCATCCAGGTGGTGCACGCCATCGATGTGGCCACCGCGGGCCCGCAGGAAGCACTGAGTTTGGGTCAGAGCCCGACGCAGTCCACGATCGCCGTCGACAGCCTCGGCGTCGGCACCCGGCCGTCGATCACCTTCACCCGGAACAGCACGGCGAAACTCTTGGCCTGACCGAGCAACTGGTGGACGGCCTCGACGTTCTCCCCGGCCAGACGCGGGTTGGTGAACAGCTCAACCGCGCCGAGCACGCCATAGGTGTAGCTGCCGCTGCACAGGGTGACGTCGGTGTCCGGGTTGGTCGGGTTGGTGGCCCGCACGAACAGGCCGAGATCCTCGACCACGTGCGTCTCGTCGATGACCTTGGGCAGCACCGAGGTGCCGTCGGACATCCGGAAGATGTTCGGCCCGCCGTCCGGCACCGGCCGCTGCTCGAACGGCAGGTCGAGCAGATGGGTGAAGGTGCGGGTCAGCGGGTTGTCGGCGGGTCCGCCGATAAGCACCAGGTTGCGCGCGGTGCCGATCCCGGGCTCCCGGGCCGACCGGTGGCTGAGGTTGCGGTAACCCATGCGGGTCAGCGCGACGTACATCTCGAAGAACGCGTCAAGGTCGCCGTAGCGGGACAGGCGGATGTAGTTGAGGCTGTGCTCCTCCGCGGACAGCGGCCGCTCGCCGACCAACTCCGGGGCGACGACCACCAGCTTCTCGTCCCGGTTGTGATGCCAGAGCTCATTGCCACCGGCCGCGCCGGGGATCGAGCGCTCCCGCCTCGCCTCCTGCTCGGCGCCCTCACGCAGTTCGAGCAGCGCGGTGCGAAGCTGATGGAAGCGCATCCGCGTCGGCTTGTCCAAAGTGGACTCCTCCGGCACGTGCGGAGCCGGACCAAGGCTCTCCGGAGTGCTGAAGATCAGCGCGTACTGGACGAGCCGGGAGGCGGACGGCCACTTGTCGATCTCCCCGTTCTCCCACATCGAGATGGCGGCGCTGCTGAGCGGCTTGTCCCGGCCGAGCGCCGAGGCAAGCTGCTCCTGGGTCACTCGCACCCCGAAACTGGTCTCGCGGAGCGCACGCAACCGGCTGGCGAGCAGCCTGCGGGCCGTCCTGGCCATCTCCTGCCACCTCCGGTTGACCTTCGTGAGAGTAACCCCTTCAGACGGTTAAGCAAGTTAAGATCTCTCGATCCGGCCGGCAGGCTAGCCTGCCCCGGTGAGCACTGCCGCTGAGAACCAGGAGCCCGAGGAATACCGCCAGGCGCGGTTCGTCGCCCCACCGGGCTCGACCGAACTGTTGCTCGTCCGGCACGGCGAGTCCGCGCCGGCCCGCCGCGACCAGTCGTTCCCGCTGGTCGACGGGCAGTCCGACCCGGAACTGGCGCCGGAGGGGCGGGAGCAGGCCGACCGGGTGGCCGACCGCCTGGCGGTCGTCAAGATCGATCAGATTTACGTCACGACGCTGCGGCGGACGGTGCAGACCGCGGAGCCACTGGTGGAACGGATCGGGATCGCGCCACGGGTGGAGCCCGACCTCCGCGAGGTCTACCTTGGCGAGTGGGAAGGCGGGTTGTTCCGCCGGATGGTCGCGGAGAACGGCGAGATCGCCAAGCGGCTCTGGACCGAGCAACGCTGGGACGTCATCCCCGGAGCCGAAGCGGACGAGGATTTCGCCGCCCGGGTACGCGGTGCGATCGAGCGACTGGCGGCCGCGCACCCCGGCGAGTGCGTCGCGGTGTTCACCCACGGCGGTGTGGTCGGCCAAGTGCTCGCGCTCGCCAGCCAGGCCCGCGGGTTCGCCTTCGTCGGCGCCGACAACGGCTCGATCTCGCACGTCGTGATCACGCCACAAGCCTGGATCGTCCGCCGGTTCAACGACACCGCACACCTGGACCCGGCCTTCAGCCTGGTTCCCGCGCCGCTGACCTGACCCGATTGTTGATACAACGAAGCCGCCGGGTACCGCGCGAGGTCACCTTCATCCGCTTCGCACCGCGCAATACAGCGCAATGTCACCTTGCGCTGTATTGCGCAGCCACGTACCGCGGAATGTCACCTTGCGCTGTACCGGAGCCGCGTACCGCGCAATGTCACCTTGCGCTGCACAGTTAGCGGGCGAGGGCGGGCAGCGCGGCGGGCCGGGTCCGGTGGGCCGGCTCGGTCGTGGTCGCGCGCTGCTGTGGCAGGCTGGGCACCGCGGCGTCGATCTGCACCGGCAGAGCGCCCGAGACCAGGGCTCCGGTCTCGGCGGCGGTTTCCAGGCGGGCCAGCGGATGGGCTTGCGTGCCGTCCCCCATGCCGAGATCGTAACCGACGAACAGTTGGATCTGACCGGCGACGGCGGCCAGCCGTAGCCAGCCCTTCGGCAGATCCAGCGGGGCGTGGTCGAGCAGCGGATGGAAACGTGGCCAGATCAGCGTCGTCGAGCCGTCCGGTTCGATCCGCACGCGCCAGCCGAGCACCGGCCGCCGGTCCAGGCGCACCAGGTCGGTGGTGAGGTGCAGGCCGCGGGACAGGACCACCCGGTAGAGGGCGTCGGGTAGCAGGTTACCGCCGTTGCCGCGGTCAGCGGCCTCACCTTCCATCACCAGAACCGGGGATCGACCGTCCCCGTTTTCCCACAGGCTCGCCTGTGCGCGCAACTTGCAACTGGACATCCCCGGACCTCCTATTGTGGCGATCCCCCGTACTGAAAATACGGGAGCGAGGCCCACTGGGCTTTTCCGATTGCACTACCAGAACTACTTAGGGGCCAGACCTGTGGCACAGGTCATTTCCTGATTCAGTCCAAAATTACCGGAACGATGGCGCAGCGCAAGGCGACATTGCGCGGCCAGAAGCGAATGAAGGTGATCTTGCGCGGTACGGCGGAGCGCCGCTACCTGGCCAGCACGCCGATCCGGTCGGCGAACGGGTGCAGATCTGCTCTGGTCAGGGCGTTCTCCCGGCGGAGCAGCTCGCGCACCATGGCTCGCACATCGACGTTGAACCGCAGCTCCTCGGCCGACTCGCGCTCGGCGCGGAGCAGCATGTGTACCGCGGCCACATCCTCGCCGCGGATGCTGTACGCCCTGGCCAGTTCCACGTAGTAGGAGAACCGCCGCTCGACGCTCGGCAACTGGGTGACGTCGTACTGCTGTGCCACCCGGATCGCCTCGCCCGGCTTGGACAGCTCAACCGCCAGCCAGGCCCGGTAGATGCCCACGTTGGTCGGGCCGAACACGGTGCGGAAGTCGTTGCGGTCTCCCAACTTCGCCGCGACCCGGTCAGCCACGTCCAACGCCTGGGCCACCCCGTGCTCGTCGCCGAGTCGGGCGAACTGCACCGCCCGCAACAGGTGCAGCGCGCCGAAGATGCTCATTCTGGCCGGCGCGGCACTCGGCAGCGTCGGTTCCAGTTCGGCGATCGCGTCGGCGGCCAGTTCGGCCACCACCTGGGTGTGACCCTGCTCGGCCAGGATCATGCCGACGTGCCAGGCGGACGCCGCGCGGTAGTCAAGGTCGTCGGCCTTGATCGCGGCGGCCATGGCCCGGTCCGCGGCCAGCAGCGACACGTCCTGCGCGCCGACCCGGGTGGTGAACTCCCTGGTGAGGAAGTACATCATCGACGCGGTCCGCAGCAGGCTGTCCCGGTCCGGCCCCTCGACGAGCGGGATGGTCGCGCGCACCTCGGTGATCAGGCCGGGCAGCAGCGTGCCGATCTGGGTGAACGGCCGGCGTTCCTGCCAGATGTCCCAGGCGGTCTCCACCGCCTTGTCCAGCCGGGCGACGTCCGGCGGCTCGGTCAGCTTCGGGTCGAACGACACCATCGCCGCCCGGATGGCCGGCACCGTGTCGTGCTCGGTCGGCTCCTCGGGCAGCTCACCGACCGGCAGCCCGGTCAGCTTGTACAGGTCGCGCACGCGCAGGATCCGGGCGATCTCGATCCAGTCGGAGAACGCGGCCACCTGCCGCTCGCCGGACTCCCACTTGCGCCAGGCGGACACCGTGCAGCCCTTCAGCTGCGCGCATTGCTCCTGGGTGAGCCCGATCCGCCTGCGATACAGCCGAATGCGCTCACCGGGCGGCAAGCCGGGTTCCACCGCGACCACAACGCACCTCCACACAACCGTGGACGCGTCAATACTAACGTCGAATTTACCGGCGCCCACATAAATCCCCCAAGGGTAATTGGTAACTACCACGATATGAGAACACCTAGGTAATTCTTGTCATAGTGCCGCCGACTTTGTAAGAAATACAGTTTCGACGCTCTTCGCGGCTAAAACAGATCGGCCGACAAATTCGCTATGTCCTATTTTTCCGATTCAGTATCCGGAGGTCTCGTGACCGACATAGTTCCACGTTGCCCGGTATCGCGCAGTCGAAACACCGAAATCAGTGCACCGCCCGAGATTCTGAAGAAGCCGGTCTCCCGGCGCAACGCGTTGAAGGCCGGCGGTGCCGGCGCGCTCGGCACTCTTGGCCTGGCCGGCGCGCTGGCCTGGGTGCCGGAGCGGGTCGCATGGGCCGATTCGGGCACATTGGCCTTTCCGGACGTGCAGTTCGATATCGGACCGTTCATGCCGCCGGCCCAGACGATCGACGGGATTCCGGTGGGCATGCCGCCGATCCACACCGTGTTCGTCACCGCCCGGTTGGCCCGCGGGCCGTCCAAGGCCGACCAGGTGCGAATGGAGTCGGCGCTGCGCAACATCGAGGCCAACTACCCGTACGGACCGGGCGGCGTGATGACGCACGTGTCCTACAGCGACAACTACTTCGCCCGGCTGCCGGCCACTGTGGTCAACGCGAACATACCGCGTACGGTGGCGTTCAACGGGCTTCCGGCCGGTCAGCCGGTGCTCAAGCGCGCGGTGCCAGGACCGACCGACGTCGCACCCGGCAACCGCACCCTTGAGCTGCGCCGTCCCGAGTTCAACGTGCCGGTTCGGATGGAGAGCAACGACATCCTCTTCACCCTGCGCAGCGATGACTCCTCGCGGATCGCCGACGTGGTCGGGTGGCTCTCCGGCAGCAACCGGATGCTCGGCCGGGCCCAGGCCTCGCCGGTGTTCGACGCCGGTATGACGATCACATCGACCAGGGCTATGTTCGTCCAAATGGGACTTCCGCGCAATGTCGCGGCCACCCAGGGCCTGCCGTTCGCGGACTTCGTCAACCCGTTCTCGCCCATGTGGATGGGTTTCGCCGACCAGCAGGTGGACGCGAGCGCACCACCCCAGAACGTGACGTTCGTCGGCGGCGGCGGGATCAAGCTGACCAACGCCGCCGCGGGTAGCTACTTCGACAACGGCGCCATCCAGCACCTGTCCCACGTGCTGCTCGACCTGCGTCAGTTCTACGTCGACGGCAACACCCCCGACGAGCCGGTGGACCACCGCGAACCATTCAGCGAGCGGATCCAGTACATGTTCGAGTCGCCGGCACCGCTTCAGGAGGACGCGACGGATCCATTCCGGGACGGCGGCGGTCCGCGCAACCTCGGCCGTCGCGGCGCCTTTGTGCGTAATGTGTTCCGCGGCGCCGGATACGCCAGGCAGAGCGCGCAGCAATTCGCTCGGGTCGGGCACATCTCCCAGTTGCACCGCTCCGGCCGGACCTCCGACGGGCGCCCGATCCACCTGCGCATCGACGGCCCCGGCTTCGACACGATGGACACCACCACCGGGCGCAACACGCCGAAGCTCCAGTTCTCCGGCTTCTTCCCCACGTCGGACTTCTTCTCGACGCTGCGCCGCAACCAGGCCTCGCTCGACCTGATCGACGAGTTCGCCCTGGAAGAAGAGGACCACGGCCTCGAGCGGTTCATCACGGCCACCCGCCGGCAGAACTACCTGATCCCACCGCGCCGGCACCGCGCCTTCCCGCTCATCGAGCTGACCTGACGCCAGCCGGACCCAGTTGCCGGGGCGGCCACGCGGCCGCCCCGGCAACTGTCTCGGCACCGAAACATTCCTCGAGCCGACCTTGAGCGCTTCTGGAGTGCTCGTGGCGAACCTCGCTGCACGCCAACGTCGTGAAGTGAGGACAACCATGACCGCAGTCATCCCGCAACGGGTCGAGCTCACCGAGTGGGTCTCCTGCCGGAGTTGCCGCTCGCTGGTCTATGGCAAGCGCCTGCGCCGCAGCCTCGGCGTCTGCCCGGACTGTGGCCACCACAGTCGGGTGGACGCCCATCAACGCTTGGCCCAACTGCTCGACCCTGGCACCATCCAACTGCTCGACCTGCCGGTGCACTCCGGTGACCCGCTGCAGTTCGTGGACAGCAAGCCGTACCCGCAGCGGTTCGCCGAAGCCCGCCGGCGCACCGGCCTCGACCAGGGCGTGGTGTGCGCGGCCGGCACCATCGAGGGCAACCCGCTGATCGTCGCCGTGATGGACTTCCGGTTCATGGGCGGCAGCCTCGGCGGTGCCGTCGGCGAGCTGATCACCCGGGCCGGTGAGATCGCCCTCGAACGCGGCATCCCGTTGCTGATCGTGACCGCGTCGGGGGGCGCCCGGATGCAGGAGGGCGCGGTCTCGCTGATGCAGATGGCCAAGACCAGCCAGATGCTCGGCCAGCTCGACGAGGCGGGCATCCTGACCATCTCGCTGATCACCGACCCGACCTTCGGCGGTGTGGCCGCGTCGTTCGCCACGCTGTGCGACGTGATCATCGCCGAGCCCGGTGCGCGGCTCGGTTTCGCCGGACCAAGGGTGATCTCGCAGACCATCGGGCAGACCCTGCCCGAGGGCTTCCAGACGGCGGAGTTCCTGCTCTCCCACGGCCTGATCGACGCGATCCGGCCGCGCAGCGAACTGCGCCCCACGCTGGCCCGGCTGCTGGCCAACGGCACCAAGACCACCCGAAGGCTGGCCGCCGACGACCAACCCGCGAGCTCGCCAACCGCGGGCCACGAGCAGGACCTCGACACCACCCCATGGGAGGCGGTGCAGCGGGCCAGGCACCTCAACCGGCCGACCACCCTGGACTACATCGGCCTGCTCCTCGAGGACTTCGAGGAGCTGCGCGGCGACCGGCTCGGCGAGGACTGCGCGGCCATCGTCGGCGGCCTCGGCCGGCTGGCCGGGCTGCCGGTCATGGTCATCGGACACCAGAAGGGGCACACCGCGGCCGAGCTGGCGGCGCGCCGGTTCGGCATGGCCAACCCGGCCGGGTATCGCAAGGCGGCCCGACTGATGAAGCTGGCCGTCAAGCTCGACGTGTCGGTGATCACGCTGGTGGACACGCCCGGTGCCTACCCCGGCATCGAGGCCGAGCAGAACGGCCAGTCCATCGCCATCGCGGAGAACCTGCGGCTGATGGCCGGGCTGCCGGTGCCGGCGGTCAGCGTGATCACCGGCGAGGGCGGCAGCGGCGGGGCGCTCGCCCTCGCCGTGGCCAACCGGGTGCTGATCTGCGCCAACGGGGTGTACTCGGTGATCAGCCCGGAGGGCTGCGCGGCGATCCTGTGGGACGACCCGGCCGCCGCCCCGAAGGCCGCCGCCGCCCTGCGGCTGACCGCCCGCGAGCTGCACAACCTCGGCGTCGTCGACGGGATCGTGCCGGAGCCCCCCGGCGGCGTGCAGGCCGACCACGTGGCCGCGGCACAGAACCTGCGGGCCGCGCTGATCGAGTCGCTGCGCGAGCTGCTCCCGCTCCGGCCGGCCGAGCTGATCGCCGACCGCCGGGCCCGATTCCGTGCCTTCGGCGTCGGCGAGTCGTCGGCCGCCGAAGTCAGCTGAGGCGCGCGGCGTGCTCGACGCCGGAGTTTCGAGGCGGTGTCGAGCAGGACCGGGCACCGTGAGCCCAACCGGCGCGTCGCGATGGCGCTGAGAACCGCAGAGAGGCAGAACTGATGTCCTACCGTTTACCCCGAGCCGTGCCCAACGGTTTCGATGACCACGCCGCGCACGAGGTGATCGAGCTCCCCCACGGGGGCCTCGACGACGTGCTGACCTCGGTCCGGCAGACCGCCGTTGAGCTGCTCGCCACGTCGCCGCACCCGCCGGCCTCGCTGTCCGTGCGGGCCGGGACGGTGGCCGTCGAGATGAGCTGGGAGACCACGGCGGTCGCCGTCGCGGCGGACCCGGGCGCCCCGGTGGCCGCCCAGGCCCCGGCCGAGCCGGCGGTGACCGGCGAGGTGCTCCGCGCCGCCACCGTCGGGGTGTTCTACCGCGCCGCATCGCCAGGGGCGGCGCCGTTCATCAGGGAGGGCGACCAGGTGGTGCCCGGCCAGCAGGTGGCGATCATCGAGGCGATGAAGCTGATGCTCCCGGTCGATGCGGACAAGGCCGGCGAGGTGGTCGAGGTGCTGGTCGAGGACGGCGCCTCGGTCGAGTTCGGCCAGCCGCTGTTCCGCCTCGCCGCCACCGAGTCCTGAGGAGGCAACGTTGTTCGGCACAGTACTGATCGCCAATCGGGGCGAGATCGCGCTGCGGGTGCTGCGTGCCTGCCGCGAGCTCGGCATCCGCACGGTCGCGGTGCACTCCACCGAGGACAAGGACTCGGCCGTCGTGCACCAGGCCGACCAGGCGGTACAGATCGGTCCGGCGCCGTCCCGGCTGAGCTACCTCAACACCGCCGCCATCATCGAGGCCGCCCGGCAGAGCGGCGCGGAGGCCGTTCATCCCGGATACGGCTTCCTGTCGGAGAACCCGGACTTCGCCGAGGTGTGTGAGGCGAACGGGCTGGTCTTCATCGGCCCACCACCCGACGTGATCGCCACGCTCGGCGACAAGACCGCGGCGCGGGCGGCGATGACCAAGGCCGGCCTGCCGCTGCTGCCGGGCAGTGTGGAACCGTTGAACGACGCGGAGTCCGCGGCCACGCTGGCCGGCGAGATCGGCTACCCGGTGATCATCAAGGCGGCCGCGGGCGGCGGTGGCCGCGGTATGTCCATCGTCGACGACCCGGTCCAGTTCTCCCGGACCTACCAGCAGACCAGGGCCACCGCGCAGACCCTGTTCGGGGACGGCCGGGTGTACGTCGAGCGCTACCTGCCCTCCGCCCGGCACGTCGAGATCCAGGTGCTGTGCGACGGCTACGGCAACGCCATCCACCTCGGCGAGCGGGACTGCTCGGTGCAGCGCCGGCACCAGAAGCTGGTCGAGGAGACGCCGGCACCCGGCCTGCCGCTGGAGCTCACCGCGCGGATGGGCGAGGCCGCGGTGCGCGGTGCCATGGCCACCGGCTACGTCGGCGCCGGCACCTTCGAGTTCATCGTGGACACCGAGAACAACTTCTACTTCATGGAGGTCAACTGCCGGATCCAGGTGGAGCACCCGGTCACCGAGATGGTCACCGGGGTGGACCTGATCACCGAGCAACTGCGGATCGCCGCAGGTGAGCGACTGCGGCTGCGCCAGGAGGACGTGCGCCTCTCCGGCACGGCCATCGAGTGCCGGGTCAACGTCGAGGACCCGACGAAGAACTTCGTGCCCACCCCGGGGCGGCTCGACCAGTTCATCCCGCCGGGCGGACCGTTCGTCCGGGTGGACACCCACGGGTTCGCCGGCTACAAGGTGCCCGCCGCCTACGACTCGTTGCTGGCCAAGGTGATCGTCTGGGCGCCGGACCGGGAGCAGGCCATCCGCCGGATGCGCCGGGCGCTGGCCGAGTTCACCATCGAGGGCAAGGGGATCCGCACCACGCGGGAGTTCCTGGACCGGGTGTTGCGCGATCCGCTCTTCGCCGAGGCGAAGCACGACACCTCGCTGGTCGCCAAGATCCTGGCCGACGACTGAGCCGACCATCGAGGCAACCCCGGTAGCGGCGAGTACCGTCCTGGTGGCATGAAGGCTGGACGGCTCCCCCTCCCGGCACTGCTCACCGTGCTGCTCACCGTGCTGCTGGGCGGGGTCGGCTGCGGCGTGCCCGGCGCGCCGGCGCCCGGGCCGGGCGGCGGCGCCGACCCTGGCCTGCGCGGTCGGACCTTCCTGTCCACCGGGGTGATCGAGAGTGGAAAGCCGAAGGCACTGGTGGAGCGGACCACGGTGACGTTCCGGTTCACCGACGACGGACGGCTGCTGGCCGACGCGGGGTGCAACACGATCGCCGGACCGGTGGACACCGCAGGCGGCCGGCTCGCCGTGGCCGAGCCGGGCAGCACCGCGATGGGTTGCGACGCGCCACGGCACGCGCAGGACGAGTGGCTGGCCACGTTCCTGGCGGCCAGGCCGTCCTGGCGGCTGGACGGCTCGGACCTTACGGTGCGCACCGACGGCACCACGCTGGCCATGCGCGATCGCGAGGTGGCGGTGCCGGACCTGCCGCTTGAGGGCAGGCGCTGGACCGTGGACACCATCCTCGACGGCGAGACGGCGGCGTCCGTGCCGGTGGGAGTGCCAGCCGGCCTGACGTTCGGCTCGGGCACCGTGACCGTGGAGGCCGGCTGCAACCGCGGCTCCGGGAGCTATGCCGTGTCCGGCGACACGATCACGTTCACGGGCGTGGCCACCACGAAGAAGGCCTGTGAGCCGGATCGGGCCACGGTGGAGAACGCGGTACTCGGGGTGCTCCGCGGGCCGGTCTCCTACCGCGTCGACGGCGACCGGTTGAGCCTGAAGCAACCGTCCGGCAAGGGAATCGCGCTGCGCGGCTGATCAACTTCGGGTGCGCCGTCGCCAGGCCGTGCCCCGTGGATCTTCGATCCGATATTCGACCAATATCCACCAGCCACGGCTTAGGCTGGCGCGGTGGTGGAGCCGAGCCGAGACGCACCCGCGCGAACACCGGTGCTGCCCGGTCCGCTGCCAGGCCTGCCGCCCGTTCCGCCGCCGTCGCTGGATCCGGTGCTCGACGCGGCCGCGACCTGTTTCGTCCGGTACGGGGTTCGCCGGACCTCGGTGCAGGACGTGGCCAGGGTGCTCGGGGTGAACCGGACGACGGTGTACCGGCAGGCCGGAAACGTCGAGCAGATGGCGCTGTTGCTCGCGGTGCGCGACACCCACCGGATGCTGGCCACGTTGCCGCTGCGGATCGGCCGGCCGGTCGATCCGAGCGGCCTGGTCGACCTGGTGGCCACGGTGGTGGCGCAGGCGCGGGCCCATCCGGTGCTGGCCAAGGTGCTGGCCGACGAGCGGGACCTGATCGGCTCGCTGCTGGCCGGGGACGCGGCGCGACTGATCAACCGGATCAGTGCGGCGCTGACCCCGCTGCTCACCGCCGCCATGCGGGCCGGGCAACTCGCCACGGGTGACCCCGAACTCCTCGCGGAGTGGCTGGTCCGCGTCGCCACCTCGCTGGTCCTGGTCGAACCCCGGTGCGGCGACCGGGCCTTCCTCGGCGAACTGCTGATCCCAGCGCTCACCCCCCGGTAGGGCTCGGGGCGCGTGCGGGACGGGCCTTGTCGTAGCGGTCCTGGGCGGCGAGGATCGCCGGCATCCGGCCCTCGAGCAGCTCGATGACGGCCCACAGCCGGCCGGCGGCTTCCGCGCCGAGCGGGGTGAGCGAGTAGTCGACGCGGGGCGGGATGGTGGCTTGCGCGGCCCGGTGGACGAAGCCGTCGCGTTCAAGGGCCTGGAGGGTCTTGGCGAGCATCTTCTCGCTCACCCCGCGAACCCGGCGGCGCAACGCACCGAACCGGGCGTCTCCGTCGCGCAGCGCAAGCAGCGCGAGCAGGCCCCAGCGGCTGGTCACGTGCTCCATCGCGAACCGGGACGGGCAGTCCTCGGCGAACACGTCGAAGATCACCTGGCCGTGCTCGTCCCCGGAAATCACCCTGTCCACGAGATCACCCTAACCCTGGTATCGCACTAACTCTCGTGATAGTACTTACCCAAAGACAGTACTAGCCAGAAGTTAGCAAAGGTGGGCAACATGATCGTGGTGACCGGGGCCGGCGGCCAGCTCGGCCGGCTGGTGGTGCGTGGCCTGATCGACGTGGTCGCGCCGGGCACGGTGGTGGCGGCGACCCGGCAGCCGGAGCGGCTCGCCGACCTCGCCGCCCGCGGGGTCGAGATTCGGCACGCGGACTATGACGAGCCGGCGACCCTGGCGTCCGCGATCGCCGGCGCGGAGCGGCTGCTCATGGTCTCCGGCGACGCGGTGGGCCGGCGGGCGGCACAGCACAAGGCGGTGGCCGAGGCCGCGGCGGCCGCCGGCGTCGGGCGGATCGTCTACACCAGCGTGCTGCACGCCAGCACCTCACCGCTGATCGTGGCCCCGGACCACAAGGCGAGCGAGGACGCCGTGCGCGCCTCCGGCCTGCCCTTCACGTTCCTGCGCAACGGTTGGTACACCGAGAACTACGGCCAGACGGTGCGGTCCGCGGCCGAGTCCGGGGTGATCATCGGCAGTGCCGGCGACGGTCGGGTGGCCAGCGCGGCCCGGGCCGACTACGCGGCCGCCGCGGTTGCCGTGCTCACCATGGCCGGCGAGCCGGAGCCGGTCTACGAGCTGAGCGGCGACGTGGCCTGGAGCTACCCGGAGCTGGCCGAGGAGGTGGCCGGGATCTCCGGCCGTCCGGTGGCCTACCGCGACGTCCCGGCCGAGGAGCACCGCGCCGCGCTGATCGAGGCCGGGCTGCCGGAGCCGGTCGCGGACGTCTACGTGAGCTTCGACCGCGACATCAGGCGCGGCGCTCTGGCCAGCACTTCGGGCAGTCTGCGCACCCTGATCGGGCGACCGACCACCACGCTGCGGGACTCCGTGGCCGCGGAGCTGGCCAGCTGAGAGCCAGTTGTGGCCGGTGTTCTTTTCGGAATGTTGAGCTCCTTCGTACCATCAGCGGGCGAGCCATTGGGCAACGTGATGTCACAACGGGTGAACTCGGAGAGTGGCGCATGACCGGAGCGAAGTCGGTCGCGCGCCGGGCGTACGGCGGCCGCTCCGCGGCGGACCGGCGGGCCGAGCGCCCGGAACGGCTGATGAACGCCGGCCTCCAACTGTTCGGCACCGAGGGCTACGCGGCCACGTCGATCGAGCGGTTGTGCGCCGACGCGGGCGTGTCCACCCGGAATTTCTACGAGGAGTTCACCGGCCGCGAGGACCTGCTGATGCGTCTGTACGACCGGATCATCGAGCGGTCCGTCGGCGCGGTGCGCGCCGCGTTCGAGCAGGCCGGTGACGCACCGGCGGCGGTGCGCCTGGAGCGGGCCGTCCGCGCGTTCGTCACCACCACGGCGAGCGACCCGCGCTGGGCGAGGCTGTCCTATGTGGAGGTCGTCGGGGTCAGTGATGCCGTCGAAGCGCACCGGATCGCGTGGCGGGAGAAATGGGCCGCGCTACTGATCGCCGAGGCCGAGCGCGCGGTGTCCCGGGGCGAGGCGCGGCCGAGCGACTTCCGGCTCGGCGCGGTCGGGCTGATCGGCGCGGTGAACGAACTGGCACACCACCACTCGGTCGGTGCGGGTCGGGGCGGGTCGCTCGACGACGTGATCGCCGAGATCGTCCGCATCGCGGCCGGCGCGCTCGGCACCCGCGAGCCGTACGGCGCAATGTGATTCCCCTGTCGGTGCGGCATACGGCGCACGGCCGGATACGGCGCGATACCGCACCGGCGGGGGCGGACCGGGCGCCATAGCACAATTGGACTGGTCCAATTGGATGAGCGCCCGCTGACGGGGCGGCGCGTTGCGTGGAGACTGGCCGGGTGAACGTTTCAGCACAGAGCTACGCAACCGAGATCCTGCGCCTCCTCGGCCGGGTCACCGAGTCGTCGCAGCCAGCCGTCGAGGCGGCGGCCGAGCTGTTCGCCGACTGCGTGCGGGCCGACGGGGTGATCCACGCCTTCGGCACCGGGCACTCCCAGGCCGTGGCGCTCGAGATCGCCGGCCGGGCGGGCGGCCTCGTGCCGACCAACCGGATCAGCCTGGCTGACCTGGTGATCGCCGGCGGGCAGGACCCGGTGGTGCTCGACGACCCGATGCTGGAACGGCAGGCGCACGTCGCCGGGCCGCTGTTCAAGCTCGCCGCGCCCCGGCCGCAGGACCTGTTCGTGATCGCGTCGAACTCGGGGGTGAACGGCTCGGTGGTGGAGATGGCGCAGTTGGCGACCTCCGCCGGCCACAAGCTCGTCGCCTTCACCTCGCTCGAGCACAGCCGGCAGGCCGAGTCCAAGCACCCGTCCGGCAAGCGGTTGCTCGACTTCGCCGACGTCACGCTGGACACCGGGGCGCCGTACGGCGACGCCATCCTGCAACTGCCCGACGGCACGGCGGCCTGCGCGGTGTCGTCGGTGACCGCGGCGGTGCTGGTGCAGATGGTGGTCGCGGACGCGGTGCGGCGGTTGCTCGCGGACGGGTCCGCGCCGCCGGTCTACGTCTCGTCCAATGTCACCGGCGGGCACGACCGCAATCTCGGGCTGGAACGGCTCTACGCCGGGCGAATCCGGCGGATGGCCTACTAGGCCGTGCGCCTGCGCGTGCTCGGCTCGTCCGGCGGCTGGCCGGCACCCGGCCGGCCGTGCTCGGGCTATCTGCTCGAAGCCGCCGGTCAGCTGATCCTGCTTGACACCGGCTCCGGCATCCTGGTCGAGCTGCTCAACCACGCGGAGCTGACCGCACTCGACGCGATCTGGGTCAGCCACCTGCATCCGGACCACTGTGCCGACCTGCCGATGATCTGGCACATGCTGGCCTACGGTGGCCGCCGCCGCGCCGCGCCGCTGCCGGTGTTCGGGCCGCCGGGGTGGGCCGGCGCGCTGGCCGGCCAGCTCGATGAGCCGCAACAGCTCGGCACGGTGTTCGCGGTGCGCGAGCTGTCCGGCGGGGCGACCTTCCCGCTCGGCGGGCTGACCCTGCGCGCCGTGGCGATGCGGCACGGCATGGACACCTACGGGGTGCGGGTCGAGTACGGCCGGCAGACCGTCGCCTACACCTCGGACTCGGCGCCCTGCCCGGCGGTGGTCGAGCTGGCCAGCGACGCCGACCTGTTGCTCGCCGAGGCGTTTCTGTCCACTTCGGACCCGGCGGGGTTCACCTCGGTCAGCCGACCGGAGGACGCCGCGCGGGCCGCCACCGAAGGCGGGGCGCACCGGCTGGTGCTCACCCATCTGCATCCCGACGCCGACCCGGTGGCCGCCATGGAGCGGGCCGGCACCTCGTATTCCGGTCCGATCCAGGTAGCCGAGCCGGGTCGGGTGTTCAGCGTCTGATCACGGCGCGGCGTAGGCGGCGGCCGGTAACGAGTACAGCTCGGCGTAGCCGCCGCCGAGTGCCATGAGTGTTGCCGTCCGTGTACCGCATACTGACGCAGGCGGCGGAGGAGGAACAGGTGAACAACCGGCCATTTGTGGTGCTGAGCTGCGCGGTGTCGGTGGACGGCCACCTCGACGACGCATCCGACACGAGGCTGGTGCTGTCCAACGACGCGGATCTGGACCGGGTACACGAGGTTCGCGCCGGGGTGGACGCGATCATGGTCGGTGCGAACACAATTCGCCGGGACAATCCACGCCTGCTGGTCCGGGGCGCGGCGGCGGGTCCGGTCAAGGTGACCGTGACGGCCGGCGGCGACCTGGATCCGGCGAGCCTCTTCTTCACCACCGGTGATGCGGAGAAACTCGTATACGCGCCAACGGAAACCGCGGTCAAGCTCCGGGATCGGCTGGCCGGCCTGGCAACCGTGGTCGACTGCGGCGAACGTGCCGAGCTGGCCGCGGTGCTGGCCGACCTCGCCGCGCGCGGCATCCGCCGGCTGATGGTCGAGGGCGGCGGCACCATCCTCACCCAGCTACTGGCCGACGGGCTGGCCGACGAGCTGCACCTGGTGGTCGCGCCGATGCTGATCGGTGACCCCAATGCGCCGCGTTTCATCCACAGTGGACGTTTCGACACTCCGATGGCCCTTGCCGAGGTCCGCCAGATCGGCGAGGTCGTCCTGCTGCGTTACGTCTTCGGTCCGGCCGCGGAAGACCGGCGCCGGCTCGCCGAGGCGGTTGAGCTGTCCCGCCGCGCTCCGCCGTCGAGCACCGCGTTCAGCGTGGGCGCGGTGATCGTCGACCGGGACGGGGTCGAACTCGCCCGAGGCTACTCCCGAGAGTCCGGCGACACCGTGCACGCCGAGGAGGCCGCGCTGGCGAAGCTACCGCCCGGGGATCCTCGGCTGCGCTCGGGAACGATCTACAGTTCCATGGAACCGTGCGGCAAGCGAGCCTCGCGGCCCCGCACCTGCTCCGGGCTGATCATCGAGGCCGGCCTGCCTCGGGTGGTGTTCGCTTTGCGGGAGCCGAAAACCTTCGTCGATCCCACCGGAGCCGAGCAACTCGCCGCGGCCGGCGTCGAGCTGGTGGAGATCGCCGACCTGGCCGCCGAGGTGCGGCGGATCAACGGCCACCTCGGTTGATGATCCAGCGTGAGGTGACATTCCGCTGATGGGACCGCGGGATTGTCACCTTGCGCTGGATCCGGCCTTGCTGGAGCGCACGACGTGAATCAGCCGAGTCCGAGCAGGCCGGCCAGGCTGGTTGGCCGTAGTCCGGGCGACGACAGCGCGCCGGGAAGCGCACCGGCAGGAGCCGTCGCGGGCGCCGGCACCTCGACCGGTTTGCCGCCGAACGGAGCGTTCTGCGAGCCGCGCACACCGATCGGGCTGCCGGACGGCTCGGCGCAGTACGCCTGCTGGTTCGGCGCGACATCGCGAATGTCACTGGCCGGGCGTTGTTTCGTGGTCTCGTAACCACGAGTACACGAGAACGGGTCGTTGAACGTGAGCACGAGGCCGAGATGGCCGGTGCCGTCCGGGTTGGCACCCGGCGCGGTCGCGGTGATCATCGGGAAGGCAACCAGGAGCTCCTCCAGCCCGTCCACCCGCCTGCTGGTGACCATCGAGGTGGTCAGCAGGTTGGCGATCACCACCCCAAGGTTCTGGCCGGAGCTCCTGAGGATGTCACTCACCTGCACCGACACCCGCGGCACTCCGGCGATCAGCGAGCGCAGGTCCGGGTCGGACTTCTTCAGCTGCTCGGCGATCAGCCGCAGGTTCCTGCTGTAGTCGGTGATCTGTCGGGCCTGATCGGCCTGGGTACGCAGCACCACCCGGCCGTTGGCCAGCAACGAGGTGGTCTGCGGCAGGTGCTCGGTCGCGACGCCGGTCAGCGAACCGGCGCTGTCCAGCAGCACCTGCATGGCCGGGCCGGTACCGCGAAACGCCTTGTCCAGCTCATCGACCACGGTGGACAACGAGGCGACCGGCACACTGGACACCAGGTTGTCCACATTGGACAACAGCACCTCTGGTCCAGGCGGGATCGCGGTGCGTGCCAGCGGGATCACCGAGCCGTCGGCCAGTGCCGGACCGCCGTCGTGCGCCGGAACCAGGTCGACGTACTGCTCTCCGACCGCCGACCGGTTGGCCACGACCGCCCTCGTGTCCGCCGGGACCGGCGGCGCGGTGTCCTCGATGTCCAGCAGCACGTCGACTCCGGTGTCGGAGAGCCGCAGCTCGGTCACCCGGCCGACCGCGACACCTCGATAGGTCACCTCGGCGTTGACGAAGATCCCGCCGGAGTCGGCGAACTGCGCGGTCACCCTGTAGCCGCGGGAGAAGACCAGCCGGTCCAGCCCGGCGTAGGTGCCGCCGACAAAGGCGATCCCGACCACGGCGATCAGCGCGCAGAGGAACAATCGGATCTTGGTGGCGCGCAACAGCATCAGCGACCACCACCGAGCAGCGAGCCGAGCAGCGCGGCCAGCGGGGAGGCGGCCGCGGCCGGCTTGGCCGGCAGTGGCAGCGAGGGCAGCGGCAGTCCGGGAACCGGCGGGGTGGCCGGCACCTGCTCGGTACCGGCGGGCAGCGGGACGATCGGCGTGCTGGCGTTGTTGATGTTCTCGAGCAACACGCTCAGGTCGAGGTCGAACTTCACGTCCACGTTGACGAAGTCACCCTTGAGCGGGTTGAGGAAGTAGTCGGTGAACGGGTAGGTGGCCAAGAGCTGGAGAGAGTTCGGCAGATTCGCACCGGACTCGGCCAGCTTGCGCAACGTGGGCACCAGCAGTCTCAGATCGTCGACCAGGTCGTCCTTGCCCCGCCTGATGGTGTCGACCGCGACCCCGGAGAGCCGGTCCAACGCGCTCAGCATGCCGACCAGCGCGTCGCGCTGCTCGCTGAGCACCTTCAGGCCGGGAGCCAGCTCGTCCAGCGCGGCGGTGAGGTTCGCGGTCTGCGCGACCAGCGAGCCGGACAGCCGGTCGAGCGCGTCGATCGCCTTGACGATGTTGCCCTGCTGGCCGTCCAGTTCCCCGACCACGGTGTCCACGTGGGACAGGAACGAACGCAGCTCCGGTTCGTTGCCGGCGAGCGCCACGTTGACCTCCCGGACGATGGTCTGGAGCTGGCCGACGCCGCCGCCGTTGAGCAGCAGCGAGAGCGCGCCGAGCACCTCTTCGATCTCCGGGTTGCGGTTGGTGCGCTCGATCGGAATGACCGCTCCGTCGGCGAGCCGACCGTCCGGCGGCATGCCGGCCGGCTCCTGCAACTGGACGTACTTCTCACCGAGCAGGCTGGACTGGCGCAGCTGCGCCCCGGCGTTGGCCGGCAGCCGAACGTCGCCGTTCACGAGCAGGTGCACCACGGCGGTCACGTTGTCCGCGGCCAACTCGATCCGCTCCACCCGGCCGACCGCGACGTCGTTCACCTTGACCGCGGCCTGCGGCACCAGATCCAGCACGTTTCCGAACGCGGCGGTGACCCGGTACGGGTGCGCGCCGAGATCCGCCCCACCGGGCAGCGGCACCTCGTACATACCGGAGAAGCCGCACCCGGCAAGGGAGAGCGCGGTCGCGAGGACCGCGAGGAGGCGGATCATCCGGCACCGCCGAGTGATGGCGCGACAAGCTGGGTCAGCGGCAGCGGCAGCGGCGGCAGCCGGCCGCTGGAGATCGCGGCCAGCACCTCGGCCGGCGACGGCAGCTTGAGCGACCCATCGATCACCGGCGCGAGCCGCTTGCACAGGTCGCTCAGCGTCTTGGGCAGCTGGGCCGGGGTGGCGGCGCCGATCGTGCGGCAGACCAGCAGCGCGGGCGGATAGGTCAGCTCGTTGAGGTTTCCGCGAATCGCGAACGAGGCCGAGGCCGCGTCGTAGGTGGACAGGAAGTTCGACATCGCGAGCGGGGCGACGTCGAGGATCTCGGCGACCGCGGCCCGCTGGTCGACCAGGGCCTTGGTCACGCCGGCCAGCTTGTCCACATTGGACGCGAGGAGATCCTTGTTCCCGGCCACGAAGTCGTGCACCTCGGCCAGGGCGGTGGCCAGCGAGCCGAGCGCCACGCCGAGCCGGTCACGGTCGTCGGCAAGATAGCCGGTGACTCCGGCCAGCCGGTCGTTGAACTGCCGCACCACGGCGTCGCTGTCGGCCAGCGCCGTGGTGAACTTCTGGAGGTTGTCCACCGTGGCGAACAGGTCTCCGGACGAGTTGGACAGCGTCGCGGCCGCCTCGCTCAACCGGCGTACGGTCTCGCCGAACAACTCGCCGTTGCCGGCCAGGTTGGCCGCGGCGGTGTCCAGCACGTTCGACAGCGCGCCATGCGCGTTGGCGCCGCCCGGACCGAGCGCGACGCTCAGCTCGTTCACGCTGGCCGCGAGGTCGTCCAGCTCGACCGGGGTCTCGGTGCGCTCGCGGGGAATCGTCGCACCGGCGGCGATCAGCGGCCCGGACTCGTAGGCCGGCGCGAGCTGGACGTAACGGTCGCTGACCAGGCTGGGCGCCACCACGATCGCGTACACGCCGGCCGGGACCGCCACGCCGTCGTCCACGGTCAGGTCCACCCGAACGGTGTCACCCTTCGGTTCCACCCGGTCGATCCGGCCGACCGGCACGCCGAGCACCTTCACCTCGGAGCCGGCGTACACGCCGACCGCCTTGTCGAAGTAGGCGGTCAGTGCGGTGCCGCGCCCGGCCGTGGCCAGCCACCACAGCGCGGCCACCAGGAGCAGGACGAGCACGCACCCGGTGGCGACCACGGTGGCCGCCCGCCGGCCCGGCCGGGTGCTGATGGTCATCGCGAGCCCCCAGGGGTGAGCGGGGTTTCGCAGCCCTGCGGGTTGATGTCGAACACACCGGCCTTGGCCGGCGGCGGCAGCAACCCGCAGATGTAGCCCTCGAACCAGCGTCCGTTGCCCACCACGTTGTTGAACATCCGGACGAACGGGGCCAGGTTGTGCAGACCCTGGCTGAGGTTGTCCTGGTTGCGTTGCAGGATGGTGGTCACCTTGGCCAGCTCGTCGAGCGCCGGCTTGAGCTGCTTCTCGTTGTCCGCCACCAGACCGCGCAGCTCGCCGGCCAGCGCGGTGGTGCCGGACAGCAGCGCGGCCACCGCGTCCTTGCGCCGGGACAGCTCGTCGAGCAGCAGCGCGGCGTCGGTGAACAGCTTGCGCAACGCGGTGTCCCGATCCGCGACCGTCCGGCTGAGCGCGGCGGTGTTGCCGAGCAGCCTGGCCAGCTCGGCGTCCCGGGTGGACAGTGTGCTGGACAGCTTGGCCAGGCCGGCGAGCGAGTCGTGCAGGTGCTGCGGGCTGTGCGCGAACGTGTCGGAGATGACCTGGAAGCTCTTGGCGAGCGCAGCCGTGTCGATCTTGTCGACGGTGCGGGAGAGTTGGCTCACCGCCGGCACGATGTCGAACGGCGCGCTGGTGCGGCCGCGCGGGATCACCTCGGTCGGGCGCTGTGGGTGGTCCCCGGCGGCGGCGACGGCCAGGTACTTGTCGCCGAGCAGCGTCTTGATTTGAATGGAGATCGTGCTCCGGTCGCCGACCGCCACGTCGCGCACCTTGAAGTCCACCAGAACCTTGTTGCGGGCCAGGCGAACCCGGCGCACGTTGCCGACCTTGACCCCGGCCAGCCGGACCTCGTTGCCCGCCCGCAACCCGGCCGACTCGGTGAACTCCGCGGTGTAGGTGGTGCCGCCGCCGATGATCGGCAGGTCGTCGGCGTTGAACGCGGCCAGCGCCGCGAGCGCGACCAGCACCAGGGCCACCGCACCGACGGTGGCCTGGTTGCGCTCCCCCCGCCGCTTCATGGTCCGCACCTGGCCGGCAGCGGGGAACCCGGCGCGGGCAGCGCCGGGAGGTCGACCACGATCCCGAGACGTGAGATGCCGACCCTGCCCGAGGCGCTGCACAGGAAATAGTTGAACCAGCCGCCGTAGCTGGCCACCCGGTTGATCGCCGCGACCTTGTGCGGCAGCGTGGCGAGGAACCGGTCCACCGTGTCCCCGTTGGCGGCGAGGTTGGCGGAAAGCTGGCCGAGCGCGGCGATGTCGTCGTGCAACGCGGGGCGTGCGCCGGCCAGCAGCCCGGCGGTCGAGTCGGCCAACTCGCCGAGCGCCCCGATCGCGTCGCCGATCGGTTGGCGTGCCGCGGCGAGGCCGGTGGCCAGTTCCTGCACCGTGTCGATCAACCCGGACAGCTCGGCCGTGCGTCCGTTCACGGTGTCCAGCACCGTGTTCAGATTGTCGATCACCTGCCCGATCACCTTGTCCTTGCCGGCCACGGCCGAGGTGAGCGAGGCGGTGTGGGCCAGCACGCTGTCGATCGTGCCGCCCTCGCCCTGAAGTACCTGGATCAGCTCACCGGCCAGCTTGTTCACCTCGTCCGGGTTGAGCGCCTGGAACAACGGCTTGAACCCGTTGAACAGCACGGTGAGGTTGAGCGCGGGCGCGGTGCGCTCCACCGGGATGGTGTCGCCAGGACGCAGGATCGCGTTGGGATCGCCGGTGCCGAGCGCGAGGGCCAGGTAGCGCTGGCCGATCAGGTTGCGGTACCTGATCGCCGCGGTGACCGAATCCGGCAGCCGCCGCGACGCCTCGACCTCGAACCCCACGTCGGCCCATCTGCTGTCCGCCACGCGGATCGAGGTGATCTGTCCGATGCGGACACCGGACATCCGGACGTCGTCACCGGCGTTGAGCCCGGTGGCGTCGGTGAACCGGGCGGTGTAGTCGTTGGTGCTGCCCAGGTTGCTGTTCGCGATGGTCAGCCCGAGCAGCGCGGTCAGCACGACCGTGACCACGGCGAACGCGATGATCTTGAGCAGCGGCGCGATCACAGCACGGTCACCTCCGCGCCCCGCAGCAGGGGACCGACCAGGAGCGAGCCCCAGCCGGGCACCTCGTCCGGGGGCACCCCGAGGGACGGCGCGAGCAGCGCGCCGATCAGGTCGCGCTCGGCTGGCGAGTTGGCCAGCGCCGGCGCCGCCGCGGCCGCCTGCGGCGTGGTCGGCTGGAACTGCTGCGGCCGGTCCGACCTCGGCGGCGGTGGCTTGGTGGAGCCATCCGCCAGCGGGCCGCCGGCCGGGTACTGCGGGAACCGCGCGGGTGGATGCGCGACCGGATAGCACTTCGGGCCGCGCTTGTCGGTGTAGCGCGGGGTGTCCGCACCGGGCTGGTACTTGCCCCGGCTCGAGGTGATCTCGATGGTCACCCGGGACACGTTGGGGTGCGCGGTGCCCTTGCCGAACGCGGCGTCCGCGGCCGGGATGGCGTCCACCAACTGCTGGAGCAGGCACGGGTACTCCGGCGCGTACTTCGCCAGCACGGCCAGCGTCGGCCGCGCCGTCGCGCCGAGGCTGATCAGGTTGCTCGCGTTCACGGCGAGAAAGTTGGTGAGGTCCACCGCTGCCGTGGTCAGCGTTGCGAACAGGGCTTCCAGCCCGGCTCGTTGCTGGACAAGGGTTTGCGAGGTGGTGGTCAGGTCGGCGAGCGCCGTGAGCAGATCCGGCGCGGCCGCCGCGTAGGTGTCCGCGACCGTGGCCAGGTGCTCGATGTCGGCGCGCAGATCGGGCAGCGCGGGCTCGAGCCGTTGGAGGTAGTCCCGCAACGCCACCAGCGTCTCGCCGGCCTGCCGGCCCCGGCCGTCCAGCGCGGTGGACATCGCATTGAGCGTGGCGGCCAGCTTCTCCGGCCGCACCGCCTGAAGCACCGGCATCAGGTCGTCGAGCACCCGCTCGAGCTCGATCGCGGTGGCCGTCGAGTCCTGCCCGATCACGTCCCCCTTGGCGATCGGCCGGCCGGATGGACGCGTCGGAAGCGCAAGCGCCACATAGCGTTCGCCGAACAGCGTCTTCGGCAGCAGCCGCGCGGAGACGTTCGACGGGATGCGACCGACCAGGTCAGGGTCCAGCGCCAGGTCGAGCACGGCATGGTCGCCGGCCGGGTGGATCCCGCGCACCTCGCCGACGATCAGCCCGCGCAGCTTGACATCCGCGTGCTCGCGCAGCTGGTTGCCGGTGTGGCTCACTTCCAGCCGCACCGGCACCACCGGGGTGAACGACTTGCGGTAGAAGCCGACCGACAGCGCCACCAGCAGCCCGACGATCACCAGGAACACCAGCCCGTACAGCTGGTGGCGCAGCGGCACCCGGGTCTGGCTCATCCGGCGATCCGCACCGTCGTGGTCGCGCCCCAGATCGCCAGGCTGAGGAAGAAGTCCAGCAACATCTGGAGCACGATCGCGGCCCGCACGGCCCGCCCGACCGCGACCCCGACGCCCGCCGGACCGCCGGACGCGGTGTAGCCGTAGTAACAGTGCACCAGGATCACCACCACGCTGAAGATGATCACCTTGAGGAACGACCACAACACGTCCCCCGGCGGGAGGAACAGATGGAAGTAGTGGTCGTAGGTCCCGGCCGACTGGCCGTAGAACCAGACGGTGATCTGCCGCGACGCGGCGTAGGAGCAGAGCAACCCGACCACGTACAGCGGGATCACCGCGCCGAGCGCCGCCAGCACCCGCGTGGTCACCAGATACGGCACGCTCGGCACGGCCATCACCTCGAGCGCGTCGATCTCCTCGGAGATCCGCATGGCGCCGAGCTGCGCGGTGAACCCACAGCCGACGGTCGCCGAAAGCGCGAGCCCGGCGGCCAGCGGCGCCACCTCGCGGGTGTCGAAGTAGGCGGCGATGAACCCGGTCAGCGCGGAGGTGCCGAGCTGGTTGAGCGCCGAGTACCCCTGTAGCCCCACGATCAGCCCGGTGAACACGGTCATGCCGATCATCACGCCGAGCGTGCCGCCGATCACCGCGAGAGCGCCGCTGCCGAAGAACACGTCGGACAGCAGCCGCAGCGTCTCTTTCGGATAGTGCACCAGGGTGCGCGGCACCCAGGCGAGCACCCGGACGTAGAAGGCGAGCTGCGCGCCGAGCGAGCCGAGACCCTGCCGCGGCACCTGCGCCGCTGCGCGCACCCGTCCCGGCCGGGTCTCGATCGTGGTGGCCACGGCTCACATCCCCTTGGGCGGCACGATCTGAAGGTAGATGCCGGTGAGCACGACGTTGATCAGGAACAGCAACAGGAACGTGATCACCACGGTCTGGTTGACCGCCTCGCCGACGCCCTTGGGCCCGCTGGCCGGGTTGAGCCCTCGGTAGGCCGCCACGATGCCGGCCACGAAGCCGTAGATCACCGCCTTGAGCTCGCTGATCCACAGGTCCGGCAGCTGCGCGAGGGCGTTGAAGCTGGCCAGGTACGCACCCGGGGTGCCGCCCTGCATGACCACGTTGAAGTAGTAGCCACCCGCCACGCCGACCACGCTGACCAACCCGTTCAGCAGCGTGGCCACGATCATGGCGGCCAGCACCCTCGGCACGATCAGGCGCTGGATCGGGTTGACCCCGAGCACCTCCATCGCGTCGATCTCCTCACGGATCTTGCGCGCGCCGATGTCCGCGCACATCGCCGAGCCACCGGCGCCGGCCACCAGCAGCGCGGTGATCAGCGGAGCGGCCTGCTGCACGATGGCCAGCGCGCTGGCCGCGCCGATGAACGACTGCGCGCCGATCTGCTGGGTGAGCGAGCCGAGTTGCAGCGCGATCACCGCGCCGAACGGGATCGACACCAGTGCGGTCGGCAGGATCGTGACGCTGGCGAAGAACCAGCACTGTTGCACCAGCTCGCGGGGCTGGAACGGCCGGCGGAAGGTCAGCCGGACCACCTCGGCTGCGAGCGTGGTCAGGCGGCCCACTTGGGTGAGCCCCCGAACCCCGACATTCGACCCGGTGCCCATGTGTAGACAACGACCGCGCGGCGATCAAGTTACCGACAGCGCGTGGCCGGTCGTGGCCCCGCCGTCGGCAACGAACTCGGCACCGGTGCAGTAGGAGCTCTCGTCGGAGGCCAGGAACAGGATCAGGTTCGCGATCTCCTCGGCCTGCCCGACCCGGCGCAGCGCCACCTTGCGTCCGAGCCTGCTGAGGTCGACCGCGAAGCCGCCGAGCGCGGTGGGCAGCATCTGGGTGTCGATCATGCCGGGGTGCACCGAGTTGACCCGGATTCCCTTGTCCCCCAACTCCATCGCCGCCACCTTGGTCATCCCGCGGATGGCGAACTTGGAGGCCGTGTATGCCACCAGCAGCGGCGCCGCGGCCAGGCCCTCGATCGAGGACGTGTTCACGATCGAACCGCCGCCGGCCGCGACCATCCCGGGCACCACCGCGCGCATGCCGAGGAAGGTGCCGACCTGGTTGACCCGGATCACCCGCTCGTAGTCGGCGAGCGTGGTCTCGGCCAGACTCGCGAAATGCAGGATGCCGGCGTTGTTGACCAGCACGGTGACCGGGCCGTGCGTCTCGAGCACAGCCGCCCAATCGTCCTCTTCGGACACATCGAGGCGGGCGAACTCGGCACGGTCGCCGAGCTCGGCGGCGAGCAGCTTCCCCTCGTCGTCGAGGACGTCGGTGACGATCACCCGGGCACCCTCGGCGGCGAAGCGCCGCGCGGTCGCCGCTCCCTGGCCGCGCGCCGCCCCGGTGATCAGCGCGGTCCTGCCGTCCAGCCGTCCCATCCGCTCACATCAATTCGTCGGTCAGCGGCATGAGCACGGTCTTCAGCTCGGTGTAGGCCTCGAACGCGGCGCGCCCGCCCTCCCGGCCGAGCCCGGACTGCTTGAAGCCGCCGAACGGCAGGTGCGGCTCCAGCTGGAACCCGTTGATTCCCACGGTGCCGGCCCGCAACCGCCTGGCCACCCGGAACGCGCGCCGGCCGTCCGTCGTGTACACGCCTGCGCCGAGCCCGTACTCGGTGTCGTTGGCCAACCGAATCGCCTCGTCCTCGTCGGCGAACGGAACGACCGCGAGCACCGGTCCGAACACCTCCTCCCTGGCGATCTCCATGTCGTTGTCCACATCGGCGAACACGGTCGGGCGCACGAAGTTCCCGGCGGCCAGGTCACCGGCGGGCCGGTCGCCGCCGGTGACCAGCTTGGCGCCGGCCTCCTGCGCGCGTTCGATGAAACCCAGCACCCGCTCCAACTGCCTGGCGTTGATCAGGGGGCTGGCCAGCACGCTGGCGTCGAACGGGTCGCCGTAGGTGATCGCCCCGGCCAACAGCTCCGCGGCGGCCAGGAACTGCTCGTAGACGTCGCGGTGCACCAGCGCCCTGGTATGCGCCACGCAAGCCTGTCCGGACAGGCCCATGGTCACCGTGCCCATGGTGGTCATCGCGGCCAGGCCGACGTCGGGCGCGTCCGGGAACACCAGCGTCGGACTCTTCCCGCCGAGCTCGAGCGAGACCCGTTTGAGGGTGGCTGCGGACGCCTCGACGATCCGCCTGCCGACCGTTCGGCTGCCGGTGAAGCTCACCTTGTCCACCATGGGATGGGTGATCAGCGCCTCCCCGGTCGGCTCTCCCGGGCCGGTCACCACATTCAGCACGCCGTCCGGCAACCCGGCCTCCAGCAGCAGCTCGACCATGCGTAGCACGGTGAACGTGGCGTACTCGGACGGTTTGAGCACCACAGCGCAGCCGGCCGCCAGCGCGGGCGCGATCTTCTGCGCGTACAACAGGAACGGCGCGTTCCACGGCAGGATCGCGGCCACCACGCCGAGCGGCTCCCGGAAGGTCATGGCCAGGTGCTCACCGCCCTGGTACGGCGGCAGCGTCTGACCACCGGCCTTGTCCACCCAACCGGCGTGGTGGTCGAACACGTCGGCCGCGGCGTTCACCGAGGTGGCATAGATGCCGGCGAAGGAGAGCGGCACGCTGTTGTCCAGCGCCTGTAGCCCGCGCAGCTCGTCGGCGTGCTCGCGGAGCAGGCCCGCGTACCGGTGCAGCAACTGGATCCGCTCGGTGGCCCGGGATCGCGGCCACGGGCCGGTGTCGAACGCGACGCGAGCGGTCCGCACCGCGTCGTCCACATCGGACGCGGTGGCCACCGGGAACGCGCCGATCGGCTCGCCAGAGGCCGGGTGCAGGTGGGTCCAGGTGGCGCCGTCCCCGGCGTCTCGCCAGTCGCCGCCGACCAGCAGCCGGCCGTCCCGCAGGCCGATCTCGTCGCGGCGCGCCGCAAGGGTGAGCGTCACAGTTCCTCCCTCATCGCGAATGTCCAGTCCGGATCGCGGCCGGCGAAGTAGTCGCCGAGCGCGGTGACCGAGTCGAACCGGCGCTCGATGGCCGGCGGGGCCAGCAGCCCGATCCGGCCGCCGTAGACGATGAACACCTGGCCGTTGATCGCATCGGCGGCCGGTGTGGCCAGATAGCGGACGAACGTCGCGACATGGTCGACCGACCAGGGGTCCGACCCGCCATGCGGCGCCGCGCCGAACACCGGGACGGTCATCGCCGTCCTCGCCCTCGGGCAGATGGCGTTGGTCCGAACCCCGTAGCGCGCAAGGGAACGCGCGGCGACCACGGTGAGCGCGGCGATTCCGGCCTTGGCCGCGGCGTAGTTCGGCTGGCCGCTTGCGCCGAGCAGGAACGCTTCCGATGCGGTGTTCACCACCCGGCCGTACACCGGCCCGCCGGACTCGGCGTACTTGGCGCGCCAGTACGCGGCGGCGTTGCGGGACAGCAGGAAGTGACCGCGCAGGTGCACCCGGACGACCAGGTCCCACTCCTCGTCGGTCATGTTGAACAGCATCCGGTCGCGCAGCAGACCGGCGTTGTTCACCACCACATGCAGCCCACCGAACTGGTCCACCGCACCAGAGAGCAGCGCGTCCGCGGTGGCCCGCTCGCCGACATCGCCCGGGACCGGTAGCGCCTTGCCGCCCACCGCCTCGATCTCGGCGACGGTGTCCGCCAGGTCCGCGTCCGACAGATCGTTCACCACGACCCGGGCTCCGGCCGCGGCGAGCGCGAGCGCCTCGGCCCGGCCAAGGCCGGCGCCCGCCCCGGTCACGATCGCGACCTTTCCGTCCAGGCTCGGCGCCAGCTGTTCGCTCAACGGCTGGCTCGCCGGCTCGCTCACGGGAAAGTGACGATCTGCCGGATCAGGTCACCCGGCTCGCGCAGGGCCTGGATGCCGTCGTTGATCTCGTCCAGGGTGATCCGCCGGCTGATCATGCCGGCCAGGTCGAGTCGGCCGGCCCGCCACAGCCCGAGCAGCCGCTGGTAGTCCCTGGCCACGTGCGCGCCGCCGTAGAACGAGCCGAGCAACCGCTTGTCGTGCAGGAACAACTCCTGCGCGCTGAACTCGACCATCGCGTCCGCCCGGCCGGCACCGACCACGACCACGGTGCCGCCACGCCGGGCGTGGTCCCAGGCGGCCCGGATCGTGGCCGGGATGCCGACCACGTCGAAGGCGTAGTCGAAGCCCATGTTTGCGGCCAGCTCCGCGTTCAGCGCGGCCAGGCCCTCCGGTGTGGTGGCGTGCGTGGCGCCGAAGCGCCGCGCGGTCTCCTGCTTGCCGGGCACCGGGTCCACCGCGATGATCTGCGCGGCGCCGGCCAGCCGCGCGCCCTGGATCACCGAGATGCCCACCCCGCCGCAGCCGATCACCGCGACGGTCGACCCGGGCTCCACCTTCGCCGTGTTGACGACCGCGCCGACTCCGGTCGTCACCCCGCAGGCGACCAGCGCGGCGATCTCGAACGGGATGTCCTCGGCGATCTTCACGGCGCCGTCCGCCGGCACCACCAGCTCCTCGGCGAACGTGCCGAGCCCGGCATAGCCGAACACCGGGGTCTCGCCGAGCCGGAACCGGGGCGTGGTGAACGCGGCGATCGCATGGATCGCGCAGAGATGCGGTTGCCCGCGAAGGCAGTTCGGACAACCGCCGCAGGGCGGCACGAACGTGACGATCACGTGGTCGCCCGGGGCGAACCGGTCGACGAGCCCGCCGGCCTCGAGCACCACCCCGGCACCCTCGTGCCCGATGATCCCCGGCGCCAGCGCGGGCAATGTGCCGTCCATCGCGGACAGGTCGCTGTGGCAGACCCCGGTTGCCTTGACCTGGATCCGGATCTCCCGAGGGCCGACGTCCGTGGTGAGCACGTCGTCGCGGAGCTCGAGCTTGGTGTCCCCGATCCGGTTGAGTACGGCCGCTTTCATCAGGGCTCCTCGTCGAGCGTGCCGGGTCCGCTGCCGACCCAAGACTAGAACGTGTTCTCGTATGGGGCAAGGCGCGCAGGTCCTCTAGGCTAAGCATGGATAGAACAGGTTGCACATGGAGGTGTCTGGTGCGCATCGCCTTCACCGAGGAGCAGGAGCGGCTGCGTCTCGAGCTCCGCGCCTACTTCGCCGAGCTGATCACCCCCGAGCGGCGCGCGGCGCTGACCTCGGACGGCGGCGAGTACGGCGACGGCACGGTGTACAAGGAGGTGGTCGGCCAACTCGGCGCCGACGGCTGGCTCGGGCTTGGCTGGCCGAGCGACTACGGCGGCCGCGACGGCTCGATGATCGACCAGCTCATCTTCACCGACGAGGCGGCGGTCGCCGGCGTGCCGGTGCCGTTCCTGACCATCAACACCGTCGGTCCGACGATCATGAAGTTCGGTACGCCCGAGCAGAAGTCGTTCTACCTGCCCAGGATCGCCGCCGGTCGGCTGCATTTCTCGATCGGCTACTCGGAACCGGAGGCCGGCACCGACCTCGCCGCGCTGCGCACCAGGGCGATCAGGGACGGCGACCACTACGTGATCAACGGTCAGAAGATGTGGACCAGCCTGATCCAGTATGCCGACTACGTCTGGCTGGCCTGTCGCACCGACCCGGACGCCGCCAAGCACAAGGGTCTCTCCATCCTGATCGTGCCGACCGACGCCCCCGGCTTCTCCTGGACGCCGGTGCGCACCATGGCCGGACCCGGCACCAGCGCCACCTACTACTCCGACGTTCGGGTGCCGGCCACGGCGCTGGTCGGTGCGCCGAACCAGGGCTGGCCCCTGATCACCAACCAGCTCAACCACGAGCGGGTGGCGCTCACCTCGGCGGCGCCGGTCCGGTCCGCCCTACGTGAGGTGCGGGAATGGGCGCAGGCAACGAAACTGCCGGATGGTCGCCGAGTGATCGACCAGGAGTGGGTGCAGCTGCACCTGGCCCGGGTACACGCCAAGGCCGAGTTCCTGAAGCTGGTGAACTGGCGGATCGCCGCCGGCGCCGGGCAGGGACTGAGCCCGGCGCACGCCTCGGCCACCAAGGTGTTCGGCACCGAGTTCGCCATCGAGGCCTACCGGCTGCTGATGGAGGTGCTCGGCCCGGGGGCCTGTGTGCGCACCGGCTCGCCCGGTGCGTTGCTGCGCGGCCGGATCGAACGGATGCACCGCGCCGCGCTGATCCTCACCTTCGGCGGCGGGACCAACGAGGTGCAGCGCGACATCGTGGCCGTGGTGGGACTCGGCCTGCCGCATGCCAAACGTTGAAGAGACAACGGCGACGAGACAACCTGACCGGACAACGCTGACCAGACAACGCTGAGGAGACAACGTGGACTTCGGATACACCGAGGCACAGCGGGACCTGTCCGGCCTGGTGCGGGAGATCGTCGCGGACCGCGTCACCGAACAGCGGCTGCGCGCCGTCGAGTCCGGCCCGGACCGCTTCGACCGTGCCCTGTGGACGGAGCTGGCCGAGGCCGGCGTCCTCGCCGCGGCCCTGCCCGCCAGTGTGGGCGGCTCCGGATACGGCCTGCTCGAACAATGCTCGGTGCTGGTCGAACTGGGCCGCGCGGTGGCGCCGGTGCCCTACCTGGCGTCGATCGTGACGGCCGCCGCGACGATCGCCGAGCTTGGCACGCCGGCTCAGGTCGACCGGTGGGCACGGCCGGCGGCCGCCGGTGAGCTGGTGCTCACCGGCGCACTGGCCGAGGATGCCGGCGACGACCCGGGGAAACCGCTCACCAGAGCCAGCCTGGCGGGCGAGCGGTGGTGGCTCTCCGGCACGAAGACAACGGTCCCCGCCGGACCGATCGCCGACCTGTTCCTGGTACCGGCCGACACCGGGCACGGGGTGGCGGTGTTCCTGGTCTCCCCGCACGACTCCGGGGCAACCGTGCGGCGCCAGGAGATCGTCGACGGGGACAGCGCGGCGTTGCTCGAGCTCGACGAGGTAGGGCTCGACACCACCCGGCTACTAGGGGGAATTGACTATGGCGCACGAACTGTCCAGATGATCCAGACCAGGGCGACGATCGGGTTGTGCGCCGGCCAACTCGGCGTCCTCGAGCGCGCACTCGAGCTCACCTCGGCCTACGCGAGCCGGCGCGTGCAGTTCGACCGTCCAATTGGGACGTTCCAAGCGGTGGCGCAACGCCTTGCGGACGCGTACATCGACGTCGAGGCGGTCCGGTTGACGCTGTGGCAGGCGGCCTGGCGGGTGGCGGGCGGGATGCCGGCGTCGAGCGAGGTCGCCACCGCGAAGTTCTGGGCCGCGGACGCCGGACACCGGGTCGCGCACACCGCGGTACACATTCATGGTGGGGTAGGTATTGACATGGAGTACCCCCTAAACCGGTATTTTGTGGCAGCAAAGCGCAACGAGTTCAGCTTGGGAGGGGCCACGGCCCAGCTTCGACGGATCGGCTCGACCCTCGCCGCGGAACCCGCGTAGACCAGGAGACCTGCATGGCGCAGCCCGGCCAGCCAGCACCGACGGTGACCGAGCTGTTGCTGGCCAGGGCCAACGACTTCCACTGCGGTCTCAGGTTCGAGGAACAGAGTCTGACCTGGGCGGAGCACGTGCAGGAGTGCGCGGACCGGGCCGCGCTGCTGCGCTCACTGCGCCGGCCGGGCCCGTTCCACGTCGGTGTGCTGCTGGACAACGTGCCCGAGTTCTCCTTCCTGCTCGGCGGCGCGGCCCTGAGCGGTGCGGTCCTGGTCGGGCTGAACACCACCCGCCGGGGCGAGGCGCTGGCCCGAGATGTCCGACTGACCGACTGCCAGGTGGTGGTCACCGAGAGCCGCTACGTCGAACTGCTCGACGACCTCGACCTCGGCGCGGCTGCCGGCCGGGTGATGGACACCGACACGGCCGCCTGGCACATGTCCCTGTTCGCCCACCGGCTCCGGCCACTCGACCCGGTGCCGGCGGAGCCGGACGACCTGCTCATGCTGATCTTCACCTCCGGCACCAGCGGGGAGCCGAAGGCGGTGCGTTGTACGCATCGCAAGATCACCGCTCCCGGGGTGTTGCTCGCCGAGCGCTTCGGTCTCGGCCCAGCGGACACGGTGTACCTGTCCATGCCGATGTTCCACTCCAACGCGATCATGGCCGGCTGGGCGCCCGGCCTGGCCGCGGGCGCCACCCTGGCGCTGCGCCGGCGGTTCTCGGCTTCGGGGTTCCTCGACGATGTCCGGAAGTTCGGCGTCACGTACGCGAACTACGTGGGGAAGCCGCTGTCCTACGTGCTGACCACACCGCAGCAGCCGGACGATGCGGACAACCCGCTGCGGATGATGTTCGGAAACGAGGCCGCGGAGCGGGATGTGGCCGAGTTCGCCAAGCGCTTCGGTTGCCGCGTCGTCGACTCGTACGGCTCGACCGAGGGCGGCATCACCCTGCTCCGCCCGCCGGACCTGCCGCCCGGCTCGCTCGGCCAACTGGGCGACGGCGTGACCATCCTGCACCCGGAGACCTCGGCGCCCTGCCCGCCGGCCAGGTTCGACCCGGACGGCCGGCTGTCCAACGCCGACGAGGCGGTCGGCGAGTTGGTCCGGACCAACGGCGTGGCGCTGTTCGCGGGCTACTACGGCGACTCGGCCGCGGACGGGCAGCGGATTCGGGACGGCATGTTCTGGAGCGGCGACCTCGCCTACCGCGACGAGCGCGACTTCTGCTACTTCTACGGCCGCACCGGCGAGTGGCTGCGGGTGGACGGGGAGAACCTCGGCACCGCGCCGATCGAGCGGATCCTGCTGCGCCATCCTGACATCACCGACGTGGCGGTGTACGCGGTGCCGGACGCCACCGCGGGCGACGCGGTGATGGCCGCGTTGGTGTTCCGTCCGCCGGCCACGTTCAACCCGGACGCTTTCGCCAGATTCCTTGCCGCGCAAACGGATCTGGGGCCCAAGCAGGTGCCGACGTTCATCCGGGTGGCGCGGCGCCTGCCCCGCACGCCGACGCACAAGGTGCTGCGCCGTATCCTGTCCACGCAGAGCTGGCGGTGCGCCGACCCGGTCTGGTGGCGGTCCGGCAAGGAGCTGCGATACCGGCCACTTACGGCTGAAAACGCCCCGAACCAACTCGACGGCAGGACACGACCCGTGCGAGGCTGAGCCGGTCACGCACGCGCATCGGGAGGCGGAACCATGCCTGAACCTCAGGATGAGGACGGCGCGCAGCCGGCCGAGCAGGATGTCCGGGCCCAGTTCCGTGAGGCCCTGGAGCGCAAGCAGGCCAAGGCCAAGGCCCGGGAGAACCACGCGGACGGCTCGTCGAAGATCCACGAGACGCACGGTCCGGCCGCCGGCCGGCGCACCTTCCGCCGCAAGAGCGGCGGCTGAGTACGCAGCCTCTCGCGAGTCTGACAGGCGCGAGTCTCGTGCTCGGCGACGGGCCGGTGTCCGCTGCCCGCTCGGACGGTCGTGGTGCCCTATGGGGCGCCCCGACCTGGAGGCATTGGTCGGTTCCGGGTCGGGGCATCCGTCGTGAGTTCGGAGCTACGGTGTCACAGTGTCGCCGCCTTGACGGCAGTCAGGAACAAACACCCGTGGCTGGCTGCCACGGCGAGAACGGGGCCCGTCGGATTCTTCGAGTCGCGTAGGCCAAACAGGGCGTCGGCCACCGCGACCTCGACGCAGTTCCCGCCACTCGACCCGCTGAAACTGGACTTGCGGAATGGCACATCGTGCCAGCGGACAGCGCTGTCGGTCATGATTTCACCTCCTTCATCGCTCGCTCAATTATCTCCTCAGAGCTCCTCGGATCACTGGCCTGCTCATGTAAATTTGCCATGGCCCGCCGATACTCCGATATCTCCGAGGGGTCCTCGAGGTACCGTCCACCCGTGAGCAGTTCCAAGTAGACGAGGCCAGGATCATTCTCCATTGCCGATGGGAATGTCATGACCATGAAGCTTCCGCCCTGCTGAGCCAGCGTCGCCCCGGCATCCAACGGCAGGACCTGAATCTCGACCCGCGGCCGTTCGGCCATGTCGAGCAGATGCCTGAGCTGGCGGTACATCGTCGCACCGTCGCCGTATTGCCGGTACAGCACCGACTCATCCATCACCGCCCACAAGTTCACCGGGTCCTCCTCGCGATCGAGAATCTGCTGCCGACCGAGACGCAGCTTCACGAGTTGGGCCACCTGGGCATCGGACAGATCCGGATTCCCGCGGATCACCGCTTCGGCGTATTCCTGGGTCTGCAGCAGGCCCGGGACGAGCATCGCCTCGAACGTCATCAATTCGGCGGCACCTGACTCGAGACCCAGATAGAGGTCGAACCATTTGGGAACCGCGCCGGACAGCGCGACCCACCAGTTTCGGGCACGTTTGGCGGCGGCCAGCAGTTCACGCATGAACGGGATACGGTCCGGCTTACGGTACAGGTCGAGAAGCAGCTCCAAGTCAGCGGCACTCGGCAGGCGCTCGCCGCTCTCCAGGTTGCTGATGTGCTGTGGTGTGCGGTCCAACCGTTTCGCGGCGTCGCGCTGGGCGAGACCGGCATCCTTGCGCCAGCGCTGCAACGACAGCGCGATGGTGCGCTTGAACAGCGCCGGCGTGCCAGACCTGAGTGCCGGCGGAACCGATGAGACGTCCACAGCTGCTACCTTTCCCGGTTCAGCTACACCCTGCACACAGGAACCACCCAGACGGGTGATAGGCCTCCGCTTGCGTTCGTAGAGTCCAACTTGTTGCATCAACGGTGGACGAACTCACATCCCACGTTATCAGGATGTTGGTCATGGCTACATCGGAAAGCCGACTCTACTCACCCACGGTGCCCGCCCCGCTCGTGCTCGCCAGAACAACTGACCGGACGCCGACTACCAGTGCCACACCTGAGCAGGTGGATGTGGTGTACGCGCTGCGGCAACTGACGCACTCCATCCCCTCGTTGCTACCCAAAGTGATCACCGGTGAGGTGGGTGCCGCGGACTGGAGCGATCTGGCCGATGTGCTCTACCGGGCCGGCCGGCTGTGCCGCGACCAGGTCGTGGTTGACCCGGCCGTGGAGGGTTAGCCCAACTTGTCCAATGTGGACAAGGTCGCCCTCACGTCGGCGAGCAGGTTCGCCATCGCCTCGGCCACCGGCACGATCTCGTTCATCCGCCCGACGATCTGGCCGACCGGCATGGCGACCACGCCAGGGTCCGCCGAGCGCATCAACCGCTGATGTGCCTCTCCGACCAGCAGGTTCTGCAACGGCATGGGTAGCGGCTCCGGCGCGTCCGGCGCCGCCCAGGCATCGGTCCACCGCGACCTGAGCAGCCGGGCAGGCTTGCCGGAGTAGATCCGCGACCGGACCGTGTCGCCCGAGCCGGCGCGCAACAGGGCCGGTTGCAGCGCGGATTCGCCCATGGTCTGCCGGTACTCCGCCGTGGTCAGCCAGAACGAGCCCATCCAGGCGCCAACCGCTCCGAGTGCCATGGCCGCGACGATCTGCCGGCCGCTGCCGATCCCGCCGGCCGCGAGCACCGGCACGCGGGCACCGACCGCGTCCACGATCTCCGGTACCAGCACCATACTGGCGATCTCACCAGTGTGCCCACCGGCCTCATACCCCTGCGCCACAACAAGATCGACCCCGCTGTCGGCATGCCGAACGGCGTGCTCGGCCTTCCCGGCGAGCGCCGCGACCGGAACCCCCTTGCCGTGCGCCAGGTCGATCACGTCCGCCGGCGGGGAGCCGAGTGCGTTGGCGATCAGCGCGATCGGGTGCGTCAGCGCGACGTCCACATGGGACCGGGCGATCGAATGCAGCCAGCCGAGTACGCCGGGGTGCGTCGCCTCCGCCGCGGACAAAGGCGGCACGCCGAGCCGGACCAGGGTGCGTTCGACGAACTCCTTGTGCTCCGCCGGGATCAGCCGGTCCAGGTCGATCTTGGTACCCTCGGCCGGCACCGTAGCCGGCATGACAACGTCTACCCCATAAGGCTTTCCGTCGGTGTTCCGGTCCATCCAGGACAGTGCCGCGTCCAGCTCGGCGGCCTCGTTGAACCGGACGCAGCCGAGCACACCGAGCCCGCCGGCCCGGCTGATCGCGGCCGCCACGTGCTCGGACGGGGTGAACCCGACGATCGGGTGCTCGATGCCCAGCCGGTCGCACAGTGCGGTGTGCATGCTCAGCCCGTGCCGGACGGGACGGCGACCGCCGGGGCACGCCAGTCCGGCTGGCATCGCTCGGTGTGCGCGCGAGCCCATTGGTAGTCCGGCTTCCCGCTCGGCGACCGGCCGACCCGCTCGACGAGCCACACGCTGCGCGGCACCTTGTAGCCGGCAATCTGCTTGCGCACGTGGGAATCCAGCTCGCCGTGGTCGACCACGTGGCCCTCGCGCGGCTGCACCAGGGCGGCCACCCGCTGGCCGAGCCGCTCGTCCGGCACCCCGACCACGAGCGCGTCGAACACGTCCGGATGAGACTTCAGCACGCCCTCCACCTCCTCGGGAAAGACCTTCTCCCCGCCGGTGTTGATGGACATGTTCCCCCGGCCGAGCAGGGTCAGCGTGCCGTCCTCCTCGAGCCGGCCGAAGTCGCCCGGCACCACGTAACGCTTTCCACTCACCTCGACGAAGATCGTCTCGCTCTTGGCCGGATCCTTGTAGTAGCCGAGCGGGACGTGCCCGCCGCGGGCGATCCGGCCGACCTCACCGGGCCCGACCGGCCGGTTGTCCGCGCCGATCACGATGGTGCTCGGACCCCGGTTGACCCGCGGCCCGGCACTGCTCGGCCGGCTGCCCCGCGCCACCATGCCCAGCCCGTTGAACCCGGACTCGGAGGAACCGATCGCATCGGTGATCACCACGTTGGGCAGCGCCTCGAGGTATTCCTCCTTGACCGATGGGGAGAACAACGCGGCATGACTGGAAATCGCCACCAGCGACGAGGCGTCGTAGCCGCCCTGCCGGTAGGCCTCGATCAGCGGCCGGGCCATCGCGTCCCCGGTGATCGTGACGACCCGTACCTGGTGGCGCTGCACGGCTTTCCACACCTCGTGCGGGTCGAAGCGCGGCATCAGCACGACCTTGTCGCCGCCGAACAGCGCAGGCAGGGCGGCCCACTGCGCCGCGCCGTGAATCAGCGGCGCACAGGCCAGCCGGGTCAACCCGGTGCCCTGCTTGCCCTTCTCCGACTGGGCCCACTCGTCCGGCAGCGGCTCGCCGGTGACGAAGTCGATGCCGCCGCCGAGTACCCGCCACACGTCCTCGTGCCGCCACATCACACCCTTCGGGCTGCCGGTGGTGCCGCCGGTGTAGAGCACGTAGAGGTCGTCCGGACTGCGCTCGGCGAAGTCGCGCTCCGGCGAGGCGTCGGCGACGGCCGCGTCGATGCAGACCCCGGACGCGGCGGCGTCGCTGCCGTCCTCGCGCCACAGCACGGTGCCCAGCCGGGGAAACTCGGGCAGCACCTCCGCCACACGGTCGGCGAAGCGCCGGTCGTGCACCAGCGCGACCAGGTCGGCGTTGTCGAACAGGTAGCGCAACTCGTTGGCCAGGTACCGGTAGTTGACGTTGATCGGCACCGCGCGCAGCTTGTACGCGGCGATCATGGTCTCGATCGCCTCAATGGAGTTGCCGGCGTAGAGCCCGATGTGCGCGCCGGTCCCGATTCCCCGCGCGGCGAGGTAGTGGGCCAGCCGGTTGGCCCGCGCCTCCAACTCGGCGAAGGTGACCTCGCGGTCCGCGCAGGCGATCGCGACCCGTTCCGGGAAGGCGTCCACCGCATGCTCGAACAGGTCCGCGATATTGATGGCCACGGCACCAAACTAGAACGTGTTATCGTTTCTGGCAATCCCCCGCCCGGCTGGAGGCGCGATGACCTCGAGTGCGCAGACCGAAGCCCCACACTGCCTCGTCCGGCGGGACGGGCCCATCCTCGTGGTCACGATGAACCGGCCGCAAGCCCGCAACGCGCTCTCCGGGCCGATGATGTCGATCATGCGGGCGGCCTGGGACGAGGTCGACACCGACCCGTCGATCCGGGTCTGCGTGCTGACCGGCGCGGGCGGCACGTTCTGCGCCGGCGCCGACCTCAAGGCCATGACCGAAAGCCATCCGGGCGACGCCTTCGCGGGCGGCGGCTGGGATCTCTCGGTCATCGAGCCGCTGCTCAAGGGCCGCCGCCTGACCAAGCCGCTGATCGCCGCGGTCGAGGGCGCGGCCATCGCGGGCGGAACCGAGATCTTGCAGGCCACCGACATCAGGGTAGCCGGGGAGAGCGCCAGGTTCGGCGTCTCCGAGGCCCGCTGGGGCCTGTTCCCGCTCGGCGGCTCCGCCGTGCGCCTGCCCCGTCAGATCCCCTACACGGTCGCCGCGGACCTGCTGCTGACCGGCCGCCAGCTCACCGCGACCGAGGCGAGGTCCATCGGTCTCATCGGCCATGTCGTCCCCGACGGCCAGGCTCTGCCGCGGGCCATGGAACTGGCCGCGCAGATCGCCGCCAACGGTCCGCTCGCCGTGGCGGCCATCCTCCGTACCATGCGGGAGACCGAAGGCATGCCGGAGAACCAGGCCTTCGCCGTCGAGGCCAGGCACGGCCTGTCGGTGTTCGCCTCCGAGGACGCCAAGGAAGGCCCGCGCGCCTTCACCGAGAAGCGCACCCCGAAGTTCACCGGGCGCTGACCTAGGTCCACGGTGGAGCGTCGAGTCAGCGGCGGGTCAGCGGCGGGCTGCCGCTCGGCGCGCCGTTCTTCGTCGGCTTCGGCCGCAAGCTCCCGATCCGCGCTGACGTCAGCTCGGCGTTTGCCTGAGCGCGCGACCCAGTTGCCCGAGCGCGCGACTCGCTTGCCTGAGCGCGCGACTCGCGGTTAGGTGGGGTGGGGTTGGGGCCAGTAGGGGTCGCGGAGCTTACGTTTGTAGAGCTTGCCGTTGGGGTCGCGGGGAAGTTCCGCACGGTACTCAATGGTGCGCGGGAGCTTGAACTTCGCCAGCCGGGTGCTCGCGAAGCCCAGCAGCTCCTCGGTCAGCGCGGCGTCCCCGGTGATGCCATCCGCCGGCTGCACCACGGCCTTGATCTCTTCGCCCCAGTCCGGGTTGGGCACCCCGAACACCGCGACGTCGGCGACCTTGGGATGGCAGGAGAGCTCGCCCTCGATCTCCGCCGGATAGATGTTCACTCCGCCGGAGATGATCAGGTCGCTCTTCCGGTCGCACAGGAACAGGTAGCCGTCTTCGTCGAGGTATCCGATGTCCCCCAACGTGAACAGGTCGCCGACCCGGCCGGCCCTGGTCTTCTCCGCGTCCCCGTGGTAGGAGAATGTCGCGGTGCCCATCCGCATGTACACCAGCCCCGGCGTGTCCGGCGGCAGTTCGCGGCCGTCGGCGTCCAGCACGGTGACCACCGAGCCCGGCCACGGCAGCCCGACGGAACCCGGCTTCCTGAGCCAGTCCCGCGCGGTGATCAGGGTCCCGCCGCCCTCGGTCGCCGCGTAGTACTCGATCACCACCGGGCCCCACCACTCGAGCATCCGCCGCTTGACCTCGATCGGGCACGGCGCCGCGCCGTGGATCGCCGCCCGCAACGAGGACACGTCGTAGCGCTGCCGCACCCGCTCGGGCAGCGCGAGCAGCCGGTGGAACTGGGTCGGCACCATGTGGGTGTGGGTGACCCGGTGTCGCTCGATCAGCCGGAGCATCTCCTCCGGCTCCCACCGGTCCATCAGCACCGCGGTGTGTCCCAACTGGACCGAGATGACCACGAAGTTGAGCACCGCGGTGTGATACAGCGGAGATCCGCAGAGGTGCACGTGCCCGTCGAACGGGGCCAGGCCGAAGAAACCGAAGAAACCCGGCGCCATCGGGGGCAGCTCGGCCGGGTCCTGCCCGGTGAGCGGGCGGCGCACCCCCTTGGGCCGACCGGTGGTGCCGGACGTGTAGAGCATCGGCGCGCCGAGCGTGCGCCCGGGCGGCGGCGAGTCCGGCCGCCCCTCGCCGAGCGCCGCGAGCGGGCGGAACCCCGGCACCGGCCCGACCGAGAACAGCCCGGCCGGCGGCAGTCCACTCTGCACGGCCGCGGCCGAGGCCACCGCGCCGAAGCGGGCGTGCGCGACGAACGCCTTGGCTTCGCTGTCGCGCAGGATGTAGGCCACCTCGGGCGCGGTGAGATGCCAGTTCACCGCGACCACGTACAGCCCGATCTGGATGGCCGCGAAGTACACCGCAGGCAGCTCGATGTCGTTGGGCAGCAACAACACCAGGCTGTCCCCCGGCTCAAGACCGAGCTCGCGCAGGCCGTGCGCGTACCGGTTGGCGGCTGCGGCGAGCTCGCCGTAGCCAAGCGACCGGTCGTCCGGGCCGACGATGGCGGTCCGCTCCGGTTGCTCGGCGGCGATGTTCCACAACCCCAACGCGGTCACCGGGTCAATGTAGAACGTGTTTCAGTTTGCGGCAAGCAGCGTGTCGGCCAGCGTGCGCAGCTGCGCCAGTTCGCCGCAGTGGATCAGCAGCATGGTCACCCCGGCCCGCTCCCAGGCGGCGATCTGCTCTCGAACCTCGGCCGGCGAACCGATGATCGCGATGTCGGTGACCATCTCGTCGGGAACCGCGGCGGCGGCCTCGGCCCGGCGCCCGGCCAGGAACAGGGCGGTGATCTCGTCGACCACCGGCCCGTAACCCATCCGCCGGAACACGTCGGCGTGGAAGTTGCGCTGCTCGGCCCCCATCCCACCGGCGTAGAGCGCGACCACGCCGCGCTGGCGGTCGATCTCCGCGGCCGGGTCGTCGGTGATCGTCACCTGCGCGCTGGCCGTCACCTCGAAGCCGGCCCGGTCGCGGCGCGCGCCCTGGCGCGCGAAACCCTCGTCCAGCCAGGCGTTGTACTGCCCGGCCAGGCGCGGCGAGTAGTAGATGGCCAGCCACCCGTCGGCGATCTCGGCGGCCAGCGCGACGTTGCGCGGCCCCTCGGCGCCGAGCCAGATCGGGAGGTCGGCGCGCAGCGGATGGACGATCGGCCGCAGCGACTTGCCCAACCCCTCGGCGCCGGGCCCGGTGTACGGCAGCGGGTAGTGCGGTCCGCCGTTGCGCACCGGCGCCTCCCTGGCCAGCACCTGCCGCACGATCGACACGTACTCCCTGGTCCGGGCCAGCGGTTTGCCGAACGGCGCGCCGTACCAGCCCTCAACCACCTGCGGCCCGGACACGCCGAGCCCGAGGATCGCCCGGCCGCCGGAGAGGTGGTCCAGGGTGAGCGCGTGCATGGCGCACCCGGTCGGCGTCCTGGCGGAGAGTTGGGCCACCGAGGTGCCGAGGCGCACCCGGGAGGTGGCCGATCCCCACCAGGCCAGCGGGGTGAACGCGTCCGAACCCCAGGACTCCGCGGTGAACACGGCGTCGAAGCCGAGCCGGTCCGCCTCGACGACCAGTTCCGCCGCGTTGGACGGCGGGCCCGCGCCCCAGTATCCGAGCTGTAGTCCGAACTTCATGCCGGTCATGCTAGCCACCCAGGGACGGGCCCTTGCCCGGAAAAGTAGAACGTGTTTCACTCGTGGTCGTGACCGGCAGCAGGGTGTTGAGCGCGCCGCTCGAGGTGGGGTTCGACTACACCCGCTCGCTCGGCCCGGTGCTGAGCGCCTTCGTCACCGCGCTGGCGCAACGGCGGATCCTGGGTGTGCGCGGGTCGGACGGGCGGGTACACGTGCCGCCGGTGGAGTACGACCCGGTCACCGCCGAGCCGTTGGGCGAACTCGTCGAGGTGGCCGGGGAAGGCACCGTGGTCAGCTGGTGCTGGGCCGCGCAACCCCTTGCCGGGCAACCACTCGACCGCCCGTTCGGCTGGGCGCTCGTGCTGTTGGACGGCGCCGGCACGCCGCTGGTGCACGCGGTGGACGCCGGTTCGCCGGGCGCGCTGCGCACCGGCATGCGGGTGCGGGCGCGCTGGAGCGACCGGCCCGGCAACGGGATCCGCGACATTGTCTGCTTCGAACCGATCGAGGGCGCCATGCCTGCCCCGCCGACCGCCCCAGAGCCGGCCGAACCGAGCACCGAGCCGATCCGCATGATCACCAGCCCGGTACACCTCACCGTGCAGCACACGGTGTCCCCCGGGGAGGACGTCTACCTGCGCGGGTTGGCGCAGGGCCGGCTGATCGGGCAGCGCTGCCCGGTGTGCCGCAAGGTGTATCTGCCGCCGCGCGGCGCCTGCCCCACCTGCGGGGTGCCGACCGGGGAGAACGTCGAGCTGCCGGACACCGGCACGGTGACCACGTTCTGCATCGTCAACGTGCCGTTCCTCGGCCAGCGCATCACCCCGCCCTACGTGGCCGCCTACATCCTGCTGGACGGCGCCGACATCGCGTTCCTGCACCTGGTGCTCGGCTGCGCGCCGGCGGAGGTGCGGATGGGGATGCGGGTGCGGGCGCAGTGGCGGCCGCCGTCGGAATGGACCACCAGCACCCAGAACATCGACCACTTCCGGCCGGCCGGCGAACCCGACGCGCCGTTCGAGTCCTACGCCAACCACCTGTAGCGAGCACGAGATGCGCGACGGAAGAGACATTGCGGTCGTTGGCTTCGCCCAGGCCCCGAACGTGCGGCGCAGCGAGGCCACGACCAACGGCGTCGAGCTGCTGGTGCCGGTGTTCGCCGAGCTGTTCGCGGCCACCGGTCTGACCAGGCACGACGTCGGGTTCTGGTGCTCCGGCTCGTCGGACTACCTTGCCGGCCGGGCATTCTCGTTCGTCTCGGCGGTGGACGCGATCGGGGCGTTCCCGCCGATCAACGAGTCGCACGTGGAGATGGACGGCGCCTGGGCGCTCTACGAGGCCTGGGTCAAACTCCGGACCGGCGAGGTGGACACCGCGCTGGTGTACGGGTTCGGCAAGTCCTCCGCCGGCGAGCTGCGCCGGGTGCTCGCCCTCCAGCTCGATCCATACACGGTGGCGCCGCTCTGGCCGGACCCGGTCGCCCTGGCCGGGTTGCAGGCCCGGCTCGGGCTCGACGCCGGCCTCTGGACCGAACGGGACCTGGCCGGGGTGGCCGCACGCAGCCTGGCGGACGCGACCGGCAACCCGCGTGCCCAGCGCCGCGGCGCGGTCGGCATCGACGAGCTGCTGGCCCGGCCGTACCTGGCGGATCCGTTGCGCGCCCACGACTGCGCGCCGATCTCCGACGGTGCCGCCGCCGTGTTGCTCGCGGCCGGCGAGCGGGCCCGCGAGATCGCCGCCCGGCCGGCCTGGATCACCGGAATCGAGCACCGGGTCGAGTCGGCGAACCTTGGCGCCCGTGACCTCACCGCCTCGCCCTCCACCGTGGCCGCGGCCAAAGCCGTTGGTACCGAGGGGATCGACCTGGCCGAGTTGCACGCACCCTTTACGCACCAGGAAATCCTGCTGCGCCAGGCACTCGGACTCGGTGACGAGGTGCGGATCAACCCGTCCGGCGGGGTCTTGTGCGGCAACCCGATGTTCGCCGCCGGCCTGGCCCGCATCGGCGAGGCGGCGACCCGAATCCTGGCCGGGCAGGCCGGCCGGGCGCTCGCCCACGCCACCAGCGGGCCGCTCCTGCAACAGAACCTGGTGTGCGTGCTGGACGGGAGGGACTGATGGCCGGCGCTCTGGCGGCCGTGCTCGGCACCGGGCAGACCGTGCACCGGGCCAAGCGCACCGACGTGTCGATGGCGGGCCTGTGCCGGGAGGCGGTGGACCGGGCGCTGGCCGACGCCGGCGTGGACCTCGCCGACATCGACGCGGTGGTGCTCGGCAAGGCACCGGACCTGTTCGAGGGCGTCATGATGCCGGAGCTCTACCTGGCCGATGCCATTGGCGCCACGGGAAAGCCGTTGCTGCGGGTGCACACCGCCGGCTCGGTCGGCGGGTCGACCGCGAACGTCGCGGCGAGCCTGGTACAGGCCGGGGTGCACCGCCGGGTGCTGGCCGTGGCGTTCGAGAAGCAGTCCGAGTCCAACGCCATGTGGGCGCTGTCCATCCACCCGCCGTTCAGCGTGCCGATCGGGGCCGGAGCGGGCGGATACTTCGCCCCGCACGTGCGCTCCTACATCCGCCGCTCCGGCGCGCCGGAGCACATCGGTGCGCTGGTCGCGGTGAAGGATCGGCGCAACGGAGCCAAGAACCCGTACGCGCACCTGCGCCAGCCGGACATCACGGTGGCGTCGGTGCGCGCGTCGGCCATGCTCTGGGATCCGATCCGCTACGACGAGACCTGCCCGTCCTCGGACGGCGCCTGCGCGCTGGTGATCGGCGACGAGCGCACCGCGAACGGCCGGCCGGCGGCCTGGATCCAGGCCACCGCGATGCGCACCGAGCCGACCATGTTCGCCGAGCGCGACCAGGTGAACCCGCGGGCCGGCCGGGACGCCGCCGCCGCGCTGTGGCGGGCGGCCGGCATCACCGACCCGCTGGCCGAGATCGACGTGGCCGAGCTCTACGTGCCGTTCTCCTGGTTCGAGCCGATGTGGTTGGAGAACCTGGGTTTCGCCGCGGAGGGGCAGGGCTGGAAGCTCACCGAGGCGGGCGAGACCGAGCTCGGCGGCCGGCTGCCGGTGAACCCGTCGGGCGGTGTGCTGTCGTCCAATCCGATCGGCGCGTCCGGGATGCTGCGCTTCGCCGAGGCGGCCATGCAGGTGCTCGGCCGGGCCGGCGAGCATCAGGTGGATGGGGTGCGCCGGGCGCTCGGTCACGCCTACGGCGGCGGCTCGCAGTTCTTCGCCATGTGGGTCGTGGGAGCGTGGAAGCCGTGAAGTTCACCCTCGCCGTCGCGCTCAGCCCGCTCGACCAGCTCACCGAACTGGCCCGAACCGCCGACGAGCACGGGTTCGACTCGGTGGCGCTGCCGGACTCGCTGTTCTTCGCCGAGCGGACCGCGGCCGCGTATCCGTACACGGTGGACGGCGCGCGGTTCTGGACGGCGGACACGCCGTGGGTGGACCCGCTGATCGCCGCGGCGGCGATGGGCGCGGTCACCAGCCGGATCAGGTTCTACACCCAGGTGCTCAAGCTCAACCCGCGCAACCCGGTGCTGCTGGCCCGCCAGGTCGGCTCGGTGGCGAACCTGACCGGTGACCGGTTCGGGCTCGGTGTCGGGCTCGGGTGGGCGCCGGAGGAGTCCGAGTGGTGCGGTGCGTCGTTCGACCACCGGGGCCGGCGCGCGGACGAGGCGATCGAGGTCCTTCGGCTGATTCTCGGCGGCGGAATGGTGAGCTACCAGGGCGAGTTCTACGCGTTCGACCGGCTCCAGATGAGCCCCGCGCCGCGCCGTCCGGTGCCGGTCTACTTCGGCGGACACACCGAGCCGGGCCTGCGGCGCGCGGCCAGGACCGGCGACGGCTGGTCCTCGGCGATGATCACCTTCGACGAGCTGCGTGGGGTGATCGACCGGCTGTACGCGCTGCGCACCGACTACGGCCGCGCGGACCAGCCCTTCGAGATCCAGGCGGTGTGCGTGGACCGGTTCGGGCTCGACGGCTACCGCCAGCAGGCGGACATCGGCGTCACCGACGCGATCGTGATGCCCTGGCTGAACTACGGTGTCGGGTTCGACGCTCCGCTCGCGGCGAAGCAGGACGGCATCAAGCAGTTCGCCGACGAGATCATCTCCAGGCTCTGACGGTGCCCACTAGACCGTGACGTTCACCCCGTAGTCGGCACAGGCCTTGATCACCGCGTTCTCCGAGAAGTCGGCGCGGCTGAGGAAATCGGCCAGGCCGGCATCGCCGCTGAACACCGAGAACGTGAAGGCGGCCCGGTCGAACGCGGAGCGCAGCGTGTCGTCCGGCGCCTTGGTCCGGATCTCCGCCATTCGATCCATGGTGGACTTGTAGATGCTGCCGAAGTTGCCGGGGTAGGCCTGGTACTGCCGGGCGGCGACCGCCAAGTCGTGCATCGCGCTGCCGTAACCGGTGCAGAACTCGTTGGCGGCGCCGGACGCAGCACCACACGCAGCCGCGCCGCAACCGGTCACGACCAGCAGGGCGGCGGTCAACCACGCGCGTCGACGAGCACTCACCCAGCCAGCCTGCTTGAGCCGCCCGGCAGGCGACCCGCCTCGGTGGGTCAGCAGCAGGGCAGCCGAGGCAGCCCGATCGGGCAGCGGTCACCTCCCGTGACCGGCCGGTCTCCGACCGGGCCGCATCGGCGGCGCCGGACCAGCCGGTTGCCTCAGTTCGCGACTCCGATCGGCTGCCGCACGGTCCGCGGATCAGCCAGCGCCGCCAGCATGGCGTGCGCGACGTCGGCGCGGGAGATGACGTTGCCCCGAGTGACGTTGGCGCCGATCACCGCGCGGTAGTCGCCGGTCAGCGGGCGATTGGTCAGCCGAGGCGGCCGCACCACGGTCCAGTCGAGACCCCAGGCATCGCCACTGTCGCGGATCTGCGCCTCCATTCGGGTGAGATCGGCGTAAATGTCCCGGAACACCATCTTGATCAGCGGGTAGAAGAGCCGGCGGCTGACGAACGTGTCGTCCGGCGGGGTCGGCGCGACCGGAACCGCGCTGACCGCGACGAACCGGCGCACCCCGCTCTCCGCGAGGGCACGCAGGATGCCATGGGTGGCGGTGGACGCGACCGTGGTGTCCTTTCTGGACCGCGGACCGACGCCGGAGAGCGCCGCGTCGCTGCCGTGCAGCGCGGGCAGCAGCGCCTCCGGGTCGGCCAGGCCGGCCACGGTCACCACCTCGAGCGCCGGATGCTCGACCTGGAGCCGGGCGGCGTCGCGCACCACGGCCGTGACCGCGTGCCCGGCATCGAGCGCCTGCCGCACCACCTGACCACCGACTCCCCCGGTGGCCCCGAACACCGTTATCTTCATCGGGCTGCCTCCCGGGCACCGAGGTACATTGTCTTCCGAAGCTCATACGATACGGAACTCATACTATATGAATACCACACCATCGGGCGGTAAGCGCCGGAGCCGGGCCAGGAACGCGATTCAGGTGTCCCTTCGCGACCTGCGTGCCGAGCTGTCCCTGCTCAACCACCAGGTCGGCACCAGAATGGAGCTGCGGGACAGCGACCTGGAATGCCTCGACCGGCTGGAGCGCACCGGCCCGCTCAGCCCGAGCGCGCTGGCCAAACAGGCGGGACTGCACCCGGCGACGCTGACCGGCATCATCGACCGGCTGGAGCGCGCCGGCTGGCTGTCCCGCGAACGCGACCCCGCCGACCGCAGGGCCGTGCTGCTGCATCCCCGGCATCCGCGCGACGCGGAGATGTTGGGGCTCTACGCCGGCATGAACGCCGCCCTCAACCGGATCTGCGCCGGCTACACCGAGGAAGAGCTCGAGCTGATCGCCTCGTTCCTCGCCGCGGTGGCCGACGCCGGGCGCGCGGCCGCGGCGGACCTGGCTGCTCCGGACTAGCCATGCGCGATACAGCGCAAGGTGACCTTCCGCCGTACGCGGCTGCGCAATACAGCGCAAGGTGACATTGCGCTGTGCGGCCGTGGGCACGCCGAGCGGGGACGCCGCCGGAGCGCGCGGACATCAGGCGTAGTTGACCAGGTACTCCTTGATGCCGTTGAGCCACGGGGAGCGCAGCCGGCGGGGCTTGGCGGCCTGGCTGATGTCGGGCATGTGGTCCGCGATCGCGTTGAAGATCAGGTCGATCTCCAGGCGGGCCAGGCTGGCGCCGATGCAATAGTGCGCCCCGGTTCCGCCGAACCCCAAGTGTGGGTTGGGATCGCGGGTGATGTCGAAGCGCTCGGGATCGGCGAAGACGTCGGCGTCGAAGTTGGCCGAGCTGTAGAACAGGCCGACCCGCTGACCGGCCCGGATCTCCGCGCCGCCGAGCTCGGTGTCCCTGGTCGCGGTGCGCTGGAACGCCATCACCGGCGTGGACCAGCGAACGATCTCGTCGGCCGCGGACTTCGGGCGGGTGGACTTGAACAACTCCCACTGCTCCGGATGGTTCAGAAACGCGTGCATGCCATGGGTGATCGCATTGCGAGTGGTCTCGTTGCCGGCCACGGCAAGGAGAAGCACGAAGAAGCCGAACTCGTCGGAGCTTAGCCCTGCGCCGTCGATGTCGGCGCTGACCAGTCGGCTCACGATGTCGTCGTGCGGGCAGCGCTTGCGCTCCTCGGCCAACTGCCAGGCATAGCCGAGCAACTCGAGCGACGCGGCCTGCGGGTCGACCGAATACTCCGGGTCGCTGTAGGCGACCATCTGGTTGGACCAGTCGAACACCTTGTGCCGGTCGTCCTGGGGAATGCCGAGCAACTCGGCGATCGCCTGGAGCGGCAGCTCGCAGGCCACCCCGGTAACGAAGTCGCCGGTGCCCTTCTCCTTGGCCTGCTTGACGATCTGCTCGGCGCGCGCGGCCAGGGTGGCGCGCAGCCCGTGTACCGCCCTCGGCGTGAACCCGCGTTGCACGATCGCCCGCAGCTTGGTGTGGTGCGGCGGGTCGATGTTGAGCAGGATCAGCCGCTGCGCCTCGATCCGGTCCCTGGTCATCTCCTCGGTGAACCGGATGATGGCGGTGTTCTCCCAGGTGGAGAACAGCTCGCTGTTCCTGGACACCTCCTTGACCTCGGCGTGCTTGCTGACCACCCAGTAGCCGTCGTCGCCGAAGCCCGCGATTCCCTTCGGCTGCGGGTTCCACCAGACCGGCGCGGTCCCGCGCACCTCGGCGAACTCCTCCACCGGGATCCGCAGCCGGTACATGTCCGGGTCGGTGAAATCGAAGCCGAGGGGAAGCTGCGGCGCGACCACGATACCTCCACGTAGAACAGGTTCTAGTCTGACTCAGCTTACGGTGTTAACAAGTCGAACATAACACCCTCACCGCGCCTTGTGAACAGGTGTAACCGGTGATTGCGCCGCGTAGTGAACGTGTTCTAACTTGGTGGGGTGGGTGAACCAGTGATCGTGGCCGCGGTACGCACTCCGATCGGCAAGCGCGGCGGCTGGCTCGCCGGCCGGCACGCCGCCGAACTGCTCGGCGCCGCCCAGCGCGGGCTCGTCGAGCGGGCCGGCATCGACCCTGGCGCGGTCGAGCAGGTGATCGGCGGCTGCGTCACCCAGGCCGGCGAGCAGTCGAGCAACATCACCCGCACTGCCTGGCTGCACGCCGGGCTCCCGGCTGCCACCGGCTGCCTGACCGTCGACGGCCAGTGCGGCTCCGCGCAGCAGGCCACGCACCTGGTCGCCGGGCTGATCGCGGCCGGGGCGATCGAGGCCGGGATCGCCTGCGGCATCGAGGCGATGAGCCGGGTTCCGCTGCGCGCCAACCTCGGCACCGACGTCGGTTCACCGCGGCCGGACTCGTGGACGATCGACCTGCCCAACCAGTACCTCGCGGCCGAGCGGATCGCCGCGCACCGCGGACTGCGCCGCACCGACCTGGACCGGTTCGGCGAGCGCTCGCAAGCCAACGCCCGGCGCGCCTGGGACGAGGGCCGGTTCGCCGCCGAGGTCGTGCCGGTCGGCGGAGTCGAGCGCGACCAGGGTCTGCGGGAGACCACACTGGACGGGCTCGCCGGATTAAAACCTGTTCTAGAAGGCGGCCTGCACACGGCCGGCACCTCGTCGCAGATCTCCGACGGCGCCTCCGCCGTGCTGCTGCTCGACGCCGGCAAGGCCCGCGCGCTCGGGCTCCGGCCGAGGGCCCGCATCCTGGCCCAGTGCTTGGTCGGCGCCGACCCGTACCTGCACCTGGACGGTCCGGTCCAGGCCACCGACCGGCTGCTCGGCCGGAGCGGCATGAAGATCGGCGATCTCGACCTGTTCGAGGTGAACGAGGCGTTCGCGGCCGTGGTGCTGTCCTGGATGCGGGTCCATGAGCCCGACCCGGAACTGGTCAACGTGAACGGCGGCGCCATCGCCCTCGGCCACCCGGTCGGCTGCACCGGCACCCGGCTGATCGCCACCGCGCTGCACGAGCTGGAACGTCGCGACGCCAACACCGCGCTGATCACCATGTGTGCCGGCGGGGCACTGTCCACCGGCACCATTCTGGAACGGCTCTGACGGCCCGAACGGCTACACCGGCTTGGCGGCGACCAGGTAGCGGAACACGTTGTCGTCGCGAATCGAGCCATCGGCGCGCACCGCCGCGGCGAACACGTCGAGGAAGGTCTCGTACACCGACTCCTTGCCGCACATCTCGATCGTCGCCCGGACGCAACCGCGGGCCAGCATCGCCGACCACGCGGTGGCCAGATCCGGGTAGCTGACCGGGAAGTCGAGCTCGCTGCCGTCCACGTGGACCGTGCCGGGCAGCGCGACCGGTGACCCGGCGCCGAGCCGGTCGAGGAAGTCGCGGCTGCGTGAACCGGCCGGGTCCGCCCATTCCCCGACCGCCACCCGGCCGCCCGGGCGCAGCACCCGCACCAGCTCGGCGAGCGTCTCGGCCGGATCCGTGGCGTAGCAGACCGTGTTGCACGCCGTGACCACATCGAACCGGCCGTTCGCGTAGGGCAGCGCTTCGGGGCCGGCGACCCGCAGGTCGGCCTCCGGCAACGCCCAGCGGGCCACCTCGAGCAGCTCGTCCGCGGTGTCCACCCCGGCCACCCAGGCGCCGCGCTCGGCCGCCTCACGCAGCAGCAGCCCGACCCCGCACCCCACGTCGAGCAGCCGCACACCGGCGAGCGGACCGAGCGCGCCGAGCAGTGCCCGGCGCAGCGGCCGGTGCCTGGTCTCCTGCAGGCAGGTCCAGTCCCTGGCATGTCTGTCCCACAGCGAGCCCTCGATCAGTGCCGATGCCATCGGTGTCTCCTCGTCCGTCGTGACCCGCTCGATGAGATCCTCATGGCCGCGCGAACCTTACACATTGGGCGAAGCCTTATTTCTGGTCTTATTTCGGGGCCCTGTTCGCCTTATCCCCGCTGGTAGATACTGATCGCCGTGGCGCGGCGGGTTTCGGTCCCTGAGTTGATCGGTCGGCAAGCCGAGCTCGCCACGCTCCGGGCCGCGCTGCACGAGGTCACCACGGACGGCGGGCGGCTGGTGCTGGTGCACGGCGACGCCGGGGTGGGCAAGACCCGGCTGGTGCAGGCGTTCGCCGAGCTGGCCCGGGCCGCCGGGGCCACCGTACTGGCCGGCGGCTGCCTCCAGTTCGAGGCGGACATCCCGTACGCGCCGTTCGTCGAGGCGCTGCGCGGGCTGGCGGACGCGCCGCCGCTGCTCGGCAGCGGGACCGCGGCCGGCGGCGACCGGGCCGGGGAGTTCCGCCGGGTGGCCGACGCGATCGCCGGCGGCGCGCACCCGGTCGTGCTGGTGCTCGAAGACCTGCACTGGGCCGACGCGTCCACTCGTGACCTACTCCTCTACCTGCACCGGGCGTTGGCCCACGCCCCGGTGCTCCAGGTGGCGACGCTGCGCGCGGACGAGCTCGGCGCCGGCCATCCGGTGGCCAAGCTGTCCGCCGACCTGGTGCGCTCACCGCGGATGGAGCGCATCGACCTCGCGCCGCTGCGCCGGGCCGAGGTGATCGCGCTGGCCGGGGCGATTCTCGGGGCGCCGCCGCCCGGGGACGTGGTTGACGCGCTGCTGGCCAGGGCCGAGGGCAACCCGTTCTTCACCGAGGAGTTGCTCGCCGCGTGGCCGACCAGGGGCGCGGTGCCGGGAACCGTGCGCGAGGTGGTGATCACCCGGCTGGCCCGGTTGTCCACCCCGGCCCAGCAGCTGGCCCGGCTCGCCTCGGTGGTCGGCCGCACCGTGGGGCACGACCTGCTTGCCGCGATCGCGCCGCCGGCCGGGTTGGACGCGGCACTGCGCGAGCTGGTCGACCACGGGCAGCTGGTCACCGTCGAGCCGGACGCCTACGCCTTCCGGCACGCGCTGATCCAGGAGTCGCTCTATCGCGACCTGTTGCCCGGCGAACGGCGCCACGCGCACGCGCTGGTGGCGCGCTGCCTCGCCGACCACCCGGCACTCGCGGTCACCTCGTCCGCGGCCGGGGTCGCCGCCGAGCTCGCGCACCACTGGGACGCGGCCGGCGAGCCGGTCGAGGCGCTGGCCGCGTCGGTGCTCGCGGCCGGCACGGCGGACGAGGCGCTGGCCCCGGCCGAAGCACATGCCCACTACGAGCGGGCGGTACGCCGCTACCCCGAGGTGCGCTCGCCCGGCGTCGAGCTCGACACGCTGCTCGACCGGGCGGCCGAGGCGGCGAGCCTGGCCGGGCACAACCACCGCGCGATCGAGTTGACCCGGCTCCGGTTGTCCACTGTGGACAGTGTGCGCGAGCCGGAGCGGGCCGCGCTCATCTACGAGCGGCTGTCCTACCAGGCGCGCAGCACCGGTGACTGGGAGCTGGCCAGGCGGACCAGTGAGCAGGCGGTGCGGCTGGTGCCGGCGGACTCGCCGGCCCGGCTGCGGATCGCGTCCTGGCCGATGTCCCTCGAGATGCTGGGGGCCAGGTACTCCTCCTGCCAGCGCCGCGCCGCGGAACTGCTGCCCGAGGCGGAGGCGGCCGGCGACGACATGGTGATCAACCGGAGCCTGATGGCGCTCGGCATCGGGCACCTGATGTCCGGCCGGGTCGAGCTGGGCCTCGAGCACCTGCGGCGGCAGCAGGAGTTCGGCCGCCGGGTCGGCAACCCGCGGTTCATCGGGCTGGGCTACGTGAACCTGCCGGAGGCGCTGCTGTGGACCGACCGGCCGCAGGAGGCGCTCGAGCTGGCTCGCGAGGGCTTGGCCCGCTCGCCCGAGCTCGGCTCCGACCTCTACCTGCTGCCGATCATGGGGAACGTGGTGCGGGCGCTGGTCGAGCTGCACCGCTGGGACGAGGCGCTTGACACCGCTGGCGATCCGGACGACCCGGCGGCCGATCCGTTCAACTGGATCTTCGTTGACCTGGTCCGGGCCGGCGTGTTGATCAAACGCGGCCGGTACCGCGACGCCGAGGAGTTGTTGAAGCGCACCGGCTCCGTGCTGGACGGGCAGGACGACGTGCAGTACGGCACCGAACTGGCCGCGCTGCGCGCCACGCTCGCCGTCCAGCGGGACCAGTTCGCCGACGCCCGGGCCGCGGTGCGCGACGGGCTACGGCTGGCGTTGCCGGCCGAGGATCTCTATCTCACCGCCCGCCTGGTCGCGGTGGCCATGCGGATCGAGGCGGACGCCGTAGCGCACGCCCGGGTTGCCGGAACCCAGGCGGATCCGGCGGCCGCCGAGCGCGACGCGGACGCCGTCTTGGCCGACTTCGCCGCGCAGCGCTCGGCGCTCGCGGCGCACGGCGTGGTGCCGTTGCCGTGCACGGCTCGGGCGATCGGGCTGGCGACCGCCGAGCGAACCCGCCTGGCGGCCCGGCCGGACCCGGACACCTGGGCGGAGGTGGCCGAAACCTCCGGGGTGGACCATTACCTGGCCGGCTACGCCCGGTTCCGCGAGGCCGAGGCCGTGCTGCTCGGCCGCGGCTCGCGCACCCGCGCCGCGGCGGCGCTCGGACCGGCCGGCGCGATCGCCACCGAGCTGCGCGCCGAACCGTTGTCCGCCATGGTGCACGCGCTGGCCGGCCGGGCCAAGCTGCCGATCGGTGCGCCGGCCGCCCCGACGGCTCCCACCGCTGGTGACGCCGTGTCAACCGGCCTCACCGCACGCGAGACCGAGGTGCTGGGCCTGGTCGGTCGCGGCCTGACCAACGCGGAGATCGCCGCCGAACTGTTCATCAGCGCCAAGACCGCGAGCGTGCACGTGTCCAACATCCTGCGCAAGCTCGGCCTGCGCAGCCGGATCCAGGCCGCCGCCTACGCCAACCGCCGCGCCTGACTCCGGATGTCAGTGCGCGAGTCTCGCGCTCAGGCACGCGAGTCTCGCGCTCGGGCAACCGAGTTCCGCGCCCAGGCAATCGCGCGGGCCTCAGGGCGCGGCGTCCCGAACCTCGATGCGGATGCGTTTGTTGCCCTTGCCCTTGGACTCGGTGCCGGTCACCGCGACGGCGCCGACCTCGACGGTGTTGGTGAGGTGGGTGCCGCCGTCGGCCTGCCGGTCGAGGCCGACGATGTCGATCACGCGCAGCGGGTCGATCTCGCGCGGAATGAGGTTGGCCGCGGTGCGGATCAGCGACTCGTCCAGGTCGGCCGCGGAGCGGCCGAGGAACCGCACGACGATCTCCCGCGCCCGCTCGATCTCCTCGTTGATCCGCCGCTGCACATGCGCCCCGAGCTCAGCCGACATGGCGTCGAACGGAAAGTCGAGGCGGCCCTTGCCGGGATCCATGTTGCCGCCGGTGACCGGGATCTTGTACTCCGCCCAGATCACCCCGCACAGGATGTGCAGCGCGGTATGGGTACGCATCAGCAGGTGCCGGCGCGACCAGTCCAACGTGCCGAGCACCTCGACGCCCGCCGCCGGCAGCTCGGACACCTCCAGCCAGTGCCAGATCCGGCCGGACTCGCGGCGCACCCTGGTCACCGGCGCGGTGATCCCGCTCCAGGTCAGCTCGCCGAGATCGTGCGGCTGCCCGCCGCCGCCCGGGTAGAACGCCGTGCGCGCCAGCGCGATCCGGCCCTGTTCCCGGTCGACCTCGAGCACCGTGCTGTCGAACGAACGCAGGTACGCGTCGGTGCTGAACAGCTCACTGCCCGCCAGGTCGGCCGGCGGCGTGCCCTCGATCCTGCTCCCTGGGACGGCCATGCCCGCACCATACTGACCGGGCGCACCGGGCGCGCGCACTCGGAGGTCCACCACGGCCTCACGATTCGTGCACCGCGGTGCTCGCCGCCAGGAACGCCGGCACCTCGCCGCCGCCGTGCACCAGCAGCCGCGCGCCGCTGACGTAGCCGGCCAGCGGCGAGGCCAGGAACACCGCACAGCCGCCGACGTCGTCCGGCTCGGCCAGCCGTCCCAGCGGGATGGTCCGGCCGACCGCGTCGATCCCGCCCGCGTCGCCGTAGTGCAGCGCGGCCCGCTCGGTGCGAACCGGGCCGACGTCCAGCGCGTTCACCCGGACCTTCGGCGCCCACTCGACGGCCAGGCTCGCGGTCAGGTTGTCCAGTCCGGCCTTGGCCGCGCCGTAGGCCGCGGTGCCCGGTGACGGGCGGGTGGCGCTCACACTGCTCACCATGATGATCACCCCGCCGCGCTCCTGGCGCTGCATGATCTCGTTGGCGCGCTGAGCGACCAGCAGCGGGGCGAGCAGGTTCAGCGCGACGATCTTCTCGTGGAATCGCGGCGATGCGGTGCCAGCCATGGCGTACGGCGATCCGCCCGCGTTGTTCACCAGGACGTCGAGCCGGCCGTGCCGCTCGGTGAGGGTGTCCAGCATCCGGTGTACCGCGTCCGGCTCGCGCACATCGCACGGCAGGAACTCGGCCGCCGGCGCGGCCGGCGTGGTCCGGCCGCAGCTGAGCACGATGGCGCCGGCCCGCTGAAATGCTCGGGTGACACCCAGCCCCACCCCGCGTTCGCCCCCGGTGACAAGCACGATCGCGTCATCGAGGGTCAGTTCCAGAGACACCCTGGTACGCTACCAAGCAATCGCTTGGTTGGAAAGGCGGGCCGATGGGTGTGACGAGCGCCGAAGCCGAGGCCGGCATCACCGTGCTGACCATTGACTTCCCGCCGGTGAACGCGCTTCCGGTGCGCGGCTGGTTCGCGCTGGCCGATGCGGTGTGCGCGGCCGGCCGGGAGCCGTCCACCCACGTGGTCGTGCTGCGCGCGGCCGGTCGCGGGTTCTGCGCCGGCGTGGACATCAAGCAACTGCGCGACGAACCCGGTCACGACGCGCTGATCGGCGTCAACCGGGGCTGCCACGCCGCGTTCGGCGCGGTGTACGACTGCGCCGTGCCGGTGATCGCCGCGGTACACGGGTTCTGCCTCGGCGGCGGGGTCGGCCTGGCCGGCAACGCGGACGTGGTGATCGCCGCCGAGGACGCCACCTTCGGACTGCCCGAAGTGGACAGGGGCGTGCTCGGCGCGGCCACCCATCTGGCCCGGCTGGTTCCGCAGCACCTGCTGCGCGCGATGTACTACACGACGGAAACCGTTGGCGCGCCGCAACTGCACCAGTACGGCTCGGTCTACCGGGTGGTGCCGCGCGCCAACCTGGACGCCGAGGCGCTCGCCCTCGCCAGGCGGATCGCGGCCAAGGACAACCGGGTGATCCGCCGGGCGAAGGAGGCGATCAACGGCGTCGATCCGCAGGATGTCCATCGCTCCTACCGGTTCGAGCAGGGCTTCACCTACGAGCTCGCGCTCACCAGGCCGGAGGACTGATGCGGGACAAGCGGATGACCGCGGCTGAGGTCGTCGGCGAGCTGGCCGACGGGATGACGGTCGGCATCGGCGGCTGGGGCTCGCGGCGCAAGCCCATGGCCCTGGTGCGGGCCATCCTGCGTTCCCCGCTGCGCGACCTGACCGTGGTCTCCTACGGCGGTCCCGACGTCGGAATGCTGTGCGCGGCGCGAAAAGTACGCAAGGTGATCTTCGGGTTCGTGACGCTGGACTCGATCCCGTACGACCCGTGGTTTCGCCGGGCCAGGGAGGACGGCCGGATCGAGGTGCGCGAACTGGACGAGGGAATGCTGCGCTGTGGACTCCAGGCGGCGGCGAACCGGTTGCCGTTCCTGCCGATCAGGGCCGGACTCGGTTCGGACGTGCTGCGCCTCGACCCGGAGCTGCGCACCGTCCGCTCGCCCTACGACGACGAGGAGTTGGTGGCGATGCCGGCGCTGCGGCTGGATGCCGCGCTGGTGCACCTGAACCGGGCCGACCGGCACGGCAACGCCCAGTACCTTGGGCCGGACCCCTACTTCGACGACCTGTACTGCCTGGCCGCCGCGAAGCGGTTCGTCTCCTGCGAGCAGGTCCTGGACACCGCCGAGCTGACCGCCGCCGGCCCGCCGCAGTCGTTGCTGCTCAACCGGATGATGGTGGACGGAGTGGTCGAGGCGCCCGGCGGCGCGCGATTCACCAGCTGCGCGCCGGACTACGGCCGGGACGAGCCGGCGCAGCGCCGCTACGCCGAGGCCGAGAGCTGGCCGGACTTTCTGGACACCTGGACATGACCAGGGCGGACGTCTGCGCGGTGGCCTGTGCCGAGCTGTTCCGCGGCGCTGGCGAGATCCTGGCCAGCCCCATGGGCCTGCTGCCCGGGCTCGGTGCGCGCCTGGCCCGGCTGACCTTCGCCCCGGACCTGCTGGTGTCCGACGGTGAGGCGCTGCTCCTCGGCGCCGATCTGTCCACCGTGGAGGGATGGCTGCCGTTTGGCAGGGTGTTCGACGTGGTCGCGCACGGCAGGCGGCACGTGGTGATGGGCGCCAACCAGCTCGACCGGCACGGCAACCAGAACATCTCCTGCCTCGGCCCGCACGACCGGCCGACCCGAGCGCTGCTCGGCGTTCGCGGGGCACCGGGCAACACGGTGAACCACCGGACCAGCTACTGGGTTCCCCGGCACGCCAACCGGACTTTCGTGCCGGCGGTCGACCTGGTGTGCGGGGTCGGCGCCGGCCGGGCCACAGCGGCCGGTCCGTCCGCCGCGCGCTACCACGACGTGTACCGGGTGGTGACCAACCTGGCGGTGCTGGACTTCGGTACCGCGGACCGGACCATGCGGATGATCTCCACCCATCCCGGGGTGAGCCAGGACCAGGTCCGGGCGGCGACCGGATTTCCGCTGCCCGAAGGCGACATCGGCACCACCAGGGAACCGACCGGCGAGGAGCTCGACCTGCTCGACCGGCTGGACCCGCAGCGGAACCGGGATCGGGAGGTGCCGTTGTGAGCGAGCGAGCGAGGCGGCGGGTGCGGCGGCTCCGAGCCTGCGAGGAGACGACGTGACCGGGCTGGAGACCGCGCTCACCAGGCTGGTCGGGGTGCGCCATCCGGTGGTGCAGACCGGAATGGGCTGGGTGGCCGGGCCGCGCCTGGTCGCCGCCACCGCCGAGGCCGGGGGGTTGGGCATCCTGGCCTCGGCCACGATGACCTACCCAGAACTTGCCAACGCGATCCGGGAGACCAGGCGGCGCACCACCGCGCCGTTCGGGGTGAACCTGCGCGCCGACGCGGTGGACGCGGCCGACCGGGTGGACCTGCTGATCCGGGAGCGGGTCCGGGTCGCCTCGTTCGCGCTGGCCCCGAGCCGGGAGTCGATCACCCGGCTCAAGGACGCCGGGATCGTGGTGATCCCGTCGGTCGGCGCGGCCCGGCACGCGGAGAAGGTGGCGGCCTGGGGTGCGGACGCGGTGATCGTGCAGGGCGGCGAGGCCGGCGGGCACACCGGCAGCGTGGCGACCACTCTGCTGCTACCGTCCGTTGTGGACAGTGTGGACATCCCGGTGGTGGCCGCGGGCGGGTTCTTCGACGGGCGGGGCCTGGTCGCCGCACTGGCCTACGGGGCGGCCGGGGTGGCCATGGGCACCCGGTTCCTGCTCACCAGGGAGAGCACCGTGCCGGACGCGGTCAAGCAAGCCTACCTGGCCCGTGGGCTGACCGATACCGTGGTCACGTCCAAAGTAGACGGTCGGCCGCACCGGGTGCTGCGCACCGAGTTGGTGGACCGGCTCGAACGCACCGGGCCGGTCCGCGGCCTGCTGCACGCGACCGGGAACGCGGCCCGGTTCCGCGGGCTGACGGGCCTGACCTGGCGGGCGCTGCTGCGGGAGGGGCGGTCCATGCATCGAGGCGGGCTGAGTTGGGCGCAGGTGATCATGGCCGCGAACACCCCGATGCTGCTGCGCTCCGGCCTGGTGGACGGCCGGACCGACACCGGTGTGCTCGCCGCCGGGCAGGTGGTCGGCCTCCTCACCGACCTGCCGACCGTCGCCGACGTGATCACCGGGACGGTCGAGCAGGCCAGGGAAATCATCGTCCGGCTGGCCTCGGCTGGGGCCGGCGCTGGGTAGGGTCGAAGGCATGCGCATCCGGATTATCGACGCGTTCACCGATCGCCCCTTCACCGGCAACCCGGCGGCGGTATGCCTGCTGAACACCGGATCCTGGCCGGACGAGGGCTGGATGCAGCGGCTGGCCACGGAAATGAACCTCGCCGAGACGGCGTTCGCGGTACCCACCCCGGAAAACCCGGACGCGGACTGGGGGCTGCGCTGGTTCACCCCGGTCGCCGAGGTGGACCTGTGCGGACACGCCACGCTGGCCACCGCGCACGCCATGCGCAGCGACCGGGGCACGCCGGGCACGGTGCGGTTCAGCAGCCGCAGCGGCGTGCTGATCACGCACGCCAACGAGGACGGCACGATCACCCTGGACTTCCCGGCCAACCCGGCCAGCCCGGCGCCCGCCACGCCGGGGCTGATCGAGGCCCTTGGTGCGATGCCGGAACAACTCTGCGGCACCGGCGCACTCGGCGACCTGCTCGCGCTGCTGCCGGACGAGGCGGCCGTGCGGGACCTGCACCCGGACCCGGTCGCGCTCGGCGCGTTGTCCCGCCGCGACGGCATCCGCGGGGTGATGGTCACCGCGGCCGCGAAGGACCCCAGCCAGGGCTACGACTTCGTCTCCCGGTTCTTCGCACCGGCGTACGGCGTCGCGGAGGACCCGGTGACCGGCAGCGCGCACACCGCGCTGGCACCGTTCTGGTCCGCTCGGATCGGCCGGGACAGCCTGGTCGGGTTACAGGCCTCGGCCCGCACCGGCCTGATCCGAACCACCGTGCGAGGCAACCGGGTGCTGCTCACCGGCCACGCGGTCACCGTGCTCGACGGCACCCTGGCGCCGGCCGCCGCCGCCGGCTGAGCGCGGAAACACCCCTCAGCCGGCCCGGCCGGCGGCGAACCGGTCGAGGATCGAGCTGAATGCGTCCGGCGCGACCAGCGCCCCCCGCCGAACGGGTTCTGCAACTGGTAGCTGGCGAACAACAGTAACGCGATGGTGCCGGCCAGGCTGGACATCATGATCATATGAGTGCCGAGCCGCGGACCGCCGAAGAGATAAGCCAGTGAAATGGACAGAATGCTGCCGGGCCGGCCCGGGCAGCGAGGCGCCGGCCCAGTACACCGCCACCAGGTTGGTGGCCTCGGTGTACGACCCGTCCCGGACCGTGCTCTGCCGGCGGACGAGAATTGTCCCCACCGCAGCGGCGGCCGCGACGCCGGCGACCCAGGCGGCACCGCCAATATAGACGTTCATTCGCCGGTTCATTTCTGGACTTTATTAGAGCACCGGCTACGGTGGGCTGTGAATACGCCGAGCGTCGAGAACCGCGCCGAACTGGCATGAGGAAAATATTCACGTCGCGACGGAACTGCGGAGCGTTATTTCTGGCCGCCACCGTCGTGTCCATTGTGGTGACCGCACTGGCCACCCCGTCCCCGGCGGCCGCGACACCCCTCGCGGAATGTGACTCCGGCCGCTCGCCGCCGCTGGCGCCGGCCCTGTGCCGGATCCTGGTGCTGCCACCGGTCCTGGCCCCGTGTTCCCGGCCGCACCAGCCGGCGCCCCCGCCACCGACCGGCACGCCAACCGGATCGCCCACCAGGCCACCGACCGCGACGCCGCCACCCCAACCGCCGGCCTCCCCAGCACCCACACCGGTCCCGTCTCCACAAGCGCACCCCAGCCCGCGCGGGCGCGTTCGCCGCGGCGACCCGCCGGCGGCCGCGCTGATCAACCGGCCTGGGCGGTGACCAGCCGGGCCAGCGCGGCGAGTTCCGCGCCGGGCTGCCCGACCGGTTCGGCCGCGTCCAACTCGCGCAGCGCACTGTCGAGCAGGTATCCGGTCTGGGCCTGACTCCAGGCCCGGCCGCCGGCCCGCTCGACCAGCGCGGCCGCGTGCCCCAACTCGCCAACCGACAGCGGCGTGTCCCGGTGGTACAGGACGGCGAGCTCCTGCCCGGCCGCACTACCCGAGGTCAGTGCGGCCACGATGGGCAGCGACTTCCTGCGGTTGTCCAGATCCGAGTACACCGGACGGCCGGTGATCCCCGGATCACCCCAGATGCCGAGGAGATCGTCCAGGTGCTGGGCCGCCAGGCCGAGCCGCTGACCGAACCGCCGCAGGTGGTCGACCTGCGCCGGTGTGCCGGCGCCGAACAGCGCTCCGAGCGCACAGGCACAGCCGAACAACGCACCGGCCCGGCCGGCGGCCATGTGCTGGCACTCCCCGAGGTCCACGTCGTCGCGGCACTCGAAGGCCAGGTCGGCCTGCTGGCCGCGGAGCAGTTCGAGCACGGTCGAGGTGAGCCGGCGCAGGCCCGTTCGGACCCTCGGATGCTCGCTCGCCACGAGCACGTCGCAGGCCAGCGTCAGCAACGCGTCTCCGGCCAGGATGGCGTTGCGCCGGCCGAACACGCTCCACGCGGACCGCCGGTGCCGCCGGGTCAGCTCGCCGCCGAGCACGTCGTGGTGCATCAGCGAGAAGTTGTGCACCAACTCGGCCGCGACGGCGGCCGGCAGCGCCGGTTGTACCTCGCCGCCGACCGCCAGCGCGGAAAGCAGGGTCAGCGCCGGGCGGATCGCCCGGCCACCGCCGGTCTCGACCGGATTGCCGTACTCGTCGCACCAGCCGAAGTGATACCCGGCGATCTGGCGCAACGGCCCCGGGATGGTGTCCACCGCGTTGCGCAGTGCCGGTGCGACCAGCCGCCGGCTCCAGGCGAACACCTCGGACGCCGGCCGGGGCATGGTCACCTCCTTCATCCCGGTCATGGGCACCATCCTGGCTCGACGTTCTCCGCTACCCGCAACGCTTCTGGACAGGCCAGTGCGCAACGCGGTGGGCGCCGTCCAGGTCGGTCGAAACAAGCTTGGTCTTCATCGCCACATTGCCCGCGGCCGCCGCGCTCAGGCCGAACCAGGGCCTGCCGCCATTTGTGCCGAATGCGGTCTCGATCGGTTCGTCGCAGTCACCGGGCACCGTCATTTCATTAATGCGCAAACCGGGGGGACCGGGTGGTTCGCGCCCTCTTCGGACACAGCGAAGGTAGCATCACCGTTGAAATTCGGACAGTCCCCCGGGCGGGTGACAGGCTGACACAAAGAGGCGGCAACGCATTCCCATTTAGGTCAAATTCGTCCAATAATTGGCTCTTCGGAGCCCGCGAACTCCGCCGGATGCACCAATGAAAATGCGCTTTCGTCCCGGCCACTCCGCTGCCGAGAAGGAGGAAGCGCCATTACCGCCCCATTCCAACCCGGCCGTCCGGTGCGCGCTGAGAACCCGGGCAAACCTCGGCGGGCCGCCGGCCGGCGGCCCGCCGTCACCCGAGGCGGTGAATCGTGGTCAGCGCGGATACACCTCGAACTCCCACAGCGAATAGCCGTAGCCGGTGGCTCGCTGGGTGCCGGTCATCCGCACGAACCTGGCTGTTTCCGGGGTGAACGCGACGTTGTCCGTGCCGCCGTCGCCGGCCGTGGTGGCCGACACGGTCCGCCAGGTGGCGCCGTCGACGGACACGTCCACGTGGTACGCCCGGCCGTACGCGCTCTCCCAGCGCAGGATCACCCGGCCGACCTGTTGCGCGGCGCCGAGATCAACCGTGATCGACTGGGGATCGCGCCGGTCGCTGGCCCACCTGCTCGACGGGTCACCGTCCACGGCGTTGCGCGCCGGCAGGGAGTAGAACAGCCCGGACTCGGTGCTGGTGGCCGTGGCTGGACGACCGAGCGCCAGGTTGGTCACGCTCTGGCCCCGGTGCGCCGGGTACTGCACCGCCTGCTGGAAGGTCGGCCGGTTCACCCAGGCCATCCGGTCCTGAGTGATGCCGCCGATCGGCTGGTGGATGATCGAGTCGTGGCAGAACTGGTCGCCCGCGGCACAATCGGCGTCGGCCGGGTAGGTCTCGGCGGCCGGCGCGGCGACCGCGCCGCCAAGCGCGTCCAGCAGCGTGGTCCGGCATGCGCCGAGGTTTCCGTTGCCGCAGAACGGGTTGGGGAACCCACCGGCCACCGGGTCGCCGAGCACGCGGCGCAGGTCCTTGTGTACGTAGCCGTACCAGCCGGACTGGAACGCCGAACCCCGGTGCCCCGGCGGGTCGTGCAGCGGCAGCACCGCGGTCAGCGCGCCGTAGAGCGGGTCGCCGAGCCCCGGCCGGAACTCCGCGGCCACCAGTCTCGGCCACCAGGCGTCCATGATCCGGATGGCGTCGGCGTCGGTGTACTGGTTCACCCCCGGACCCGAGGAGCGCCGGTGCGCGCCGCCCTGCCGCCACGCGGTGAGCTGCTCGACCGCCTGCCGCAGCGCCGGGTCGGTGACCGGCGCGCTGTTCAGCACCCGCAGCAGCAACGGCAGCACCTCCTGCCCGCGCAGGTCCACGGTGGCCGCGTCCTCCATCGCGCTGACCAGTGACGCCCTGGTGAACGTGCCGCCGCCGGCCAGTACCGGGGCGATTCTGGAGTCCAGCGGCTGGCTGCGGTGCACCGAGGAGAAGCTGTAGTTGCCGTCGGCCGCGCTGTATCCGGGCGCCTGCTTGTTGTTCCAACTGGTCAGGTAGTCCTGATCGATCACCTGCGGGTGCTGGGCCGGCGGAAGGTAGTCGGCGTCGTTGGTGTCCGGGTTCCAGCCGGACCACTCGTACTGCTGGGCCGCCCGGGTGGGCAGGTGCGGGTCGGCCCCGGCCGCGCGCACCGGGTTGTCCCCCGAGTTGAAGTACGCGTCGTGCTGGCTGTCCACGTAGAACCAGTTGAACGCGAACCCGATCCGGCCGGCCGCCTGCTGGAACGTCTGCGGCGAGTTGACCTGGCCCGGGTCGTTGAGCGCCTGGAAGCCCATCGCCGAGTCGCCCTCACGCAGGTAGGTGGAGCGCAGGCTGGTGAAGATGACCGGCTTGCCGCCGACCGTGCCCCGGTGCGTGACCAGGCCGAGCTTGGTGCGCTCGGCGAGGAGGGTGTATGCCCCGGCCGGGGTCGGGTCGGCGAGGTTCGGGGTCCACGCGTTGCGCTTGGTGAGCACCTCGATGGGCAGGCACCGGCCGCGGAACAGGTAGGACATCGAGCTGACCGTCGGCGGGCCACCGCCCGGCTCGCACAGGTCCACCGCGAAGCTGTCGGTGATGTCCTGCGCGGCCGAGGTGGCGCTCCACGAGTAGTCCATGCCGCGGCCGAGCAGCACGTAGAAGCTGATGCCCGGGAACGCCGCGCCGCGCGCGCTGATGCCGGGCCCCTGAAGCTCCTGGCGCAACAGGATCTGCGGGGCGAAGTAGCCGACCTGCGGGCCGAACACGGCCACCGGGTTGCCGCTGCGGGTGTGCGCGCCGGAGACCACCAGCGCGTTGGACATGCCCTGCTTCAGGAAGCCGGGGGGCAGCACGCCGCCGTCGAGCATGCCTGGCTTGAGACCGGACGCCTCCTCCGCCGCGGTCGGCGGCCGGGCCGGCTGGGTGGCGCCCGGCCGGCTGGCGTTGGGCGTCTTGTCGGATGTTGTGTCCGGCGGCGCGGCGACGCCGGCCGAACCGGTCGGGTCGACCACCACCGGCTGCCGGGTGACGCTGCCCCGGTCCGGCAGCGCCCGGCCGGCCGGGTTGTCCGGGGTCTGTAGGTACGGGAAGGACTGTCCGTTGTGGATGGTGGTGGGCGCCTCCGGGTCGTTCTGCGCGCGGAATGCCTGCCATACCTGCGTGCCGAGCGCGTCGCCGTAGCGCGCCTTCGCCTCGATCAGGGCCAGCGCGGACTCCACCTCGCCGCCACCGCCGCCGCCGAAGATGCCGCCGACCAACCCGGCGATGGCGATCACGTCGCGCACGTTCCACGGCTGGGGGGTGCGCCCGCCGATCGCCACGTACTCGCCGGGGTAGGCGATCGGGGTGTTGGCGATGTAGGCGTTGATCCCGGCGATGTAGTTGCGGGTGTCGTCTTGCAGGGTCAGCCCGACCTGACCGAACCGGGCCGCCCGGTCGAACATCGCCTGGAGGTCGTTCTCGGTGTACGGCGCGGCGCGCCACTGCTGCTGCTCGAACTCCCGGTTGCCGGGCGCGCCGCCGGCGAACGGGGTCAACTCGCCACGGGCAACGTGACGCAGCACGTCCATCAGGAACAGCCGGTCCTGGGCGGCCGCGTAACCGGCCCCGAACATGGTCCCGGCCCTGGTGCTGCCCTGGATGTGCGGGATCCCGGTGGCCCGGTCCCGGGTGATCGTCACGTCCTGGCGCGGCTGGAGCCGGCTCTCCACCTGGTTCGCCGGCACCCCGAAGGACGCGTCGTTGTAGAAGCCGTCCAGCCCCTCGTCGTTCAGGCCCTGGTAGTTCCACACCAGTCGCTCATAGGTGGCCCGGGTATCGGAGGAGTGCGCCGGACGCAGCCCGAACAGCTGGAAGGCCAACAACTCGGCGAACGTGGCGTTGCCGTTCTGGCCGGGCGGCAGAATGTCGTCGCACTGGCTCAGGCAGAAGTCCTGCGGCGCGGCATCGAGCGCGGGCGGCGCGGCACCGGCCGGTGGGCCGGTGGCGATCACAGTGGCCGCGACCGTGATCGCTACCAGGAAAATGGTGGGCAGAAGACGGGCAGACCGGTGGCCGCGGGACATGGCGTGCTCCGTTGCACAGTGAGGGGACCGCTACCCACAGCTAAACGTGAAACGTTCTCGTTGTAAAGGGAGCGGACGGCGGAACAGCGCACGGTGACATCGCGCTGTACCCGGGCTCCGCGGTACAGCGCAAGGTGACATTCCGCGGCTAGAAGCGAATGAAGGTGACATTGCGCTGTATGGCTGGAGCTGACCGGAGCTGAGCAGGAGCCAGCCGAGAGCCGGCCGGGAGCATTTCGCGGCGCCCGTTCGTTGTCGCGGTGTGCCGGTTCTGCTGTTGCTTTTCGTGGCGATGCTCGTCGAGATCACCGTGCTGGTCCTGGTGGGCCAGGCGATCGGGCTGCTGGCCACCATTCTGTTGTTGATCGCGGCGTCCGTGCTCGGCATGTGGCTGCTGCGCCGGGAGGGCGCGCGCACGCTGCTCGCGTTCCAGCGGGCGCTGCGGGCCAACCGGGTGCCGCACCGCGAGATGGTGGACGGGGTGCTGATCGCGGCGGCCGGCGTGCTGGTCCTGCTGCCCGGCTTCGTCAGCGACGTGCTCGCCCTGGCCCTGCTGTTCCCGCCGACCAGGCGGCTGGTCTCCGGCCGGCTGACCGCGGTGGCCGAGCGGCGCGCCCAGTCGGCCCGGCACGGTGGTGTGATCGTGGTGGACTCGGTCGTGCTCCCGCCGGATGAGATGGTGACCCGTCCGGACCAGCTCGACCGTCCTCAGTAGTAGCCGGCCGGTCGCCGCTGTCAGGCGACGGTCTTCTCCAGTTCCGCCAGCGAGTCCTCCAGATGGGTGAGCAGCCGTTGCAGGTGCGGGACGCTGCGCCGGCAGCCGGTGAGCCCGAAGTTCAGGTTGCCCGCGTAGCTGGTCACCGTGATGTTCAGGGCCTGCCCCTCGTACGGGATGGACAGCGGGTAGATCCCGGTCATCCGGGCGCCGTTCCAGTACAGCGACTTGTGCGGGCCGGGCACGTTGGAGATCAGCACGTTGAACGCGGGCGGGGTGATCCGCATGGCCCCGGGCAGCGTGGAGATGGCCAGCGGTGCCATCGGGATCGCGCTCAACGCGGTCACCTGAAGCGGACTCAGCCCGTGGTAGACCTGCTTGCCCTTCTGCATGGACGCCCGGATCTCGGCCAGCCGCACCGCCGGGTCGTCCTGATCGGTGGCCAGGTTGCACAGGATGATGCCGACCGCGTTGCCGCCCATGCTGCCCTCGGTCACGCCCTTCGCCGCGTCCGTGCGCAGCGACATCGGGATGGCCGCCACCAGCGGCTTGTCCGGCAACGCGCCGAGCTCCAGCAGGTAGCGGCGCAGCGCCCCGGCGCACATGGCCAGCATGATGTCGTTCAGCGTCGCACCGCCGATCGCCTTGCGCACGCCCTTGATCCGGTCGAGCGGCCAGCCCTGCGCGGCGAACCGCCTGGCCCCGGTGATGGCCACGTTGAACATCGACTTGGGGGCCTTGAACCGCAGCCCGGCCGACTGCTGGTGGAACGCGTCGTTGATCACCCGGACGGCGGTCGGGCCGAGCCCGGCCAGGTCGCGCAGCGCGATGGCGGCGGAGCGCACACCGCCGAACGAGAACCCGCCGGCCGCCGAGCTCGGGCCCCGGCTCGACGCGTCGGTGCGCACCCGGGGCGACCAGATCGGCCGCATGTCCCGCTCATCGGCGTCCTCACTGAGCGAGCGTTGCAGCAGCCGCAGCGCCGACACCCCGTCCAGCAGCGCGTGGTGCACCTTGTTGTAGGTGGCGAACCTGTTGTCCTGCAACCCTTCGATGACGGTGAACTCCCACAGCGGGCGATGCCGGTCGAGCAGCGAGCCGTGCAGCCGGGAGGTCAGCTCGAGCAGCTCGCGCACCCGGCCCGGCCGGGGCAGCGCGGAGAGCCGGACGTGGTACTCCAGATCCAGGTCGCTGTCGTTGGTCCAGGCGAACTGCCCCACGCTGCTCACCGGGTCCATCGGCCGCTTGCGGAACAACGGCCGAACATCCACCTCGCGCACCAGCTGCCGGTACAGCTCGCTGACGTAGTCCGGCCCGGCCCCGTCCGGCAGCTCGAACAGCTGGAGTCCGCCGACGTGCATCGGGTGCTCCCGCGACTCGGCGACCAGGAACATCGAGTCGGTGATCGGCATCATCGCCATGGTCATGGCCTCCCGCACAGCTGAGACATTCTGCTCAGCCTAGGTCGTCGCGACGAGGATGGACTCTCGGTCAAGGTCAAGCAGTACTCGATCGGCGGCGCCAAGCCCCAATCCCGCGCGAGCGGCGTGAGCGGCCGGCGGGCCATCGAGCCGACGTCGGAACCCTGCTTCAGCCGAGCCGCTCCACGATGGTGACGTTGGCTTGGCCGCCCCCCTCGCACATGGTTTGCAGGCCGAACCGGGTTCCGGTGCGCTCCAACTCGTGCAGCAGGGTGGTGAACAACCGGGTGCCGGTGGCGCCGATGGGGTGGCCAAGGGCGATGGCGCCGCCGTTGACGTTGACCCGGTCAAGGTTCGCACCGGTCTCCTTGGCCCAGGCCAGCACCACGCTGGCGAACGCCTCGTTCACCTCGAACAGGTCGATGTCCGCGATCGACATGCCGGCCCGCTCGAGCGCGTGGCGGGTGGCCCGGATCGGCGCGGTCAGCATCAGCACCGGGTCGGCGCCGCGGGCCGAGACGTGGTGAATCCGGGCCCTCGGGGTGAGGCGGTGCCGGGCCACCGCCCGCTCGGAGGCGACCAGCACCGCGCTGGCTCCGTCCGAGATCTGGCTGGCCAGCCCGGCCGTGATGACACCGCCGGGACGAAGCGGCGGCAGCGCGGCCAGCGCCGCCGCCGAGGTGTCCCGGCGCGGTCCCTCGTCGGCGTCGAACCCGCCGATCGGCACGATCTCGCGGTCGAAGCGGCCATCATCGATGGCCGTGACCGCGCGTTCGTGGCTGGTCAGCGCGAAGGCCTCGAGCGACTCGCGGTCCAGCCCCCACCGCGCGGCGATCAGGTCGGCCGCCCGGAACTGGGAGATCTCCTCGTCGCCGTAGCGGTGCTCCCAGCCCCGGGAGCCCGCGAAGGGGGTGTCGAAGCCGAACGGGACGCCGACGCTCATCGCCGAGCCGATCGGGATCTGGCTCATGTTCTGCACCCCGCCGGCCACCACCAGATCGGCCATCCCGCTCAGCACCGCCTGTGCGGCGAAGTGCAGCGCCTGCTGGCTGGACCCGCACTGCCGGTCGACGGTGACGCCGGGCACCTCCTCGGACAGACCGGCGGCGAGCCACGCGGTCCTGGCGATGTCACCGGCCTGCGAACCGATCGTGTCCACGCAGCCGAAGATCACGTCGTCCACCTCGGCGGGGTCGACGTCCTGCCGGTCGATCAGCGCGGCCAGGACGTGCGCGCCGAGATCGGCGGCGTGCACCGCGCGCAGCGCTCCACCGCGCCTGCCGACCGGAGTGCGGACCGCGTCGATCACGTAGGCGTTCATCGCCGCCGCCGGGGGGTCGCGATCCCGTCCAGCAGGATGCCGAGGTACTGCCGGGTGATCTCGGCGCAGGACAGCTCACCGCCCGGCCGGTACCAGTGCACCGCGACCCACACGGTATCCCGGATGAACCGGTAGACCAGCTCGACGTCGAGATCCGCGCGGAACACCCCGGCGGACACCCCGTCGGCCAGGATGCCCGCCCACAGCTTGCGGAACTGCCGGTTGCGCTCGCGCAGGTAGCCGAACCGCTCGAACTGCGCCAGGTACTTCGCCTCGTTCTGGTAGATGGCCACCTCGTGGTGGTGCCGGTCGATCGACTCGAACGACGCCGCCACGACCGCCTCGAGCGTCTCCCTCGGTCCGTCGCCCCGCGCGACGATCTCCTCGTAGCGGCCGAACAGTTCCTCCTGGAACGCGGTCAGGATCTCGTCCACCATGGACTCCTTGGAGTCGAAGTGGTGGTAGAGGCTGCCGGACAGGATGCCCGCCGCGTCCGCGATGTCCCGCACCGTGGTGGCCCGGAACCCACGCTCGGCGAACATCCGCGCGGCCAGCGCGAGCAGTTCGTCCCTGCGGCTCATCTGTGTCCTCTCGCGGACCCTGCGCTGACTCTCATGGATGCTGGCTGCTGACCGAGATCACCTCGCCGGTCAGGTAACCGGCGAGGTCGCTGGCCAGGAACACCATCACGTTGGCCACCTCCCACGGCTGCGCGGCCCGGCCGAAGGCCTCCCGGCCGGCGAGCTCGGTGAGCAGCTCCGAACTGGTGGTCCTGGCCAGGAACGGGTGCATCGCCAGGCTCGGCGCCACCGCGTTGACCCGGATGCCGTGCGCCGCGACGTCCAGCGCGGCACACCGGGTCAGCGCCATGACCCCGGCCTTGGCCGCGGCGTAGTGCGCCTGGCCGCGCTGCGCCCGCCATCCGATCACCGAGGCATTGTTGACCACCGCGCCGCCACCGCCGCGGGCGACCATGTGCCGCAGCACCGCTCTGGTGCACCGGAAGGTGCCGGTCAGCGTCACGTCGAGCACCGCGGTCCAGTCCTCGTCGGACATCTCCAGGATGGACCGGTCCCCGCCGAGCCCGGCATTGTTGATCATCACGTCGATCCGTCCGAAGTGGCCGGCCGCGCCGTCGAGCAGCGTGCGGACCTGATCCTCGACCGTGACATCGCAGCTCAGCGCGTGTACCCGGCCGGGGTGGGCACCGGCCAGCTCGGCGGCGGTCTCGGCCAGGCGCCGCTCGTGCCGGTCGCTCAGCACGACGGACGCGCCCTCCTCCAGACAGCGCCTGGCCGCCGCCCGGCCGATGCCGGCCCCGGCCGCCGCGGTCACCACGACGACCTTCCCGGCAAGCAGCCCGGTCATCCCTTCGGTTCCCGGGGCAGGCCGAGCACCCGCTCGGCGATGATGTTGCGCTGAATCTCGTTCGCCCCGCCGTAGATCGTGTCCGCCCGGCTGAACAGGAACAGCCGCTGCCAGGGGTCGAGGTCGTCCGCGTAGACCATCGACGCCGCGCCGCGCACCTCCATGGCCAGTTCGCCGAGTGCGCGGTGCCAGTTGGCCCACAGCAGCTTGGCCACCGACGCGGTCCCCGGCGCGACCGTGCCGAGGGTGCGCAGCGTGTGCGCGCGCATGACGTCGAGACCCACCCCGGCCCGGACCAGCTTCTCGCGCAGCACCGGGTCGGCCAGCGCGCCGTTCTGTTCGGCCAGCTCGACCAGGGCGGCCAGTTCGCGGCGGAACCCGACCTGCTGGCCGACGGTGGCCACGCCGCGCTCGAAGGCCAGCGTGCCCATGGCCACCCGCCAGCCGTCGCCCGGCTCGCCGACCACGTGCTCGCGCGCGGTCCTGGCACCGTCGAAGAACACCTCGTTGAACTCCGCGTTGCCGGTGAGTTGCTTAATTGGACGTACCTGCACCCCGGGCTGATCCATGGGAACAAGCAGGTAGGACAGCCCGTGGTGGCGGCGCGAGCCCGGCTCGGTCCTGGCCACCACGAAGCACCAGTCGGCGATGTGCGCGTACGAGGTCCACACCTTCTGCCCGGTGATCACCCACTCGTCGCCGTCCGGCACCGCCGCGGTGGCCACCGAGGCCAGGTCGGAGCCGGCGCCCGGCTCGGAGTAGCCCTGGCACCACAACTCCTCGACCGCCCGGATCGGCGGCAGGAACCGGCGCTGCTGCTCGGGCGTGCCGAACGCGATCAGGGTCGGGCCGATCAGGTGCTCGCCGAAGTGGTTGGCCCTGGCCGGGCCGCCGGCCAGGGCGTACTCCTCGTGGAAGATCACCTGCTGGCCCACCGTCGCACCCCGGCCGCCGTGCTCGACCGGCCAGCCGAGACAGGACCAGCCGGCCGAGGCGAGGTGCCGTTCCCAGGCCAGCCGCGCCTGGAACCCCTCGTGGCCGCGGCCGGAGCCGCCAACGCCACGAAGCGCGGCGAAGTCGCCGGTCAGGTTGTCCGTCAGCCAGGCCCGCACCGTCGCGCGAAAATCACCGTCCACGCTGTCGTTCATGCCGTCCACACTGGCAGGCTAGCCTACCAAGCACTTGCTCGGTAGGATTGGCCGGTGGCCGCCACCATCCCCGAAGCGCTGATCCGGGCCGACCGGGAGTTCGGCGATGCGGAGGCCGTGGCCGATCCCCGGTTCCAGGTCCGGTACGGCTTCACCGAACTGCACCGGCGGGTCCGTCGGGTGGCGAACCGGCTGGCCGTCGCGGGCGTCCGGCCGGGTGCGCGGGTGGCGGTCTGCTCGCCGAACACCTACCACTGGATCGAGGCGGCGCTCGGCATCCTCTACGCCGGTGCGACGCTCGTCCCGGTGAACACCCGGTTCACCGGGCCCGAGATGGCCGACGTCATCCGGCGCAGCCGAGCCGTCGCGCTGTTCCTGGCCCGCCCGTTCCTCGGCGTCGACCGGCAGGCCGAGCTGCGCGCCGCCGGCCTGGAACCGCTGCCGACGTTCCGGATCCCGGTCGAAGGCCCGGGCGGCGACGACACCTGGGACACCGACTGGGACATCGATCGAGACACCGGCGACGGACCCGCGGAGCGTGGCCCGGTCAGCCCGGATGCGGTGAGCGACATCCTGTTCACCTCCGGCACCACCGGCCGGAGCAAGGGCGCGATGAGCACGCATCGCCAGTCCCTCGGCGTGGCCCGGGTCTGGGCGCGGTGCGCCGGGCTCACCCCGGCCGACCGCTACCTGGTGATCAACCCCTTCTTTCACAGCTTCGGCTTCAAGGCGGGGATTCTGGCCTGCCTGGTGTCCGGCGCGACCCTGGTGCCGCAGGCGGTCTTCGACGCCGGTGCGGCGATGCGACTGGTGGAGCGGGAGCGGATCACCGTGCTGCCCGGCCCGCCGACGATCTACCAGACCATGCTGGACAGTCCACTTCGGACGAATTGCGACCTGTCCTCGCTGCGGCTCGCGGTGACCGGCGCGGCCACGGTGCCGGTCGCCCTGGTCGAGCGGATGCGCGCCGAGCTCGGCGTCGCGGTGCTGACCGCATACGGGCTGACCGAGGCGGTGGTGGCTACCATGTGCCGGCCGGACGACGATCCGGACACGGTCGCCACCACCTCCGGCCGGGCGGTAGCCGCGATGGCGGTGCGGATCGCCGATGGCACCGGGGAGATCCTGTTGCGGGGTCCCAACGTGATGCTCGGCTACGTCGACGACCCGGCGGGGACCGCCGAGGCCATCGACGCGGACGGCTGGCTGCACACCGGGGATGTCGGGCGGCTGGACGAACGCGGCTACCTGACCATCACCGACCGGCTCAAGGACATGTACGTCTGCGGCGGCTTCAACGTCTATCCGGCCGAGGTGGAGCAGGTGCTGGCCCGGCTGGACGGGCTGGCCGAGTCGGCGGTGATCGGGGTGCCCGACGAGCGGCTCGGAGAGGTCGGCAAGGCGTTCGTCATCGCGGCGCCCGGCCGCACGGTGTCCGCGGAAGAGGTGCTGCTGCACTGCAAACGCCTGCTGGCCAACTACAAGGTGCCCCGGCACGTCGAGATTCGCGCCGAGCTGCCGCGCAACCCGTCCGGCAAGATTCTCAAACGCCTGCTCAGGAGCATCCCGTGACCGTCGAATACGAACGCAGGGACGCGGTCGCCGTGGTGACCATGAACCGGCCCGAGTTCCGCAACGCGCAGAACTCCGCGATGACCTACGCGCTGGACGCGGCCTTTCGGCGCGCGGTGGAAGACGACGCGGTGCGGGTGATCGTGCTTGCCGGCTCCGGCAAGCACTTCTCCGCCGGGCACGACATCGGCACACCGGGCCGGGACGTGGACGTCTCCTTCGAGCGCACCGCCGTGCTGTGGTGGGACCATGTCGGCCGGACCGGCGGGGACGCGCGCTACGCCAGGGAGATGGAGGTCTACCTCGGCATGTGCCGGCGGTGGCGGGAGATCCCCAAGCCGACCATCGCGATGGTGCACGGCGCGTGCATCGCCGGCGGCCTGATGCTGGCCTGGGTGTGCGACCTGATCATCGCGGCGGACGACGCCTTCTTCGCCGATCCCGTGGTACGGATGGGGATTCCCGGTGTCGAGTACTTCGCCCACCCCTGGGTGCTCGGCCCGAGAGCGGCCAAGGAGTTCCTGTTCACCGGGGACCGCTTCGACGCCGCGAGGGCCTACCAGCTCGGCATGGTGAACCGGGTGGTGCCGCGGGCCGACCTGGAGACCGAGACCCTGGCGCTGGCCGGGCGGATCGCCGAGCTACCCCAGTTCGGCCTCGCCCTGGCCAAGCGCGCGGTCAACCAGGCGGAGGACCAGATGGGCCTGCGCGCCGGCATGGACGCCGCGTTCGGCCTGCACCATTTCGCCCATGCGCACAACGCCGAGGTGGGCGTCGACTCGCTCGCCGGCCTGCGAGCCAAGGACATGAAGGCGGCCGCGGAACGTGAGTAAGGGTCAGCGGGCGTCCGAGTCGATCGCGAGGTGGCCGTCCTCGTTGACCACGCGCAGGACCTTGTGTTCCTGGCGGTTGGCCCCGTCCGGCGTGGTGTAGGTGACGTCGACCGGAACGTTGACCGACCCATCCTGGTTGGGCGTGACGCCGCGCGCGTTACGCGCGCTGACCTGCTTGAACTGACTCCAGTAGCGCTCGAAACCGGCCTGGTCGCCGAACGTCGCGCGGCCGTTTCGGCCGAGCATGGCCCAGGTGGCCGCACGATTGTCGGCGCCGCTGTAGTAGTCGATGACCAGCTCACCCGCGGTCTGCCAGTTGATCTGCGCCGGCACCGCGGTGGCCGGTCGGGTCGACGACCGGGGCGCCGACGAGCTCGTCGGCTGACTGGTCGACGGCGGCCCGCTCGCCGTGCCCGGCTTGCGCGCCGCGTTGATCAGCACGGCGGTGAGCACGCCGGCCACCACGAACGCCGCGACCAGCGCGATGACCAGGAACGGCCGGCGGGAGCCGGCGCGGACCGGTGCGCCCCGGCCGGGCGCCGCCGGCTCGAGCTTCGGCAGGTCCCTGGTGGGACCGGGCTGCACCACGACGGACGGCCGCACCGGGACGGTGCGCTGCTCGTCCAACCGCTGGGTCTCCAGGCTGGCCAGGCTCGCCGCCACCCCGTTCATGCTCGGCCGCGCACCGGGCTCGGCCGCGAGCATGCCCATCAGCGGCGGGGTCAGCAGGCCGGCGCGGGCCGGCGGCGGCACGTGGCCGGAGGCGACCGCGTGCAGCAGGGCGAGCGCGTTGGTGTTGGTGCCGAACGGCGGGGCGCCCTCGATCGCGTGGTACAGCGTGGCACCGAGGGAGAACACGTCGGACTCGCGGCCCGGCTCCTTGCCCCTGGCCACCTCCGGTGCGAGGTAGGCGGGTGTGCCCGCGATCATCCCGGTCTGCGTGATGGTGCCGTCGTCGAGCGTGCGGGAGATCCCGAAGTCGGTGATCTTGGCCACGCCCTCGTCGTTGAGCAGGATGTTGCCCGGCTTGACGTCCCGGTGCACGATCCCGGCCTCGTGGGCAGCGGTGAGCGCGGCGGCCACCTGCGCGCCGATCCTGGCCACCTCGGCGGCGGGCAATGGGCCGCGCTCGGCGAGCACCGCGGAGAGGCTCTGCGAGCGCAGGAACTCGAGCACCAGCCAGGGGTTGCCGTCGTGGTCGACCACGTCGAACACGGCGATGGCATTGCGGTGCTGTAATCGCGCGGCGGTGCGCGCCTCCCGCATGGCCCGGCGCCGGACATCCTCGGCCTGCGACTCGGACAGCCCGGGCCGGGTGAGCAGCTGCTTGACCGCGACGGTACGGGCGAGCCGCTCGTCCTCGGCCCGCCAGACCACGCCCATCCCACCGCTGCCGACAGCCTCGACCAGGCGGTAGCGACCGGCGACCAGTTGCCCCTCTTCGATGACCCAGGCTCCTCTCCGGTCCCCGGCCCGCACTCTGCCTCCGACCCTAGCGAACCGGTTGGCTCATGACCGTCCTCGGATAGTCAACCAAGCGATTGTTTGGTTAAATCAGGGAGTGTCCCGACAGGTGTCCCCGGAGCCGACCGACCTGACCGACGAGCGGCTGGCGTTGCGCGACTCGGTGCGCGCCCTGCTGGCGCGGGAGTCCGACAGTGCGCGGGTGCGCGCCGCGGCCGCCTCCCCCGCCGGGTTCGACCGCGCGCTGTGGACCCGGCTGTGCACCGGGATCGGAGTGGCCGGGTTGGGCATCCCCGAGGAGTACGGCGGCCTCGGCGCCGGCCTGTCCGAGGTGGCGGTGGTGCAGGCCGAGCTCGGTAGGACGCTGACCCCCGGCCCGATGCTCGGCTCCGCGGTGCTCGCCGCCAGGGCCGTGCTCGCCGCCGGCGACGAGCCGGCCCGCCGGCGGCTGCTGCCCGGCATCGCGGCCGGCCGCACGGTCGCCGCACTGGCCTGGGTCGGCCCGGACGGACGCTGGTCGCCGGACGAGGCGGCCTGCGCGGCCGGCCCCACCTCCACCGTCGACTGGACGGTCACCGGAACCGCGCACTACGTCCTGGACGGCGCCGCGGCCGACCTGCTGGTGGTGGTCGCGCAGACCGGCGACGGGCCAGCCCTGTTCGAGGTGGATCCCGGCCAGCCCGGGGTGCACCGCGAGCGCACCCCGGCCCTCGACCCGACCAGACACCTCGCCACGGTGCGGTTCTCCGGCGCGGCCGGGCGCCGGCTCGGCGGCGCGGAGCACCTCGACCGGGTTCGCGATGTGGCCTGCGCGGCGCTCGCCGCCGAACAGGCCGGCACCGCCCGGCGTTGCCTCGAGCTGACCGTGGCCTACACCAAGGAGCGGGTGCAGTTCGGCCGGCCGCTGGCCAGCTTCCAGGCGCTCAAACACCGGATGGCCGACCTGCACGTGCTCGTGGAGACCGCCGAGTCGGCCGCACTGGCCGCCGCGACCGCCGCGGACCTGCCGCGAGCCGCTGCCGTGGCCAAGATCTACTGTGCCGACGCACTGTCCACAGTGGCCGGTGAGATGATCCAGCTGCACGGCGGGATCGCGATCACCTGGGAACACGACGCGCACCTGTACTTCAAGCGCGCGCACGGCGGCGCCCAGCTGTTCGGGCACCCGCGCGAGCACCTGGCTCGGCTCAGCCCGTGACGGGTGCTTCCGGGCGGGCTGAGAGGGGTCACGGTGTCTCGCCGGAGGGCAGCGCGCCGGCGCGCACCTCCGCCCGCGCCCGCGCGGTCCGGATCGCCGTGGACAGCGCGTCGATGTTGAATGCGCCGTGGTGACGCCGGCCGTTGATGAAGAACGTCGGCGTGCCGGACACCGTGCTCAGATCCGCCGAGTCGACGTCCTCGGCCACGCGGGGCGCGAACTCGTGCTCGCGCAGCGCCTTGCCAAACAGCTCGACGTCGAGACCGAGCTCGCGGGCGTAGCCGGCCAGCCGCATCGGTTGCAGCTCGTCCTGGTGCTGGAACAGCAGGTCGTGCATCTCCCAGAACCGGCCCTGCGCGCCGGCCGCCTCCGCGGCTTCGGCGGCGAGCTGGGCGCGCGGATGCACGTCGGTGAGCGGCAGGTGCCGCCAGACGTAACGCACGTCACCGAAGTCGGCCAGCAGGTCGCGCACCACGTCCTCGGCCAGCCCGCAGTACGGGCACTCGAAGTCGCCGTACTCGACCAGGGTGATCGCCGCCGCTCGCGGCCCGCGGATGTGGTCGGTGTCCGGGTCGACCGGCACGCCGAGGTCCACGATGCTCTCCGCGGTGCCGAGCAGCACCCGGTCGCGGACCGGCTTGGGCAGCGCCGAGGTGGCCGAGGACAGCACCCAGGTGAGCAGCGAGGCGAGCAGCGCGGCGGTGAGCACGCCCAGCTTCGCCTCCTCGAGCTGGTCGCCCCGGAAGGCGAGCGAGGCGATCAGTAGCGAGACGGTGAACCCGATGCCGGTCAACGTGCCGGCGCCTGCCACCGCCGCCCAGCCGACCGGCGGCCGCAGCCGGCCCCGGCTGAGCAGGGCGACCAGCCAGGTCCCGCCGACCACGCCGATCGGCTTGCCGACCAGGTAACCGATCACGATGCCGAGCGTGACCGGGGAACGCAACGCCCTCGCCAGAAACTCACCGCTGATCGCGACTCCGGCGTTGGACAACGCGAACAACGGCACGATCAGGTAGCTGGTCCACGGGTGGAACACCAGCGCGAGCCGCTCGTTCGGGGAGATCGCGGCGCGCACGCCGAGCCGAGCCTCCCGCTCCAGCTCGGCGGTCGGCTGCTCGCGGAAGAGCCGGAACAGGTCCGTGGCCCGCTCCAGGTCGCCGCGCGCGGCCGGTGAGGCGAAGGTGAGCAGGCCCATGGCGAGACCGACCACCACCGGCTCGACCCCGGACTTGACCAGCGCCACCCAGACCGCCACGCCGAGCACGAAGTACAGCGGGCCGTAGTGGAACCGGGCCAGCTTGAGCGCCACCATCCCGGCGAAGATGCCGACCGCGGCCAGCAGCGCCGGCACCGAGACGTGCTCGCTGTAGGCCAGCGTGATCACCAGCAGCGCCACCAGGTCGTCCACCACCGTGACGGTGAGCACGAAGGTGCGCAGCCGAGCCGGAAATCGGGGCCCGATGATGGCCAGCATGCCGAGGGCGAACGCGGTGTCGGTGGACATCGCGACACCCCAGCCGGCCGCGGCCGGACTGCCCACGTTGCCGGCCAGATAGATCAGCACCGGCACGGCCATTCCACAGAGCCCCGCCACCAGCGGCAGTGTCATCCGCCGCCGCTCGCGCAGTTCGCCCATGTCGAACTCGCGGCGCGCCTCAAGCCCGATGACGAAGAAGAAGAACGTCATCAGCCCGCTGTTGACCCAGTGCCGCAGGTCCATGGTGAGACCGCTGTCGCCGACGCGGACCGCGAGCTGGGTGCCCCACACCGCCTCGTAGCTCTGCGGCGCGAGGTTGATCCAGGCGAGCGCGGCCACGGTGGCGGCGAGCAGCACGGCGGCGCTGCCGGTCTCGGTGCGCAGGAAGGCGCGCAGCGGCGTCTGCATGTTCCGGACCCACGCGGTCTTGCCGGAGTAGCGGCCCTCGGATTGGGTCATGCCGGGATTGTCGCCTGTCCCGCCAAAGCCGGCTCGCCGGGCTCGGTGAGCACCGCGGACGCCGCCGCGGCACGTAGCGATCAAGCGGTCATCGGCCGCCGCTCAGTCGGTAAAGGTGAGGGCGGTCTCCGCGCCGGGCAGCGGGAACGGGTGCGCGGTGAGCCGTTTGGTATGGCGCGCCAGGCTTTCCAGAAACCTGTCGGCCAGGTCGATGGTGAAACCCTGCCGGCAGACCACCCGGATCACGTCCACGTGGTCGAGGTTCGGCGGCAGGCTGTATGCGGGAACGTGCCAGCCGTCGCCCTTCAACGCCTCGGACAGATGATAGACGGTGAAACCGGCGGCGTTGGTGTCGTGCAAGCGGAATGCCACCACGGGCAGGTCCTCGCCGTCGCCGACGATCTCGTACCGCCCAAGCATCTGGATGCCGGCGGCGACGTGGCGCGCGGTCTCCCGGCAGCGTTGCGCGATACGCCGGTACCCGGACATTCCGTTGCGTAGGAACTGGTAATACTGCGCGACAACGCCGGACGCGGAACGCGAGAAGTTCAGCGTGAACGTCGGATGGTGCCCGCCCAATACATTGCAGTCGAATATCAGGGATTCGGGCAGGTACTCCGGATCGCGCCACAGGCACCAGCCGGCGCCCGGGTACACCAGGCCGAACTTGTGCCCGGAGGCGTTGATCGACCGCACCCGGGCGAGTGCGAAGTCCCACGGAGTCGTGGCATCCAGGAACGGCGCGACGAATCCGCCGCTGGCCGCGTCGATGTGCAGCGGGACGTCCGGACCGCCGCTCGCGGCCAATTGGTCGAGCCCGGCGGCGATCTCCGCGATCGGGTCGTACCGGCCGTCCTGCGTGCTGCCGAGCACCCCGATCACGCCGATGGTGTGCTCGTCGACAGCCGCGACGGTCCGCTCCGGGTCGAGCACCGTGCGGCCCTCCGCGATCGGCAACACCCTCGCCTCGACGTTCCAGTAGTTGCAGAACTTCGGCCAGCAGACGTGCACATGCGAGCCGAAGACCAGGTTCGCCCGCCCGCCGTCGGAGCCGGCCCCGCGCTCGTGCCAGTACCGCAGCATGGCCAATCCGCCCAGCATCACCGCCTCCGAGCTGCCGCTGGTCGAACAGCCGACGAACCTCCCGTCGCGCTCGTGCCACAGCCCGGCGAGCGCGTTGACGCACTCCCGCTCGAGGTCGGAGCTGGCCGGGTACTCCTCCCGGTTCATCAGGTTGATCGAGGCGGTCTCGGCGTAGATCCGCTCGAGCTCCGGCTCGGCCGTCGTGGTGCAGAACGTGGCCAGGTTCAGCGCGGCGCGCCCGTCGAGCAGCAGCCGGGACCGGACGATTCCGGCGGCCACGCCGGCCGGCATCGGCCCGTCCGGCAGCCGTCCCTTCGGGATCACTTCCTCGCCGATGCGTTGCGCGAACAATGGCGCGAGATGCAGATCCGGGTCATTCGAGAGAGCACGCTGCAGGCTCATGGTCACTCCAGGCGGTGCGTGAGGAAGCGTGGCAGACCACGGTGGGTGTCGCGCCATACACCCTATCCGCTACACCCCGATAGAGTGAACCTGGCTCAGATCCACATATCGTTTCGTGACCAGGTCGCTAAATTGTCCAGAATTCCCGGTGCCGGTTCAGTTGATTCGGTGACCGTATACGTTCCGCGATAGAACAGTAACGGTCGCTCGTTCCGCGACTCGCCAATTGTGGTTATTCGTGCGACCACTATGAAGTGGTCCCCGGCCTCGTGCACCGTGTCAACCGCACAGTCCAACCAGGTGAGCACTCCGTCGAGCACCGGCGCGCCGGACGGTGCCGGGGACCAGCCGACCGCGGCGAACTTGTCCGCTCCGGACCGTCCGAACGCGGCACTGACCCCACGCTGTCGGTGGGTCAGAACGTTCACGCAGAACCGGCCGGCCCGCTCGATCACGGGCCACGCCCTGGAGCGCCGGCCGGGGCAGAACAGCACCAGCGGCGGGTCGAGGGACAGCGCGGCGAAGGCCTGGCAGGCAAAGCCGACCGGCTGCGTGCCGGCCAAGGCGGTCACCACGGTCACCCCGGTGCAGAACTGTCCGAGCGCGGCCCGGAACCGGACCGGGTCGACCGCCGTGCCGATCACGACCGAGCCGCGCCCACGCTGAAGTCGTGGCCCCACAAGCTGACCGCGGTGCTCTCCCGGGCGATCCAGCGCTCGTCGTCGACGGTCCTGCCGTCGCAGCCGAACTCCACGTCGAAACCGCCGGGTGTCTTCAGGTAGAAGGACATCATCAGGTCGTTGACGTGCCGGCCGAGCGTGGCCGAGAGCGGCACCTTGCGGCGCAGCGCCCGGTCGAGGCAGAGCCCCACGTCATCCGCCGTCTCCACCTCGACCATCAGGTGCACGATCCCGCTCGGCGTCGGCATCGGCAGGAAGGCCAGGCTGTGGTGCCTCGGGTTGCAGCCGAAGAAGCGCAGCCAGGCGGGCGGCCCGTCGGCCGGGCGCCCGAGGAGTTGCGGTGGCAGGCGCATCGAGTCGCGCAGCCGGAAGCCGAGCACGTCCCGGTAGAACCGCAGGGCCGCCTCATCGTCCCGAGTGGACAGTACGACGTGGCCGAGGCCCTGCTCGCCGGTGACGAACCGGTGGCCGTAGGGGCTCACCACGCGGCGGTGCTCGAGCGCCGCGCCGTGGAAGATCTCCAGGGTGTTGCCGGACGGGTCCTCGACGGTGATCAGGTCGGTCACGCGCCGGTCGGCCGCCTCGGCCGCGCTGCCCTGCTTGTACGGCACGCCGGCCGCCTCCAGCCGGCCACACACCTCACCGAGTTCGCCGACGTTGGCCACCTCCCAGCCGGACGCGGCGAGCCGGTCCTGCGCGCCGGGCAGGACGACCAGCCGGGCCGGGAAGTCGTCCATCCGCAAGTACAGCGCGTCGGGCACGGCACCCTTGCCCTCCACCATGCCGAGCACCTTGAGGCCGAACTCGCGCCAGCGGGGCAGGTCGGTCGCCTCGATGCGCAGGTAGCCAAGGGATCGGATGCCCATCAGCGCTCTCCTTCGAGGAAGTCCATGGCCAGCCGGTTGAACTCGGCGAACCGCTCCACCTGCGCCCAGTGTCCGCAGCGGCCGAACACGTGCAGCTCCGCACGGGGAATGAGCTTCACCGCGGCGAGCGCGCCGTCCAGCGGGTTGACCCGGTCCTCGCGACCCCAGACCAGCAGCACCCGCTGGCGCAACCGGTACGCCTCGCGCCAGAGCAGCCCATCCTCCGCGGTCTCCGGCCGGGTGAACGACGCGCCCATGGAGGCCATGGCACGCAACGACTCCGGCGCGGCGGCGTGCCGAAACCGTTCCTCCACCAGCTCATCGGTAACCAGCGAGCGGTCGAACACCAGCGCGCGCAGGAACTCGGCCAGCTTCTCCCGGCTCGGCCCCGGCGGCGCGGCGAACGCGTAGAGCCGCTTGACTCCTTCGGTCGGGTCGGGGGAGAGCACGTTGAGGCTGAGCCCGCCCGGCGCCATCAGCACCAGCCGGCCGGCCCGGTCCGGGTGGCGCAGCGCGAACCGCACCGCGGTGCCGCCGCCGAGCGAGTTGCCGACCAGGTGCGCCCGCTCGATGTCCAGCTTGTCGAGCAGCCCGAGCAGCGCGTCCGCGCTGAAGGTGAAGTAGTGGCCGGTGATCTCCGGCTTGTCCGAATCGCCGAAGCCGGGCTGGTCGACCAGCAGGGTGCGGAACCGCTCGGCGAACACCGGCAGGTTGCGGCCGAAGTTGCTCCACCCCGAGGCGCCCGGGCCACCGCCGTGCAGCAGCACCACCGCGGGCCCGGTGCCGGACTCGTGGTAGTGCAACCGGAAGCCGCCGACGTCGGCGTGATTGCCCGGCTCAGACCCAGGCATCGTGCACCTTCAGGCCGAGTTCCGCCTGGCCGAACATGGCCAACGCCTTCTCCGGGTCGTTGATCGCGTGTACCCGGCCGGCATGCGCGTCGCGCCAGAAGCGTTGGATCGGCGTGCCCACCTTGAGCGCCCGGCCGCCCGCGCTCTCGAAGAGCCGGTCCACCGCCTCGATCGCCGCGCCGGTGGCGTTCACCTGGTCCCGGCGCACCCGCATGCGCAGCGGGAACGGGATCTTCTCCCCGGCCGAGGCGAACTCGAGTTCCTCGCCGATGTTCCGCTCGATCTGTAGCGCGGCGCCGTCGATCCGGCTGGCCGCCTCGGCGATCCGAAGCTGGTTGAACGCGTCCTCGGCGGCCCGGCCACCGGTCGAGGCACGGACCCGCTCCCTGGTGTGCTCGACGTAGGCCTGGTAGGCCCCGGTGGCCATGCCGATCACCGGAACCGAGATCGAGCAGGAGAACACCGAGGCGAACGGCAACCGGTAGAGCGGGCCGGTGTTCACCTCCTGCCCTGGGCAGGCACACCTACCGGTGTCCACAAAGGACAGCGTGCGATGCTCGGGCACGAACACGTCGGCCACGACGATGTCGTTGCTGCCGGTGCCGCGCAGCCCGATCGTGTCCCACACGTCGTCGATCCGGTAGTCCTCGCGCGGCAACAGGAACGTCCGGAAGTCGGTCGGCTGGCCGTGCTCGTCGAGCACCAGTCCGCCGAGGAACGCCCAGGCGGCATGATCGCACCCGGAGGAGAAACTCCACCGTCCGGTGAACCGGAAGCCGCCGGCGACCGGGGTCGCTCGACCCATCGGCGCGTAGGAGGAGGAGACCAGCGTGTCGTCGTCCTCGCCCCAGACCTCGCGCTGCGCCCGGTCGTCGAACAGCCCGAGTTGCCACGGGTGGCAGCCGAGCACCGAAGCCACCCATCCGGTGGACCCGCAGGCGCTGGCGATCAACCGCACCGCCCGGTAGAACTCGACCGGATGCGCCTCGGCACCGCCGTAACGGCTCGGCTGGAGCAGCTTGAAGAACCCCGCCAGACGCAGCGACTTGATCGACTCCTCCGGCACCCGGCGGGCGTCCTCGGTCTCCTGCGCCCGCTCCCGCAGTACCGGCAGCAACTCCCGCACGGCCTCAACGACGCTCATCCCGCCAGACTAGAACACGTTCTCGTTTCTGTCGATCCCCGCAGGTCATACCCCTGTGGATAGCCGATTTGACGATTTCCGCCCTTGGCCGGGACGCTGTGGCCAACACAGGCACTACGCTTCGGAGAAGGGGTAACCGAATGAGCGAGGCAGCCGATCTGCCTGTCCGCGTGAGCAGGCTGGAGGAACGGATGGCCGAAGTCCACCACCTCGCCAGCCGTGCCGACCGCGAGGCCTCCGACGTGCACGCCAGACTTCGCGCGCACACCAAGTCCCTCGAAGCCCTCCGCGAGACCCAGCTCGAACACGGCCAACGTCTCGACCGGCTCGTCGGTCGCATCGACCAGCTCGACGGTCGCATCGACCAGCTCGACGGTCGCATCGACCAGCTCGACGGTCGCATCGACCTGCTCGAAGTTATGTTGAGCGTCGTGTTGTGAAAGATTGT